>JAIPFF010000048.1 GCA_021736785.1 Thiohalocapsa sp. | reverse complement strand
CGCCCCGGCGCGTGCGCCCCGGCGGCGCGCAGGCGGGGCGCGGCGGCCGCGGTCATGCCCCGTCGCCGCTGCGTGCGCATCGCCGCGTGCGGGGCGCTCGCGGCAATCCTGGCGCTCGGCGCAGGCTGCACCGGTCCGCGCATCGTCGAGGCGCCCTCGGCCGACGCCGAGCCGGGGCTCTATCGCACTGCCGCCCGCATGCCGGATGGCTACTGGCTGCCCGTGCGAACCTGGCCGACGCCGGCCGGCGTGTCGGGCACGTCGGGCGACGACGAAATCGTCGTGCTCGCCCTGCATGGCTTCAATGACTATGCCGCGGCCTTCGAGCGGCTCGCGCGCCACCTGGCCGCCGAAGGCATCAAGACCTATGCACTCGACCAACGCGGGTTCGGCGCCTCCGCGCTGCGCCGGCGCTGGCACGGCAGCGAGCGCTTGATCGACGATGCCCGCATGATGGCGGCGCTGCTGCGCGAGCGACACCCCCGAGCGCGCATCTATCTGGTCGGCGACAGCATGGGCGCCGCGGTCGCCATCAACGTCCTCGCCGCCCCGGGCGCCGATGCCGGCTCCGGGAGACGGGCCGGGATGGCGGTGCCCGAGACATCGCGCACGCGGGCGCATGTGGACGGCGCCGTGCTGATCGCGCCGGCGGTCTGGTCACGCGACACGATGCCCGGGCCGCAACGCGTGCTCCTCGACGCACTCGCTCGGCTCGCGCCCGGCATGCGACTGACCGGCGACGGGGTAGCGATTCACCCCACGGACAACCTGGCCATGCTGCGCGCCATGTCGGCTGACCCGTTGATCATCAAATCCACGCGCGTCGATGCGCTCTACGGCGTGACCAACTTGATGGACCGGGCGATGGACGCCTCCGCGCGACTGAGCGGGCCGGTACTGCTGCTGTACGGCGAACGCGACGACATCATCCCGAAAACGGCCTTCTGCCGCTTGCTGCGGCGGCTGCCGGATAGACCGGACATGCGTCTGGTGCTCTACCGGCACGGTTGGCACATGCTCACGCGCGACCGCCAAGGCGCGCGGGTGCGCACCGATATCGCCGCTTGGCTGCGGAATCCGGAGGCGCCGCTACCGTCCGGAGAAGAGACCCGCCCGGGCGCCGAGCGAGTGATCGAGCTTTGCGGAACGCGCGATTCCGATCGCCGCTGACCGGCAAACACAGCCGACGCCACGGGCCGCACCGATGGCGCCGCGGGGGTCGGTCGCTGTATATTGCTCTCTGCTAGAAACGGAACAACAGGGTCCTATGAGCGACGGCAAAGAAGGCAATCGCATCACTGAACGAGTCACCATGGCAGGCAGCGAGCTGGTGGATTTCGTCAAGGGTCTGATCGCCGACGGCAATGTGCGGCGGCTGATCATTCGCAAGCCGAGCGGCGACCCGATGCTGGAAGTACCGCTCACGGCCGGCGTCGCCGTCGGCGGCGCTGTCACGCTGCTGGCGCCGGTGATCGCGGCCTTGGCCGCCATCGCGGCGCTGGTGGCGAAGGTCGAGGTCGACATCGAGCGTATCGACAAAAACAACGACGACTACGATCACTTCGTCTGACGCGACACACGGCAGAGAGCGTCCGCGCGTGCCGACACTGTTCTCGATCGTCGAATCACCGGCCTATCCGGACCTCGGGCCTCTTTATCGCCGTCTCGGCATCGACGAGATTCGGTTGCCTGGTCAGCGTAAGGCGCTGAAGGCACTGAAGACCACGCCGCCCGATTGGGTCGTCGCCGAATTCATTTACGGATTCGGCAACAATTACGCGGGCGCCAACATCAGCAACCTGGACGTCCTGCTGGCGAGCCTGCAAAAATTCTCGCCCGCGGCGAAGGTGATCGTTCTCGTGAGTAAAGACCAGCACCGCTACGTGGAGCGTCTCGCAGAACGCTTTCGGTTGCACGCGGTATTGGTCCTGCCGGTTGCCGAGGCGGACATGGCGGCGGTCTTGCAGCCATCCGCAAAGGCCGAATGATGCAAGGCTACGGCGCCGGAGCAGGATGCTTTGCCATGGGCGCGGCCCGCAAAATGGACTTCGGAAACCCCGTTTTCGATCTCCGCGTCGGTTTGCGGCCGACATAGCCCATGAATCGATTTTTTTCCGATCCGCGCTGCATGGCCGGCGGGCACTCCGGCGCACGGCCGTCTGCGCAATCTTTTGTCACCCACTCCCGAACTTAGAGGAATCCCGACGATGAAGCGCGTCGCAAAAACCGATGAGCACACGATCTACGAAAAGCGTTCCGGACGCTACGCCGTCAAGGACAAGCAGAAGCGCTGGGTGCGCGGCGACGACAAGCTCGCCGTGCTGAGTGCTCAGGGGCTGGTCAAGGCGCCGCAGCCGAAGGCAGCCGCGCCCGAGCCGGAAGCCGAGGCCGCAACTGCCGAAGAGGCGACCGCCCCCGAGGGAGAGAAGCCGGCGGAATAACGCCGCGGGGGTCGGCCGGGACTGTCCGGCTCCGACCGGGTCCAATCGGGGACCGGTCGGCTCCCCTTCGCATCGGGTCCGGCCCCGGATCGGCCCCGGATCGGCCCCGGATCGGCCCCTGATTCGGAATCGGCGCTCACCCGCAATGCCTCGGACATGGGCGCCGCCGCGCCGGCCATGGGCCGAGATCGCCGAAACAGCGCGCGGCCGTCCTCCCGCCGCCGAACGCCCGGGTGCCCCGGAGGTGCCGGCAGTCGGGCGACTGCAATCCCCCGATCCACGACTATTCGTGCGCCGCGGAGATCAATCGTCGCCGCCGCAAACCGTGCCGGCGCATTGACGCCGCCTCCCGATTGCGCCGTATAACCATGGCATTATTATGGAATTTATCGCGCCACCTCGTTTTGCCATCGCGCCCGCGGGCGCAAACGAGCGTGCGTCTGATCCAACTACCGGGAAAAGATCATGCCCACCACGAAGCGCGACATCGGCGTCGACTTCCTTCGCGCCGCGTGCATCCTGTACATCGTCGGCTACTGGCACCTGATACCTTACACCGAGGCGCTGCCGGGCTACGCGAACCTCTATACGACCGCGCTGAAATACATCACCCTCGCCACCTTTGTCTTTTGCTCAGGCTTCCTGTTGGCGCGCCAATCGGTGCCGCTCGACGCGGCCGGTCTGCGGGGCTTCTACGCGCGTCGGCTGCTTCGCATCTACCCGCTGTACCTTTCGGCAATAGCGCTGTTCTGGGCTGCAGACCTGGCGCCGACGGGTCAACTCGTCGACGGCATCCTGCTGACCTCGATGTTCGACCCGCCGACGCTACCGACGATGTGGTTCATCACGATGATCATGCTGTTCTATCTGATCGCCCCGTTCGTGATCCGCATCGCGGATAGCCCGCTTCCGACAACGCTGAGCACGGCTGCCGTCATCGGCGCGCTGGTGGCGGTCCATCTGTGGGTCAAGCAGATCGACCCCCGGCTGCTGCTGTACTGGCCGATCTTCGTGTTCGCGATCCTATATCGGCGAAACGACGCCCTGCGCGACTGGCTCACGCGTCATGCGCTCTGGCTGGTCGCGCTGCTGCCGGTGGTGCTTTGGCTCGCCCAAGGATCCAACGAATGGTCCCTGTCGGGCGTCGCCCGGGGCTTCCCGATCGCGCTGGTCGGGACCCTGGTACTGTTCATCTACGCCCCGACCCTGGCCCGACCGCTGCACGCGCCGACGGTTCTGTTCCTCGCCTACGCGGGCTTCGGCCTCTACCTGCTCCACCGCGTGACCTTCAAGCTCGCGATCGCCGCCTACTTCCCGGATGCGCCTTGGAACCAAGTCTGGTATCTGCTGCTGATCGTGATGCCCGCGACCATCCTGATCGCTTACGCCATCCAGACGGCTTACGATCGCGGCATCGAGCGGCTGTTCCAGCGCAGCCGCATCCATACCCCCAGCCCAGGGACAGTCGAGAAACAGGGCTGAGTATCCTCGACCTCGCGGCTCGTCTGGTTGCGGGAAGACGCCGCCGGATCAGTGCCCCCCGCCCTTCAGCGCCGACGCCATGCCTTCGATGGTGTCCTTCGCATCGCCGAAGATCAGCGAGGTGTTGTCCTGGTAGAAGAGCAGGTTGTCGACGCCGGAGTAGCCGGGGCGCATGGAGCGCTTGAGGAAGTAGACCTGCCGCGCCTTGCCGGCCTCGAGGATCGGCATGCCGTAGATGGGGCTGGTCTTATCTTCCTTGGCCGCGGGGTTGACGACGTCGTTGGCCCCGACCACGAGCGCCACGTCGGCGCCTTGGAACTCGGGATTGATCTCGTCCATCTCCAGCACGTGGTCGTAGGGGATATCGGCCTCCGCCAGCAGCACGTTCATGTGACCCGGCATGCGGCCCGCAACGGGATGGATCGCGAACTTGACCTCGACCCCGCGCGCCTCCAGCAATTCCATCATCTCCTTCAGCGAGTGCTGGGCCTGGGCGACGGCCATGCCGTAGCCGGGCACGATGATGACCTTATTGGCGTCCTCCATCCAGTAGACGGCATCTTCCACCGACGCCGACTTGACGCCCTTCTCCGCCGCCACCGCACCGGCACTGTCGGCGCTGCTGCCATCGGTGCCGAAGCCGCCGAACACCACGTTGATGATGCTGCGGTTCATGGCCCGGCACATAATGTACGACAGGATGGCGCCGGAGAAGCCGACCAGCGCACCGACGATGATCAGCAGGTTGTTGTGCAGCGTGAAGCCGGTGGCCGCGGCGGCCCAGCCCGAGTAACTGTTCAGCAACGAGATGACGACCGGCATGTCGGCGCCGCCGATGGGGATGATCAGGGTGCCGCCGAGGACAAACGCCAGCAGGGTCATGAGAATCAACGCCCAGACCGAGCCGGTCATAGCGAAGTGGACGGCCAGCGCAATGGTCGCGACCGCGATCAGCGCGTTCAGGGCATGCTGGCCGGCGAACTTGATCGGCGCACCGCTCATGATGCCCTGCAGCTTCGCGAACGCGATCACCGAGCCGGTGAACGTAATCGCGCCGATGACGATGCCCGCGGACAGCTCGCCCATCAGCACCGCGTTCAGCGTGCCCGCCTGGTGGCGGTTGATGAAGGTACCGATCGCGACAAGCACCGCCGCCATACCGACGAAGCTGTGCAACGCCGCGACCAACTGCGGCATGGCCGTCATCTGGATGCGCAGTGCGACGACGATGCCGATGACCGCGCCGATACTGCCGGCGATGGCGATACCCCAGTAGCTCTGCACCTCGGCGCCGAGCAGTGTTGCGCCGATGGCGAGTGCCATGCCGAGCATGCCGAACAGGTTGCCGCGCCGCGCCGTGGCCGGATGCGTCAGCCCCTTCAGCGCGAAGATGAACAGGACGGCGGAGACGAGATAGGCAATTGCCTGCTGATTCGGAGTCAGTGTCAGGTCCATGGAGCGCGGTCCTTATTTCTTCTTCTTGAACATCGACAGCATCCGGTGCGTGACCAGAAAGCCGCCGAAGACGTTGATGCTGGCCAGCAGCACCGCCAAAAAGCCCATGCCCGAGGCCAGGAAGCCGGCTTCCTCGAGGCCGGTGACCAGCAGCGCACCGACCAGCACGATACCCGAAATGGCGTTGGTCAAGGCCACCAGCGGCGTGTGCAGGGACGGCGTAACGCCCCAAATGACGTAGTAGCCGATAAAGCAGGCCAGTACGAAGACATAGAGTGCGAGGATGGATTCGGACATCGGGAGCGCCCCCGTGATGAGTCGATTCGTTGATCTGTCGGGAAAAGTCCGGCGCCGCCGCCGGTCCACCCCGGTCGGGCTGGATGCACTCAGGCCTGAACCAGCATCGCCTTGGTGATCTCGTCCTCTGCCAGATCCTTCAGGACAGGTCCGGCCTCGGTCTGGTCCACCATGATCTCGAGCAGGTTGGACAGGTTCTTGGCGTAGAACGCGCTCGCATCCGCCGGCACCATAGACGGATAGTTGGTGTGGCCGACGATGGTCACGCCGTGCTCGACGACGACCTGGTCCGGCCGGGTCAGCTTGCAGTTGCCGCCGTTGGCCGCGGCCAGGTCGACGATTACAGAGCCCTCCCGCATGCGCTGCACGACGTCGGCAGTGATCAGCTCCGGCGCGGGCCGGCAAGGGATCAATGCCGTCGTGATGATGACGTGGGCCTTGGCCAATTCTTTGGCCAGCAGCTCCTGCTGACGGGCTTTGGCCTCGTCCGAGAGCTCTTTGGCGTAGCCCCCTTCGCCGGCACCGCTCTCGCCCAGGTCGAGCTCGATGGGCTTGGCGCCAAGGGATTGGATCTGCTCCTTGGTCTCGGGGCGCACGTCGTAGGCATAGACGTCGGCACCGAGACGCCGGGCCGTGGCGATTGCCTGCAGACCCGCGACGCCGGCACCGAGCACGACCAAGCGAGCCGGCTTGGCCGATCCGGCCGAGGTCATCATCATCGGGAAAAAGCGCCCGTACTGCGACGCGGCCTCGATCACGGCGCGATAGCCGGCGATATTGCTCTGCGAGGACAAGGCATCCATGGACTGCGCACGGGAGATGCGCGGCATGCGCTCCATGCCCATGACACGCACCCCCTTCTCCAGCATGCGCGCCACCAAGGGGTCATCGCCGCAGCTCTCGAGCAGGCTGATGTAGATCGCTCCGGCGCGCAGGGCCGCGGCCTCGTCGTCGCCGGGCCGGCGCACCTTCAGCACGATATCCGCCTCGAAGCAGGCGGCGCGCTCGGCGAGCTGCACACCGACCGCGGCATAGTCGTCGTCGGTGTAGTGTGCGGCGACGCCGGCACCGGGTTCCAGCAGCACTTCGAAGCCCTTGCCGACGAGCTTCTTCGCCACCTCCGGCGTGGTCGCGACACGTCGCTCCCCGCCGAGTGTCTCTTTCGGGATTCCGAGCTTCATTATGGATTCGCTTCTATCGTTGTTATCGCGCCGCCCGGCCGGGAACCGCTGGTGAGCGGCGGCTTGAGGTGGTCGGCATTATCAATGCTCGAAACCGCGATCTCAAGGGACGCCGGCCCCCGCGGCACCGGCAAGAGGCCATCCGCCCGGCGCAGGCGCTCGGCCGGCTCGGTCGAAGAGACGCCATACGAGCGCGAGCGGCAACGGTTTCGTTTTCACCCATCGAGATGCCGGGCGATGTCCTCGAGCAACGGACGGTGGCGAAGCAGACAAGGATGGCACAGCGCGAGGAACCGGGTATTGCGCGCCGGCGTCCAGACCGAGCTTGTCGGCGGCACGATGACCGCATCCAACGGCGTCCAATAACTATGCAGCGCAACGCCCGCCAGCGAACCGGCACCGGCATCGAGACGCGCCAGCAACGCGCTGCCGGGTCGCATCTGCCGGGCGCCTTCCCCGGGAAAGGCCGAGGCCAGCCAAGTGCCCCGCATCGGCGCCGCCACGGCGAAGAACCGGTCGACCCGCCGGTATCCGCTCAACTCTTGGAGATAGAGCCGCGCGATCAGTCCGCCCATACTGAACCCGATCAGCGCGAAGGGCGCCCGCGGGCCCCAGGCGGCGTCGATGTCGGCGGCAAACTGCCGCGCCAGCGGCTCGAGCCCGTAACGCCCGTCGCTCGGGCGCAGCGACGGCGCCAAGCAGCGATGACCGCGCGCCTCGAGAAAACGGCGCAGGACGCGAAACTTCCGGCCTGTATCGAGAATGCCGTGAATCATGGCGACGCGCATGGCCGGCCTCCCCCGGAGTCGAATCGACTCCGACCCCATGATAGACGATACCGGGCAAAGCGGCCCGACGAGCGGGCGGCGCGGAAGCTGCTCGGCAATGCGATACCCGCTCGGCGGGCGTTGCGCCTGCCGGAGGGATCGATAATGATCGGACCCTGACCGCCGGCCGCGGTAATCGCCGCGTCGGCCCCACCCGGAGATTCCGGCAATGCGCATCTTCTATGTCTTTTCTGCCGAGACCGCCGCGTCGGACGCGGGAAGAATCCACTCGCCTCGGTGCTCGGCCCCGTTACGCTCGCGCCTTCGGAACAACCGCCTATCGATCATCTCGCAGGTGTGCGCACTGGCGGCGGCGCTCGCCATCGCCGGCTGCGGCGAGATCAAGCGCTCGCCGTCGGGCGCGCTGTCCGTCACTGTCGCGCCCGGCGAGACCGGGACCTGCGCCATCGCTCCGTGCCGGATCTTCCTCGAGATGCCCCCGGGCGATGGCGAGTACCGCGTGACCGGCAATCAAATCGACTTCGGCAGCTATCCCGCGGGCAAGACAGTCAATCTCGGCGATTTCTACGAGCCCCAGGCGATCGAGATCGTCGGCGCCGGAGTGCCGAGGGCCTACGTCTATCTGCCGATCTACCGCTAACGCCCGCGGCCGTGCCTATCGCGCACGCGCCGCCCGCGCAAAGCCGCTGCCGGCGGCACCGAGCGGCGAGCTCGCCTTACTGCGGCCCGGCTTTCGGCACCACGACTTGCGGGCAAACGGCACCGATCTCCGCGTAGACGCGCTCCGGTATCCGCTCGTAGCGGCGCGAGAAATGGAACGGAATCAGAAAACGGACTCCGGCGGCAGTGGCGATCTCGCCGCAGGCGCCGGTCGTCAGGTGGCCGGTGCGCAGTGCCTGCTCGCGGTCGCCCTGCATAAAGCAGGCCTCGCAGAAGAGCGTGTCCGCTCCTGCTGCCAGTGCCATCAATCGGGCACGGTTGTCCGCGCTGTCGCCGAAGTCGGTGGCGTACACCAGCGTGCGGCCGGGCTCGGTCAATGTGAGTGCGTCCGCCAGCGCCGCAACGCGCCGTCGCGTGCCGTCGGGTAGATCGACGAGGGTGTCCTGCTCGCCGCGCAGGATCCGCTGTTTGAGGTCGGTCAGCCAGGGCCCGGGCGGCAGACCGAGCGCGCTCAAGCGTTCTTTTCGCACCCTCACCCGCCGCCCCGGCTCGTAAGCGAAGGCAAGCACCGGCGTGCCGCCGTGATCCAGTCCGACGCAGCGCACGCGAAAGTCCGACTCGGCCAACAGTACCCCGTCGGCCGCCTGCCTTGTCTGCAGCGGCTTCGGAGCACCGCCGCCGCCGCGAACCTCGAACCGGCGCAGCAGCGCACCGTGCACCTCGGCCACCTCGAACAGCGGACCTCGGTCGCCGATCCGATCCCACAGGATGCCGGCAACCAGGCCGGCGATATTCGCCGCCAGCCCCGGCGGTCCGTAAAATCGGCAGACGCCGGGCTCGCCGATGCGCGAGCGCAGCAGCCACAGAAAACCGGCGATATGGTCCGCATGGGCATGGGTGATGAAGACGTCCGTGACCTGATGGATCACGCGCGTCGGCAGCCGGGCGCCATCACCGAGATCGAACAAAAGGCTGCGCCGCCGATGGCTGAGGCGCAGATGCAACAAGGGGTCTCCGAAGACACCGTTGACGAGAGCGGCGGCAACGTCACCGACGCGCACCACTGGCCGCGGGCCGGGTTCCGGGGCATCGCCGGCGGCGATCAGCAGATCCGCCGGAGGTACGTAGTGCACGTGCTCGGCCGCGAATCCCGGTGATGTGCCGAGCAGACCGCTCGCGTCGCGGCAGGCGTCGCGCACCAGCAGGGTTGGCCCGGGTCTCGCCCCGACCGGCAGGCGCACATCGAGATAGTCGCCTTCGAGGCCGACGATCTCGCCCATGGAAAGCGTCTGCCCGCCATCCGGAAACGCCACCTGCTTGCCAGACCAGGCCTCGGCAGCCAGGCGCGGCGGGGTGCCGGTCAGATGGAGATCCGACAGCGCGAGGCGGTGCACGGCGCTCTGCGCCAGATACGCATCCCACAGCAGCGTGCGCCGGCGGGCCCGGGCCGGCTTGCCCGGACGGCGCGCCTGCGGTGCGCGCTGCAGGCAAATGACTTCGGCAGCGCTAGCGGCAAGCTCCGCCGCCAAACGCGGCGGTTGTTCCCGGTCGGCCAGCACCAGGATCAAGTCGATCGCGCCGGCAGCAACCAACGCGTCCAGCAGCTCGGCGCCGGCCACGCCGCGCACGACGCCCGGCGCGTCGAGCAGCAGCACGCCTTCGCCGGCGCGCGCCGACAGAGCGGCCACCGCCGAGGACAGCGGCAATCGAAATCGCGCCGCATCGAGCGTGCAAAGGGCCTGCAGCGCCGCAAGCGACCAGCCGTCATCGCGCCACTCAGCCAAGCACACGGCACCCGGCACGCCGAAGCCGGGCTGCCCCGGATCGGCGCCGATGCCCCATACCGAGCGGCCAGCGGCGCCGAGCAGGGCGGCCAGCCGGCGAGCCAGCGTGGTCTTGCCGCTGCCGGGCGGGCCGAGCAGCAGCACGCGGCGATGCTGCCGCAGCGGCCCATCCGCGACCCAAGACGGATCCATGGGCAGAAACCGGCCTTCGCACGGCGGTGCATGCAGAGGCTTCATGTCGCCCCGCCTCGCCGACCTGCCTGCCGGCCTGGCCGCCACCCTCCCTGCCGAGAAGCGACCGCATAACGCTGCCGATGCCGTTCACGGCGCACGTCCGTGGCGCGCGCACCCGAAGCCATACCGACATGGCCGGTATCACACACGCAGCGCCAGACCTCCCAGCACCAACGCAAGCGCCGCGAGCAAGGCGCCCGCGATGGGCGGGCCGGCGATCAGCAGCAGCAGGCCGAGCAAGCCGGTCACCGCTGCCGCCAACAACAGTCCGGTCGCATTACAGCGGCTCATGGCTCCTCCCGGTCCGGGCTCGGGGACATCCGTGCGCGGCGCGCCCGCGCGCCGCGGCGGCAAGCTCGGCTCCGGCGGTTGCGAGCGGCATTGTCATGAACACGGGGCTCACACCACCGGCGTCTTCAGCGAGCGCAGGATCTGCGAAGAGATCTCCTCGATGGACTGGCTGGTGGTGTTCAGAACCGGTACCCCGAGGCGCTTGAACATGCTGTGCGCATTGCGGATGTCCGCCTGGCAGCGGGCCGCGGACGCATACTCGCTGCCGGGGCGGCGCTCCTCGCGAATGGCCTGCAGGCGCTGCGGATCGATGGTAAGACCGAACATCTTGTCCTTGTCCGACCAGATCTCCGGCGGTAGCTCGCCGCGCTCGAAGTCCTCCTCCGTGATCGGATAGTTGGCCGAGCGCAGCCCGTAATGCATGGCCAGATAGAGGCAGGTCGGTGTCTTGCCGGAGCGCGACACCCCCACCAACACCACATCGGCATGGCGGAAATTGTCCGGTCGCACACCGTCGTCGTTTGCCATCGCGAAATTGATGGCCTCGATACGCTTGGTATAGGAGCTGGGTTTGGTGATCGCGTGACTGCGCCCCGACTCGCGGCTCGGCGGCACGCCGAGCTCGGCGCCGAGCGGCTCCGCGAACTGCTCGAAGAGCTCCATGTAGAAGCAATGACCGGATTTCAGGATCGCCCCGATGCGCTCGTTCAGCATAGTGGCGAAGACGATCGGCCGCGCGCCGTCGCGCAGATAGGCCTCCTGCATGCGCTGCGTCAGCGCCTCGGCGCGCAGCTCGCTGTTGATGTAGGGCATGTAGACCTGCTCGAACTCGACGGTGTCGAACTGAGACAACAGACTATGCCCCAAGGCCTCGGCCGTAATGCCGGTGCTCTCGGACACGAAATAGACGGTGCGCTTCATAGCCGAAGTGATGCTCTGTTGGTTCTTGATGCAGGCCATCGCTGCCGATCGGCGAGTCGCGGGCCGGTGTCGCCTCGTAGCGAGGCTTTCGGCGGCACGGCGGCCGCGCGGAGCGCCGTCGACGTCGCCGTGCGCCTGCGCTGATGCACGTCAATGCGCCCGTTGCCATTGTAGACCGATAGTTATCGATCGAGGCCCGCAGTACCCGCGGACCGGTCGTCGACGAGCACCGCGGCGCCGAAGACGCGATCGATGGACGCCGCACCGGCTGCGATCCGCATGCACCGGTGCCGGCGCGAACGGTCTCCCCCGTCAGCGCAGACCGGCGCTCGCGACAGGAACGGGACAGTCGCGTCCCGAGCGGCGAGGCGACCCCATCGCGTCCTTACACCCGCAGAGAGGCCCCAAAACATGACCACCATCAGCAACGATCAGGACCTTCGCGCACTATTGTCGAAGCTGCCGGCGGATCAGCAGCGCATCATCGGCGCACGGTTCGCCCGCAGTGTGATCCATCTGAGCCGGGATGAGCGCGTCAACCGCGCCATCGATACTGCACTGCGCCCGGAGGCGAGCGCCGCGGAGTTGGAAGACGCCTATCGTGCCGCAAAGGCCTGGTCCACCAAGACCTACACCGACTGCGGCAAGGACACCGACTGGCTCGCCCAGGCGGATCACTTCGTCGCGGCCGCCGCCGCCGCCGCGCTGACACCCGACAACCTGCTGGCCGAGCGCACCAATCGGGCCTGGAAGGCGGCAATGCATGCGCGCATGGCGAACAACTGCGAACTGGTCGAAGACGGCGAAGACGCCCACGTCGACGAGGTCCAGCGCCAGTACGCGATCGCCGACGAATTCATTAGCGCGGCCGGATAATGGCGCTCGGGGCCGCGGCATGGCGGCGCCGAGCGCGGCCCTCAGCCATTCCCGCCGCCGAACCCTCGGCCTGCCCCGGATTCGGCGGCGACCGCCGCATCCGCAGCCAGCATCTCGTCGTAGATGGCCCATGCATCGGCCGCCTGCTCGGGCGTGACGCGATCGATCGCATGGCCGAGATGCACGACGACATAGTCTCCCACCTGCAATTGTTCGTGCTCGAGCATCAGCAGGCTCGCATCGCGCTCGACGCCTTTCGCCTCGCAACGGGCCATCAGTCCGTCGATCCGCGTGATCCGCATCGGGATACCCATGCACATGTCGCCGTTCTCCGCAGAAGCCCGCCGGTAAAGCCCGCAGCTTACGGCGCGCACGGCACGACCCGCAAGCCACACCAGGAGCGCGCGCGATGACCGCCCCCGTCACGTTGATCCTCGGCCTCGGCAATGTCCTGCTCACCGACGAGGCCGCAGGCGTCGCGGTGCTGAAAGCGCTGGAGCCCACGGCGGCCGCGGACCCGTCGCTGATGCTGCTCGACGGCGGCACGCTCAGCTTCACACTCGCCGGCCCCATCGCCGACGCGTCGCGCCTGATCGTCGTCGATGCTGCCGTGATGGACGAGCCAGCCGGCTCCGTGCGGGTCTTCGAAGGGGTGGCGATGGACGATCAGCTCAGCCGCAACGCGAAGAGCGTGCATGAAGTCAGCCTAGCCGACCTGATGGACATCGCACGCCTGACCGATAGCATGCCGCGGCAGCGCGCGCTGGTCGGCATCGAGCCCGAGCGCGTCGACTGGGGCGAAACCTTGACCCCGGCAGTGGCCGCCGCCGTGCCCCGCGCGGTCGCCGAGATCACGACGCTGCTCAGGCGCTGGCAAGCCGAAGACGACGCCTGAGCAGTCCCTTCCGCGACGCCACCCCGGGGTGATCGGGATGGCGAAAAACACCGTTCGATTGACATTCGTCACCGACTTTCAAGGGTTTGTGCCCCAAGTCAACAACTAATTCATCAGATAAGCATAAACTTGTCTTCAGCGATTTCGAGGTTAACCATGCCTTCGCTAGACGATATTCCGATCCGTGTCGAGTCCCCTCCGCAGACCGGTGCCGACTTCGGCAACGCGCTGCCGATCCTGAACGAGATACGCCACGCGCTAGGCAGACTCAACGAGACCGGCGAGCCATCGCAGATCGACCTTGCGGCAATCCCTTTCGGCCCCGGCGACGAAGCCCGGCTGCTGGAATTGCTCGGCCGCGGCGAGGTGGAAGCCACCGTCGATGCCCTCGGGCCGACGCAGGTCTGGGAAACCCGTTTTTCCGGAGTCTGGGTCGTGGACTACGCCAACGCCGACGCGCAGCGCGTCGCGCTGCAGATCGAGGTGGACGTGGTCCCGCAAATTCTGCGCACCCAGCACGCCGATATCGCCGACGCGATCAAGGCGCTCGATGAGCGTCTCGCGGACGCGGCATCCGGCGCCGTCTCGAAATCGATTTTTGGCACTTCCGAGCACTAACAGGAGGAACGATGGCCGATTCCAGCGCCCCCGTGCCGCAGACCCTGGGCGAAAGCCTTCGCAAGAACGGGGTCTCGCGCCGCGGTTTCCTGAAATTCTGTGCCGCCACCGCATCGATGATGGCCCTGCCCCCGAGCATGGCGCCGGCGATCGCGGCGGCACTCGAGAAGGCGCGAAGGCCTTCGGTGATCTGGCTGTCGTTCCAGGAATGTACCGGCTGTACCGAATCGCTGACACGCAGTTTCTCGCCCACGGTCGAGAACTTGATCCTGGACGTGATATCACTCGACTACCATCACACCTTGCAGGCCGCCGCCGGCGATGCCGCGGAGCACGCCCGCGAGCAGGCCATGCATGACAACGAAGGCGAGTACCTGGTCGTCGTCGACGGCTCGCTGCCCGGACCGAACGCGAATCCCGGCTATTCGACCATCGCCGGCTTCAGCAACCTGCAGATGCTCGAGGAGACCATCGCCGGCGCCGCGGCCATCGTCGCCGTCGGTACCTGCGCGGCCTTCGGCGGCCTGCCCAAGGCAGACCCGAACCCGTCCGGCGCCGTGGCCGTCACCGACATCGTCAAGGACAAGCCGGTCATCAACGTCTCCGGCTGCCCGCCGGTGCCCATGGTCATCACCGGCGTGCTGGCCCAGTACTTGACCTTCGGCTCGCTGCCGGAGCTCGACGAGTACAACCGCCCGCTGGCGTTCTTCGGCCAATCCATCCACGACCGCTGCTACCGCCGGCCGTTTTACGACAAGGGCCTGTTCGCCGAGACCTTCGACGACGAGGGCGCGAAAAAGGGCTGGTGCCTGTACCGGCTAGGCTGCAAGGGGCCGATGGCCTACAACGCCTGTGCGACGATGAAATGGAACGGCGGTACCAGCTGGCCCATCGAGGCCGGCCATCCGTGCCTCGGCTGCTCCGAGCCCGACTTCTGGGACGCCGGCGGTTTCTACAAGGCGTTGTCGGTGCCGACCGGCGACCCGGGCGACGTGTTGCTGGCGGCCGGCGTGGCCGGCGCCGCGATCGGTGTGGGCGCCGGCATCCTCGGTCGGCGAAACAGCGCAGCGGCCAAGGCCTCGCACGAAAAGGTCACCGCCGACGAACTGGAGCAGAAGCTATGACTTCGATGGATTTTCTGCTGCTCACCAAGGGGCCGCTGTTTCAGATAGCCATCGCGATCTTCGCCCTCGGCATGCTGGTGCGGTTGGTGGAAATCTTCGCGCTCGGGCGTCCCCATAACTACGCCGCTGCCCGCGGCGGTCAGTTGATTCCCGGACTGAAGACGGTCTACAAGCGCTTCAATCCGGACCCGGGCACCTTCAAGCGTGCGCCGTTCGACGTCATCGTCGGCATCATCTGGCACATCGGCTTCGTCGTCGCGCTGCTGCTGTTCATCCCGCATATCGAGCTGATCAAAAGCATGTTCGGCGTCACCTGGCCGGGACTGCCGAACCCGGTGGTCGACGCGGTCACCGCCATCACGCTGTTCGCACTGCTGGCGACCCTGATTCACCGCCTGACGCACCCGGTGAAGAAATTCCTCAGCACGCCCGAGGACTATTTGATCTGGACGGTGACCTTCCTGCCGGTACTGACCGGCTACCTGGCTTATCACCGGCTCATCAACCCCTATCCGCTGGCGCTGGGCCTGCACATCCTCGCCGCCGAGATCTTCCTGATCGTGCTGCCCTTCACCAAGCTGACGCACATTTTCACGGCCTTCGTCGCGCGTTGGTACAACGGCGCGATCTTCGGCCGCAAGGGGGTACAGTCATGACCGAATTTTCGTTGGAGCGCGGACTCAATGCCCTGCGCGAGGAGATGGACGCACCGGTGGCGTCGTTCTTCTCGAGCTGCGTGCACTGCGGACTCTGTGCCACCGCCTGCCCGTTCTACGTCGAGACCGGCGATCCCAAATACACGCCGATCCACAAGCTCGAGCCGATGCGCCTGCTCTGGGAGCAGGAATACACCCTGTGGGGCAAGCTCAAGTCGAAGCTCGGCCTGGGCAAACAGGTCACCGACGAGATGCTCGAGGAATGGGAGCCGCTGCTCTACGACTCCTGCTCCATGTGCGGGCGCTGCTCGATGGTGTGTCCCGTCGGCAACGACATCCACTACATGATCCGCAAGGCCCGCGAGGGCATGGTCGCCTCCGGCCACGCGCCGGAGGGTCTGATCGCGGCCTCGGTGCGTGCCGTCAATACCGGCAGCCCGATGGGCCTGCAGTGGAAGACACTGGACGTGCAGATCAAGCACGTGGAGACCGCGACCGACCTGGAGGTACCCATCGATAAGCAGGGCGCCGATTACCTGGTGCTGCTGTCGTCGATGGAGATCATCAACTTCCCGGAGTACCTGGAAGCCATTACCAAGATCTTCGACCACGCCGGCGTCAGCTGGACGCTGAGCCAGCAGTGCTTCGAGGCCACCAATGCCGGTATCCAGATCGGCTCGAAGGACATCGCGGCGACGCTGGTGCAGCGGGTGGTCGATGCCGCCGAGTCGCTCGGCGTCAAGAACGTGATCAGCCCCGAGTGCGGCCACGCCTACACGGCGATACGCTGGGAGGGCCCGAACGCCATCAAGCGCGCCTATCCGTTCAAGGTCTTCCACATTATCGAGGTACTGGACCAACTGCGCGCCGCAGGCCGCATCAAGACGGAAGGCAAGGAGATGGACCGCCTGTCGATGCACGACCCCTGCAACCTGGCGCGCAAGAGCGGCGTGATTCAGCAGCAGCGCAGCCTGATGGACCTCGTTGCCGACAACTTCGTCGACCTCGAAGAGCACGGCAAATTCCAGTGGTGCTGCGGCGCCGGCGGCGGTGTCAGCTCCAACGAGCGCGCCGAGGAGCTGAAGATGGCCGCCTTCAAGCGCAAGAAGGCGCAGATCGAGCAGGTCGAGCCGGAGCGGATGGTGACCATGTGCGCCACTTGCCGGACCCAGCTCGAAGAGGGCCTCGAGGAGTTCAACATGGACATCCCCGTGGTGGGACTGACGGAGATGATCGCCGACCACCTGGTCGAGCGGGACAAGCCCGACGACGCGGCGGCGAAGGCCGGCGGCTGACCGCCCTGCCCTTCGCCGAAAGGCCCCGCGCACCGGCGCGGGGCCGTCGCAGCGCCCGCGGCGCTCCCCCGCAACGATTCGAATCCGAGGCCCAGCAGGCCCCAGACGGAGACTATAGACAATGAACGAGCGCGTCGTCGTCGACCCCATCACCCGCATCGAAGGCCATCTGCGCATCGAGGCGGAGATGGACGGGCAGAATATCGCCCGCGCCTATTCGTCCGGCACCATGGTGCGCGGCATCGAGATCATCCTGCGCGGGCGCGACCCGCGTGACGCCTGGGCCTACGCCCAGCGCATCTGCGGCGTCTGCACGCTGGTGCACGGCATGGCGTCCGTGCGCGCGGTGGAGGACGCATTGAAGATTCCGCTGCCGCCGAACGCCCAGCTGATCCGCAACCTGATGATCGGGGCCCAGTACATCCACGATCATGTCATGCACTTCTATCACTTGCATGCGCTGGACTGGGTGGATGTGGTCTCGGCCCTGAGTGCGGACCCGGCCGCGACCTCGCAGCTGGCTCAGAGCATCAGCAGTTGGCCGAAGTCGTCCCCCGGCTACTTCGCCGACGTGCAGAAGCGGATCAAGAACTTCGTGGAGTCCGGCCAGCTCGGCATCTTCGCCAACGGCTACTGGGGCCATCCGGCCTACAAGCTGCCGCCCGAGGCCAACCTGATGGCCGTCGCGCATTACCTGGAGGCGCTGGCCTGGCAGCGCGAGGCGGCCAAGCTGCACGCCATCTTCGGCGGCAAGAATCCGCATCCGAACTTCGTCGTCGGCGGCGTCGCCTCGCCCATCGACCTGAACTCGGACTCGGCGATCAACTCCAAGAAGCTCGCCGAGGTGCAGGATCTGATCAAGTCCATGCAGCAGTTCGTCGATCAGGTCTATGTGCCGGATACGCTGGCCATCGCCGGCTTCTACAAGGACTGGGCCGAGCGCGGCGAGGGCCTCGGCAACTTCCTCTGCTACGGCGACATGCCCGAGCAGGGCGTGCTCGACGAGTCGAGCTTCCTGTTCCCGCGCGGCGCAATCCTGAACCGAGACCTGAGCACCATCCACGACGTGGACCTGCACGACGACGGCCAGATCCAGGAGTTCGTCTCCCATTCCTGGTACGAGTACGACGACGGGCCGCAGGCCGGCCTGCATCCGTACAAGGGCGAGACGAAGCTGGAATACGACGGGCGCGGCGGCGTGAAGCCCCCCTACAAGCACTTGGATGTCGGCGACGGGTATTCCTGGCTCAAATCACCGCGCTGGAACAGCGAATCGGTCGAAGTCGGCCCGTTGGCGCGCATGCTGCTGCTCTATGCCGACAGCAGCGCTCCGGCCCATGCCCAAGCCAAGGAGCTAGTCGACTCGTCGCTGTCGACACTGGGTCTGCCGATCGAGGCACTGTTCTCGACTCTCGGGCGCACCGCGGCTCGGACACTCGAGTCCAAGATCGTCGCCGACGCGATGCAGACCTGGTACGGCAACTTGATCGCCAACATCAAGGCCGGCGACACCAAGACCTTCAACGAAACGCTTTGGGATCCGGCAACCTGGCCAGCGCAGGCGCGCGGCGCCGGTTACATGGAGGCCCCACGCGGCGCCCTCGGGCACTGGATCGTCATCGAGAACGGCAAGATCGCGAACTACCAGGCCGTCGTGCCGTCGACCTGGAACGCGGGCCCGCGCGATCCGCAAGGCGTCCCGGGGGCCTACGAGGCCGCACTGCAGGACAACACCCAACTGCACGACCCGAAGCAGCCGATCGAGATCCTGCGCACCATCCACTCGTTCGATCCCTGCATCGCCTGCGCCGTGCATGTGGCCGATCCCGAGACGGGGGAGACCATCGAGATCAAGGTGACTTGACGGCAGCAACGGGGCACTACCCGCCCCGGCGTCGGAACTGGAAAGGGCCGCCCGAGCGGCCCTTTTTTCGCTCACTGCATCCGCACCGCGCCCGGCCGCGAGCGGTTCGGCCGGTAGGGGCGATCGCGGCGAACGCTAAGCACCGGCGTGCGAGGCGCCTTTGACGGGTGTCGGACGCAGCCAGCCAGACAGGCGTCCGCGCGGGCGGGGTCGTGACAGCGCGTGCTTCAGATCGATCAGCGCGTCCTGCAGCGCCTCTTCGATCACCGGATGATAGAAGGGCATGTCCAGCGCCCGGTCGACGGTCATGCCGCTCTCGATGGCCCAGCACGCGAGATGCGCGAGGTGCTCGCAGCGCGGCCCGGTCATGGACGCCCCGAGCAGTCGCCGGCTGCGCCTGTCCGCATAGAGGCGCAGCAGCCCGCGATTTTGTCCCATGATCAGCGCTCGCCCCACCGGGCCGAAGCGCTGCTCGGCGACGACTGTCCGGTCGTGGTCCAAGCTACTCCAGTCGCGCCCGACCCAGGCGATATTCGGCTCGGTGAAGACGATGGCCATCGGCGTGCGCCGCGCATAGCGCTTCTTGCGCCGGTGCACGGCATTGTAGCCGGCGATCCTGCCCTGCTCGGCGGCGCGCTGCAGGTTTGCGATGCCGCCGGCGGCATCGCCGGCGATGTAGACCGGCAGACGACCGACCCGCAGCGTCTCGGGATCGTAACGGGGCACACCGAGCCGATCGCCCGGCAGCCCGAGCCGATCGAGCCCAAGGCGGTCGAGATTCGGCCGCCGCCCCAGCGCCAGGAAAAGCTTCTCGACATGGACCTCGCGATCGCCGGCGCGAACCCGGAAACCGCTGTCGGTGCGCTCGATCTCGGGCTCACGGCCGAGCCAGAGCGGGAATTCACGCTGCACGATGTCGATGGCGGCGCGGTTGACGGCCGGATCCTGAATCCGGCAGACACGCTCGCCGTGGTCGATGCCGGTGACGGCGACGCCGAGGCGGTGCAGCGCCTGGCCGATCTCGAGGCCGACCGGCCCGAGCCCGATGACGGCGACCGACTCGGGCAGCTGCGCCTGCTCGAACACCGTGTCCACGGTCAGCACGCCGTCGCCGAACGCCGACTGCCAGTCGGCCGGCACCACCGAACGGGCGCCCGCGGCAACCACGACCGCATCCGCCTTGATCTCATGATCGCCGACGCGCAGCGTGTGCGGATCGACGAATTGCGCGTAGCCGTCGATCAGGTGATCGTCGTCCATTTCGTCGGTGGTATTCGCCAGCACCAAGTCGACGAAGGTGTCCCTGAGATCGCGGACGTGCTCCAGCGCCGCCGGCGCATCCAACTGCAGCGCATCCGCACCCGCGACGCCGTAACGCCCGAACCGCCGGCGTGTGTCGAAGGTTTCGGCCAGATGGATCGCGACCTTCGACGGCATACAGCCGATCCTCGCGCACGTGGTCCCCAGAGGACCGCCGTTGATCAGTACCCAGTCGTCCGTGACCTTGCGTATTTCCTTGATGGCGTTCAGGCCGGCGTGGCCTGCACCGATGACTGCGACTGCGACTGATTTCGTCATGCACTCTCTCCCTAGCCGGTTTGCGGTGCCTGTACGTCGCTGACCGTCAGTCGACGCATTGCAAGGATATTATCGAGGAGTACACACAACCGGCAGTCGGCGATTGCCAGCGGGATTGTCGGAAAAAACTGACAACCAACGTAGGATATTCGTGAAACGCGACCCGTAATCAAACGGAGTTCGGGGCGGACGGATGGTCATCCAGCAAGCGGCGGATCACGCAGCCGGCCAAGGTCAGACCGAACAGCGCCGGCATATAGCTGACGGTGCCGTTAACGGCACGCGGTCGGCCCCTGCCGGTCGGCTCCGGCGGAAGCGGTGGGCGCGGGGACTCGGCGGACCAGACCGCGAGCACGCCGCGCGCATAGCCGCGGCGGCGCAGGCGCCGGCGAACCTCCCGCGCCAGCGGGCAGCCCTGCGTCTCCATCAAGTCGCTGACGCGGATCGCCGTGGGATCGAGACGACCGCCCGCCCCCATGCTGCTCGCGACCGCAATGCCCGCGTCGAGGGCCGCCGCGATCAGTGCCAGCTTGCTGCTCAGGCTGTCGATGGCGTCGACCACCTGATCGAATCCCTCCTCCATCAGCGCAGGCATGTCGTCGGCGGCCAGAAATCGCTCGATGACGGTGAGCTCGCAGTGGGCAGTGATGTCGCCGATGCGCTCGGCGATCACATCGGACTTGCGCCGTCCGACCGTGCTTTTGAGCGCACACAGCTGGCGGTTCAGGTTGGACGGGGCGACCACGTCGAAATCGGCGATGGTGAGCCGGCCGACACCGGACCGCGCCAAAGCCTCCGCCGCGAACGAGCCGACGCCGCCGAGGCCCGCGAGCAGCACGTGGGCCCCGCGCAGCCGCTCGATGCCCTCGTCACCGACAAGAATGCCGGTGCGCTCCCAGATCGGATTGTCGGCGCCTTGCATCGGTGCTGCGTGCTACGACAAGCCGAGCAGCGCGCGGGCGGTGGCGGTGGTCTGCGCCGCGAGCGCCGCCGGCGGCGCATCGCGGACCTCGGCCAACGCCGCCAGGATCTCGGGCAGGAACTCGGGGCTGTTGCGCTGATAGCGGTGCGAGGCCACGGTGAGATCGGGTGCGTCGGTCTCCAGCACGATCGCCTCCGGCGGCAACGCCGCGGCCAGCCGCCGCAGCTTGGACGAGCGCTCGAAGGTCAGCATGCCGCCGAAGCCGAGCTTGAAGCCCGCGTCGATATAGCGCTCGGCCTGCTGCAGACTGCCGTTGAAGGCATGCGCGATGCCGCCGGCGGGCACCGGCGTCTCGCGCAGCGCGGCGAGCACGTCCTCGTGGGCCTTGCGCACGTGCACCAGCACGGGCAGGCCCGCGTCCCGGGCGATCGCGAGCTGGGCCGCGAACAGCCGGCGCTGGCGCTCGGGATCGCGCTCGCGGTCGTGGTAGTCGAGACCGATCTCGCCGACGGCAACCGCACGCCGCTCGGCGAGCGCCCGCTCGAGTGCCTGCAGGTCGGAGTCCCGATGCCGCCCGACAAAGACCGGATGCAGCCCGAGGGCCGGATAGAGGTCGGCATGCGCGTCGCACAGCCGCAGCAGCTTGGGCCATCCGGCGGCGTCGATCCCCGGAACCACGATGGCGGCCACACCCGCGGCTCGGCTATTGGCGAGCACGCGGTCGCGGTCGTCGTCGAAATCCGCGACATCCAGATGGCAATGGGTGTCGATGAGCTCCATGAGGGCGAGATGGGGGCGGCATGGGCCCGCTTTCGAGAGCGCCTCGCCGAGCCGACGCGATGCCGCGGTAGGCCGGCGCGCCGCGCGGGCATGCGCTCGGACGCCGCGCGCCGGCTCGCGAGCGCACGCGCGGACAGACATTGCGGGGACACCGGCTCAGTCGACGCTGGCGTGGCGCTTGTCGCGCACGTAGAAGCGCTTGCTCGGTCCGTCGCCGACCAGGCGGTCCTGCACATCGAAGAGCTTCGTGGCTTTGATCAGGTCGCTCAGCTTCGCATAGCCGTAATTGCGCTGATCGAACTGGGGCGCCCGCTTGTTGATGGTATTGCCGACGCTGGAGAGCTCGGCCCAGCCGTCGTCGTCGGCCGCATCCTCGGCCGCCTTGCGCAGCAGGCTTACCAAGTTCGCGTCCCCGCGCAGTTCCTTGGTGCCGAGCCGCGCCGGCGGCAGAGCACCCGGCGCCTCGTCCTTCAGCAACTCGGTAAAGATGAATTTGTCGCAGGCGGCGACGAACGCATCCGGCGTCTTCTGCTCACCGAAGCCGTAAACTTTGAGGCCGGACTCGCGGATACGGGCCGCCAGCGGCGTGAAGTCGCTGTCGCTGGAGACCAGGCAGAAGCCGTCGAAGCGTCCGCTGTGCAGCAGGTCCATCGCATCGATGACCATCGCCGCATCGGTCGCGTTCTTGCCCTTGGTATAGGCAAACTGCTGACGCGGCTGGATCGAGTGGCGCAGCAGCACGTCCTTCCAGCCCGATAGATTCGGGCGCGTCCAGTCGCCGTAGATGCGCTTGACTTGCGCGGTGCCGTAATTGGCCACCTCTTCGAGCAGGCCGTCCACCACCGAAGATTGCGCATTGTCGGCGTCGATGAGCACCGCCAGGCGCTCGTCGCGGTCCTTTGCCATGGGCCGTTACCTATGGGATCGGGAAAGGTCGGGATTGGAAAAGGGTTGCCCCGGTGCGAGCGGCGCCTCGAGCGGCGCCGGCTCGCCGGCTACCACATCAGGTCGTCGGGAACCTTGAACTCGGCATACTCGTCGTCTTCCGGCTGCTCGCCTGGCTTGTTGTAGACCAACACCAGGGCGGCCGCCTTCGCCTCTACCCGCTCGGCGACATCGGCCGGGACGAGCTCGTAGAAGTCGTCCTGACGGACGATGGCCAGGCGCCCGTCGACGATGCCCTTGTGCTGATCTGCACTGACATGCAGCCGTTTCAGTGCCTTGCCGTCGGTGAAGTTATAGGCCAGATCGCCGGCCGAGCGGGGCACGCGGTTGTCGCGGATCAGCTGCCAGAGGCCGACCAGTTCCGCCTTGCGCCGCGATTCCTCTTCACGCTTTTTGTTCAGCTCGCGGTCGCGCTGCTGCTTCTCGGCCGCGGCGCGCGCCGCCTCGCGCCGGGCGCCGTCGTCCACGCTGCCCGCGCGCTTTTGCTTACGCTTTTTGCTCTTGGTCTGCTTGAGTTGCTGCTCGTTGACCAAGCCCGCTTTCAGCAATTGTTCCTGCAGCGAGTTACCCATCGTGGTTCTCCGCCCCTTGTCGTGTTGCCGCCGGTCGCGGTGCCGAAGCCGGCACCGGCCCGCGAATGGCGGCGATTGTAACCCCGTTGGCCATCGCAGTTCGCAGCGAAACCTTATGCAGCGGCCGCGCGCAAGCTGTCGCTCGCCGGTTGCTCCCGGTAGAATCGCGCCGTCGCGCGCCGTGCGACGGCGCGCAGGCACTGCTGCCCGTGCGGCCCCGCATGCAGATGCCGCGGCGCTCGACGAGCACGGCCTCGGCAACCCATGCTCGACCCAACCCGAGACGCAACCGACAAGATGAACAGCACGGAGTCCACCATGAAGCGCTTTCTCTCCTGCCTGACCGCCGTCGGCCTCGCCGGCACTCTCATGTCCTTCGCCGCGGCCGCACAAGACGTCGGCTTTGTCGATATGGACCGCGTGCTGCAGGAGAGCAAGCCCGGCAAGGACGCGCAGGCCAAGCTCGAAGAACGCTTCGCCGACAAGCAGCAGGAATTCGCCGAGCGCGAGCGCGACATTCGCCGCATGCAGGCCGAGCTCGAGCGCGACAAGCCGCTGATGAGCGAGGCGCAGCTCGACAAAAAGGAGGCCGAGATCAAAGAACTGATCGGTGCCTTCGAGGAAGACTTCTCGGACATACAGCGCGAGCTCGCCAAGGCGCAGCAGGAAGAAGGCAAGAAGATCCTGGAGCCGGCGCGCGAGGCCGTCAACAGCGTCGCCAAGCAGAAAAAGCTGGGCGCCGTGTTCGAGGCCAGCCAGGCCGGACTCATGTACCTCGGCGAGAGCGCGGACATCACCGACGACGTCATCGAAGCGATGAGCAAATAGCGACGATTATCGGCCGCGAAACCTTGCCGAGAATGTTTTTTTACCCCGTTTGCTAACCCAGATCAGCAATTTGAGACCGCCCGCGTTCCTCGGATAATGAACGCTGGTTTACAATCCCGGTAAGGGCGCGGGCCGATAACGCACGGCGATCCTGCGGGTCCGCCACCCGTCCACCGGCACGACGGAACTTCATGCCGAAACGGTAGTAACTCAGGCACCCGTCGGAGGTGCCGCAGCTTCGGAGGATGACGACCCGATGCTCGGAGAAAAACACGACCTGGTCCACGAGTTTCCGGAGCTCGAAGGCAAGATCGAGGCAATGCGCGAAGCCAACGCGGAATTCGCCGGACTGATGAACCAGTACGATGACCTCGACGCCCGGGTGCGAAAGCTCGAAGAACTGGGCACCCCGGTCGCCGACGAGACAATCGAAGAGCTGAAGAAAGAGCGGCTGCTGCTGAAGGACAAGCTCTACCAGCTGCTGCAAGCTTAGGGCACCGCGCTCGCGGCCTGCACCCGGCGCGCCTGCACCGCGCCGTCGTACTCGCAGGCACCGCTCGTGCACGGCGCACCCGCATCCGCCGGGCGCGCCGCGCCCGCACCCCGACTCTCGTCATCCCGTCGCGCGGCACCTAGCCGCAGCCTCGCCCCGCCTGCTGCAACACGTAGGGCACGACCCAATCACGGAGCTTTCCGCCGCCCATGCGTTCCAACAGCAGCGACAGCGATGCCGGGGCAGATCGCCCCCGCGGCCGGGACTTCCGTCCGCTGATCCACTTGCTGCGCTTCACCCGGCCCTACATCGGGCGTTTGGCGCTGGCATTACTTGCGCTGATCGTCGCGGCCGCCGCACTTTTGGCTTTCGGCCAAGTCATCCGCGCGGTGGTGGACTACGGCCTCGCCAACGGCTCGCCGCGGACGCTGGATCTGGCACTTTTGCTTTTCCTCCTGGTGGTGGCCGTCCTGTCGGCGGCGATTATGGCGCGCGGCTATTTGCTGAACTGGATCGGGGAGCGCGTCATCGCCGACGTACGCCGCGCCGTCTACAGCCGCGTCCTCGCGCTCGACGTCGGCTTCTTCGAAACCAGTCGCACCGGCGAGATCATCTCGCGTCTGACCAGTGATACCGCGCTGCTGCAGGTCGTCGTCGGCTCGACGCTGGCCATGGGCCTGCGCACGGCGCTGCTCGCCGCCGGCGGCATCGTCATGCTGGCGATCACCAGCCCGCAGCTGACCGGCCTGGTCCTGCTCGGCGTCCCGTTCGTCGTCCTGCCGACATGGCTGCTCGGCGCACGTGTGCGCCGGCTCTCGCGCGCCAGCCAGGACCAAGTCGGCGAAGTCGGCGCCTATGTGGACGAGACGCTGCACGCCATCCGCACCGTGCAGGCCTTCTGCCATGAGCCGGTCGATCGCCGCCGCTACGACGAGCGCGTCGAGCATGCGTTCGAGACGGCCATGCAGCGCTCCTTCAACAGCGCGCTGATGAGCGGCGCGGTGACGCTGCTGACCTTCGGCGCCATCGGCACCGTGCTTTGGCTCGGCGGCAAGGAAGTCCTGAACGGCAACTTGAGCGGCGGTGAGCTGTCCGCGTTTCTGTTCTATGCGATTCTGGTGGCGGGCTCCGCCGGATCGCTGAGCGAGATCGCGGGCCAGCTGCTGCGCGGCGCCGGCGCCAGTGAACGGCTGATGGAATTGCTGCAGGTGGAGCCGGCCATCGACCCGCCCGCCGACCCGAAATCTCTGCCGAGCCCGGTCAAGGGGCGCGTCGCGGCAAAGGGCGTGAGCTTCTGCTATCCCGCGCGCGCCGGCACGCCGGCCTTGGAAGCGCTGGATCTGGACGTGCGTGCCGGCGAGCGCGTCGCATTGGTGGGGCCTTCCGGGGCCGGCAAGTCGACGCTGTTTCATCTGCTGCTGCGCTTCTACGATCCGCAGCACGGTGAGCTCGCGCTCGACGGTGTTCCGCTGCGGGATCTCGATCCCGCCGAACTGCGCCGGCACATCGCCATCGTTCCCCAGGATCCGGTGATCTTCGGTGCCGACGCCTGGGAAAATATCCGTTACGGTCTGGAGGACGCCGACGACGACGCCGTGCGCGCGGCGGCGAAAGCAGCCCACGCGCACGACTTTATCGAGCGGCTGCCGGACGGTTACGACACCTTTCTCGGCGAGCGCGGCGTGCGCCTGTCGGGCGGCGAGCGCCAGCGCATCGCCGTGGCACGGGCGATCCTGCGCAACCCTGCCCTGCTGCTGCTCGACGAGGCCACCAGCGCCCTGGACGCAGAGAGCGAGCGCTTGGTCCAGGACGCGCTCGAGCACCTGATGCGCGAGCGCACCAGCATCGTCATCGCCCACCGGCTGGCCACGGTCCGAGAGGCCGACCGCATTCTGGTCATGGATCGCGGACGTATCGTCGCGAGCGGGCGCCACGAGGAGTTGTTCGCCCGCGGCGGTCTTTATGCAAGACTCGCGGCGCTGCAGTTTCAGGATGCAGCCGTACCCGAGCAGCCCATGCAAGCAAAGGCGCCGGCGGGCATCATCTGAAGCCTGTCACGTGAAGCCGCTCCGGTTACGCTGCTCTCTTTAGGCTGCTTCGGGACGGGACGGCGAACGATGCGTCTGGGCGGAGCCCGTTGCGGCGGTGCCGAGAACGCTATCGATGCGGCGCCGGCAAGCCGGCCGCCGCCGCGTCTTGCCCGCGAACTTGCACCCGCTCTTGCCTCCGGCCGGCGCCGCGTCGGCTAAGATCCCGCCACGCTCAGTCGGCGAAGCCGTAAATGAAGAACACCGTCTCCAGTAACGCGGTCGGCTCGGAATCCTCGCCGAACCAGCGCTCGAAGATCCGGTCCACTTCGCCGGTGCGATAGACCTGCGCCAGGCCGTGGTTGACCACCAGGCGGAAGTCGGCATCGTTGCGGGGCACGGCGAAGGCATAGGGCTCGACGGAGAAGTCCGCGTCCAGGATGGCGAAGTCTTCGGCGTTGCCGACTTCGGCAACCTGGCCGATCAGCAGCAGGCGATCGCTGGCGACGGCGTCGAGCGCGCCGGACTGGAGTTGCTCGCGGCCATCGCGCACGTCGCGAATGGGTACCACCTGCGCATTGATGAGCCGCTCCTCGAGCACCGGGCGCAAGCGCCGCTCCGTCGTTGTTTCCGCGACGACACCGACCTTTTTGCCGCCCAGGTCCGCCAGCGCGCGAATGCCCGCGTCGGACTTCACCAGAATACCGCCGGATTCGACGAAGACGACATTGGAAAAGTCGACTTCGCGCTGCCGGGCCAATGTCATCGTGGTCGTCCCGCACTCGATGTCCGCCTCGCCGTTGGCCACCGCCGCAACACGCCGCGGCGTATTGCCTTCGATCCAGGCCACCTCCAGCGCATCCAGCTCGAGGTCACGCTGAACAGTGGCGACGATGCGCCGGCAAAGATCCACCGAGTAGCCCCGCGGTGTCCCGTCCGCATCCTTGAAAGAAATCGGATAAGCGTTCGGCGCGTAAGCGACCGTGATGGTTTTCGACGCCTTGATGCGGTCCAGGGCCCCGCTGTCGGCGACCACCGCGGCAGGCTGCAGCAGCAAGCCCGCCAAAGCGGCGAGTACAACAAGCGGCGACCGTCGGCCGTGCAGGCTGATACCCCTTACCATGCTCAAGCCTCCCCGGCGCTCTGGCGCTTGATATGCTCGCGGATCTCGTTGGGCCGGGGTAGCCCCTTGATGGCGAGCTCGGGCTCGTCGCCGGTGGTGAAGATGACCAAGTCGCCGGCATTGAGAATGCGCTGCAGCAGCGACTGGTGGATGCGCACGGTGCGGATCGAGGACATGTTGGTCTCGGTGTAATGCTTGTTCAGAAAACCGTGCGTCCAAACGATCTCGTGCTCGTGGATCTGCAGTTGGTCGAAGCGCGCCGCCAGCCACCAACCGAGCAGGCGCAGCAAACCGAACGCGATCAGCGCGTATCCGACGTAGCGAATATCGAGCCAGACCGGCAGCGACACGCCTTCGAGCAGCGCCGAGAGGTAGGGAATCTGCGCCGTGAGCGCCACATACGCCCCTGCCAGCACGAGCAGCAGCGCCACCAGGGTACCGAAAGGATGGGTTCGCCAGACGGACGGATTGGCCTCGTACAACAGCTTGGACATCGACATCAACTCCTCGGCGGCGGTAGGGGAAAACCGCCGCGATGGTACCAGTATCGAAGTTGCAGGAGAATGTCGTACCCGCCCGCGCCCGGATTGCCTCTCCCGCGGCGGACCCCGGAACAGCAGGCTCCGCGGCCGTCACTTTCTCCGCCGAAACACGCAACGCCAAGTATCCCGATGCACGACCATACCAAGCCCGAAATCGGGCCTGCGAGCCCCTGTCGGCTTGCGCGGGCGCCGTTCTTCCGCTGCCCGCTCCCTAATCCCTGTCGCCGCCTCCTTGCGCCGCTGGCGGCGGCGCTGCTGCTGATCCCGGCCGCCGCCGGCGCCACGTGGTCGTTCGAGCTGGACGATACCGAAGGCAACACCTTGTCGGTCGAGGTTCGCGGTTCCGGCGGCGACCTGCGGGTGCTGTGGCCGAACAGCCTCGGTCACGGACAGCCGGGGGTCGAGCGGACGCTGTCGCTGCTGCCCGCGGCGGGCATCGAGCTCTGGCTGGCCGACCCGTTGGAGGCCCGTTTCCTGCCGCGCAGCAACGACAATGTACGCCGGTTATCGGGGGCGTCGGTGGCGGCGCTGATCGCCGAAGCCGGGCGCCGCGGCGACATGCCGACAGTGTTGGTCGCCCAGGGGCGTATGGGCCTCGCCGCGCTGCGCGGCCTGCATCGGCTGCAGCTCGCCGGCGAGCGCCCTCGTCTCGACGGCGTGGTGCTGCTGTATCCGAACCTGTTCGGCCCCACTCCCGTCGCCGGCGACGCGCCGGCACTCGACCCCGTCGTCGGCGCAACCAACTGGCCGCTGTTGATCCTGCAGCCCCGGCGCGGCGCGCTGCGCTGGTCCATCGGGCCCGTGCTGGAGCAGCTTTGGGCGAACGGGTCCGCGGCCCACGCGTTGCTGATCGCGGACGTGCGCGACTGGTTCCTGTTCCACGAGCCGGGCGAAGACCCTGCCGAAGACGCCGCCGCGGCAAGGCTGCCGAGTTGGCTGCGCAACGCGCAGCGGTTGCTGGCCGCCGCGAGCGCCCCGGCAGGGCCGCTCTCGGCGCAGGCCATGCAACCGCCGGCCCCGGAGCGCATCACCGGCCTGCAGGTGCGCGAGCAACCGCCGGCGGCGTTCGAGTTGCTCGACACCCGCGGCGTCGCGCACGCACTGGACGATTACCTCGGCGGCGTCACGCTGGTGAATTTCTGGGCAAGCTGGTGCCCGCCGTGCGTGGAGGAAATCCCCTCCATGAACCGCCTGGGCGCCCGCTATGCAGCGGAGGACTTCCGCATCGTTTCGATCAATTTTCAGGAGTCCCCGCAAACCATCGACGCCTTCATGCAGCGTGTCGATGTCCACTTTCCGGTGCTGATCGACGCCGACGGGGCGGTCTCGCGAGATTGGCGCGTGCTCGCCTTCCCGAGCAGCTTCATACTCGATCGCAGCGGACAAGTGCGCTACTCGGTCAATAGCGCGATTCCTTGGGACGAGCCCGCGGTGCTCGAGCTGATCGACGCCCTGGTGGCCGAATAGGCAGGGCCCGGGAAGCATGCTCCCCCGCGCCGCGGCTCAAGCGCCCGGCGGACATTCGCGCTGGGCCGCACGAATGGCCGCGAGGCGCGCCTTTCGAATCCGTTCGGGGATCGCCTTCGGCGATGGCGCGGCGCGGGCGACGGCGCCGACGTCGACGCCCCGCGCCGCCTCGGCGACGCGGCGCAGCAGCGCCGCCGCGGGGTAGTCGCGCTGCTCGAAGCCGCCGCGGCCGCGGAAATCGGCTTCGCAGGCGATCAGCATTTGCTCGAAGCGCTCCGGGCGGCGGAACAGATCACAGCCCTCGAACATGTCCAGCAGTGTCTTCGCCGACAGCGTATCCGCTTTATGCACCAACCCGTGATAACGGGCGGTGATGCGCGCCGGCTCGCAGAAACGCTTAGGTACCCGCAGGCGCCGGCAGACCTCGTCCAACAGAGCGACACTGCGCTGCTCGTGGCCGTGATGCCGGGGTAGCAAGTCGGGCGGCGTGGTGCCTTTGCCGAAGTCGTGGCACAGCGCCGCGAAACGGATCTCCGGCGACTGTGTCAGCTCCGCGGCCATGTCGAGAACCATCATGACGTGGACGCCGGTATCGATCTCCGGATGCCACTGCGGCGGCTGCGGAACGCCCCACAGCCGATCGAGCTCCGGCAGCAGCCGCGACAGCGCACCGCACGCGCGCAGCACCTCGAAAAAACGCGACGGCCGAGGCTCGCCCAGAGCCCGGACCATCTCCTGCCAGACGCGCTCCGCCACCAAGGCGTCCACCTCGCCGGCGACGACCATCCGCCGCATCAGCGCCATTGTCTCGTCCGCGATCTCGAAGCCGAGCCCGGCGAAGCGCGCCGCGAAGCGCGCCGCGCGCAGAATCCGCACGGGATCCTCGGCGAAGGCCGCGGAGACGTGCCGCAACAGGCGACGCTCGAGATCCGCCAACCCCCCGTAAGGATCGATGATGCGCCCGCCCGCGTCCTCGGCCAGCGCATTGATCGTCAGGTCGCGCCGCTGCAGATCCTGCTCCAGCGTCACATCGGCCTCTGCGTGCACGGTGAAGCCGTAATAACCCGGCGCCGTCTTGCGCTCGGTGCGGGCCAGGGCGTACTCCTCTTTCGTGACCGGATGCAGAAACACCGGAAAATCCTTGCCGACCTGGCGGAATCCGCGCGCCAGCAGCGTCGCCGGCGAGCTGCCGACGACCACGAAATCTCGCTCGCGCACCGGCAGGCCGAGCAGCCGGTCACGCACTGCTCCGCCGACCAAGTAGACGTCGAGGCCGTCGGTCGCCGGGTCGATCATGCGGCGCCGCCCCCGGCGGGGCCGTTCCGCGGATGCGCCGCGGCGCTGCGCTCCGGCTCCGGATCGGGCTCCGGATCAGGCTCGGCCTCGGGCTCGATGCCGGAGTCCGTCGCCATGAGCCTGCCGGAGCCGGCACCCGCGGGCGGCCGCTCCGGCGCTCGGCCGAACAGCCGGCCGATGGCGCGAAACACGCCCCTGACCCCGCGCCAGACCTTCGGCAGCAGCCACATCAGCAGTACCAGAAACAAGGCCAGCAGCACGAGAAACACGGCCGGGTGAGCGACGGCAATGAGCAAGCCGCCGATGACGCCGATGTCCTCGGTGACCGATGCGGCCCAGTTGCTGAAGGGCTCGGGCGATGTGTTGATCAGCACGCGGGTGCCGGATTTCGCCGCATGGGACGCGGCGGCGAGTCCACCGCCGAGCAGCCCCGCCGCCAGCTCGGCACCGATACCGGCGTCGCCCGCGGCGCCGGCCGCCAGCAACGCGCCGGCCGGGATGCGCACGAAGGTGTGCACCGCATCCCAGACACTGTCGACGCCGGGCACCTTGTCGGCGACGAATTCGGTCAGGAACATGGCCGCCGCGACCAGCAGCACCAGCGGATCGCCGAGGATCGCGAGTCCGGCGGGCAGTTCGAGGGCCCCCGTGGCCGCCATCAGCCCCAGCACCAGGACCACGGCATAGACATTGATGCCGCTGGCCCAGCCCGCGCCAAGACTTAAGGCCAGGGTTTGTATCAGGTCATCCAAGCGCTCGGCCTCGCTGAAACCATCAAGGCGCAGAGTATACCGAGGGCGCGGCCTTGCTGCGGACAGCGCTCCGCCCGCACCCCGCGCAACCACGCAGCGGGTGCGGATTCGGAGCCCGCACCGGCCGCGGCGCGCGGGCTACCGCGGCGGCCGTTGTCGGGCCACCGCAGGCGTCTCCCCCCGCGCCGCCAAGTGCACGTGACCCCATGGATTTCCGATCCGCGCGCGTTGCGAAATCGAGACAGCCACACTTGAGATCGCCAAAGGATCGCTGTAGGGTAAAAAGGTCGAGTGTAAAAAACCTCTCGCATCCGCAGCTTGTCGCTTTCAGCGGCTCATCAGCAGTCGTTCCGAAGCAGGAACGGCACTCTGTGTGCGCAACCATCTCGATCCTCGGCAGCCCGCCGGCCTCACGCCGAAACGCTGCCGGCTTCGAGCCTGGACGCGCTTGCTTTGGGCAGCGTCGGACCACCGGGGTCCGTTTGCTCCCGCTGCAGACCGAAGGCCCCATAAGGCTTCCGGTCGCCGTCGACAATGAACCCGCACGAGCCAGCGTCTGCTCGTGTACAGACCGCGCGGGACCGCCGGCGTCTCCGCGCGTGGACGCATTGGGTTCATCGATGCGGGCTGCGAGCGTCTTCAAGCCAACAACTGAAGGAATCGACGCATGCCGAATCGTTACGATACCGATTACGAGATCGGACAAGACAATATCCGTGCCTGGGGCATGGACATGCACAATCCGGTCTTCGTTGTCTCGAGCGTGCTGGTGCTGGTGTTCGTCATCGGCACACTGCTCTTCCCCGGCGAGTCCAAGCAGGCCTTCGACAGCTCCAAGGCCTGGTCCATCGCGAACTTCGACTGGTTCTTCCTGGTGGCGGGCAACATCTTCGTGGTGTTCTGCCTGTTGCTCGTCGTCCTGCCGGTGGGCAGCATCCGCCTCGGCGGCGTCGACGCCAAGCCGGAGTTCGGACTGCTGTCGTGGTTCGCGATGCTGTTCGCGGCCGGTATGGGCATCGGCCTGATGTTCTGGAGCGTGGCCGAGCCGGCGGCCTACTTCAGCGACTGGTACGGCACGCCGCTGAACGTCGAGGCGGGCACCGCCGAGGCCGCCGACATGGCCATGGGCGCGACCATGTTCCACTGGGGCCTGCATCCTTGGGCCATCTACGCCGTCGTTGCCCTGTCGCTCGCCTTCTTCGCATACAACAAGGGCCTGCCGCTGACCATCCGCTCGGCCTTCTTTCCGTTTCTGAAGGATCGCTCCTGGGGCTGGTTCGGCCATGTCATCGACGTCGTCGCGGTCATGGCGACGATCTTCGGCTTGGCCACGTCGCTCGGCTTCGGTGCGCAGCAGGCGGCGGGCGGCCTCAGCTACCTATTCGGCCTGCCCAACACCATCAACACCCAGATCGCGATCATCGTGGGCGTGACGGCGGTGGCCATCATCTCGGTCATGCGCGGACTCGACGGCGGCGTAAAGCTGCTCAGCAACATCAACATGATATTGGCGCTGGCGCTGCTGCTGTTCGTGATCGCCGTCGGCGCTGGCCTTGGCATCTTCAGCGAAGTGGGACGCACCGCCATGGCCTATGGCGAAAACCTGATCCCGCTCAGCAACTGGATAGGCCGCGAGGACGACAACTTCTACCATGGCTGGACGGTGTTCTACTGGGCCTGGTGGATCTCCTGGTCGCCGTTCGTCGGCATGTTCATCGCCCGCGTCTCCAAGGGCCGGACGGTGCGTCAGTTCATCGTCGCCGTGCTGCTGGTGCCGACACTGGTGACGCTGGTCTGGATGAGCGCCTTCGGCGGCGGCGGCCTGACCCAGATGCAGGCCGGCGTCGGCGAGCTCGCCAACGGCATCGGCGAGGTGTCGCTGGCCCTGTTCCAGATGCTGGAGAACCTGCCCCTGGCGACAGTGACCTCCAGCCTGGCGATCGTGCTGGTGCTGGTGTTCTTCATCACCTCGTCGGATTCCGGCTCGCTGGTCATCGACAGCATCACCGCCGGCGGCAAGCTCGACGCGCCGGTGCCTCAGCGCGTGTTCTGGGCAACCATGGAAGGCCTCATTGCCGGCGCGCTGCTGTTCGGCGGCGGCGCGGATGCGCTGGGGGCGCTGCAGGCGGCGGCGATCACTGTCGGCCTGCCCTTCACGCTGATTCTGCTGGCGATGTGCGTTGCCCTGTATATGGGCCTGGATCACGAACGGCGTTACGTGCTCGGTAAGGACGCGGGATTGGCGAAGGCATCGGTCAAGACGGCCTGATGCCCGCCGGCCGCAAGTCGTGCGGCCGTTTTCGGCGCGGGCGCGGCAGCGCGGAACGTACTGCCGCGGCCCGCACGCTTGATCAGGGCGCGCGCTGCTGCGATTCGGCGATGCCGGTACCGGTTCGCCGGGCATCGCTGTCCCGCGGAAGGTTCGGCAACGCGTTACCATAGGGCTGCGTTTGCTCAACCCGCCAGAGGAAGACCTTGTCTAGCCCTCAGGCGGCGCGCCGGCCGATGCGTGGCGCGATCCTACGACCCTTCTCGAGAGTCCGACATGGCCCGCATCCTTGTCTACCTGTTGGCTTTTGCCGTCATCGGTTACGGCATCTGGCCTTATTACACGATCTTTCGACTCGATACCGCACTGGCGCAACCATCGGCGAAGGCCATCGCACCCTTTGTCGATCTACCTGCCGTGCAGGCCGCCTACAAGTCCCGGCTCGACAGCGCGGTGGGCGACTTCATGCCCCGCGGCGACAGCGACGGCGAGCGCGTCCTTGCCTGGCTCGCGGACAATCTTCAGCGCCTCGGCGACAGTGCCTTGGACCAGGCCATTACGCTGGAATGGGTGCACGGCTCTCTGCGCGACGCGGCGGCGCGGGCAACAGAGGAGCGCCCCGCCTATTTTATGGCCGGCATCGACTTCGCGTTCTTCGAATCCTGGAATCGGTTCGTCATACGCCTTGGCGTCCCGGGCAACGATACGCACGTCATCATGAGACTCCAGGATTGGCAGTGGCGCATCACCGATGTAGTGCGCTGATGACACCGGCCGCAGCGGCCGAGCGCTGACGGGCGGCTCCGCGCTGCCCGTTCGCCCCCGGCGCACGCCACTTCGTCATCGGCGCGCCGGGCCAGTCCTCCGCGGCACCGACCTCCGGCCGCGCAGACGAGACCGGCATCCGAAGCAAAGGGCGGGCACTGTCCGACCGCTGTCGGAACAAAGCCGCACCCGCACCGCCCGTCAGTGCCCCTCGCCCGCTTCCTTTGCCGCCGCCCGCCCCGCCGCCACATCCACACGCCACAGCAGCATGGCCCCGATCGCGAACAAAAACAGGACCGGCAGCAACGACAGCCTGGGCTCACCGGTCAAAGCCGCTGTGCTGCCGACGAGAAACGGGCCGAGCACGGCCGCGAACTTACCGACCATGTTGTAGAAGCCGAACAGCTCTGCGGTCTGGCCGTCGGGTACCAGGCTCGCGAATAGCGAGCGGCTCAGCGCCTGGATACCACCCTGCACCAGGCCGATGGCAACCGCCAGCGCATAGAAATGCTCCACGCGCTGCATCTGCGTTGCAGCCAATACGACGGCGCAGTAAATGCCGATCGCGAGCAGGATGGCCGGCTTCGGTCCCCAACGCTCGCCGAGGCGTCCGAAGGCGAGTGCCGCCGGAAAGCCGACGAACTGGGTGACCAACAAGGCGACCATCAGGCTCGAATCGCTGAAGCCGAGATCGAGTCCGTACTTGACGGCCATGAAGACGATGGTGTCGACGCCGTCGATATAGAACCAGTAGGCGATCAGGAACAGGAAGGTGTTCGGCAGCCGGCGGACGGCACGCAGGGTCCCGGCGAGCTCGGCGAAGGCATCGCGGACTGCGCGGCCGAGCCGCTTGCTGCCGACCCCCTCGGTCTCCGGCACGAGAAAGGCGAGCGGCAGCGAGAATAGCGCCCACCAGATTGCGCATAGCAGAAAAGCCGTCTGCACCGCCTCGCCCTTATCGGCGAAACCGAAGCTCGACGGCGTCAGCACCATGACGACATTAAGGGCAAACAACAAGCCGCCGCCCAGATAGCCCAGCGCATAGGCCAGCGACGAGGCACGCTCGTAATTCTCGGGCTCGGCGACATCGACGATCAGCGCGTCGTTGAAGATATTGCCGCCGAAAAAGCCCAGCAGCCCGAGCAGATACAGCAGCAGGGCCGCGAGCCAATGCCCTGCCCCGACCCAGTACAGCGCGCCCGTGCAGAGCACCCCCAACACCGTGAAGCCGAGCAGGAAGCGCTTCTTCGCGCCCAGTTGATCGGCGAGGGCGCCGAGTGCCGGCGCGGTGCAGACGATGATGAGGCTGGCGGCGCTACTCGCGTAGCCGAGCCATTGGGTACTCTTCGCGTCCGGGAGGTCCGCCGCCCAGAACTGCGAAAAGAACACCGGAAAGAAGCCGGCGATGACGACCGTGGCGAACGCCGAATTGGCCCAGTCGTAAAATGCCCAGGCCAGGGTCCGACGCCGCGGTGCGGGCTTGCCGATATGCATCGATCAACGCTCCCGGGGGTTGGGCAGGCGCCGGTGCTCCGCCCCCTGCGCGCGCCGGGCGTCAGACTTCGTCGCCGCGGGCGATCATGGCCATACGAACGAGCTCGGCCAGGGAGTCGGCGCGCATTTTGTCCATGACCCGCGCGCGGTGGACTTCGACGGTTTTGGCGCTGACGCCGAGGCTGGCGGCGATCTCCTTGTTCGAGCGGCCGTCGGTGACCATCGACATCACCTCGTGCTCGCGCGGCGTGAGCTCCGCCATGCGCGCCGCGATGTCGGCGCGCTGGGCGCGCAGGGCGCGCTGCTTCTCGTCGTGACGCAGCGCGTTGCGTATGCTCGCCAGCAGGGCCTCGTCGTCGAACGGCTTCTCGATGAAGTCCACCGCGCCGGACTTCATGGCCTTGACCGCCATCGCGACATCGCCGTGGCCGGTAATGATGATCACCGGCAGCCTGATCTCCCGGCGGGTCAGATAGGCCTGCAGTTCGAGTCCGCTCATGCCCGGCATGCGCACATCGAGCAGCAGGCAGCCGGCCCGGCCGGGATAGTAGGCGTCGAGGAAGGCCTGTGCCGAATCGTAGGTCTCTACCCGCATGCCGACGGACTCGATCAGCCATTGCAGCGAATTGCGCATGGCCTGATCGTCGTCGACGATGAACACCGTCACTTCCTGGCTCATCCGCTCATCCCCGCCGCCATCGGCGACTCTTGCTCTTCCCCGCCGGGAGAATCGGCGCGTACCGCCGCGATCGGCAGCTGCACATTGAACACGGTGCCGGCGCCGGGCTCGGACTCCGCCCAAATGCGCCCGCCGTGTCCTTCGAGAATCGTCTGGCTGATCGGTAAGCCCATACCCATACCGCTCTCCTTGGTGGTGAAAAAGGGATCGAACAAGTGAATCATGCGATCCGGGGGAATGCCGGGACCATTATCGCGCACCTGCACCCGTGCATGACTGCCCTCGGTCGACGTACCGATGCGCAGCGACCGCTCGCCGACGGGCCGCTCCTCCAGGGCGTCCAGGGCGTTGCGCACCAGGTTCAGCAACACCTGCTCGATCTGCACCAAATCCACATCCACCGGAATCTCGCCTTCGGCCAAATCCAGCGCGATCTGCAGATCGAGCTTGCCGGTCTCGAACTCGACGAACCCGCAAACCTCCCGGACCAAGTAGTTCAGGTCCACGGCGGAGCGGATCGGCGGCTGCTTGCCCACCAGCGCTCTTAGACGGCGAATGATCTCCCCGGCGCGCCGGGCCTGGCTGGAGATGTGGCGCATGGCGTCCACCAGCGCATCGCTATCGGTGTTGCCGCTCTGCAGCCGGCGGCTGGCGCCGTTGGCGTAATTGACGATTGCCGACAATGGCTGGTTCAGCTCGTGCGCCATACCGGTGGCCACTTCGCCCATGGTGCTGAGCCGGCAGACATGCACCAACTCCGATTGATGCTGGCGCGACTCCTGCTCGGCGCGGCGAACTGCGGTGATGTCGCGTGCATAGATGTTCACGTAGTCCAGGTCCTGGATCGGCACGAACAGCAGCGAGTAGATCTGACTGCCCTGATCGTCCTCGCGCTCGTGGTTGCGCCCCTCGCTCAGCGCGGCGCGTACCTCGTCGATCCAGGCCTGCGGCAGCCACTCTCCGGGCGCCGTTCGCCACGCCTCCAGCAGCGGATGACTGGCGGCGTTGGCATAGCCGATCAGGCCTTCGCCGCTGACCCGCAGGATCGGATTCGGGCTCTCGCTCGCGAATCGCGCGAGGCTCTTGATCTCACGCTCGGCGGCCTTGCGCATGGTGGCGTCGTGGATGTAAAGCGTGTAGACGCGCTCCTCGTCGATCTCGATGGGCACGATCGAGATTTCCACCGGAAACCGCGTGCCGTCGGCGCGCAATGCCCACAGCTCGCCGCGGGCGTGGGGCCGATGCCCCGCGTCCTCGTGATGGCTCGATTCGTGCAGCATCGCGTCGAACACCTGGCGCTGGGCCGGCTCCAGAAAGCGGGCCGAGAACTCGACGCCGTAAATGTCGTCGACCGAGAACCGCAGCATCGACTCGGCCATCGCGTTGTAGTCGACGATATGCCCGGAGCGGCTCAGCGTCACGATCGCATCCAGCGACGCCTCCATGATGGCCGCCTTCAGCGCCTCGGTCTCGCGCATCTCGTGCTCGTGCTTGCGGCTCATCTCCTCGCGCGCCTTCAGCACCAGATGGGTGAAGTGCTGGATCCAATCCTCGAGCAGCAGGAGCTGGTTTCCGCCGCGCTGAAATCCCGGTTGGGCGATATCCAGTGCCCGTTCGGAGAAACGCGACATCCGCTTGAGCACCTTGTTGAGCCTGGCCGACACCAGGTAGATGACCAGCGTGAAGACGCTGATGAACACCAACGCGGCGATGATCCGTTGATTGCGCTCGAAGCGTACGACGCGCTCGGACATCTGCGTGACGCTGCGATTCGGGATAAAGGTCGCGAACAGCATGTTCCAGTTCGAGCCTTCGTACTCGGGCAATGCCTGGGACGTAACCAAATAGTTATCGGTCCATTGCTCGAGCTTGGTCCCGGGCAGCAGCATCTCGGGCTCGCTGGTGGCCAGCAGGCGCTGATCGTCGGCATCCAGTAGTGCAACTGCCGAGCTGTCGGCCGACACCGCACCTTCGGATGCCTTCAAGAAATCGGCATCGATGGGCACCACGACCACCAAATGCCCCATCTTGTAGCCGCCGGCGTCTTCGATGCTGTCGCTCACCACCAGATAGGGCTGGTCGGCCAGGCGGGTGACGACGGTGTACACTTCGTCGCCGGGTCCGATCCACTGCTGCGGGTCGGCCAGCATTTCCTCCGGCAGCTTCAGGTCGCCGGCCTGATAGATCTCCCGGATGCGCGAGCGCGAGTCCACCAGCAGCACGTGGCTCGGCGCCAGCAGCGCATTGCGGCCGAAGAAGTCCGGCAGCCAGAACGGTCGGAAGCCTTCGTAGACAATGGGGCTGACCTCTTCGCCCGGGAACCAAAACAGCGGCTCCAGGTACTGCGCAAGCCGTCTGTGATTGGCGAGTAGCCTGGCGGTGGCCGCATAGTTGGTCATGTACTGGCCGAAGCGCAGCAGGCTTTCGCGCGAGCGCAGATCGAGCCGCTCCTGCAACTCGCTGTCGAAGATGCGCTTCACCGCCCGACTCTGGGCCTGATCCAGCACGATCCAGACGGCGAGACCGGAGAGCACGCCGATCATGATCGCGATCAACGGCATGGGCAGCATGCGCAGGAGCCGATAGAGCACCGGCGAGAACGACATCCGAGGGCTTTTCATCAATGTGCTCAGAAACTTGCAGACCAGCAGTCTAGCGGATTACAACCTCTTGGAGAAACGCGCGCGCAGTGCGGCCGAGCACGGGCGACATCCCTCGGCACGCCGCATCACGCCACAACCGCCGCACCGCATCCGGTGCATCAGGTCAATGACGTCGGCTCCATCTTCGCGCAAAATGCCCCTATGGAAGCCTCCGCTCGACAACCAGATCCGGCCGATATTGCCCGTGCGCGCGTCGCGGGCCTGATGCGGCGCTTGGCAACCATGCTCTACGACCTGACCCTGGTGTTCGGTGTCGTGGTCGTAGCCGCGGCCGTCTTCATTATTCCGTACCAGTTGCTGAGCGGTCAGCAGCAAATCGACGGCGTCATCCAAATCCTGTTTCAAGTCTATTTGCTGGCGGTCATCGCCTACTACTACCTCTACTTCTGGATGCGTGGCCGACAAACACTGGGCATGCGCGCCTGGCGCACGATTCTAGTCCGCGACGACGGCGGCGAGCTGACCGCGACGGATGCCCTGCGCCGGCTGGCGTTCGCCGTCATCACACTGGCGCCGGTCGGTATCGGCCTGTTCTGGGTCCTGTTCGATCGCGACGGACTCAGCTGGTACGATCGCCTCTCGCGCACACGCCCGGTCCTGCTCGCCGCGCCGCGCAAAAAAGGCTGAGCGCGCATTGCCGCGCGGCGCCCACGCTCCCATCGAGCCGATATGGACTACGAGATTATTCCCGTCACACCGTTTCAGCAGAACTGCACGCTGCTGATCTGCCCCGAGACCGGGGAAGCAGCGATTGTCGACCCGGGCGGGGAGACCGACCGAATCATCGCCGCGCTCGAGCGTCGCCAGGCCCGTGCGGCGGCCGTGCTGCTGACGCATGGCCACCTGGATCACGTCGGCGCCGCGCCGGACGTCGCCGCCAGGCTCGGCATCCCGATCATCGGCCCGCACCGCGACGACGCCTTCTGGCTCGACGCCCTGGCGCAGCAGGCGCAAATGTTCGGCTTTCCGCCGCATGCCGCGTTCACTCCCGGGCGCTGGCTCGACGGCGGCGATACCGTGACCATCGGCAGTCAGGAACTGGAAGTGCGCTATTGCCCGGGCCATACGCCGGGGCATGTGATCTTCTACCATCGCCCGTCGGCGCTGGCCCAGGTCGGCGACGTGCTCTTCCGCGGCTCCATCGGACGCACGGACTTCCCACGCGGCAACCACGCCGACTTACTGCGCTCGATCCGCGAGCAACTGTTCACCCTCGGCGACGACGTCCGCTTCATTCCGGGCCACGGCCCCATGGGCACGTTCGGCGAAGAACGGCGCACGAATCCCTTCGTCCGTTAGCCGCCGTCCGCTTCGCGTCGGGGCCCGCGGCATGCTTTACTTGAAGGGAGAGCCTGTTCGGCGCGGCACCGGTGACGCCGGATTGCCATACCATCGGTTCGGCCGACGACCCGAGACAGCGACAAAGGCGATGGAGACGGAGATGCGTAAGTCAGCGCCGACGCGCGGCGACGGCGGTCCGCAACAGCGGCCTTGGCTGGCCAAGCAACGCAGACAGGCGGCGAAGCCGCCGTCCGCACCCGGCGCGCCCGCAGGTGCGGGCACGAAGGATTCCGCGGGCGGTTCACGCACCGACAAGCAAGGCAAGCGCTTCGTCGAGCCTTATCCCTATACCGATGCCCAGCGCAGCGCGATCATCAAGGCGCTCGCCCGCGACGGGCTTGGCGACGCCACCGCGCGCGAGATCTTCGTCGGCGCCATCGCCTATGACCTCGCTCTACTCGAAGCCGCACAGCAGGCCCGGGCCGCGGCATCGGCATCGCAGGCGGCGTCTCCGACCGTCGGCGATGCGCCGCGGGCAGCGGACCGCGGCGCTCGCGCGTCGATGCCCCGAGCGGGCACGCCAGCTCCGAGAGACGAAGCACCCGCTGCGCAGTCGACGACAGCCAAGACGGCGGCCGCGACAGTTTCCGCAAGCGAACTGGCACAAGCGGCCGGTCGCTTCGCAGAAGTGCTGGATGCTCTGGACCGGGCGGCGCGCGACCATCTGCGGAAGGCGCTCGATGAGTCAGACCCCTTCGATCGCGCCCATGATGAAAACTACCTGTCGGCGCTGGTGCGAGAGGCCCGGCGGGTCGCCCTGGCAGCCGCGGCACCCGTGACGCCGCCGCAAGCGCAACCATCGAAGCCCGATCCGCAAGCGGCACCGGAGCAGCCGAGCAAAACGTCGCCGTCCGCGGACAAAACCGCCGGCCACTCGGCCGAGGACGAGCAACCCGGCCGGGGGCCCTCCGGCGAGGCTGCGGCCGCGGCCGCGCAGGAGGCTGCCGTGCTCGCGTTCGTCCGTCATGCCGCCAGTGTCTACGAGCAATGCTTCGACGCGCGTCCGTCGACGAAGGTTTCCGACCCCTTCGCGCGGGTGCTGACGGAAATCGCCGCTCGGACCGGCATCGCACTGCCGGTGCGCGCACGCATTCTCAAGCAAGCCTTGGAGCGCAAGCCCTGAGCCGGCGGAGGCGCGCCGCTGCCGATGTCGCCACCACCCTCCCTTTCATCCCCGCACCGATTGCCCACAGGAGGCAGACGTCCCCTCATGCACTGGCTAAACTTTCTCGGCCCCCCGCTCATCCTTCTGTTTGC
>JAIPFF010000006.1 GCA_021736785.1 Thiohalocapsa sp. | reverse complement strand
GGCGCGCGTGGCGCCCGTGGCCCTCAATGCCGGCTAGCGGCATGGTCCGTTCCGGTCCGCGGGTCGGCGCTTGCTCCGGCGTCGGCAGCCATCGTCAGGAACTGCTCCAACGCGTCGACATAGTCCGATCCGGTGCGCAGGAAGCCATCGTTGTGTCCGCCGGTCAGCTCCGCGAAGTGTTTCGGCTCGGGCGCGGCGGCGAACAGACGCCGCCCGAGCGCATAGGGCACGATCTCGTCGTCGCGGCTGTGCAGCACCAGCACGGGAGCATCGACCGCGCCGATGCGCTCGGCGGCCGGGAACCGGTAGCGCAGCGGCAACACGCGCGAAAGCACGGGGAAGTGGGTGCGCGCCAGGGAGCGCATGGTGTCGAAGCTCGATTCGACGATCAGCGCGCCGGGATCGGCCTTCGCCGCCAGCTCGACGGCGACCGCGCCGCCCAACGAGCGGCCGAACACCACGATGTCCCGCGGGCTGAGCCCTTGGGTATCGACGAGCCAGTTCCAGGCCGCATCCGCGTCCAGGTAGAGCCCGGTTTCGCTCGGCGAGCCGCCGCTCTTTCCGTAGCCGCGATAATCGATGATCAGCACATCGAGGCCGAGTCCGGCGAACAGCGCGATGGAGTCTCCGCGGTGGCCGATGTTGCCGGCGTTGCCGTGCAGGAACAATAGCGTGTGGGGCGCGGACGCGCGGCGCCGCGGGGCGGGTACGAGCCAGCCGTGCAGAGCAACACCGTCGGCGGCGGCGAGCCGGATGTCCCGGTAGTCGAAGCCATAGGCGGCCGGAGTCCGGGGCAGCTCGCGCAGGGGATAGAAGACCAGCTTCGGCTGCAGCAGCCACGCCGCGGCCGCGGCGAGCAGTAGACCGAGGGCGATGTGTCCGAGCAGTGCGAGCACACGTGCGGCGATGGGCCGAGGCGGGGCGTCAGGCATCGTCGGCGGCTGCGCGGTGATCCGTATCGGTCGGACCCGGCTCGCCGTCGACGTAGTACCAGCGTCCGTCGACGCGCGCGAAGCGGCTGATCTCGTGCAGCCGACGGGCGCGCCCGCCGATCTTGAACCGGGCGACGAACTCGACGATTCCCTCGGCGTCCTTGCGGCCGCCGTCACGGCAGGCGAGGATATCGAGACCGATCCACTTGGCATCGGCCGCGCCGTCGAGCGCCGCGGGCCGGCTGGCCGGATGCCAGCTGTCGCGCAGGTAGTCCAGTTCCCTCAGCGCGTAGGCCGTGTAGCGCGAGCGCATCAGCGCCTCGGCAGTTTCCGCCTCTCGCTCGCCGGCGATGATCGGGCCGCAGCAATCGTCGAAAGCGCGGCTGCCGCCGCAGGGACAAGGGGATGATCGGGGCATCTTGACCAGTCTACTTTATCGCTCCGGAGTAGAGACAGGGCTCGGTTTTACATGCCGCACTGCCGCGCGGTGCCCGCGGTGCCCGCGGTGGACGATGCGCCGCTGCCCTGCAGGACGCGACGGATCAGGTGCCGATCGCGATGGCGATCGCGGCGTCGGACCTTGCCGCAAAGCCGGAGCCCGGGATCCACGCGGACCGCATCAGGGGATTGCGAGCGGTCCTTCCTGCATGGCCGCGATCTGCTCGCGCAACGCCAGTACGTGATCCTGCCAGAAACGCGGGCTGTCGAACCACGGAAAGGCCGCGGGAAAGGCGGGGTCTTGCCAGCGCCGCGCCAGCCAGCCGGCGTAATGGATTTGGCGCAGCGTGCGCAGGGCCTCGATCAGGTGCAGCTCGCGCCGGTCGAAGTCGTAGAAGTCCTCGTAGCCTTCGAGCACTTTGCCGAGCTGCAGTGCCATCTCGTGGCGCTCGCCCGCCAGCAGCATCCAAAGATCCTGCGCCGCGGGGGCGGTGCGGGCGTCGTCGAGATCGACGAAATGGGCGCCGGCGTCGGTCCAGAGGATGTTGCCGCGGTGGCAGTCGCCATGCAGGCGCAGCCGGCGGACGTCGCCGGCGCGCTCGAAGCAGGCCCTGACTTCGATCAGCGCATGCTCGACGACGCCCCGATAGGTGGGCTCGAGCTCCGGTGGAATCCAGCCCGACTCGAGCAGGTAGGCGCTCGGCTCTTCGCCGAAGCTCACGATGTCCAAAGCGGGGCGATGGGCGAATTGTTTGGTCGCGCCGACCGCATGCATGCGCCCCAGCAAGCGCCCGAGCCGTGTCAAGACGGACGGGTCGTCGAGCTCGGGGGCGTGGCCCCCGCGGCGCGGCGTCAGCGAGAATCGGTGGTGCCCGAAGCGGTGCAGCGTGGCGCCGCCGATTTCGGACGGCGGCACCGCCGGTATCTCGTGCTCGGCCAGTTCCAGCGTAAAGGCGTGCTCCTCGAGGATGGCTGCGTCGCTCCAGCGCCGGGGACGGTAGAACTTCGCGATCAACGGCGCATCGTCCTCGATGCCGACCTGATAGACCCGGTTCTCGTAACTATTGAGCGCCAGCAGCCGCCCGTCCACGTGCCAGCCCAGGGACTCGACGGCGTCGAGTACCCGGTCCGGCGTGAGGTCGGCATAGGGCGTGTCGGCGGACGGTGTCGCATCCTGCATGGCATCGGCTCCGCTGGGCGGCAAAGGGGTTTCGGGACTCATCGCTCGGCGTCGACGCTCGGCAGCTCGGTACGGGAGATCTCGATCTCGGCGCGCCGCCCGACTGCCCGGATCACCGGCGCCAGCGTGAGGCCCTGTACCAGGATCGAGAACGCGACGACGATATAGGTGACGGTGACCAGCAGGTCGCGGACTTCGCCATCCGGCAGCGACAGCGCCAGCGCCACCGAGATACCGCCGCGCAGGGCGCCCCAGGTCAGCAGCGTGACGACACCGGGGGAAAAGCTTCGGAAACGCCGCATCACGGCGATCGGCGCACCGGCGCTGACGGCGCGGGCGAACAGCACCAGCGGAATCGCCAATGCCCCCGCCAGCAGATACTGCGCGCTCAGCGCCAGCGCCAACACTTCCAGACCGATCAGCACGAACAGCACCGCATTCAGGATTTCGTCGACCAGCTCCCAAAAATTGTCCAGATGCGCCGCGGTTTTCTGCGACATCGCCTCGTTTCGGCCATGGTTGCCGATCAGCAGCCCGGCGACGACGACGGTAATCGGCGCCGAAATATGCAGATGCTCCGCAGCCGCATACGAGCCGCCCGCGAGGGCCAGCGTCACCAAGACCTCCACCTGATAGTTGTCGATGCGCCGCAGCATGAAGTACGCGATTGCGCCGGCGACCAAACCGAACACCAGGCCGCCCACGGCTTCGGTCAGAAACAGCTCGAGCGTCCCGAGGACGGACACATCTGCACCGCCCAGGGCGATTTCGAGCAAAATCAGAAACGTCACCACCGCTACCCCGTCGTTGAACAGCGACTCGCCGGTGATCTTGGTCTCGAGGGATTTGGGCGCGCCGGCGCTTTTGAGAATCCCGAGGACCGCGATCGGGTCCGTCGGCGAAATCAGTGCGCCGAACAGCAGGCAGTAGATCAGCGGCACGTCCAGACCGAGCAGCCAGAACAACAAGAAGGCGCCGCCGCCGATGATGAATGTGGCGCCGAGCACGCCGGCCGTTGCCAGCACCGCAATGACCCATTTCTGTTCGGCCAGGTCGTGCAGATTCACGTGCAGTGCACCGGCGAAGAGCAGGAAGCTCAACATGCCGTGGAGCACCGCGTCGTCGAAATCGATGCTTGCAAGCATCGCCTTGGCATCGAGCTCGAGCGATTGCGTGAAAGGGATCGGCAGCAGCAATGACAACGAGACCAGCATCGCGATCAACATCAGACCGATCGCGGTCGGCATCTTCAGGAAGCGGTGATTGATCCAACTGAAGACAGCCGACAGTGTGATCAGGATCGCGATGACGTCGAACAGCCGCATAGCCTTGTCCGTGCTTACCGGTTGAAACTGACTGGCCGGGTACTCCCCGGCGAGCGCTCCCGCGGCCGAGCGCCGCCGGCGGGCCACTTGGTTGGAGTCGCCATTATGCCCGCAATAGCCCGTCGCCGGGGTGATGGCGACGGGCGTCTCGCCCCGCGCGAGCATCCGCGCGCCATCATCGCCCGTGACTGCAATTGTCGCGGTCCGCGCTCGCGCCCGCGGGCATCCGGCGATCCAGGCAGGGATCCGGACGCCGAAGGCGGGTCCGCGCTCGCGCGCGCACGGGGCTCGCGCCGCCGATCTGGCCACCGTCGCCACCAGCGGCTCCGCGCTCGCGCACGGGGCTCGCTCTATTTCCGCGTTGCTGTCTGGTTGCGGCGCGTGCGCGGCGCGCTAGTCGCGCTTGCCGGTGGCCGCGGCGACGAGCGCAACGCGCAGCATCAGGTCTCCGAGCAATTCGTCCAGACGCGCGCGGACTTTCGGCATTGCGGACAACGTTTCGGCATAGGCGGAGCGGCCGCAGTGCCAGCCGTCGCGGTCGATCCAGCCGATGATGATGCGCGGCGGCAGCGGGTATGGGTGAGGTGCGCGCCCGCGCAGGCAGGCCATCATCTGACGGACCCGGACGCGCTCGGTCGCGGCATGTGCGGCTCGGTCGCGCTCGAGACCGCAGAAACGCACCAGATAGCGGTGCGGCACATCGGGATCCGGCGACAGGTCGAGGTGGCAATTGCCTTCGAGCCCGATACGCCGCGGCTTGAGGGGAGACGGCATGATCCTCCTCCTGCGGGGTGGACAACGGTCCGGCCCGGGACTGCGGCCGCGGCCTTGGTCCGGGACGGCATGATCCTCCTGCTGCGGTGTGGACAACGGCGCCGAGAAGCGAGCCCGCTGGCCGCCGCCCGGCCCGATTATCGGCAATTTTGCCGGGCAGGGCTCGCGGGGCGGCCCGTTCATTCGGTTGACAAGGTGAATTTCAGCAACTAAAAGTAATTAAGACAGCGGATTGCATGATATTTATTGGAAGTTACTTCAATGATGAGAGTCATCGCGGGCACGCTGCTCTGCATCGCGGCGCTGATGCTGGCCGGCTGCGCCGGCAGCGCCAGTCGATCCGTGAGAGCAGACGGAGAGACGATCGATCTGATGGGGCTCGACAAGCAGCGGGCACAGGTCGTGATGGCCGCGCTCTCGCAGGTCGGCACGCCTTATGTCTACGGAGGCACCGAGCCCGGGCGCGCGCTCGACTGCAGCGGCCTGACGCAGTACGCCCATTCAGTCGCGGGTGTCTCCATTCCGCGAATCTCCACCGCCCAGCAGGCGGCCGCCGTGCCGGTACGCCGGCGTCCGGCGCCCGGTGATTTGGTGTTCTTCGAGACGGCACCGTCTCAGTACCATGTCGGCTTGATGGTTGACTCGGACCGCTTCGTGCACGCATCGACATCGAAGCAACGGGTGAAGCTGGCGCGGCTCGGCGGGATCTACTGGCAGCAGCGGTTTCTCGGGGCCGGCACCTACCTGCGTTGATCGAATGCCGTTGAACCTCTGCGTCGGAGATGGTCAAAATCCGCGAGTCCGGTCGGCTTTTTGTGCCGACGACAGTCGTGTGCGCCCGGCCGAACTCGCCTTTTGCGCATGCATCGTGCAAAATGCCCGGCGGACCGGGGTGGTGTCATTCCCGGAGCCTTGGTTTTAGTCTCATACTCCACGTCAGAAGGAGACGTCAGAATGTCCGATAAGCCAATGAACAAGAGCCGTCGCGACGCTGTGAAGCTGGTACTGGGCGGTCTCGCGACCGTGCCGCTGATGAATCTGGTCGGCATCGCCGCGGCCCAGGCCGAGGAACTGCCGCACGTCGATCCGGCTACGGACCCGACGGCGCAGGCGCTGAAGTACGTCGAGGATGCAACGCAGGCCGACCGCGCCGCGGCAGCCCGTCCGGGCAAGCCGCCGGAAGAGCAGTTCTGCCACAACTGCCAATTCGTGCTGGCGGATTCCGGTGAATGGCGTCCCTGCAGCCTGTTCCCCGGCAAGGCTGTCCACGAGACCGGCTGGTGCGCCTCCTGGACCCTGAAGGCCGGCTGAGGCACTCCTGTCTGACGCCGAAGCGGCCGTGCCGCGCAAGCGATACGCGCGGCCGCTGTCGGCGCCCCGGGCGGGTAGCCCGACTGGCCCATCAACTGAATTTCGCCTGCCCCATGTCTTGGCGCGAATCCTGTCGAGCCGATCGTAGCTCACCCGGTACCGGCCCGTATTCCCACAGTCGGTGCCCGGTCACACTCCCCGAGATCCCGCTACATTAGAATTCCATTGAGTCGTGGCTTTCCTGCTTCGGCCTGCACCGGTTGTGCTGCCGGACGGAGCGTCGGCCCGACGGGTTGTCCGTTTACTCTTGCTTGCCGGTGTCCTATGCACCCCGTTAATTCTGCCCACGCATCCCGAGTTTTTTCGCGAGCGGCCGTGTGGAGCCTGATCGGCATGATCTACGCGCCGCTGTATGTCGTCCTTTACGAACTACTGTCGTCGGTTTCGGGCGGGTGGGCGACTGTGCTCGCCGCTGCCGCGGCAGGCGGCATCGGGGCGGCCTTCTACGGTGCACGGCAGCTCGCGCTGACGGCGAGCCTGGTCGGAGTTTCGGCGGGGCTGTTGCTGCTGCTGGTGGTCGGGCCGGATATCCCGATGTGGCAGGTCGCGACGGCCACCGCGGCGCTCGGTCTGCTGACCGGCGCTGTGCTCGATTTCCCGAATCGCTGCACGGCCAATGTCGGCGTCAAATTCGCGGTCGGCGCCGGCATGAGCACGGTCTCGGGGCTCGTGCTGACCGGGATCGTCCTGGTGGTCGGCGGCGCGCTTCCCGTCGCGGCGGCGGTGGCGCTGCTGGTTTCCGTTACCGGCGTGCTGTACGTCGCGACGCTGAGCCTGCTCCCGGCACGCGAGCGCGGCGGCAGGCCGCGCTTTTGCAGCATCGCCGAAGGGTTGGTCATCGCGGTCATCGCCTGCTTTGTAGCCACCGGACTTGCGGCCTTCGCCGATATCTTCTCCGACGCTTCCAGGGCGCCGCTGACCGATGCCCTGCTGGCCACGGCGGGCGATGTGCCGCCGGCGGTGATCGGCGGCGTCATCGCCGGCGCCGTGACCGGCGGGCTGCTCGAACTGTTCGAATTCTCCTGGGTGGACCGGTTTTGAGCGCCGGCCGCGATCGCGCTCGGACCCCGGCCAGCCGGCTGCGCAGCATCGTCGACGGGGCTTTTCGTGGCCAAGAGTAAGGGCAGCCGCCGCTGGATGTCGCGGCACGTCAACGACCCTTACGTGAAGCGCGCCCAGGCCGAGGGCTATCGCTCGCGAGCGGCCTACAAGCTGCTGGACCTACAGCGGCGCGACCGACTGTTTCGTCCCGGCATGCGTGTCGCCGATCTAGGCGCGGCGCCCGGCGGCTGGTCGCAGGTCGCGGCGGAGCTTGTCGGACGCAACGGGTGTGTGCTCGCGCTGGACTTGTTGGCGATGGAGCCCATCGACGGCGTCGAGATCCTGCAGTGCGATTTTCGCGAAGAATCGGCGCTCGCCGCGCTGCGGCAGCTGCTCGGCGACGAGCCGCTGGACCTTGTGCTTTCCGACATGGCCCCAAACGTCTCCGGCATGAAGGCGGTGGATCAACCGAGATCCATCTATCTCGTCGAGCTGGCCGTCGAATTTGCCTGCGAGACGTTGAAACCCGGGGGCTCCCTGGCAGTCAAAGTTTTCCACGGTGAGGGCTTCGACGATGTGCTGCGCACACTCCGGCAGCGCTTCGAAAAGGTCGTCAGCCGCAAGCCGGATGCGTCGCGGTCCGTCAGCCGCGAGGCATATTTAGTGGCAAAAGGGCTGAGGGTCGGGTAGCTTTCGTATGATCGGGCCGCGGGCGGCTATCGCGCGGGAGCCCGCCGAGGTTCAGGTCGACATTGTATGAATAACGAGGCACAGCCGTGAGTGACATGGCAAAAAATTTAATCCTGTGGGTGGTCATCGCGATTGTGCTGATGTCCGTTTTCAATAACTTCACGGCGACCCAGACCGCGCCGCGCACCACGTCCTACTCGGATTTCATCGAGCAGGTGCGTCAAGGGCAAGTCAAGGAGGTTACCGTGCAAGGCCGCACCATCGAGGGTGTGTCCGAGAACGGTCAACGGTTCACGACCTACAGCCCCGGTGATGACGGCTTGGTCGGTGATCTGCTGAACAACAATGTCGAGATCAAGGCGGCTCCGCCGGAGAAGCCTTCGGTCCTGATGCAGATCCTGATCAACTGGTTCCCGCTGTTCATCCTGATCGGGCTGTGGATCTTCTTCATGCGCCAGATGCAGGGCGGGGCGGGCGGCCGCGGGGCGATGTCCTTCGCCAAGAGCCGCGCGCGAATGCTGAGCGAGGACCAGGTGAAGGTCACCTTCGCCGATATGGCCGGCGCCGAAGAGGCAAAGGAAGAGGTCGTCGAGGTGGTCGACTTCCTGCGCGATCCGTCCAAGTTCCAGAAGCTCGGCGGCAAGATCCCGAAGGGCGTGCTGATGGTCGGACCGCCCGGTACCGGCAAGACCCTGCTGGCCCGCGCCATTGCCGGCGAGGCCAAGGTGCCGTTCTTCACGATCTCGGGCTCGGACTTCGTCGAGATGTTCGTCGGTGTCGGCGCCTCCCGCGTGCGTGACATGTTCGAGCAGGCCAAGAAGCATGCGCCCTGCATCATCTTCATCGACGAGATCGATGCGGTCGGCCGCCATCGCGGTGCCGGCCTCGGCGGCGGTCACGACGAGCGCGAGCAGACGCTGAACCAGTTGCTTGTCGAGATGGACGGCTTCGAGGGCAACGAGGGCGTCATCGTCATCGCCGCCACCAACCGTCCGGACGTGCTCGACCCGGCATTGCTGCGCCCCGGCCGCTTCGACCGCCAGGTCGTCGTGCCGCTGCCGGACGTCCGCGGCCGCGAGCAGATCCTGAAGGTGCACATGCGTAAGGTGCCCACCGCCGAGGACGTGATCGCATCGGTGATCGCGCGCGGTACGCCGGGCTTCTCCGGTGCCGATCTTGCCAATCTGGTCAACGAGGCCGCCCTGTTTGCCGCCCGCGCAAACAAGCGTCTGGTGGACATGGAAGACCTGGAGAAGGCGAAGGACAAGATCATGATGGGCACCGAGCGGCGCTCCATGGTGATGTCCGACGAGGAAAAGAAGCTGACCGCCTATCACGAATCCGGCCATGCGATCGTCGGCCGGCTGGTGCCCCAGCACGATCCGGTGCACAAGGTCAGCATCATCCCGCGCGGCCGCGCCCTGGGTGTGACGCTGTTCCTGCCGGAGGATGATCGGTTCAGCTACAGCAAGCAGCGTCTGGAAAGCTCGATCGCGAGCCTGTTCGGCGGTCGTATCGCCGAGGAACTGATCTTCGGTATGGACATGGTCACCACCGGTGCATCCAACGATATCCAGCGCGCCACCGACATCGCCCGCAACATGGTTACGCGGTGGGGCTTGTCGGACAAACTCGGCCCGCTGACCTACAGCGAGGATGAGCAAGAGGTATTCCTTGGCCATTCGGTGACGCAGCACAAGTCGGTCTCGGACGAGACATCGCACTTGATCGACAAGGAAGTGCGTAACGTCATCGACCGAAACTACGAGCACGCCAAGCACATCCTGACGGAAAATCTGGAGAAGCTGCACGCGATGGCCGATGCGTTGATCAAGTACGAAACCATCGACGCGCATCAGATCGACGACATCATGCATGGACGTCCGCCGCGCCCGCCGAAGCAGTGGACCAGCGACACGACCCAGCCCCCGGCCGGCGGCGCCGAAGCGCCCGTGACGCCTTCACCGTCCGGTGACGGGTCTAAGCCGGCGGGCGGACCTATCGGCGGTCCCGCAGGCGAGCATTGAGCCCGTTGCGCGGCCCCTCTCGGGGCCGCGGGGATCGAGACGATGCTTGATTGCGGCGGCAAGGTGCTGGATCTATCAGCGCCCCGCGTCATGGGGATACTGAATGTCACCCCCGATTCCTTTTCGGACGGGGGTGATTTTTTTTGCGTCGATGCGGCACTGCGTCGGGCAGAGGCGATGGTCGCCGAAGGCGCGGATCTGATCGACATCGGCGGCGAGTCCACCCGGCCCGGCTCGGCGGGCGTCGATGCAGGCGAGGAACTGCGCCGGGTGGTTCCCGTCGTCGAAGCCCTGGCCAGGCGTCTGCCGGTGCCGATCTCCATCGATACCTCGAAGCCGGACGTCATGCGAGCCGCCGCCGACGTCGGTGCCGGCATGATCAACGACGTCTGCGCGCTGCAGGCGGCGGGTGCGCTGGCCGCAGCCGCCGAGACCGGTCTCCCGGTCTGCCTGATGCATATGCTCGGCGAGCCCCGCACCATGCAGCATGATCCCGTTTACGCGGATGTCGTCTCGGACGTGGCCGCGTTTCTTGCAGCCCGTATCGCCGTCTGCGAGGAGGCCGGTATTCCCCGCGCGCGGTTGATCATCGATCCGGGCTTTGGCTTCGGGAAGTCGTTGACGCATAATCTGTGCCTTTTGGCACGGCTCGATGACTTGCGATCGCTGGGTGCTCCGATCCTCGCGGGCCTATCGCGCAAGTCGTCCCTCGGCGCCGTTGTCGGGCGGCCGGTGGAAGGACGCCTCGCGGCGAGCCTCACGGCGGCGGTGCTGGCGGTGCAGAACGGAGCTGCGATCGTTCGCGTGCACGATGTTGCGCAGACGGTCGACGCGTTGAGAATACTCGCGGCGGTTTCCGCCGCGCGACAAGGCTGAGCAGGCCGTGGACGGACGTTGAGCGAAGGGGGAGGCGTGAAGCGAAAGTATTTCGGCACGGATGGTATCCGCGGGCGCTTGGGCGAGCCGACGATCAGTCCCGACTTCGTCCTCAAACTCGGCTGGGCCGCCGGCCGCGTGCTCGGCGGCCCGAGCGGAGGGACGGTGTTGATCGGCAAGGACACGCGTATCTCCGGCTACATGTTCGAGTCGGCCTTGGAGGCCGGGCTGGTTGCCGCCGGTGTCGACATCCGTCTGTTGGGACCGATGCCCACCCCCGGTGTCGCCTATCTGACGCGGACCTTCCGGGCGGCGGCCGGCATTGTCATTACCGCCTCGCACAATCCTTACGACGACAACGGTATCAAGTTCTTCTCCGCCGACGGCGACAAGCTGCCCGACGATGCCGAGCTCGCTATCGAAGCCGAGATCGACCGTCAGTTCACGACCGTGCAAGCCGCGGACTTGGGCAAAGTGCGGCGGGTCGAGGACGCGGCGGGCCGCTACATAGAGTTCTGCAAGAGCAGCATTCCGCCCGCGATGTCGCTGGCCGGGTTGAAGATCGTCATCGACTGCGCGCACGGTGCGACGTACAACGTTGCTCCCTACGTCTTCGAAGAGTTGGGCGCCGACGTGGTGGTCATCGGCGCCTCGCCGGACGGCTTCAACATCAATCGCGACGTCGGCTCGACGAAACCCGAGGCATTGGCCAAAAAGGTGTTGGCCGAGCGCGCTGATCTGGGCATCGCCTTCGATGGCGACGGTGACCGGCTGATGATGATCGACGCGGCGGGCCGCACCATCGACGGCGATGCATTGATCTACATCATCGCCAAGTCCAGGCAGGCCCATGGCAGTCTGCACGGCCCGGTCGTCGGCACCCTGATGAGCAATCTGGGCTTGGAGCTTGCGCTGAAGGCGCTCGGCTTGACGTTTGACCGGACCAAGGTCGGCGACCGCTACATCATGGAGCACTTGAAGGCGACCGACGGTGTCCTTGGCGGCGAGCCCTCCGGGCATATCATCTGCCGTGACCGTACATCGACCGGCGACGGCATTATCTCGGCGCTGCAGGTGTTGTCGGCACTCGCGGAAGCCGAATGCACGTTGAGCGAAGCGGTCGGCGACGTGCAGCAGTATCCGCAGGTTCTGGTGAATATCCGACTCCAGCGACGCGTCGATGCGCTGTCGCTGCCGGCCGTGCAGGATGCCGTGAGAGCGGCTGAGGCCGAGCTCGGCGATGCCGGTCGGGTGCTGCTGCGCCCATCGGGCACGGAGCCGGTCGTGCGCGTGATGGTCGAGGGGATCGATGCTGCGCAGGTGCAACGTCTGTCCGAGGCACTGGCGGAAGTGGTGCGCGCGGCGACCGCGGCTTGAAGCGCCCCCCGCTTTATCCCACGCCGCGTGGGCGGGCAACTGACTCGCGCCCATCGCTCCTGCACCGGCCGCGCTAACGACGAGTTTCGTTCCGCGGTCGATCACCGACAGATCCCGAATCGCCCTCCAGAAGGAGCCAACGATGTCAACGATGTCCGTGCACGGTATGTGGTCTTCGCGGCTGGCATTCATCCTTGCCGCGACCGGCTCCGCCGTAGGGCTCGGCAACATCTGGCGATTTCCCTATACCGCCGGCGAGTATGGCGGCGGGGCATTCGTGCTGATTTACCTCATTTGTGTCGCCGGCATCGGTATCCCGATCATGATGGCCGAGATCATGCTCGGGCGGCGCGGGCGGCAGAGTCCGGTAAACACCATGCGCAGCCTCGCCGGCCAAGAGGGTGCTCACGGTGCGTGGCAGTTACTCGGCTGGATGGGGATTGTTTCCGGGCTGCTGATCCTATCGTTCTACAGCGTCATCGCGGGCTGGACGATGGCCTATGTGACGCGCGCCTTCGGCGGACAATTCGGCGGCATCGACGCGGCCGGCGCCGAGTCGATGTTCGGCGCGCTGGTGTCGGACCCCGAGCGGCTGCTCGCCTGGCACACCATCTTCATGGTCATGACCGTCATGGTCGTCGCCCGCGGCGTCGCCAGCGGTCTGGAGAAGGCGGTGCGCTTCCTGATGCCCGCGTTATTCGTCTTGTTGATCGGGATGGTGCTGTACGCGGCACAAGCCGGCGATTTTCAGGCGGCGCTCGCCTACTTGTTCAAACCGGATTTCGCGAAATTGGGCGAGCATGCCGGCGAGGCGATACTGAGCGCGATGGGCCAGGCATTCTTCAGCCTTAGCCTGGGCATGGGTGCCATCATGATCTACGGCTCTTACCTGAACAGCAGCGCCTCCATTGGCCGCAATGCCGTCATCATCGCGTCCCTGGATACGACGGTGGCCCTGCTCGCGGGTCTTGCGATCTTTCCGATCGTTTTCGCCAACGGTCTGTCCCCGGACAGCGGACCGGGCCTGATCTTCCAGACGCTGCCGATCGCTTTCGGCCAGATGGCGGGCGGGCAACTGGTGGGGGTCGTGTTCTTCGTGCTCTTGGTGTTCGCCGCATGGACCTCGGCCATTTCGCTGCTGGAGCCGGTAGTCACTTGGCTGGTGGAGAATCGCGGTTTCAGCCGAGTTCGGGCGACGGTGATCGCCGGCAGCGCGGTTTGGCTGCTCGGCATCGCCTGCCTGCTGTCGCTGAACGTCTGGGCCGGATTCACGATTTTCGGCAAAGGCATCCTCGACCTGTTCGACTATGTCACGGCCAACGTGCTGCTGCCTCTGGGCGGTGTTCTGATCGCGGTGTTCGCCGGCTGGATCATGCGCCGAGCCTCGTCGCGGGACGAGCTCGCGATGGGCGAAACCTCTATCGCCTACGGGGCCTGGCGATTGTTGATACGATACGTCGCCCCGATCTGCGTCGTGATCGTGCTTTTGAATGCTATTGGATTGATCTGAAGTGCCTGTCGTCAAAAAGAGCGCCCTGGTACGGCATTCGGCCGAGCAAATGTTCCAGCTCGTGGCCGACGTCGAGGGTTATCCCAAGTTTCTGCCCTGGTGCAATGCGACCGAGCTGCTTTCGCGCAGCGACGAGCAGCTGTGCGGGCGCATCGAGGTCTCGCGACTCGGCGTGCATCAAGTGTTCTCGACCTGCAACCGCATCGACCCGCCGCACCGGATGCAGATCGACCTGATGGACGGTCCGTTCCGGAAACTCACCGGGGCGTGGACCTTCAAGCCCTTGCGTGAAGACGCGTGCAAGGTGGAACTGGAGCTCGACTTCGAGTTTTCCGGGCGTCTGATCGACAAGGCCTTCGGCGGCGTGTTCGGGCAGATTGCCAACTCGCTGGTAGACGCGTTCTGCAAACGCGCGGATGAGGTTTATGGTGACTGATCAGCAAATCGATGTGGAAGTGGCTTACGCGCGCCGGCAGTCGCAGGCGCTGTTGTCGGTGAAGGGGGCGGCCGGATTGACCGTTGCCGAGGCGATCGAGCGCTCCGGCATCCTCGATCGTTTTCCGGAGATCGATCTCGGCGTCAATAAGGTCGGCATTTTCGGCAAGGCCACGACTTTGTCCCAGCCACTGCAGGCGGGCGACCGGGTGGAGATCTATCCGCCGCTGATCGCCGATCCGAAGCAGGCGCGCAAGACGCGGGCCGACGAGGGCAAGGCCGCGGCACGGCGTCCGCAACAAGGGGCGGCGCCGCGGGGGAGCGGCCCGAAAGAGGCATCCGAGTAGGCAGCGGACGCGGAAACCTAGGTAGTCACGGTCCGCAGTCGCACTGCAGGCGCCGGTCGCCATACTGCGGACGGCCTTGTTGCAGCGGGGCTGTGCCGCGGGGCAATGGCATCGCGAGTACCCACGCCCGGGGTATTGAGACGAAATGCGGCCCGCGGATTCGGCGCTGCCGAGGCGTCAGTCCCGAGTCTCCACGCCGACGGTGTTCAGCGCCTTGTTGATGAGGCCACGGTTGTCTTGCCAATCGGGTACCTTGACGACGATCTCGCGCTCGTCCTCGGCGGCGATCAGGCGATTGGGATCGGGCTGCATGGCCCCGTCGATACGGCTCAGGAGATCGTCCTCGAAGAATAGCGTCAGACGCTTCGTCTCCATAGGGGCGTGACCGCGGCGAATGGTGTAGGTGTAGTCCCAGCGGTCGGTGTGGAACATATCGGTCAGGAGCGGCGTGCCGAGCACAAAGCGCACTTGGGCCTTGGTCATGCCGATCTGTAACTGGTCGACCATTGCCTCGTTGATGATATTCCCCTGTTGAACGGTCATCTTGTAGACGAACGGCAGCTCGGAAAGCACCGAGCCCCGATACTCCGGTTGCTTTTTCTCGCGGGCGCAGCCGGCGACGGAGGCGACGACGACAAGGGCGATCAGTAGAATAGGAAGCTTTCGCATTGCTTTGTAACGGCAGGATGGACGTGCAATGTTGGGTGCGCCGAACAGTGGCCTCTGCATGGCCTGAAGGGGCGGGCGGTCGGATCGCCGTTGTCGGAGGTCTCCCGATGCCAATGCGCCGAGCTGCCTCCATATCGTGACCCGGTGCCGCGGCGCCGGCATCGGTCCCCGTGGATCGACGACGCCGTAGTTTACCGCAGTCGACGCTTGCGAATCAGTTTAGGAGGTATCGAGCAGCGATGGAAAACCAGCAGATCAAACAGGCTGGCCTCAAGGTCACGCTGCCGCGGGTCAAGATACTCAACATCCTCGAGAACAGCGGCCTGCGCCACCTCAGCGCCGAAGACGTCTACAAGGAACTGCTGGCCGCGGATGAAGAGATCGGCTTGGCCACGGTTTATCGGGTGCTGACTCAGTTCGAGGGAGCCGGGCTGGTGGTTCGCCACCATTTCGAGGGCGGCCAGTCGGTGTTCGAGCTGAACCGCGGCGGCCACCATGATCACCTCGTCTGCGTGAAATGCGGGGCGGTGGTGGAATTTGTCGAAGAGGTGATCGAGGAGCGCCAGCGCGCAATCGCAAAGTCCCACGGCTATACGATCGAAGACCATTCCCTGGTCATTTACGGCGTTTGTCCCGCCTGCCAAGCAAAAAAAGCCGCCGGCTGACCGGGGCAGCTCAGCGTGCCGCCAGCGCCTCGAGCGCGGCGGAGAGTGCCGCGCTGTCGTCGAAATGATCGACGGCTTCTATCCGGCCGTGCTGAACCCTGAGCAGGGTCGCATGATTGGTCCGGCGCGGTAGCGCCGCGGTCTCCGCGGGATCCTGCGCGAGCAGCACCGGATAGGGTAGATCGCGCATCGCCGGCAGCGCGAGCATACGCGTGATCATCCGCGGCATACCGCTGATGTCGGCCACATAGTAGAGACCGGACTGTTGCATGCGTGCGCCGTTCCAGCCGGCCAGCGCGGCCTCCGCTACCTTCGAGCCCGGGCGGTCGGCCGAGAACACCACCGCGCGGGTGTCGGGGCCGAGGCGATGCGGGCGCTCCTGCTGATCCGCCAGTACCAGCCGGGGTAGCGGATCTCCGGCGCCGAGCGCTGCGGCGCCGGTGGTGATCAGGGCAAGAATGGCGATTGCCGTGATGAAGCGAAGCGGTATCATGCGTCGTTGTCTCCTGCGGGGAACGTCGATGTCGATGCGCGAACGTCGGCCGTGCGTCGGGGTTGGCCGCCGGGGCGAGAGCGCCGGCGCGAGGACTCGATGCCGAATCCCCTATTTTAAGCGAGCTAGGCCGCGCCGCGCGCGCCCCGCCGTGCGACGACGACCGGGCTCCGTGCGCGATGGTCATCGTCATGTCCGACCCGCGGATTCTCATCGTTCTCGACGAGCAGCGGCTTTACCTTTTCGGCGAGCGCATCGCGACGCGCTGCTACGCCGTCTCGACGGCCGCGAACGGTGCCGGTGAGCGGCTCGGCAGCGGCTGCACGCCAAGGGGCATGCATCGGGTCCGCGCCAAGATCGGCGACGGCTGCGCACCGGGCGCCGTGTTTCGCGGCCGGCGCTGGACCGGGGAGATCTACAGCGAGGATCTGGCCGCCCGCCATCCCGACCGCGACTGGATATTGAGCCGTATTCTCTGGCTGTCCGGGCTCGAGCGCGGACGCAACCGCGGCGGCGACGTCGATACCTTGCGCCGCTTCATATACGTGCACGGCTGCCCGCCCTGCGAGCCCATGGGCGTTCCGCGCTCCCACGGCTGCATCCGCATGCGCGATGCCGACTTGCTCGAGCTGTTCGCTCTCACGCCCGTGGGCAGCCTGGTCGAGATCCGCTGATTCGAATGCGCCCATGCTTGGACAAGTGAGCAGTCGCATCGGTGCCGCCGCGGTCGTCGTGCTCGGCGTCTGTACATTGGTCTTCGCGCTGATTCACCTGATCCCGGGCGACCCGGTAGAAGCAATGCTGGGCGAGACCGCGCGCCCGGCCGACCGTGACGCCCTGCGCGAGGCGCTGGGGCTGAATCTCTCGCTGGGCGAGCAGTATCGGCGCTACATGGCCGGGCTTCTGCGCCTGGATTTAGGGCATTCCTTCCTCGACGGCCGGCCGGTGTCCGCGATTCTCGCCGAGCGGCTGCCGGCCACCGCACAGTTGGCCGGGGCTGCGCTGTTGCTCGCGCTGCTGCTGGCGCTGCCGCTGGGGATGCTCGCCGCCCTGCGCCGCGGCGGTCCGCTCGACAGCGGCGCCATGGCTTTTTCGCTGATCGGTATCTCGATACCGAACTTCTGGCTCGGGCCGCTGTTGATTCTCGTTTTTTCGCTCTGGCTCGGCTGGACGCCGGTCAGCGGAAACGAATCCGCTTTCGGGCTCGTACTGCCCGCGCTCACGCTCGGCACCGCGATGGCGGCGATCCTGGCGCGCATGGTGCGCGCGAGCGTGCTGGAGGTGCTGGCGGAGGACTATGTGCGGACCGCGCGCGCCAAGGGAGTCTCGGAGTTGCGCATCCTATGGCGGCACGCGATGCGCAACGCATGGCTGCCGGTGCTGACGCTGATCGGGCTGCAACTCGGCGGCTTGCTGGGCGGAGCGGTGATCACCGAGACGGTTTTCGCGTGGCCCGGGGTCGGCAGTCTCCTGGTCGAATCGATTCAGGCGCGCGACTTCCCGGTGGTGCAGGGCTGCGTCTTGCTGATCAGCCTGATTTATGTGGCGGTCAACACACTCACCGATCTCGCCTACGCGTGGGTCGACCCGCGCGTGGCCCGGCGCTGACATCATGCGCATGCGGATGCCGGGGCGCTTCATGCGGCAGTTGCCGCTGGCCATCGTCCTGATTTGGGCCGTGGCGGCGGTTGCGCATCCGCTGTTGTCGCTGGCGCCCGATCGCATCGCGCTGGCGCAGATCCTCGCGCCGCCCTCATGGACGCTGCCGTTGGGAGCCGATGATCTCGGCCGACCGGTGCTCGATCGCCTCGTCGTCGGCGCGCGCACGTCGTTTCTGGTCGGCCTCGGCGTGGTCGCGGTCTCCTTGTCGCTGGGCGCGCTGATCGGCGCGATGGCAGGGCTGTCCGGCGGCTGGGTGGATCTTCTGGTGGTGCGCCTGATCGATGTTTTCCTCGCCTTTCCCGGTATCCTGCTGGCCATCGCACTGGCCGGCATTCTGGGGCCCGGTCTCGGCAACGTGATCATCGCGTTGGCCGCGGTCGGGTGGGTCGGTTATGCGCGGCTCGCACGGGCGCAGGTGTTGTCGCTGAAGCAGCGCGAGCACGTGCTCGCGGCACGTGCGCTCGGTGCCCGTGCACCGCGGGTGCTGATGCGCCATTTGCTGCCGCTGGCCGCGGCGCCGCTGATCGTCGAGGCGACGTTCGGCATTGCCGCCGCGGTCATCGCCGAGGCGGGGCTATCCTTTCTCGGCCTCGGCGTGCAGCCGCCGGCGGCATCCTGGGGCAGTATGATCCGAGATGGCGTTGCCTACATGCTGGTGGCGCCGCACTTGGTTCTCGCGCCCGGCGTGGCAATGCTGCTTGTGGTGCTGGCCGTCAACCTGCTCGGCGACCGCTTGCGTGACCGGCTCGATGTGCGCGCCGAGCGATGAGCGCCCGCTCCGCGGGGCGTCCACGTTGGGACACCCGGGGCAGGCTGTGGTAAAAGGCCGAGCATGAGTCAATGCACGCAGCCCCGCGGGCGGATGCAACCGCCGTGTCCATGAGTCTCGAGCCGGGTCCGGTCATGCTCGACATCGCCGGTGTCGAGCTGGACGCCGAGGACCGAGAGATATTGCGTCACCCTGCGGTTGGCGGCGTGATCCTGTTCGCGAGGAACTACGCCGATCCCGCGCAGCTGCGCGCACTGACCGGATCCATCGCCGCGCTGCGCGAGCCGCCGCTGCTGATCGCCGTCGATCAGGAAGGCGGACGCGTGCAGCGGTTTCGCACCGGCTTCACACGGCTGCCTCCCGTCTCGGCCTTCGGCCAGCTGCATGATCGCCAGCCGGCGGCGGCTCGGCGCGCCGCGGCCGACATCGGCTGGCTCATGGCCGCGGAGCTGCTTGCCGCCGGCGTCGACTTCAGTTTCGCGCCCGTGCTCGACGTGGAGCGCGGCATCAGCCGAGTCATCGGCGACCGTGCCTTCTCGAGCTCGCCGGAGGTCGTCGCCGAGCTGGCTGCAGCCTGGGTCGGCGGCGTGCACGCGGCCGGCATGGCCGCCTGCGGCAAGCATTTTCCGGGGCACGGCGCGGTCGAGGCGGACTCTCACCTGCAGCTTCCGGTGGACGATCGTCCGCTCGCCGCGCTCGAGGGCTGCGATCTGCTGCCGTTCTCTCGTTTGATCCGCTGCGGCCTCGAGGCCTTGATGCCGGCCCACGTCGTGTATCGCCGCATCGATCCGCGCTGCGCCGGCTTCTCGCCGTTTTGGCTGCGCCAAGTGCTGCGCGGGCGATTGGGCTTCGACGGCATGATTTTCAGCGACGATTTGAACATGGCCGCGGCCGCGGCCGGCGGCGGCTTCGCCGAGCGGGCGCGCGCCGCGCTCGAGGCGGGCTGCGACATGGCCGTAGTCTGCAACAACAGGCCCGGCGCGGCGGAGGTCGTCACCGCCCTCTCCGAGCGCCACCAAAACCCGCGTCTTGCGGCGCGCGTCGCGCGCATGCGGGCGCGATCCTCCCCGGGGGCCGACGACGGTGCGCGGCGATCCGCGGCGCTGGCGGTCCTCGACCGACTGCAATCCACTTGAGCGCTGCGGCGAGCGGCCCCCCGGGGGTGCGCGCCGCGCAAGCCGACCGGAGCAAGAGATGAACAAAATGACCTCGGACCACTACCGCGGCGTGCTCGAGCGTGCCGACCGACTGGTCAGCCGAGACGCGGTCGAAGCCGCGTTCGATCGCATTGCCGCCGAGATCAACCGCGATTTCGCGGATAAAGACCCGCTGGTGCTGTGCGTCGTGACCGGCGGCATCGTCACTGCCGGCATACTGCTGCCGCGGCTCGACTTCGCGCTGCGGCTCGACTACCTGCACGCGACGCGCTACCGCGGCAATACCAGCGGGGGCAGTCTGGAATGGCGCCATCGTCCGAGCGAGGCGATTCGCGGCGAGCACGTGCTGGTGGTCGACGACATCTTCGACGAGGGCATCACGATGGCTGAGATCGTCGCCGCCTGCCGCGAGGACGGCGCCGCCAGCGTGCACAGTGTCGTGCTGGTGGAGAAGGAGCGCGAACGCAGCACCGACTATCGCCCCGACATTATCGGGCTGCAGGTGCCGGATCGCTACGTGATGGGATACGGTCTCGACTACAAGAGTTATTTTCGCAATATGCCCGGCATCTATGCTGCCGCGGATGCCGATGTTCGATGACTGCGGTCGTTGTTCGATGGGTTGCGAAAAAGCTAATATAATGAAGGGCTTTTTGACATTTTCATCGGCATGGTTTAAACGGTAGTGAGTGCGGTGCGGGCAATTGCCCGTCTCGCGAGGGTCGCGTCGCCTATGCCGCAGCTTGTCCCGCCAAATGCTCGCCTGCGGCTTTTCACGACCCGATACAGTCAACGAGGAGGATGGTCCATGAAAACACTCGATGGCTACCGTAGCAGCCATGCCGAACTGCGACAGATGATCGACGACTTGCGCTCGATCATGACCGTAGAGCAGCTCAAGATCCGGCCGAATGCAAAGACAGCATACTCACTGATGTGCGAGCTCGCACAAAAGGTGAAAGGGCACTTGTCCGACGAAGACAAGCAGCTCTATCCAAACCTTTTGATTCACGAAGACCCGAAAGTGAAGTCGATCGCCTGGGGCTTCATCAGCGGCGAGAAGCCGTTGCGGCGTACCTTCGACGAGTACTACAAAAAGTGGCTGAAAGACTGCGATTTCAACTTCACCGCTGAGTTCCTCGAAGAAACCCGTGAGATTTTCGATATGCTCACTTATCGGATCGATCGCGAGGAGCAGGTTCTGTTCCCGAAGCTGGTCGAGATCGGCATGTTCGCCGAGCAGCGGGCTTGAGGCTGCCGAAAATCCGGGATGTCCGAGCCGGCGCGCGCGGCGCGGTTTATTCCCGGTAGTCATTTTCCCGATCGTCAGCAGACTGCGAAACACCGCCGCCGCCCGTATCGGGAGCGGCGGAAGGTGCGGGGCGGTCTGGCCATAATATATTGAAAGCTTTGGGAAAAACACCTGCGCTCGCGTGTTTTTTCCGAGCTTTGGCTCGTCTTCCTTCTCTCCCGCCTCCTCTCCCGCCCCGGCTGAGCCCTGCCGCCGGCATTTCACTCCCCCGCGTCGCTCCAGTAAACTCGCCCGTGATGCTTGCGCGACGGGCTCGGCATTGTGCTCGGTGCGGCGGTGCGTGAGCGGACCATCGGATCGCGTGGTTTGTTGCCCGGACTGCTGGTCGGGCGAGAGCCCGCTCACTCGCCTGCGTCGCGGGCTGCGCCGTAACTCGCCGGTCCGCCGCCAGCGGCGTGCGCGGCGCGCCGTGATCAACACTCGGAGTCAGTCATGGGCCAGATGGCCATCATCGGGGGTTCGGGCTTCGCAGCTGCGCTGCCTGAGCTCGAGGTCGACGCTCATAAGGCGGTGCAAACTGCCTACGGTACGCCGTCCGCGGCGCTTGTGCAGGGCCGCTTGGCCGATCGGTCCGTGGTGTTTCTTGCGCGCCACGGAGACGGACACCGCCTTCCCCCGCACAAGGTCAACTATCGCGCCAACATCCAGGCCTTGAGCGACGCCGGTGTCGACCGGATCATCGCGCTCGCGGCGGTCGGGGGCATAAGCGATGGCTTCGGCCCGCTTGCCCTCTGCGTACCCGACCAAATCGTCGACTACACCCACGGCCGCGAGTCGAGCTTCCACGACGGTGGCGACGACGGCGGAGAGGTCGTGCACATCGACTTCAGCTATCCATTCAGCGCGTCGCTTCGCGGTCTGTTGCTGGACGCGGGGCGCGCGGCCGACATCCCGGTGACGGACGGCGCGACCTACGCGGTTACCCAGGGGCCGAGGCTGGAGACAGCGGCAGAGATCAACCGGCTCGAGCGCGACGGCTGCGACATCGTCGGTATGACGCTGATGCCGGAGGCGGCGCTGGCCCGCGAGCGGGGTATCGCTTACGGCTGCCTCGCATTCGTCGTCAACTGGGCGGCCGGTAAGGGCGAAGGCGAGATCGGCATGGACGAGATCAGGGAAAACCTCGACCGCTGTCAGACACAGGTTCGCCGGCTGCTTGTGGCCGCCGCCGGCTCTTCCGCGGATTAAGGCTCGGCGGGCCGGCCTGATCATCCGCCCGGCGGCGCAGGCTCGGGCGCGAAACCGACCGCATCGCGGCGGCATGCGAGCGACGCGCCGCTTTAGAATTATTCAACCGGGGTGATTCGTTATGACAGACGTCGAGAATGCCGACGCCGATACCGAGAAGAGCGCTCGACTCGGGTTTCTGCCGAAACTGATTTTGTGGGGCTTGGTGCTCCTGTTTGCTTATTTATATTTGGGCTCGCTCGAGCGCGGCGAACAGGACGGTGCCGGCGGCGAGCAGTCCGGGCTTGCCGGGCTGCTGCAGCGTTTCGGCGGCGGTCAAGCTAGCCACGAGGCCGCTTCCCCGGCCCCGGCCCCGGCCCCGAGTCCCGACGACACCGCTGCCGGCACGCCTGTCGCCACGTCGCAGGTAGCGGCTCCGATTGCCTCGGTGTCTCCGGCGCCTGACTTGGTCCAAGCCGCCACGGCGGGCTCCGACGAAGGCCGCGGCGCAGTGCAGGAGGCCGCAAGCGGCAAAGCGCCCGGGCCGACGCCCGATTCTGTGTCCGATGCCGCCGACAGCAGTCCGGCGCCTGCCGTGGCGGAGCAGGCGGCCGACAGCGCGGATGCGCGGGCCATCGCCCGCGAAGAGGCCAAGGCGTTTGCGCGCTCGGTCATGGACCAGCCCGGGGCTGAGGAGCCCGAGTCGTCGGTCGGTGCGCATGCCGAGGGAGGTTCCGCTCGCGATGACCCCGCGGGGGACGGAGCGGCGCCGTCCGGCTTGGCATCCGCAGACGGGGCCGCTGGGGGAGCCGACGCCGGATCGCCGGCTGCTGTGGGTGCGGGCGCGCCGCCCGCGCAAGCGCCGCCCGCGGCAGAGATGCCCCAGCGCACCGCGGCGGGCGATGTACCGGCGGACGCGATGCTCGATGCCTATCACGCCCGCCGACTTCAAGCCATCGAGGCGGCACAGCGGCGCTGGCAACAGCCGCTCCGGCCGCCGCATTTCCCGGTTGCGCCTCCGCCCTCGTTTTTTGGATATCCCGCGAGCGCGCAGCCGCCGTACCCGTACCCGACGCCGATGTACCGATACTAGGATCGTCCGCGCCGCGTTGTTTTTCACCACGGCGGGCGCCGATGCGTTTAGGCAAGGCGGCGTACGGAGCGGATTAGCCGCCGCGCGGCCCCGATGCGCTCGGCGCTTTGCTCGCTTCGGGGCGGGGCGTGACGTGCGATCGTTGCAGCACCGCGTTGCGGCTCATCGGGTGCGGCCGGTCCGATCGCCGGCTTCGGGGCGCAGCGCTTCGCCGCATCGCCGGCAAAAATAGCGTGTCCCCCGGCGTACGCGGTTGTGTCGAATGCTGGTCAGCAAGTGCTCGCCGCATGCGCAGTGGTAGACGTGGCGGCGCAGCCGGCGTGTGTCGAGGCCTTCGGTGTCGTAGTCATGACAACGGCTCGGGTCGGCGCCGAGCGCGCGCATGATGTCCTGCCACTGCGGACCGTGGGGGCGGATATTCCCCCCGTAATGCGCGTAGGCCGCGTAATGCGCGACCTCATGCGCGACGGTGGTGTGCAGGAAGTCCTCCGGATGGCGCTCGAGAAGCCGAGCGTTGTAGCGGATCGTGCAAGTGCCGTCACGCGCTATGCGCACTTGCCCGGCGCTGCGCCCGCGCAGATCGAAGCGGATAACGGGGCAGGGCAAGGGGTGGCCGGTCACTTGCCGGGCTCGCTCGAGGAACGCAAGCGTGCACGCATGCGCCTGGCGCATCAGCGCTGGGGTGTTGTTCGCGTGATCGGTGGTGTCCGCCTCGTCGGCCATGATCTCGACTCTCTGATGATTCTCGGCTTGCCGGGGAGCGGGCGCGTGCTCGCGGCAGCGGGACCGGTGCGCGTTCGCATGCTTCGTGCAAGGGGTGCGGGACCGGGCCGCCCTGCACGGCGACCTTCGCTCCGTTCCGGCGCATCGGCACACGATCGGTCGGCAAATGGGGGCGGTGCCGCGGCGGGGGCGTTGCGCCTAGCGTCGGAGCAAGCTTAGCGCCGGCGGCCCTGTGACTGCAGCCCCGATAGCGTGCTTGCCGAGCGGATGTGGCGGTGATGGCGCTTTGACAAGTTGGCGTGTCGGACGTCCGCTTGCAAGAAGTCCTCCCGGCCGCTATAGTCCCTAGGCTTATCTAGGCTCCAATGTGGACCATGACTCCGGCTTGAGCGGTAAGGCCCCGATGACGGGGTTTTTTTTAGTCATCTGCGGTTGGCCGTAGAGGTCAATTGCCGTTTCGAGTGATTGGGCCGCTGGCCCATTTTTTGTTTCTGAAGCCAGATCGCGATGCGAACGGCCAATCCGTCGTTGACATTACTAGTCGAAAGCGTGGTCGAGCCCATGGGCTACGAGCTCGTGGGCGTCGAGCTCGTCCAGCCCGGTGCGGGTGCAACTGTTCTGCGTGTCTACATCGACCATGAACGGGGCATCACGCTGGAGGACTGCGAGACGGTCAGCCGTCAACTGAGCGGGGTTTTCGATGTCGAAGATCCCATCAGCGACAACTACGATCTCGAAGTGTCCTCGCCGGGACTGGATCGGCCGCTGTTTACGTTGCAGCAGTTCGAGCGCTTCCGCGGCAGCGAAGCACGCGTGAAGCTCGCCGCGAAGTTGCTGGGGCGTCGCAACTACCGAGGAACTCTGGCCGGCGTGGATGGCCCCACCGTGCTTATGGATGTGGACGGCGAGCGCGTGGAACTGCCGTTCGATCTGATCGACAGCGCTCGGCTGGTGCCGGAATTCTGATCGCAGGTTTGATACATGAGTAAAGAAATCCTCCAAGTGGTCGAGGCCGTCGCCAACGAAAAGGATGTCCCGAAGGACATCATTTTCGAGGCGATGGAAGCCGCGCTCGCGTCCGCTACCCGCAAGAAGCATGGCGGCGACATCGAGGCCCGGGTAGCCATTGACCGCGAGAGCGGCGACTACGATACGTTCCGCCGCTGGGAGGTCGTGGAGGATCAGGACGGCGAGCCGCTCGAGGCCCCGGAACGGATGATCACGTTGTCCGCTGCAAAGGAGCTCGATCCTTCGCTCGACCTCGGCGACTACGTCGAGGAAGAGATAGAGTCGGTCCTTTTCGGCCGCATTGCGGCGCAGACGGCAAAGCAGGTCATCGTGCAGAAGGTGCGCGAAGCCGAGCGCGCGAAGATCGTGGAGATGTTCAAAGAGCGCGAGGGCGACCTGATTACCGGCATCGTCAAGAAGGCCGAGCGCGGCACCATCGCCATCGACCTCGGCGGTAACGCCGAAGCGCTGGTGCCCCGCGATCAAGTCATTCCGCGCGAGAACGTGCGTCCCGGAGATCGCCTGCGCGGCTTGCTCTACGAGGTACGCTCCGAGCCGAAAGGGCCGCAGCTGTTCGTCAGCCGTACGGCCCCGGAATTGCTGATCGAGCTGTTCAAGCTCGAGGTCCCGGAGGTCGGCGAGGGCACCATCGAAATTCTCGCCGCCGCCCGCGACCCGGGTCTGCGCGCGAAGATCGCCGTGCGCACCAAAGATCCGCGCATCGATCCAGTCGGCGCCTGTGTCGGCATGCGCGGCTCGCGCGTGCAGGCCGTTTCCAACGAGCTCAACGGCGAGCGCGTCGACATCATTCAGTGGGACGAGAACCCGGCCCAGTTCGTCATCAACGCCATGTCCCCCGCGGACGTCGTCTCGATCGTTATCGACGAAGACGCCCGCAGCATGGACGTCGCCGTCAAGGAAGAGAACCTGTCTCAGGCCATCGGCCGTGGCGGCCAGAATGTCCGTCTCGCCAGTCAACTGACCGGCTGGGAGCTCAACGTCATGAGCGAGGAAGATGCGGCGGCCAAGAGCGAAGAGGAAGGCCGGCGGATCGCGACCGCGTTCATGGAACAGCTACAGGTCGACGAAAATGTCGCCGCGGTGCTGGTGGAAGAAGGCTTCACCACCATCGACGAAGTCGCCTACGTCCCCGTCGACGAGTTACAGGCGATCGCGGAGTTCGACGATGAGTTGATCGAGATTCTTCGCCAGCGTGCGCAGGACGTGCTGATCGCCAAGGCCGGCGCAGAGGACGAACCGGTCTTCGACACCGAGCCGTCCGAAGAACTGCTGGCAATGGAAGGGATGGACGAAGCGCTCGCCCACACCCTGGCGCAGCGGGGGATCGTCACCGTCGACGATCTCGCCGAGCAGTCCGTGGACGAACTGGTGGGCGTCGGAGATCTGGACGAAGCGCGGGCGGCCCGGTTGATTATGAAAGCGCGCGAGCCCTGGTTCGCCGAGTCGGAAGGGGACTAGCTTGCGGAGGTTTCAATGAGTAGCGAAGTAACAGTCAAACAGCTTGCGTCGACGGTCGGTATTCCGGTCGAGCGCCTGTTGGCCCAGCTGAACGAGGCGGGAATCGCCGCGAGCGCCGCCGAATCGATTATCAGCGAGCAAGAGAAGCGCCAGCTGCTGGGCTATCTGCGCCGCAGCCACGGCAAAAAAGACGAGCCCGAGGATGCCGATGCTGCCGCCCGTGGTGCGCCGAAGCGCAAGCCCGGCGCCGATGTGCGCCCGAGCGCGCCGTCGCGGCCCGCGCCCGGGGGGCGTCCGACGATCAGCTCTCGGCCGAGCCCCGCGCAGCGCAGCCAGAAAACCGTCAACGTCGAAGTGCGCCGTAAGCGGCCGTTCGCGAAGCGATCCGACGCCGAGCCAGGCGCAAAATCGCCTGCTGCGGAGCGCACGCCCGCCGAGACCCGGCCGGCGCGCCGGCCCGAGCCGCCGCCGGCATCCGGGGCTTCCCGCAGTCCCGTCGACGACCAGCGCCGCCGTGCGGAATTGCAGGCGCGCCGTGCCGAGGAAGATGCCCGCCGGCTCGCCGAGCAGGAAGAGCAGGAGCGGTTGCGCAAGGAAGAAGAGGCACGCCGTCGTGCCGAAGAAGAGGCACGCCGTCGCGAGGCCGAGGCACGGCGCGCCGAAGCAGAGGCGCGAGGCGGCGACACCGCCGAGCTGGAAACGGCCGCGGCCGAGATGCCGGTGCCGCCCGCGGGTGAGCCGGTGGACGAAGAAGGGCTGAGCGCCGAGGAGCTCGAGGAGCGCAAGCGCAAGCACGCCCGTAAGCACGGCGAGAAGGAAAAAGAGAAGGAGAAGCCGGCGAAGAAGGCTGCCCGCAAGGACTCGACGCGAAAGCGCGGCGAAGACGGCGGACGCTTCGAAGACGACGCCGGTGGCCTGGAGGTGATCTCGCGGCCGGCGGCGCGGCGCCGCAAGAAGGCGTCGAAACCGCAGTTGCAGGATAAGCACGGCTTCCAGCGGCCGACGGCGCCGGTGGTGCGCGATGTCGAGATTCCGGCGTCCATCACCGTCGCCGAATTGGCCGCGCGGATGTCCGTCAAGGCCGCCGATGTCGTCAAGGAGCTATTCAAGCAAGGCGTCATGGTCACGATCAACCAGCCGCTCGACCGCGATACGGCGACGCTCCTGGTCGAGGAGATGGGTCACAAGGCGGTCGAGGCGAAAGACCGCGACGCCGAGGACAGCCTGATGGAACTGCTCGAAGAGGAAACCGGGCAGGCCGAGCGCCTGCCGCGGCCGCCCGTCGTCACGATCATGGGGCATGTCGACCACGGCAAGACGTCGCTGTTGGACTATATCCGCCGCACCAAGGTCGCGGCCGGTGAGGCCGGCGGCATCACGCAGCACATCGGTGCGTACCACGTCGAGACCGAAAAGGGCACCATCTCGTTCCTCGATACCCCGGGGCATGCGGCATTCTCGTCCATGCGTGCCCGCGGCGCGAAGGTCACCGACATCGTCATCCTGGTCGTCGCCGCCGACGACGGCGTCATGCCGCAGACGATCGAGGCCATCCAGCATGCACGTGCCTCCGGGGTGCCGATCGTCGTCGCCGTGAACAAAATGGACAAGGCCGACGCCAACCCCGATCGGGTCATGCAGGAGCTGACGCAGCATGAAGTGGTGGCCGAGGAATGGGGCGGCGACACGATGCTGATCAAGGTCTCGGCCAAGACCGGCGACGGCGTCGACGATCTCCTGGACGCCGTGCTGCTGCAGGCCGAAGTGCTCGAGCTGACGTCACCGGTCGACGCGGCGGCGCATGGCGCCATCGTCGAATCGAGCGTCGAGAAAGGCCGCGGCCCGGTGGCTACCGTGCTGGTGCAGTCCGGTACGCTGAAGATGGGCGACACCATCGTCAGCGGCCAGGAGTATGGCCGCGTGCGGGCCATGTTCGACGAGGCGGGCCGACCGGTGAAGAGCGCCGGACCGTCCATCCCGGTGCAGGTGCTCGGTCTTTCCGGTGCGCCGAACGCCGGTGACGACGTCATCGCCGTGGCCGACGAAAAGCGTGCGCGCGAGGTTGCCGAGCTGCGCCAAGAGCGCGAGCGCCAGTCCCGTATGGACGAGCAGCGCGCGGCGAACCTCGATCAGCTGTTCTCGCAGCTGAAGGACGGCCAGCTCAAGAGCGTCAATCTGATTCTCAAGGCGGATGTTCAGGGCAGTGTCGAGGCGCTGAAAGACGCGCTGAACAAGCTCTCCAACGACGAGGTGAAGGTCAACGTCATCGCCTCCGGTGTCGGCGGCATCGCCGAGTCCGACGCCAACCTGGCCGTGACATCCAACGCGATCCTGCTCGGTTTCAACGTTCGTGCGGACGCCGCGGCGCGGCGCGTCGTCGAGGAACGTGGGCTCGATCTGCGCTACTACTCGATCATCTATGAGTTGATCGACGACGTGAAGCAGGCCATCGTCGGTCTGTTGAGTCCGATCATCACCGAGGAAATCATCGGCCTGGCGCAAGTGCGCGACGTCTTCCGATCGTCGAAATTCGGTGCGATCGCCGGCTGCATGGTCACCGAGGGTGCGATCAAGCGACATAGCCCGATCCGCGTGCTGCGCGACAATGTCGTCATTTACGAAGGCTCGCTGGAGTCGCTGCGGCGGTTCAAAGACGACGTGTCCGAAGTCAAGGCCGGCACGGAATGCGGCATCGGCGTCAAGAACTACAACGATGTCCAGCCCGGCGACCAGATCGAGGTCTTCGAGCGCACCGAGCGGGCCCGCGAGTTGTGATGGGCCGGGACAGGCATGATGCCGTTCGCGCCGGCGAGGACCGTCTCCGTTGAGCCGCGGGACGGTCCGTGAATTCGACCGCAGCGACCGGGTCGGTGCCGAACTGTTGCGCGAGCTAACGCAGATCCTCCGGGGTGCCGTGAAAGATCCCCGTCTTGCGGAGATCACGCTGCAGGAGGTGCGCGTCGGGCGCGATCTCGCCCACGCAAAGGTTTTCTTCACCTGCTTCCCGACCGACGACTGCGCCGACAGCCAGACGAAGCTGCTGAACGGTGCGCTGGCGGGCTTTCTGCGCAGTGAGCTTGCCCGGCGCGTGCGCCTGCGTACGGTGCCGCAGTTGCACTTCGTGCATGACGAGTCGGTGCGCGGCGGCGAGCGGCTGTCCGCGCTGATCGAGCAAGCCGTCGGCGACGACGACGCCGACAACGCGCGGCAAGACTGAGTTTTAAGGACGCGCACCATGGCACGGCGACGCAAACAAGGCCGAAACGTCGACGGCATCCTGCTGCTCGATAAGCCCGGCGGAATTTCCTCCAATCATGCCCTGCAGCGGGTCAAGCGGCTGTTCAACGCGGCGAAGGCGGGGCATACCGGCAGCCTCGATCCGCTGGCGACGGGGCTGTTGCCGCTTTGCCTCGGCTACACCACCAAGTTCTCGGCGTTTCTGCTGGATGCGGATAAGCGTTACCGCGTGACGATCCGGCTCGGCGTCAGCACCACGACCGCCGATGCCGAAGGCGCGATCGTCGCGACCGCGGACACTGCCCACGTGACAGAGTCCGCGGTGCGGGAGATTCTGAGCGGTTTCGTCGGCAGCATCGAGCAATTGCCGCCCATGTACTCGGCGGTCAAGCATCAGGGCGAGCGTCTGTACAAGCTGGCCCGAGAAGGCAAGGAAGTCGAGCGCACGCCGCGCACGATTCGCATTCACTCCCTCGAGCTGTTGCGTTTCGAGCTGCCCGAGGTCGAGCTCGACGTGCACTGTTCGAAGGGCACCTACGTGCGCACCCTGGCCGAAGACATCGGCACCAAACTTGGCTGCGGCGGCCACGTCTCGGCGCTTCGGCGCACCGGCGTCGGTCCCTACGTCGAGGGCGAGACCCGATTCGTCACCATGGACGATGTCGATGCGGCGGCCGAGGAAGGCCCCGAGGCCCTCGACCGGATGCTGCTGCCGCTCGATACCGCCCTGGATCATTGTCCGGCGCTGCGCCTGTCGGCGGACGCTGCTTTCTACCTGCGGCAAGGGCAGCCCGTGCTGGTGCCGCAGTCGCCGACCGAGGGCACGGTGCGGCTCTACGATCCCTCCAGGGCATTCGTCGGCGTCGGCGTCATCCTCGACGACGGGCGGGTGCAGCCCAAGCGGCTGGTCTGAGGCCGGTATGACGGGGTTTGTCGACGCCGCGCCCTTGCGCCGGTTGTGCCAATCAAAGGTTCAAAACCTGGTCGCGACCCCGTAAAATTAGCCATTTAGCCGGATTGACCCGGCGAAAAGAACGATCGGTCCGCCGCACCCTGAAGTCATTGTCGGGGGCGTCAGCCGGCCTCGAGCCGGTATGGACCTTAGCGAGACGCGCGGCCCGAAGCCGCGCCACACAGGAGAAAGCCAATGACAATGACCGCAGAAGAGAAGCGACAGATCATCGAGGAGCATGGCCGCGGCCCGAACGACACGGGCTCCCCGGAGGTGCAGGTGGCCCTGCTGACCGCTCGCATCAAGCAGCTCACCGGGCACTTCACCGAGCATAAGCAGGATCACCACTCCCGCCGCGGTCTGGTGCGCATGGTGAGCTCGCGGCGCAAGCTGCTCGACTATCTGAAGAAGAAGGATCTCGACCGCTATCGCGCGCTGATCCAGAAGCTCGGCTTGCGGCGCTGATTGCGCGTTGCCGCCATCCCGGCGCGAGCGTGCGCGGCTTGCCGCCGCGCCGCCGCGCCCTCTCTTGGCCGTTGGCTCCGCGCGGTGTCGCGGGCGCGGCCGCCGGTACGAACTCGATCACGCCGTGCCGCTGCTGCGGCTCACCTTCCGGCAGCGTCTATCCGGCTGACTCGGCCGGCGGCGAGCTTGCCTCGACGACCCATTTCAGAGGACCCACCCAGTGACTCCCATTCGCAAGACCTTCCAATACGGCGACCATACGGTGACGCTGGAGACCGGTGAAATCGCGCGCCAAGCCGATGGCGCCGTGGTCATCAACGTGGACGATACCGTCGTCCTGGTCACAGTCGTCGTCGACAAGCGCGCGACGGAGATGAAGGACTTCCTGCCTCTCACCGTCGACTACCAGGAAAAGACTTACGCCGCCGGCCGCATCCCGGGCGGCTTTTTTCGCCGCGAGGGACGCCCGAGCGAGTCCGAGATCCTCACCTCGAGGCTGATCGACCGACCGATCCGCCCGCTCTTCGCCGATGGCTTCGGCCGCGAAGTGCAGGTGATCGCGACCGTGAAATCACTCAATCCGGCCGTCAACCCCGAAGTGCCGGCACTGATCGGCACCTCCGCGGCGCTGGCCATCGCCGGCGTTCCGTTCAACGGACCGATCGGCGCCGCCCGGGTCGGCTACAAGAACGGACAGTACCTGCTCAATCCCGCAGTCGTCGGTTTGAACCCCGATAGTGACCTCGATCTGATCGTGGCCGGTACCGAGAACGCGGTACTGATGGTCGAATCCGAAGCGCGCGGCCTGTCCGAAGAGGTCATGCTCGGCGCCGTGCTTTTCGGCCACGAGCAGATGCAGGTCGCCATCCAGGCCATCAAAGAGCTGGCCGCGGACGTCGGCAAGGAGCCGTTGCAGTGGACGCCGCCCGAGGCCGACCCGGAGCTTGATTCCGCCGTTGCCGCCTATGCCGAGCGTCTCGGCGAGGCCTACCGCATCGCCGAGAAGATGGCCCGCTACAAGGCGCTGGACGCAATCCGCGGCGAGATCTTCGAGCAGCTGTCCGGCGAAGGCTCCCCGTGGCCGCAGCAGCGCGTCTACGGCGCGGTGGAGAAGCTCGAGAAGACGATCGTGCGCGGACGCATCCTCTCCGGAGAGCCGCGCATCGACGGTCGCGACACCGAGACCGTTCGTCCGATCACCATCCGCACCGGTGTGCTGCCCCGCGCCCATGGCTCCGCGCTGTTCACCCGCGGCGAGACGCAGGCCCTGGTGGTGACCACCCTCGGCACCGAGCGCGACTCCCAGATCATCGACGCGCTGGAGGGCGAGCGCCGCGAGCCCTTCATGCTGCATTACAACTTTCCGCCCTTCTGCGTCGGCGAGCTGGGCCGCGTCGGCAGTCCGAAGCGCCGCGAGATCGGTCATGGCCGCCTTGCCAAGCGCGGCGTTCTGGCTGCGATGCCGGGGCTCGACGAGTTCCCGTACTCCGTGCGCGTGGTCTCGGAGATCACCGAATCGAACGGCTCCAGCTCGATGGCCAGCGTCTGCGGCACGAGCCTGTCGCTGATGGACGCGGGCGTGCCGGTGAAGTCGCCGGTAGCCGGCGTGGCCATGGGCCTGATCAAGGAGGGGGACGGCTTTGCCGTGCTGACCGACATCATGGGCGACGAGGATCACCTCGGCGACATGGATTTCAAGGTTGCCGGCACCGCCGCGGGCATCAACGCCTTGCAGATGGACATCAAGATCGAAGGCATCACCAAGGAGATCATGGAGACGGCCCTGGCCCAGGCCAGAAACGGCCGCATGCATATCCTCGAGGAGATGAACAAGGTCATCGAGAGCCATCGGGTCGAAATGTCCGACTACGCCCCGCGCATTATCGAGTTCAAGATCCATCCGGAGAAGATCCGTGATGTCATCGGCAAGGGCGGCTCGACCATCCGCTCCATCACCGAAGAGACCGGCGCCACTATCGACATCAACGACGACGGCGTGGTCAAGATCTTCTCCGTGCAGAAGAGCGCCGGAGAAGAGGCGAAAAAGCGCATCCGCCTGATCACGGCCGACGTCGAAGTCGGCAAGATCTACGAGGGTAAGGTCGCCCGGCTGATGGATTTCGGCGCCTTCGTCACTATCCTTCCCGGCCGCGACGGCTTGGTGCATATCAGCCAGATCTGCGAAGAGCGGGTGCAGAGCGTCAGCGACAAGCTGAGCGAAGGCGATGTGGTCAAGGTCAAGGTGCTCGAGGTCGACAAGCAGGGCCGTATCCGGCTCAGCATGAAGGCCATCACCGACGAGGAAAAGGCAGAGGGCTGACCCCCGGGGGGGCTCCCGCCACCCCGCCATCCCCGCGACCGCCGCGTCGGACCCTGCGCCCGGGGCGGCGGTCGCGCCATCGCTCGGCACCTTCCGAGCGCTTCGCGAGCGCGGCCCCGGTTCGTGCGACACCCCGGTTCACGCTCCACGGCGGTTTACGCTCCACGGCGGTTCACGCGCCGAAGTCTGTTTCCTGTCCGCCCGGGTTGCGATGCCTGCTCGGCGGCAACGGCGTCCGGCCGCTGCTCAAGCCCGCTCCTGCTCGGCGGTGTCCGGCCTGCGCGGCCGGCTCGCGCGCCGTTCGCGGCGCTCCATCAGCAAGTCCCAGCCCACGGGCACGACGAACAGCGTCAGCAGCGTCGCGGTGGCGAGGCCGGTGACGAAGGTGGAGGCCATGGACCCCCAGATCACGGAGTAGCTCGGGATACCGAGTGCCATCGGCAGCAGCCCGAGCGTAGTCGTCAGCGTGGTCAGAAAGATCGGCCGCAGCCGCAATTCGATACCGCGGCGGATGGCTGCGCCTCGCTCCAGTCCCTCTCGGTAGCCTCGGTTGATGAAGTCGATCAGTAACAGCGAATCGTTGACGACGACGCCGGTGACGCCGACCACGGCAATGAAGCTGTTCGCCGTGAACAGCGATTGCGTCATGAACTTGCCCAGAACGACGCCGATGATCGAGAACATGACGGCCGACAGCACGACCACCGGCTGGGCGTAAGACTTGAACTGGGCGGCCAGGATCACGTAAATGATCAGAATCGCGAGCCCGAACGCCTGGAACAGACTGCGGAAGGAGCGTTGCGTCTCCTCGAACTCGCCGCTAAACACCAGCGTCGCGCCGGGATAGCGCGTGCGCAGCGCCCGGTATTGCTCGCGAGTGAAGGCGGCCACCGAGGCCGGCGAACTGTTCGCACCCGCACGGATATTCGCGGTGATGGTGCGGCTGCGCTGGCCGCGATACCGCTTGAGCTCGCTCGGCTGGATCTGCGGACGCGGCCGAACAATATCGCCGAGCAGAACGGGTCCCGCCGGATGCTGCAGGACCGGAATCTCCAGTGCCCGTTCCGGCGTGTCCAGAAACGCGGGGTCCAAGCGCAGATACAGATCCACCTCCTCGTCGCTGAGGCGATATTCCCCGACATAGCGGCCATCGAGGACAGCGGCCGCCAAGGTCGCCGCCTGCCCCTTGGTCAGTCCCGACTCCAGCGCCCGCGGCTCGTCCACGTCGAGCGAGAGCACCCGCGCCGGCAGCGAGCGGCCGTCGTCGAGTTGGACCAGTTCCGTCGACAGCACCGGGTCGGCCCGCATGGCCGCGGAGAGGGCGTCGGCAAGGCCGGCGACTGCGGCCTCGTCGTTGCCGATAATCTGAATGCTGACGTCTTTGCCCGACGGGGGGCCGTCTTTTTCCGCGCGCACCCGGATGTCGAAGCGCGCGTCGGCGAACGCCTCGGTCATGCGCACGCGGATGTCGTCGAGATGGGTGATCGGATCGTCGAATGCACGCTCGTCCTTGGCCGGCAGCGCCACCATCACCGTGCCGAGGTTATGCCCGAACTCCTGCTCGTAGTCTTCGTTGACGACGAACCCGGCAAAGCCGGCCGCCGAGCGTGCGTAACCGGCGCCGTCGGCCATCACTGCTTCGGAGATGGCGCGCACGCGCTCGTCGACGGCCTCCAGGGCGGTGTCGGCGGGGCCTTCGACGAACACGTAGTAGATGTTGTAGTCGTCCGGGAAGAACTTGATGCGTATCAGCGGTGCGACGCCCGCGACGGAGACCGCCAGGATCGACACCGATGCGACAAAGGCGATGCCGACCATGGACAGGGTGGTCCAGCGATAGTGCAGCGTCCAGCCGACCACGCGCCGGGTCATGCGGCGCAGCAGCCGCAGCGTCAAATCATCGCGCTGGTGCTCCTCTTTGCGCGGTCCGGGGCGCGGGCCGAAGTGGAGATAGTGCAGCGGCAGGATCAGCAGGCATTCGAACAGCGAGGCGACGATCGCGAAGGTCACCGCCTTCGGGATCAGCGCAAAGAACTCGCCGGTTGACCCGGTCATCAGCAGCATGGGCAGGAACGCGGCCACCGTCGTCGCCGTCGCCGAGATCACCGGCAGCATGACCTCGGCGGTGCCGTTGACGATGGCCTCATGCAGGGGCTCGCCATCCTGCACATGGCGGTAGATGTTTTCGGTCACGACGATAGCGTCGTCGACGACGATGCCCGAGACCAGCACGAACGAGAACAACGTGATCTCGTTCAGCGAGTTGCCGGTCATCCACATCATGATCATGGTCACCAGGAAAGCGAACGGGATACCGACGCTGACCAGCCCCGCATTGCGCGGACCCATGTAATACCAGAGGATCAGCCCGACCAGGCAAATGCCGACGATCATGTTCCAACCGAGGGTTCCGACCGATTCTTCGATATAGGTGGTCGAATCCTGGGTCAGCACGACCTGGACCCCTTCCTGCTGCAGTACCGGCGCGAAATCGTCGACGATGGCCCGTACTTCGCGCATGATGTCGAGCGCGTTGCCGCCCCGGCCTTTTTTGACCTGCACCGCCACGGTCTCGAGCCCGTTGACGCTGTTGATCACGTGCGGGTCGCGATAGCCGAGCGCGGCCGACGTAATCAGATCGCCGACGCGGACGAAGGAGCCGTCGCCGTCGCGCCTGACGATGGTCTCGACGATTTGAGCGCGGGAGCGAAAACGCTCGTCGACGCGGATCACGTACTCACCGGAGGCATCCGTATAGTCGCCGGCCGGGATCACGAGGTTCGCGTCGCGCAGGGCGCGGGATACCTCGTCGAACGTCACGCCGTAGTCCGCGAGCTTGCCCGGGTCGAGGGCAACGTCGAAGCGGCGCGTACGCTCGCCGACGATGGCGGCTTCATCTACCCCGGCAATGCGTGAGAGTGGGGTCTTCAGCTCCTCGGCGATGAGCGTCAGCGCCCGGTTAGAGCGCTCGCCGACCAGATTCACGGAGACCACCGGCAGCCAGAACGACGTGTCGATGAGATTGAAGGCCGGCGGTTCCACGTCCGCCGGCAGCTCGTCGATCGCGCTCAGCACCCGAAAGCGCAACTCGTCGTAGAGGCGGTCGTAGTCGGTGTCGTCGCGGAACTTGACGGTGATCGTGGAGCGCTCGCGCACCGAGCTCGCGCGCACGAACTCCACCTCCTCGAGTCCGTCGATGGCGTCCTCGAGCTTCGACGTCACCAGCGCTTCCACATCGCGGGGGGAGGCGCCCGGATAGAAGGTGGTGATGATGGCTTTGCCGAAGTTGACCTCCGGATAGCGCTCCACCGCGAGACCGCCGACGACGAATGATCCGACGACGATCATCACGACGAAGATCAGATTGAACAGGACCTGTTGGCGCAGCGTGAAGCGGACGACGGAGTGCATGGCGGGCTCGGGGATGTTCGCCGGGAGAGATCGGCTAAGGCCTTGGACGGAAAACGCTCGGCGGCGCGCAGGCAGCGCGCCGCCGAGCCCGTGCGGTCATGGACATGCGCTTACTCGGCGCTCTGCAGCCGGAAGCGGTCTCCCGGGACGATGTCCGGACTCGAGACACGCAACAGGTCGCCGCTGTCGGCCTTCGCGCGTCCGAGCAGGAGCACGCGGATCGGTGCTCCGTCGACGGGCTCGACCCAATACTCCTCATAGCTATGGCGCACCGCGCGCGCGGGCAGCAACACAGCGCCGCTGCGCTCGGGCTGCGACAGCCTCAGCAGCGCCCGCAGCCCTCCGCGCTGGGGTACCAGCGGCTCATCGAGCTTCAGCTCCACCGCGATTTTGCGCGTCTCGGCATCGAATCCCGGATTGCTTCGGTACAGCGACGCCGGCACGCTGCGATCCAGATCGGGCAGCAGCAGCTCGAGGCCGCTGCGCTGATCCGCCCGCGCGTTCAGGGCGCGAAACTGGCTCGGCGTCAGTGCGAAGGGGATCACCAGCGAGGAGAAGTCGGCGACTTCTCCGATGCGCTCGCCGGCATTGACCCATTGGCCGGGCTCCACCGTGCGCGCGATGACGCGCCAGCCGACCGGCGCCGGCACTTGCTTGCGCTCCAGCCGTTCTTGCAATACCCGCTCTTGGACGCCGAGCTGGCGCAGCTCGTGGCGGTTGTTGCGCAGGGTCTGCTCGAAGGTGTCGAGCTGCGCCGCTGCCGCATTGTTTTGTTGCGCGAGGCGCTCGTAGCGGGATACCTCGCGCGCGTCGTAGTCGATCTGCGAGCGCAGTTGCTCCCTGCGCACCAGCACTTCTTCCAGCTCGAGCTTGACGAAAGTGTCGTCGATGCGCGCGAAGACGCCGTCCTCGCCGATGCGCTCGCCGATGTCGTAGAACACCGACTCGACCCGCCCCTGCGTCTCCGAGACCAGCGGCAAGCGGGCACGCGCGCGGGTAAAGCCACTGAGCTCGATTTCGCGCTCGGCGGGCCTTGCCGCGACGATGTCTTCGTTCTCCGCCGCGACGGCGATGGCGGAGCCGGAGAGCAGGCACAGGGCCAAGCAGCCGACGGCGCCGACGGCGCCTATGGCGCGAATGCGCCGGATCCGGGAGGCTGCTGCCGTCATCGGCGTCAGCAGCCTTGATCCGAGATATCGTCCGACGGTTGCTCCGCCGGATTCGGGTCTACGATGTCTGCGCCGGCTCGGTCTCTTGCGGTACCCGGTGCGGCGCGATCGATGCCGCCGAGGGAAAATTGCCACACCTGCTGCACCAAGGCGTCGATGCGCTGCGAGACCGGCGCTTGCTCGGGGTGCAGGCGCGAAATAATGGGGCCGGCATGGTAGTAGTACAGGATCTGGCCAACGACGCCCGCGGCGCAGTCGACGATCAGGCTCTCGTGCGCCGCGCCGCCGAGCAACTCCGCGACGATGCTGTAGAGCTCGCGGGCGTCCGGCTCCAAGTGCTCCTCGACGATGCGGTCGAGTACCTCGGTCGGGTGGGCCATCTCCGACAGATAAATGGTGCTGAGCTGAACCTGGCGCTCGGGGTCGCCGTTGCAGCAGAAGATTTCTTCGAACAGGGCGCGGATATAGACGCGAAGACGTTCCTCCGCGGGCGCATCGGACGGCAGGAAGGCGGTGCGCCGCTCGCGCAGCGTCTCGAAAAGCGTGCCGAAGATGGCTTGATACAGCTTGCGCTTATCGCCGAAGTGATAGTGCACGGCGGCGACATTCGCCTCGGCCCGACCGCAGATCTCGCGGATGGTGGCGGCCTCGTAGCCGTGCTCGGCGAACACTTGCAGGGCGGCCTGGAGCAGGCGCTCGCGGGTACTGTTGGCAGTGGCGCGATCTATCAATTGCGTTCCTTCCCAACCGGGTGTGGCATCAGTTTAAAACAAATGTTGGCAGCCTGTGCCGACGGAACCAAGTACGTGCCGCACGTGGAAATATCGCCGAAGCCGCCGCGGCCTCCGGCACTGGAGACAGTGCCGTGATGTTGTAGAATGCGCGGTCATGATCGCCGCCGGTTGCGGCCGGTCGAATGCTGCGGTGCATGTCGCCGCTTCGATAGCTTTGCGCACAGGCGCGGCCTTGCACGCGCGGGTTGATCCAACTTTGCAAAACCGAACCGACGACGAAAAGCCGGGCGCGAGCCGCGGCAGGGGGGGTGCTCTCGCGCCGGCGAAGTCCGGTCGAGGACAATCGCACCGCGCTGCGCGCCATGGGGCCTCCGGGGCCTCCGGGGCCTCCGGGGCGCCCGGGCGGCCGTGGGCGGGTTTCTCGATCGTTACATGGTTTTCGCGGCTGGTGGCCGCACCGCTTGCGATTCCCATGGATCTCGCCCTGATCGGTGCCGCGGGCGCCGCGCTGTTGCTGCTGGCGATCTCCGAAGACTTGCCCGAGGTCGACGCCCTGCTGGAAGTCAAGTTCGAAGAGCCGCTGCGCGTGTACACGGCCGACGGCTCGCTGATGGCGGAGTTCGGCGTCCAGCGCCGGCGTGCGGTTGACTTCGAGGAGATCCCGCCGCAGCTGGTCGAGGCCTTTATCGCCACCGAGGACAACCGCTTCTACGACCACGTCGGCTTCGACTGGATCGGCCTCCTGCGCGCCGCTACCAGTGTCGTCAAGACCGGTTCCGCCAGCCAGGGCGGCAGCACCATCACCATGCAGGTGGCGCGCAATTTCTTCCTGACCCCGGAAAAAACGATCGAGCGCAAGCTCTCCGAAATCCTGTTGGCCATGAAGGTCGAGCAGGCCTTGACCAAGAACGAGATCCTCGAGCTCTATCTCAACAAGATCTTTTTCGGCCATCGCGCCTACGGGATCTCCGCGGCCGCCGAGTTCTACTACAGCAAAACGCTGGATCAGCTCACGCTGGCCGAGATGGCCATGTTGGCGGGTTTGCCGAAGGCGCCTTCGGCGAACAATCCGTTGACCAATCCGCCGCGCGCCCGCGAACGACGTGACTACATCCTCGATCGCATGGTCGAGCTGAACTTCATCGGGGCGGCCGAGCGAGACGCCGCGCAGGCCGCGCCGCTGACCGCAACCGCCTATGTTGCGCCGATCGAGTACCGGGCCGGCTACATGGCCGAGATGGTGCGTCAGGAGATGGTTCGCCGTTACGGCGAGGATGGCGCCTACAGCCTGGGACTGAAGGTGACGACGACGCTCGATGAAGAGCTGCAGACCGAGGTGGACCGCTCGCTGCGCCGGGCGTTGACGGCCTACAATCGCCGCCACGGCTACCATGGCCCGGAGGCGCGGGTCGAAAACGTGGAGCAGTCGACACCCGAGCAGCTCGATGCCTACCTGCAAGAGCGTCCCCGCGTGCCCGGCTTGCCTGCCGGCGTCGTGACGGCCGCGAGCGCCTCGGCGGCCGACGTCTATCTGGGCGGCGGGCGCACCGAAAAGCTCGCGCTCTGGCAGGTGAACTGGGCCCGGCGCTACAAAACCGAAGATTGGCGCGGGCCGAAGCCGACGCGGGTCACCGATGCCGTCGCCACCGGCGATGTCATCCGCCTGCGCGACGACGGCAAAGGCAATTGGCTGCTGGCGCAGGTACCCAAAATCGGCGGCGCGATGGTGGCGATGTCGCCGCAGGACGGAGCCATCCGCGCGCTGTCCGGCGGTTATGCCTTCGAGTGGTCCAAGTTCAACCGGGCCATGGACGCCAGGCGCCAGCCGGGCTCCACGTTCAAGCCATTCGTCTTCGCCGCGGCATTGGAAAAGGGCTACACGCCCGCGAGCCTGGTCAAGGACGAAAAGATCGAGATCCACGGCTGGAAGCCAAGGAATGCGGATGGCAAGTACATGGGCCCGATCCGGATGCGCGTGGCGCTGGCCAAGTCGCGCAACCTCGCGATCATCAACCTGATCGACCGGATGGGTATCGACTACACGGTGGAATTCATCAAGCGCTTCGGCTTCAGCGACGAGGACATGCCGCGTGACTATGCGCTGGCCCTGGGCTCGGGCTCGGCGACGCCTTTGCAGGTGGCGGGCGCATTTGCGGTGTTCGCCAACGGCGGCTACCGGGTGGAGCCGTACTTTATCCGGCGTATCGAAGATGCCGCGGGCAATCTGTTGTTCGACGCCGAGCCTCGGCGCGCCTGCACCGGTTGCTGGCTGGAAACACCGAACGACGAAGCCGAGATCCTCGCGGACGGCGCCTCCGATGATCCCTATGCCGAACGGGTGCTCGACCCGCGCGTCGCCTATAACATGGACTCCATGTTGAAGGATGTGGTCAGCGATGGCACAGCCGCGCGCGCCAAACGGCTCGGGCGCAGCGATATTGCCGGCAAGACCGGTACAACCAACGACAGCCGCGATTCGTGGTTCGTCGGCTACCAGCCCGAGCTGGTGGCCGTGGCCTGGATGGGCATGGACGACAACCGCCCGCTCGGGCGCGGGGAGTGGGGCGGCACAGCGGCGTTGGGCATGTGGACGGATTTCATGGCCGACGCGCTCGCTGACGTGCCGGACGCGCAGATCAAGCGTCCCGACGGCATGGTGGCCGTGCGCGTGGACGCAAACAGCGGCGTGGCTACGAAGCGCGGCGGCGTTGTGGAATACATCCGCGAAGAGTATCAACTGATGACGCTCGGTCCGGATCCGGTCCAATACGCGGGCCCGCCCAAGCGCTCCGGCGGACAGGGGCCCCCGAAGCGCACGGCGCCGCGGGTCATGGACGAATTGTTCTAGCGTCCGGCCTCAGCCCACCGGCGCGCGCGCGAGATAAACCTCGGCGTCGGCACTGCAGCGAAATTCGGCGGTGCACGCGCCGGGCACCAAGAAGCACTGCCCGCGCCCGAGGTGCAGGCGCTCGCCGACAGGCTCGCGTTTGGCCGTCGCCGCCGTCAGCGCACCCTTCAATACCAGCCCCAGCGCGACGCTACCGAGGTCGAGCCGCAGCCTGCCTCCGCGGGCGATTCGGCGCCGCTCGAGCACGAATTCTCTGGCCGGCGTCCGATAGGTGCCGCTGGCGCCACCGCCGTCCGCCTCGATGACGGCCGGCGGTCCCGCTTCGAACCGCACCACCCGCAACAGTTCCTCCACATCGATGTGCTTCGGCGTCAGGCCGCCGCGCAGTACGTTGTTCGAGTTGGCCATCAGTTCGACGCCCGCGCCCCGCAGGTAGCTATGCAACTCGCCGGCAGGCAGGTAGATCCCCTGACCCGGCCGCAGGTGAATCAGGTTCAGCAGCAGGATGGAGAATAATCCGCGGTCGCGCTGCCCGGGATGCGAGAACAGCTCATCGGCGCACAGCATCCAGTAGCGGTAGTCGTCGACGACGAACGGCTTGCGGGCATGCTCGGCGGCGAGGCGTTCCATCAGCGGTCCGAGCAGCGCATCGACCTGCGCTTGCGCGAGCCGCATCAGGCGCCGGTAAAGGTTCTCCAAGCCGGCGGGGCTGTGCTCGAACTCGCGCGCGATCGATGCCAATTCCGGGATTGCGTTGAGGGTCTCGCCGATTCGGGGCAGTGGCTTGAACCCGCGCAGTGCGTAGAAGTCGGTCAGCGCCACGAGCAGTTCCGGTTTGTGGTTACGGTCGCGATAGTTTCGGCTCGGATCATCGGGCGGCACGCCGGCCGCGGTTTCGCGATCGAAGCCGGCCGCTGCCTGTTGCGCATTCGGGTGGACTTGGATCGACAGGGGCTGATCGGCAGCGAGCACCTTGAACAGGAACGGTAGCCCGGGCTTTGCGCCGACGGGGGCGGCCCGTCCGAGCAGTTGCTCCGGGGCGTCGGCGATCAGACGATCCAGGGGAACGGCCGTGCCCGAGATCAGGGCGTGCGCGGGCATATCCGGGTGGGCGCCGATCCAGAGCTCGGCGAACGGGCGGCCGTCGGGATGGGGCTCACCGATCAGCGCCGGGATGTATCTTGTATCGCCCCACTGGTAATGTTGGACTCCGCAGCGCAGCGCCACGGGGCGCGGCCGTCGGGCGAACGCGGCGATGGTTTGCTCGATGGCCGCCTGTTCGGCATCGCGGCCATGACTCGGTAACCGCGCCGTCGCATCCATCGCTCACTCTCCCGCCGCATCGCCGGTTACCGGCACGAAGCGCACCGGAATCACGTCGCGCCGGCTCAGGCTGCCGTCGGCCTGCTTGGTCAGCAACGCGAGCTGTTGGACGCCGTCGCTTTCGCCGATGGGCATCACGAGGCGCCCGCCGACTTCGAGCTGATCGACCAGCGGCTGCGGAATGCGCGGGTGCGCGGCCGTGACCACGATGGCGTCGAACGGTGCCGCTGAAGGCCAGCCGAGATAACCGTCGCCGGCCCGCACATGCACCCTGTCGTAATCCAATGTATCCAGCACCTCCGCCGCGCGTGCCGCCAGCTCCGGCACGATTTCGACACTGTAGACCTCGGCGCCCATTGCCCCCAAAACGGCGGCCTGATAGCCGGAGCCGGTGCCCAATTCATAGATACGCCGGCCCGGGCCGGCGCCGGAAAGTTGGGTCATCAAGGCGACGATGAAAGGCTGGGAGATGGTCTGACCGTGACCGATCGGCAGCGGCTGATCGATGTAGGCCAAGTCCCGCAGCGGCGCGGGCACGAACAGTTCCCGCGGTACTTGCCGTATCGCGTCGAGGACCGATTCATCGAGTCGCTCGATGCCGAGAAGCGCGCTGTTGCGCTCCACGTCGCGGGCGATGGAAGCTGCCAGCGCCGCCCGCTCGGCCCGAGAGTCCCGGGTGTCCGGCGCTCTGCCGGCGGCGGCTACGCGGCGCGCGGGCAGGACGGCGAGCAGGCCGGGCAAGAGCATCGGCAGAACCGCCGTCGGCGCGGCGCGGAGCAGGTTGCGCCGACCGGGGACGAAGGGAAGTGATTTGGCCATGGCTTGCTCCGAGTCGCTGCTGCGGTTATCGGGCCGGCGGCGTCGATGCAGGCTGCCGCCTGTTGCGACTATGGCGGCAGGGTGTGCGGCTCTGCAAGCGCTGTTCGACCGGGAATCGGCCCGATCAACAGGCGTGGGATCCTGTGCCGTAGCTGCTGGCGGCGTCGGCGACGGGTGCAGGCGTCTGTGTGCGGGGGCGGCACGCCCCGCGCAACAAGCACAACCCGACGCGCGGTACCGGGCGCGCGCGGGCCCGGCGGCGCGGACTCGGTGGGCTATTTGAACAAATCCTCGGCGGCCTGCTTCAGGGCATCCGACGGCGCGCCGTCTGCGCTCGCGCCTCGCTCCGGATCGGGCTCGAACCAGCCGCAAAAATTGGCCCGCTGCTTGTCGTGCACCTCCTCGGCCATCGGCTCGATGCAGTCGTTCGGCCGCCCCGGTCGGTAAAAGCGGCAGTTGCGGCAGCATCGGGTGGGTTTTCCGCAGCCGAGGCAGGTCTGTTCCCGGCCGAGATCTTCTGCACGCAGATCGGCGCCGCAGTGCCAGCAGTGGCCGACGATATCGGCGTTCATGGCTTACCCCCTATTTCGACGCGCAGGCGCGGCTCCGCGTGCGGGGCCGGCGCGATACGCGGGTGTTCGACGGCATGCGGCGCGGCCGGCCTGGATCTGAAAAAGCCCAATCCGGAAAAGCCGGCTCCGAAATAGCCGGATCCGCAATCAAGGCCCCGGCCGGTTCGGACCACGCAAGCCCGCCCGGCGGCCTGTCGCCGGCATCGCCGCCCATCATTCGCGCGCCGTGCGCAGCTGATCGGTCAGCTTGGCCAACTCGCGCTGCATCTCCAGGTTCTCGAACGGGCGCAGCGCGGGCACCTGGCGGTCGAGCAGCCCTTCCAGCAATTGCTGGCTCGATTTCACCAGATCCACCAACTCGCCGGAGACGCGAACCGTCTCGTAGGTGTTCCAGGCCGTGCTGATATCTTCCTCGAGTGCGCCGCGCGCCGCGCGGACCTGCTCCGCCTGCTGCTTGAGATAATCGCGGTAGACATCGGCGGCGCGCAACGTCAGGGCCTGAGCGTCGAGGTTGGCGCGCAGTAGCTCGGCCTTTTCCGGATGCTCGCGCTGCAGTGCGCGCGTCTCCTGCGTCAGAGACCGCGCGCGCTCGCTGATGTCGTTGATTTGAGGAATGTAGCGCTGCTCGATGGCCTGCTCCACGTCTACATGCATGCGCTCCAGTGCGCGCAGCAACACGACATACATGCCGTAGTAGCGGCGAGCACTTTGCAGATCCTCGCCGCTCTCGCGCACTAGGTCTTCGAGCTGCACCGTGATGGCCTTGACGTTGTCGAAGACGATGCCGAGGTCGACGATATTGTCGCCGACCACGGTCGAGAGCAAAAACTCCACTTGCTCGTCGCTGAGCTCGAGTCCCATGGCCCGCAGCTCGCCGGCGAACTCCCGTTTGATGGCCTCGAGCTCGTCGCGATGGCGCTCGATGTCCGCCTTGCGCTGCGCGATCAGGGCGTCGTAGTCGTCGACGGTCTTTTCCACCAGGGATTTGGCGGGCGCGGCGACCCGCGCCTTGCGGTAGTCGTCGATATCCGCCAAGGCGTCGGCGATCTCGGCCTGAAGCTGCTGGATGCGCGTGCGGTACTGCTGCACGTTGGATGTGGTCAGGATCGAGACCGTCTCGTCGAGCAGCGCGTTGATCTCGGTTTGGGCGTCGGCCTTGTCGCGCCGGAACCAGGCCTTGTCCGGCAGGTCGCGCTGTGCCTCTTCGAGCGCGAGTGTCTCTTCCAGCCGCGGCAGCGTCCCGCTCCAGACCTCGGCGAACGTGTCGGGGGCCTCGCTGCTCAACGATGCGCGTGCTTCTTCCCAGGCATCGCGTGTGGTGTCCCGCGACCACTGCCACCAGTCGCCGGTGGCCTCTCGCGAGCGCTCCCAGAGCGTGCGCGCGCCATCCTCCGAAAGCTGCCAGAGCTCCGCGGCTTGCTCGGAGACGGCGCTTGGGGAGGGCGGCGCCGAATCCGTTGCCGGGGGCGGACTCGACGCGGCTTCGGATGCGTCGCTCGAGGCCTGCGCGGCGGGCTCGGCCGCGGCGGCGCAGACGCCGGCCAGCAGCAGGATCGGGCAAAGCCTTGCAGACATCATGGACGGGCTCTCGGTAAGGACGGTTTTGCGTTGTCGGGCCAGGATTCTAACGCGAATGGGCATCCGCCGGCGGTGTCGGGCCGGGGTCGGCGTCGGCTGCCGCGGGTGCACCGCGCATCGGCGCGGCCGCCTGCGCGGCGCGGCTTGCCGGACCCGGAGCGGTCTGGTACCTTGCCGGCTTGGTCTCGGTTCGCCGATGCCAACCCGCAATGGTGGGCCGCGCCGGTCCCCTCGCAACGCGAAGCCGTGAACCCGGTCAGGCCCGGAAGGGAGCAGCCGCAGCGGCGGATGCGGGTGCCGGGGTGTGGCTGGCGAGGCTCGCCGCCCGACTTCCTGCCGGCGCCTAGCGCGATCCCGGAGCGCGCTAGGCGGCAGCACCGCGCCGCCATTGTCGCGAAGCAGCCAGCCCTGTTGCCGATGGCTCACTTGCAACGCCCTGCGGTTTTTTCTGCGATGACACAGTCAGCGAGCCCGCGATGAGCTATCAAGTGCTGGCACGAAAGTGGCGGCCCGGCACCTTCGCCGATCTGGTCGGCCAGGAGCACGTGGTACGCGCGCTGGTCAACGCGCTCGAGCGCGGACAACTGCATCACGCCTACCTGTTTACAGGCACCCGCGGCGTCGGCAAGACGACGCTGGCGCGCATCCTTGCCAAGACCCTGAACTGCGAGCAGGGCGTCGGCGCCACCCCGTGCGGCACATGCGCAAGTTGCACCGAGATCGACGAAGGCCGCTTCGTGGACCTGATCGAGGTGGATGCCGCCTCGCGCACCAAAGTGGACCAGACCCGCGAGCTGTTGGACAACGTACCGTTCGCGCCCGTGCGCGGGCGCTACAAGGTCTACTTGATCGACGAGGTGCACATGTTCTCCGCCAGCAGCTTCAACGCGCTGCTGAAGACGCTCGAAGAGCCGCCGGAGCATGTGAAGTTCGTCCTCGCGACCACCGACCCGCAGAAACTGCCCGCGACCGTGCTCTCGCGCTGCCTGCAGTTCAATCTGAAAAGATTGCTGCCGGAGCAAATCGCCGAGCGTTTCCGCTATGTCCTGTCCGCTGAATCCGTAGCGTTCGAAGACCAAGCCCTGCTGCTGCTGGCACGCGCCGCGGACGGCAGTATGCGCGACGGCTTGAGCCTGCTCGATCAGGCCATTGCCTTCGGCGGGGGAAGCGTGACGGCCGATGACACGCGGGCGATGCTGGGCACGCGCGCCGGCGACCTGAGCTTGGATTTGCTCGATGCCCTGGCCGGCGCGGACGCCGCCCGCGCGCTGGTGGAGGTCGGGCGCATCGCGGAGCTGACGCCGGATTTCGCCGGCGTGCTGAAAGACTTGATTGCACTGCTGCACGACTTGGCGCTGGCGCAGCAGGTTCCGGCGACGCTGGCCGACGACGATCCCGACCGCGAGCGGATGCTGGCGCTCGCCGCGCGTGTGCCGCCCGAAGACCTGCAACTGTACTATCAGATTTTGCTCGCCGGTCAGCACGAATTGGCGCTGGCGCCTGACCCGCGTACCGGGCTGGAAATGCTGCTGCTGCGCGCCTTGGCGTTTCGGCCCGAGCCGCTCGAGCCGCAGACAGCCGCGCCGGCGCCGGGCAACAACGCTCCGGCCGCCGGTGCAGCGCCCGGTTCGGGATCGGGCTCGGGCTCACGTGCGGCCGGTGACGGTGCTTCGGCAGCGGGCAGTCGCCAGGCGCCGCCGGGCGTCGGCGCAGGCGGTACGGCTCGGCGGACCGACGCCGCACCTGCCGGCCCCGCGGCCGCCGTGCGCAGGGCCCTCGACGGGCCGGCATCGGCTCCGCTGCCGAGCGCCGACACCTTGCCGGGCGATGGAGTGCCGCCGGACGACCAGGCTCGGGCGCCCGCTCGGCAGCCAGCGCCGGCCGCGGTGCCGGTGCCGCCGGACAGCGCCCCGGAAAGCGCCCCGGAAAGCGCCCCCGGCAGCGCCCTGGACAACGCCGGGGACTGGCTCTCGCTGGTGGGCCGGCTCGATCTCGGCGGCTTTGCGAAAGAGCTCGCCAATCACTGTGCGTTCGTCGAATGGGACGGCAAGCGCTTGCGGCTTGCGCTGGACCCGGCACTGAGTAATCTTCGCGTGGCGGGTGCCGAGCAGCGCCTCGGCGCGGCCCTGGCCGCCGCCACGGGACGCGAAGTGGCGCTGGAAATCGAAACCGGCCACCCGCCCGCGGAGACGCCGGCCCGGCGCCGAGCCCGCGATGACGCGGCACGTCAGGCCGAGGCCGAGGCGCTGCTGCGCGACGACGCGCTTGCGCGCGAGTTGCAGTCGCGTTTGGATGCGCAGTGGGTACCGGACAGCATTCGTCCGGCCGATTGACCGGCCCGCGCATAGGCCGCCGGCAGATGCGCCGGATGCCGACGCGCCGAAAGGCCACAACGAAGAGGTGATGTGATGAAAGGCGGATTAGGCAGCATGCTGAAGCAGGCTCAGAAGATGCAGGAAGAGCTCAAGAACGCGCAGGAGCGCATGGCCAAGGAGGAGCTTACCGGCGAGTCCGGCGGTGGCATGGTGCGTGTCACCATGACAGGCCGCCACGAGGTGCGCCGGGTCGAAATCGATCCGTCCCTGCTGGCCGACGACAAGGAGATGCTCGAGGATCTGATCGCCGCAGCCGTCAACGATGCGGTGCACCGCGTCACCGAAAAGATGCAGACGCAGATGGCCGATCTCACCGCCGGGCTGCCGTTGCCGCCCGGCATGAAGCTGCCCTTCTGACCGACGATCGCGCGGTGTCCGGGCGCAGTCTGCTGAACCAATTGATCGACGCGCTGCGCTGTCTGCCGGGCGTCGGGCCGAAATCGGCTCAGCGCATGGCCTTCTACTTGCTCGAGCGCGACCGGGACGCGGGGCGCCGGCTGGCGCAGGTGATGTCCGACGCCATGGAGCGGATCGGGCGCTGTCGTGACTGCCGGACACTGAGCGAGCGCGATTTGTGCGAGCTCTGTGCAAGCCCGAACCGCGAGCGTTCCCTTTTGTGTATCGTGGAGCAGCCGTCCGACATCGTCGCCATCGAGCAGGCGACCGATTACCGCGGGCTGTATTTCGTGCTCGGCGGGCGGTTGTCGCCCCTCGATGGTATCGGGCCCGAAGAGCTCGGCCTCGACCGGCTGGAGCAGCGCCTGCATGCGGGCGGCATAGTCGAGGCGATTCTGGCCATCAGCCCGACCGTGGAGGGGGCCGCCACCGCCCACTATATCGCCGAGATCGCCCGCGACAGCGGTATTCGGATGACCCGTATTGCCCATGGCGTGCCGCTCGGCGGCGAGCTGGAGCTGGTCGACGGCGGCACTTTGGCGCATGCGTTCGCGGGGCGGCAGGGGCTCTAGCGCGGCGCAGGCAGCTTGAATCGATCCGCCCCGATCGGCTTCGATCCGCGGCGGCTCGCACTCAGGTCCAATCCCGAACAGGAGATTCGACGTCTTGTCCGACACGATTTTCGCCAAGATCGCCGCCGGGGAGATCCCGGCCGATATCGTCTACCGGGACGAGCATGTCGTCGCCTTCCGCGACCTCAACCCCCAGGCGCCGACCCATGTGCTGGTCATCCCGCGCAAACCGATCCCGACGCTGAACGATGCCGGGCCGGAGGACGCGGAGCTGCTCGGCCGGCTGATGCTTGCCGCGGCGAAGATCGCCGAACAGGAAGGGATCGCCGCGGAGGGCTATCGCACGGTGATCAATTGCAATGCCGGCGCGGGCCAGACCGTGTACCACTTGCATTTGCATGTGATCGGCGGCCGGCCCATGCAGTGGCCGCCGGGTTGAGCCGGTATCGTGCCGTTGTGCGCCGTTCGCCGGCCCCGGTGCCGCATTCGGCGGACTTTAATGGCTCGAAGTCTTTTCGCTCGTAGTCCGAAACGTTAGCATGCGCGGATCGCGCCGCGATCCGTCGCCAAATAGCCGTAGCTGCTCTCAATCGTCCATGGTCTCTCAATCGATCTCATCCGCTGCCGGACAGCCCGGTGCCAATGGCGCTAAGGGTGACCTGGCGTTCGAGCTGAAGGCCGCGGCGTTCACGCTGCCGGTCATTCGCCTGCTGTGCCTGGACATGGACGCCGTCGAGGCCCAGTTGGCGCCGAAGGTGGAGCAGGCGCCGGGCTTCTTCCGCAATACGCCGGTCGTCATCGATTTGGGCGAGTTGTCGGCCAGCGACGCCGACGTGGGCTTTCCGCAGCTGGTCGGCCTGCTGCGGGGGCTCGGTATGATTCCGGTTGGCGTGCGCGGCGGAAGCGCCGGCCAGAACGAGGCAGCCCAGGCGATGGAGCTCGCGATCCTCGGCGACTCGGTGAAGCCGAAGCGCGCGGAAGCCGCCGCGGCGGAGCCGTCCAAAGCGGCCCGGGCCAACAGTGCCGCGGGCGCCAAGGCGCAGCCCATCGTCGCCGCGCAGACCGACGCGCCGGTGATCGGCGTCGACACCGGCTCGACGCTGATCGAGCGTCCGGTGCGCTCGGGTCAGCGGGTGTATGCCGCGGGCGGCGATCTCACCGTCATCGGTGCCGTCAGCTCGGGGGCCGAATTGATGGCCGACGGCAATATCCATGTCTACGCACCGCTACGCGGCCGCGTCATGGCCGGGCTGAAGGGCAACGAGGGCGCGCGTATCTTTTGCCAGGATCTGCAGGCCGAGCTGATTTCGATCGCCGGCCACTACCGGGTCAGCGAGAATATTCCCGCCGAGCTCAAGGGCAGGCGGGTGCAGGTGTTTCTCGATCACGCGGTGTTGCGTATCGAGCCACTCTGAGCGCCTGCGCGGGGGTGCGGGCATCGACCGCTTGCCAGACGGGCCGGCGAGTGCCCGGCGACACGCGCAGGCGGCGAGACAATCGGGGGCCGCTGCCGCCGAGCCGGTAAACGCGGCACTCTTTCGATCATTGGACGGTTTGGGGGAAACAGGCTTTGGCCAGAGTCATCGTCATCACTTCGGGCAAAGGGGGGGTGGGCAAGACCACCACGGCGGCCGCGATGGCCATGGGGCTGGCGCAGCGCGGCAATCGGACGGTGGTCATCGACTTCGATGTCGGTCTGCGCAATCTTGATCTGATCATGGGCTGCGAGCGCCGCGTCGTCTACGATTTCGTCAACGTGATCAACGGCGAGGCCAATCTGAATCAGGCCCTGATTCGCGATAAGCGCTGCGACGGGCTCTATGTGCTGCCGGCATCTCAGACCCGCGACAAGGATGCCCTGACCGTCGAAGGTGTAGGGCAGGTCCTTGAAGACTTGGGTAAGAGCCATGACTACATAGTCTGCGACTCGCCGGCGGGCATCGAGCATGGCGCGACCATGGCGATGTATTTCGCCGACGACGCCGTCGTCGTCACCAACCCGGAGGTCTCGTCCGTTCGCGATTCCGATCGCATGCTGGGCATCTTGTCGAGCAAATCGCGGCGCGCCGAGAGCAACGAGGAGCCGATCCGTGAGCATCTGTTGCTGACGCGCTATTCGCCGGAGCGAGTGGCGCGCGGCGAGATGCTGAGCCTGGAGGACGTGCAGGAGATCCTGTCGCTGAATCTCCTCGGGGTGATTCCCGAGTCGCAGGCGGTACTGAATGCGTCCAACGCGGGCGTACCGGTGATTTTGTCGTCGGACAGCGACGCCGGGCAGGCGTACGGAGACATGGTCTCGCGCTTCCTGGGCGAAGACGTGCCGATGCGTTTCCTGGAGGCAGGGAAGAAGGGTCTGTTCAGCCGAATTTTCGGGGGGTGATCAGTGGGGTTGCTCGACTACTTCCGTAACAGCGGCCGCAATCGCGGCTCGGCTTCGGTGGCCAAGGAGCGACTGCAAATCCTGGTCGCCCACGACCGGGCAGCGCGCGATCGGCCCTCTTACCTGCCGAAGCTACAGCAAGAGATCCTGGCCGTGATCCGCAAGTATGTGGACGTCGACATGAATGCCGTCTCGGTGAATTACGAGCAAGAGGACAGCCAGGAGATCCTCGAGCTGAACATCGTGCTGCCGGACGCCGCGGGACGCACCTGAGTCGCCCCGATGCGCCGCGCCGTCGCCCGGCCGGGGTCGGCGGGGCGCGGGCGCTCCGCAATGCATGGGCACAGTGCCTCAGGCGTCGAGCAGCAGATGTTCCAGCATGCGGCGATAGACCGCGGACAGCGCATCCAACTCGGCGACGCCGACACATTCGTCGACTTTATGGATGGTTGCGTTGACCGGCCCCAGCTCGACGACCTCGGCACCCGTGGGCGCGATGAAGCGCCCGTCCGACGTGCCCCCGGCCGTCGAGAGCGTGGCCGCGCGACCGGTCACGTCTTGCACGGCGACGGTTGCCGCCTCCACCAAGGCCCCGGCCGGGGTCAAGAACGGCTTGCCTGACAGGCGCCAGTCGAGATCGTAGGTCAGGCCGTGGCGGTCGAGGATGGCCTGCACCCGGTGCTGTATCTGCCCGGGGGTCAGCTCCGTCGAGAAACGCAGGTTGAACAGCACCCGCAGCTCCCCCGGAATGACGTTGTCGGCGCCGGTGCCGGCCTGGATATTGGAAATCTGGAAGCTGGTGGGCGGAAAGTGATCGTTGCCCCGGTCCCAGACTTCTGCGCAGAGCGCGGCCAATGCCGGCGCGGCGCGATGTACCGGGTTATCGGCGAGCTGGGGGTAGGCCACATGCCCCTGCCTGCCGCGGATCGTCAGCGTGCCGCCGAGGCTGCCTCGGCGTCCGTTCTTGATCACGTCGCCCAGTTGCTCGTGGCTCGACGGTTCGCCGACCAGCGCGTAGTCGATGTGCTCGCCGCGTGCGCTCAGGCTGTCGACGACGCGCACCGTGCCGTCGCGGGCCGGTCCTTCTTCGTCGCTGGTGATCAGGAATGCGATGGACCCGTGATGGGCCGGATGTGCGCCGACGAAGGCCTCCGTGGCCGTGATCATGGCCGCCAACGAGCCCTTCATGTCGCAGGCGCCGCGCCCGTAGAGCATGCCGTCGCGAAGGGTCGGCTCGAACGGATCGGAGTGCCATTGTTCGGGCGGTCCCGGCGGTACGACATCGGTATGGCCGGCAAAGCAGAACACCGGCCCGTCGTTGCCCCGGCGTGCCCAGAAATTGTCCACGTCGGCGAAGCGCATCGGTTCGACGGTGAAGCCGATCGCGCGCAGCCGCTCCGCCATCAAGGGCTGGCAGCCGGCGTCGTGCGGCGTCACCGAGGGCCGGCGGATTAGGCTGCAGGCGAGGTCGAGCGTCGGCGATCCGGTGTCTCGGGTGTCTGTCACTTCTGAAGAATTCCTTCGTAGTCGTCCTCGGAGAAGCCGACGTAGCGCCCCTCGCCGGTATCGAGCAAGGGCCGGCGGATGATCGACGGCGTCTCGAGCATGACGGCGACGGCCGCGGCCTCGTCCAGTGTTTCGCGTACGTCGGCGGGCAGCTTTCGCCACATCTGGCCACGGCGATTGATCAGCGCCTCCCAGCCGAGCTCGTCGACCCAACGGCGCAGGGTCGCCTCGTCGAGGCCTTCTTTCTTGTAATCGTGGAAGCGATAGGCGATGCCGTGCTCATCGAGCCAACGGCGCGCCTTCTTCATCGTGTCGCAGTTCGCGATTCCGTAGAGGGTGTTCATTGCTGTCGGGCTCGCGGTGTGTCCCGGCGCGCTCGCGTGCCCCGGGGTGTCGCAGGCGTGAGGCATGCGGGCCCGGCACTCATCCGGGCCGGGCCTCGGTGGCCTACGCCGATCCGGTGCCGATCAGATGTCGCGCAACAATTCGTTCAAGCCCACCTTTCCGCGCGTCTTCTCGTCCACCTGCTTGATGATGACGGCACAGTACAGGCTGTGGCTGCCGTCCTTCGAGGGCAGGTTGCCGGGCACGACGACGGAGCCCGCGGGAACGCGGCCGTAGAGCACCTCGGCGGTTTCGCGATTGTAGATCTTCGTGCTCTGGCCGATGTAGACGCCCATCGAAATGACCGCGCCCTGTTCGACGATGACGCCTTCGACGATCTCGGAGCGGGCGCCGATAAAGCAGTCGTCCTCGATAATAGTGGGCGCCGCCTGCACCGGCTCCAGCACGCCGCCGATGCCGACGCCGCCGGACAGGTGCACGTTCTTTCCGATCTGCGCGCAGGAACCGACGGTGGCCCAGGTATCCACCATGGTGCCGGAGTCGACATAGGCGCCGATGTTGACGTAGGAGGGCATCAGCACGCAGCTCGGCGCGATGTAGGAGCCGCGACGGGCAGTGGCCGGCGGGACGATGCGAACGCCGCCGTCGCGGAAGTCGCGCGAGTTGGCGTCGGCATATTTCGACGGCACCTTGTCGTAGTAATTGGTGAACCCGCCCTTGATGAACTGGTTGTCCTCGATGCGGAAAGACAGCAGTACCGCCTTTTTGATCCAGTCGTGGACGATCCATTCGCCGTCGCGCCTCTCGGCGACACGCAGCTCGCCCCGGTCCAGGCGCTCGATGGTGTCGAGCACCGCGTCGCGCAGCAGCGTCTCGACGTTGCGTGGCGTGATGTCGCCCCGGCGCTCGAAGGCTTTTTCGATGATGGCTTGATTGTCGGACATGGTCGGCTCCGTTCTGGATGTAAGTGCGGGCTTGTTTGATTCGGGCGGGAATCGGCGCCGGTGCGGTTACAGGGCGGCGCAGTAGGCTCGGATGCGCTCGGCGGCATCGATGCAGTCGTCGATGGGTGCTACCAGCGCCATGCGCACGTGGTGTGCGCCGGGGTCGCCGCCGGGCGCCGGGCGCGACAGAAAGCTTCCCGGCAGCACGGTGACGTGCTGCGCGGCGTAGAGGCCGCGGGCGAACTCGGTATCGGAGATCGGCGTGCGCGGCCAGAGATAGAAACCCGCAGCCGGGCGGCGGACCTCGAGGACGCCGTCGAGGATGTCGAGCACGGCGTCGAACTTCTCCCGATACAGGCGTCGGTTCTCGATCACGTGCGCCTCGTCCGACCATGCAACGGCGCTGGCGTGTTGGCTCGGCAGCGGCATCGCACAGCCGTGGTAGGTCCGATAGGCGAAGAAGCGCGCGAGGATGGCGGCGTCACCCGCGACAAAGCCGGAGCGCAGGCCGGGGGCGTTGGAGCGCTTGGAGAGGCTGTGGAAGACCACGCAGCGGCGGAAATCGTCGCGGCCGATGGCTGCCGCGGCCTGCAGCAGGCCGGTCGGCGGTGCGTCTTCTTGCAGGTAGATTTCCGAGTAACACTCGTCGGCCGCGATGATGAAGTCGTGCTCGTCGGCGAGCGTGATCAGCCGGGCCAACCTGTCGCCATCGACGACGGCACCGGTCGGGTTTCCCGGGGAGCACAGGTAGAGCAGCCGGCAACGCCGCCAAGTAGCGGGGTCGACGGCGTCGAAGTTTGGCACGAATCCGTTTTCGGCCCGGCACGGCAGATAATGGGGCGTCGCTCCGGCAAGTAGTGCCGCGCCCTCGTAGATTTGATAGAACGGGTTCGGCATCAGAACAAGCCCATCCGAGGACGGGTCGACCGCGGCCTGGGCGAACGCGAACAGTGCTTCGCGCGTGCCGTTGACCGGTAACACGTGCCGATCCGGATCCAGCATGCCGGCGGGCAATGCGAACCGTTTGCAGAGCCACCGCGCGATGACTTCGCGCAGTTCGGGCATGCCGCGGGTGCTCGGGTAGACCGACAACTGGTGCAGGTGCGCGAGCAGCGCCTCGCCGATGATGGTCGGTGTGGGATGCTTCGGCTCGCCGATGGAGAGCGCGATATGAGGGCGATCCGCCGTTGGCTCGACGCCCCGCTTGAGCTCGGCGAGCTTTTCGAACGGGTAGGGCTGGAGTTTTGCCAGATTCGGGTTCATCGCTCACCGGGCATGGGGACCGGGCCGCGGTCGAGGCCGCATCCGAAGCCGCCGCGGTGCCGGCGCAGACCTCTTCGTTGCCTGGCCCTCGAAATAGCGGCCAAAACCGCCAGTATATGTGAACCGGCACGGGCGTCCAAACGGATCGGGAGAGTGGCGATGGGAATGGTAACCGGGCTCCATCACGTGAGTCTCATTGTGTCCGACACCGCGCGGGCATTGGCGTTCTATCGGGATCTGCTGGGCTTGAGCGTCGACGGCGAACGCCCCGATCTGGGCTATCCCGGCGCGTGGCTGCAACTGGGCTCCCTGCAGATTCATTTGCTCGAGCTTGCCAATCCGGATCCCGTCGAAGGCCGGCCGGCGCATGGCGGCAGAGATCGGCACGTGGCGCTGTCGGTGGCGAATCTGGACGCGCTGATCACGGTTCTCGATCAAGCCGGGATCGGCTACACGCTGAGCCGTTCCGGGCGGCGGGCTCTTTTCTGTCGGGATCCGGATGCGAATGCGCTGGAGTTCGTCGAGGGTCCGCCGGGCCGCGGGGCGGCCTGAACGACGCATGAACCGGCACATGCCCGCGGCCGTGGCCGGCCAGCGGCCGCGGTTACCAGCCGCGGTAATACCAGCCGTTGTTCCAGTCTTTCGGGGCCCAGTCTTTGGGGGCCGGGTGCTCGGAATCGGTGTCCGGCAAGGGAACCGGTCCGGGTTGGGGGCTCGGCAGCGGCCGCAGCGGCCGGAACCAAGGGCTTTGGTTAAGAAACAGTTGCCGATCCCATTCGAACATTTCGCGAATTTCGTTGCGCCTGCGATGAAAGGCCTCTTCACGCGCATCCTGCTGTGCGGTACCCAGCGGATCGAGCGCGCGACGGCGAGCCTCGATTTGTGCCCGACGCTGTTGTGTCAGTGCCCGGCGCTGGGCGCGGACCTCGTCGAGCCAACGGGTCGGCGCCGCGTCGCCGAGCGGTTGCGACGCGTCGCCGCCGGCTGCCGAGGCGCTCAGCGCAATGCTTGCTTGCCCGTTGGCGGCGAACACCGTGCCGGCGAGGGCAAACAGGAGTATCAGTTGTGACAGCTTTCGGCCCATGACTGCCGATCCAATGTAAATAAGTATCTGCTGATCGTTTGTTCTAGGATAGTCACGGCGCACCGTCAATACTCGACACGGGGTTTCCTGACCTGCGTCGGGTCATGACACTTGCGGCGAGCCATTGCGTCGCCGCGGCGGGCGGAGGACGGGGATCAGAGGCCGGGCCGTAACGGCTATCTCAGGCGGGCCGCGAGCGCTCGAGCCGACTGTGGATCTCGCGCCGCAGGCAACTGAGCGCGGTTTCGCAGGTGATCGGCGTCGCGTCCTGGGTGGTGATGAAGAAGACGTCGTCCACTTCCGCCCCGACGGTTGCGATCTTCGCGCTTTGCAGCCGGATATCGCATTCCTCGAAGACGGCGCCGATCTCCGCGAGCAGGCCCGGGCGGTCGAGGGTCGTGAGCCGCATCATCGTTCGCTCGTTGCTGCCGTCCTCGGCGAAACTGACCCGTGTCTCGGTGGGAAAGTGACGATGCTGCCGCGGCAGGCGTCGGGTCACGCGCAGGCCTTTTTCCTGCGGCGTGCGCAGCTCGGCCAGCAGCAGCGCCCGAATTTCGTCGCTTTCGTTGCCGGGATCGACCGGCTTGCGGTCCGGGCCCAGCACTTGAAAGGCGTTGACCGCGAAACCGTCGTCGGTGGTCGTGATGCGGGCATCCATGATGTTCAGCGCCCGCTGGTCGAGCAGCGCGGTGATACGCACGAACAGGTTCTTCTCGTCTTGCGTGTAGATAAAGACCTCGCTGCAGCCGCGCGTGGCCACCGGGCGGACCAGTACGATCGGCAGCGTTTCGGCGCTGGCGGAGAGCATTTGCTTGGTCTGCCAGGCGATCTCGTCCGGAGAGCTGGGCGTGAAGAACTCGATCCCGAAACGACTCCACAGCCCGCGGCAATCTTCGGCCTCGATACCTTCCTGAGCCAGGATGCGCATCGCCTCGCGCTGTTTTTGCTCTACCAGCTCGTCCTGGGCCTGCGGATTGTCGAGTCCGCGGGTCAGTGCCCGGCGGGCGGCATGGTAGAGGTCGCGCAGCAGGGCATTGCTCCAGGAGCTCCAGCGTTTGGGGTTGGTGGCCCTGGCATCGGCGACCGTCAGCAGATAGAGATAGTCGAGCCGGTTGGTGTCGCCGACCTGCTCGGCAAAGGCCTGGATGACGACCGGGTCCGAAATATCCTTGCGCTGGGCGGTCATGGACATCAGCAGGTGCTGCTCCACCAGCCAGGCCACCAAGCGGCTGTCGAACTCGCTCAGATAATGCAGCTGGCAGAAGTCCCAGGCATCGCGGGCGCCGAGCAAGGAGTGATCGCCGCCGCGTCCCTTGGCGATGTCGTGAAAGAGTCCGGCGATGTACAGCAGCTCGATCTTCGGCACATGCTGGGCAATGGAGCTGCACAGCGGGAACTCGCCGTTGTGCGCGGGCACCATAAACCGGCGCAGGTTGCGCAGCAGTCGCAGCGTATGCTCGTCGACGGTGTACACGTGGAACAGGTCGTACTGCATGCGCCCGACGATGTTCGCGAAGGCCGGGATGTATGCGGCCAGCACGCCGTAGCGGTTCATGCGTCGAAGCGCGTGAGTGACACCCGTCGGGTAGCGCAGAATCTCCATGAACAGGCTGCGCGCACGCACGTCTTCACGGAAATCGTCGTCGATGCGATGGCGGTTCTCGCGGATCAGCCGAATGCTGCTGGCGCGTATTCCCTTGAGCTCCGGGCGCTGCTGCAGTACGTGGAAAATCTCCAGCAGCGCGATAGGCCAGCGCTCGAAGACCCGTTCGTGGGTCACTTCCAGGTAACCGCTTCGGCTCTGGAAGCGCTTATTGATCGGCTGGGGCGGGCCGATTTGATCATGCAGCAGGATGGCTTCCTGGAATAGCTGCATCAGCATCTCGTTGAGACGGTTCAGCTCGACGACAGCACGGTAATACTGCTGCATGAATTGCTCGACGGCCAGGTTGCCGCCCTCGTCGGTGAAGCCGAATTCGTTCGCGAGCGTGCGCTGGTAGTCGAACAGCAGACGGTCTTCGCGCCGCCCGGTGAGCCGATGCAGTGCGAAGCGGATGCGCCACAGCAAGGATTGGCCGTCGATCAGCGCCAGGTATTCCGTTTCGGTCAGGAAGTCGTGGGCGACCAGGTCGTGCAGCGAATCGGCATCGAAGTGGCGCTTGGCCACCCAGCCGATCATCTGAATGTCGCGCAGGCCGCCCGGGTTCTCCTTGATGTTGGGCTCCAGGTTGTAGGCCGTATCGCCGTACTTGTGCCAGCGTGCGAGCTGCTCCTTGCACTTGGCCTCGAAAAAGGCTTCGCTCGGCCAGACGCTGTCCGGCGCGATCGCGTCGCGCATCTGCTCGTAGAGAACGGGGCTTCCGGTAATGCGGCGAGACTCGATCAGGTTCGTGATGACGGTAACATCGCCGCCTGCCTCTTCGCGGCACTCCCGCACCGTGCGTACCGAGTGGCCGATCTCGAGGCCGATATCCCAAAGGAAGATCACCAGCGCGCCGATGGTCTCTCCCATGCGCTCGAGACCGTCTTCGTCGATCAAGATCAGCAGATCGATGTCCGAGGCCGGGTGCAGTTCCTGGCGTCCGTAGCCGCCGACCGCGACCAGCGCCGCGCGGAGCTCGGCGCGGGTTCCGCCGCTTTCCGCGGCCTCTTCGTGCGCCGCGGGCCCGGCGGCCGGGTCGGGCACCGTGCCCGGCAGGAATCGCCGCCAGGCGCTTTCCACCAGCAGATCCACCAGCCGGCTGTGCTCGGCGACCAGCTCGGTCACCGGCACACCCTGCTCGTAGCGCTCGAAAAGCCGGCGCTTTGCCGCATGCAGGGTGTCTTTGAACGTTTTCACCGCGTCGGCGTCGTCGACTTCGATCAGCCGCCGCATTTCGGCCGGTAGCTCGGCCGCGGGCCTATCGCTGATGACGGCGCTCATGAGGCTGCGGGCGTCTCCCGCTCTTCGTCGCGAAGGGTGAGAATCTCGCGGCCATCTTCGGTCACGAGGATGGTGTGCTCCCATTGAGCCGACAGGCTGCGGTCCTTGGTGACCACGGTCCAGCCGTCCGGCAGCAGCTTCACATGCCGCTTGCCCGCATTGACCATGGGCTCGATCGTGAAGCACATGCCGGGCTCCAACACCGTTCCCTCGCCCGGATTGCCGTAGTGGAGAATCTGGGGCTCCTCGTGAAATTCGCGGCCGATGCCGTGGCCGCAGTACTCGCGCACCACCGAATAATTGTTGTCCTCGACGAAAGTCTGGATAGCGTGGCCGATGTCGCCGATCGTCGCCCCCGGACGCACCTGCCCGATGCCGATACGCATCGCCTGCTGCGTGATCGCCACCAGCCGCTTTGCCAGCACCGACGGCTCGCCGATAAAGAACATTTTGCTGGTGTCGCCGTGGAAGCCGTCTTTGATAACGGTGACATCGATGTTGATGATGTCGCCTTTTTTCAGGCGCTTGTTGCCGGGGATGCCGTGGCAGACCTGATTGTTGACCGAGGTGCAGATCGAGCGCGGGAAGCCGCGGTAGTCGAGCGGTGCAGGGATGGCTTTCTGCTCGTGAACGATGAAGTCGTGACAGAGTCGGTCGAGCTCGTCGGTCGTCGCGCCGGGCTTCACGTGCTGCCCGACCATCTCCAACACCTGGGCGGCCAAGCGCCCGGCGACGCGCATCTTCTCGATCTCTGCTGCAGTTTTGATGGTCACGCTCATGAGTCGTTCGGCGGCGTCCACGTCGAGGCTGGCCTTCTCGTGAAGGCGCGGCTGTTTTCGGATTCCGGCGGGTCCGGGGGGGCGGCTCGAGATTGCCGGAGAAGACCCGCCATGGTATAAAACGCGGCGTGGTCGGGCAAATGCTCGTTGTGCTTTGCGCGCCGCAGTCCAGAATCTGCCGACGAAACCCACCGGTTGCAACTCCTGTCGTGCCGCCTTCGCACCCTCATGCGGAAGGCCGACCGCGACGCCGCCGCCGGTTTCGTCTATTGGGGACCGCGCGCCGCGAAATGCTCGCAATCCGCCCGCCGCAGCGTGGGACCGTCCTACCCGGGCCGGCTCCGTAAAGTCGTCGAAAAACCAACGCCACACACGCGCCGACACATGATGCCGGGTGCCCCCTCGGGGGTTGCATCATGGGGCGCGTGGAGGTCCAACCCGACACGAGGAAGAAAATCATGTCCGACGTATCCATGCGGCAGATGCTGCAGGCCGGTGTCCATTTCGGACACCAGACCCGTTACTGGAACCCGAAGATGGCCGCTTACATCTTCGGCCAGCGCAACAAGATTCACATCATCAATCTCGAGAAGTCGCTGCCCCTGTATCAGGAGGCGACGAACTATCTCGGCAAGCTGGCCGCCAACGGCGGGCGCATCCTGTTCGTCGGCACCAAGCGCGCCGCACAGGACGCCGTGCGCGAGCAGGCGACGCGCTGCGGCATGCCCTACGTCAATCATCGTTGGCTCGGCGGCATGCTGACCAACTTCAAGACCGTGCGCCAGTCGATCCAGCGCCTGAAGGAGCTCGAGGCCATGTTCGAAGAGGGCACCATCGAGCGCTTCGGCAAGAAAGAGCAGCTGACGCTGAGCCGCGAGCGCGAGAAGCTCGAGCGCAGTCTCGGTGGCATCAAGAACATGGACGCGCCGCCGGACGCGATGTTCGTCGTCGATGTCGGCCACGAGCATATCGCCGTGACCGAGGCCAACAAGCTCGGTATCCCGGTCGTCGGCGTCGTCGACACCAACAACGATCCGAGCCGCATCGACTACGTCATCCCCGGTAACGACGACGCGATCCGCGCCGTCTCGCTTTACATCGAGGGCGCGGCCTCGGCAATCCTCGACGGCCGGCAGACCGCGGCGGCGATGGCCGGCCGCTCGGAGCCCGAGCTGGCCGGGAATCCGGAGCAGCCCGCGATGGAGACCGCCGAGGGCGAGGCCTCCTGAGCGCGGCCGGGGCGCATGCCCCGGCCGTCGGACCTTCGGCAGCGCGCGGCCGCCGGCCAACCGGGCGAGTGTGCCGGGTGATGCCCGGGCGCGGCCCGCTGCAAAGCGATCCAGGGGCTTACGGCGCCCGAACACCGCGGTCCGGCGATCCGTCGCTCTGGCTCGCGCCGTCGGCAGTCGGCCGCAACCTGCTTTGCGCCGTGCCGCGTTGCGCGATGTCGAATCCCATCCAGTCAATCGAATCAATCTAGTAGTGGAGTGAGTCATGGCGATTTCAGCCTCCCTGGTCAAGGAGCTGCGCGAGCGCACCGGCGCCGGCATGATGGAGTGCAAGAAGGCGCTGGTCGAAACCGACGGCAATATCGAGGCGGCCATCGAGGCCATGCGCAAGTCGGGACAGGCAAAAGCCGCGAAGAAGGCCGGCCGCGTCGCCGCGGACGGCGTGCTCGAGGTGCGCCTGTCCGACGACGCCCGGCGCGGTGTCATCGTCGAGATCAACAGCGAGACCGATTTCGTTGCCAAGGACGAGAATTTCGCGAGCTTCGCCGGCGCAGTCGCCGACAGCGCCCTGGCCAATGACGCGGCCGACGCCGAGGCACTCGCGCAGGCGCCGCTGAAGACCGGCGAGAGCACCAGCGTCAACGATGCGCGCGAGGCGCTCGTGGCCAAGGTGGGCGAGAACGTTCAGGTGCGTCGGCTGGTGCGCTTCGATGCCGCCGAGGGCCGCTTGCACAGCTATCGCCACGGCGTGCGCATCGCCGTGGTCGTCGACATGATCGGCGGCGACGATGAGCTCGGGCGCGGTATCGCCATGCACATTGCCGCCACCAACCCGCTCTGCGTGGATGCAGACCAAGTGCCGGCGGAGGTCTTGGATAAGGAGCGCGAGATCTTCCGCGCACAAGCGCTCGACAGCGGAAAACCCGCGGAAATCGTCGATAAAATTATCGAAGGGCGCATGCGTAAGTACCTCGAAGAGGTGACGCTGCTCGGCCAAGCCTTCGTCAAAGATCCCGATACGCAGGTCGGCAAACTGCTGAAACAGGCCGAAGCCACCGTGGTACGCTTTGCGCGCCTGGAAGTCGGCGAAGGCATCGAAAAGAAAACCGAGAACTTCGCCGAAGAGGTCCAAGCGCAGGCCCGCCAGGCCGATTGAGCGTCGAGGGCGTCGTCGGCGGCCTCCGGTGTTCCGGCGACTGGCCGAATCCGCCAAATGCCGACAAGGGGGTTCGCTCGGCGTCGACATGTGTCGCCGACGGATGCACGATAGGCGGTGCAGTTCGAGGATGCGCCGGTAGCGGGCGCGCCACGATGCCGTTAACCGACACGACTGAAGCGAGGCAAGCGACTCCGTGAACGTACCCGTGCACCGTCGGCTTTTGATCAAGATGAGCGGCGAGGCGCTGCTCGGCAACGCCGCGTGCGGCATCGACCCCGACTTGCTGGACCGGTTGGCCGGCGATGTGGCCGAATGCGCGGCTGCCGGCGCGCAGATCGCGCTGGTGCTCGGCGGCGGCAATATCTTCCGCGGCGCCGGCCTGGCGGCGCGGGGCATGGATCGGGTGACCGGCGACCACATGGGCATGCTCGCGACGGTGATGAACGCACTCGCGATGCGCGATGCGCTCGAGCGCGCCGGCGTGCAGGCCCGGGTCATGTCGGCGATCGCGATGGGTCCGATCTGCGAGCATTTCGCCCGCGACGAAGCCGTTCGCCACCTGGAGCAGGGGCGGGTCGTGCTGTTCGCCGCCGGTACGGGCAATCCGTTCTTCACCACCGACTCGGCGGCCAGCCTGCGCGCCGTCGAGATCGGCGCCGATCTGCTGATCAAGGCCACGAAGGTCGACGGCATCTACTCGGACGATCCGGTGAAGAATCCGGCTGCTGACTTCTACAAGCACCTCAACTACGATCAAGTGATCAGCGAGCGGCTCGGCGTCATGGACACGACAGCGATCGTGCTGTGCCGAGACAACGAGATACCGTTGCGCGTGATGAACATCTACGAGCCCGGCGCGCTGGCCCGCGCCGCCGCGGGCGAGGACATCGGCTCTTTGGTGGAGCCCGGGAAGTAACGATGATCGACGACATCAAGAAAGACGCGGCCGATCGGATGGCCAAGAGCGCCGAAGCACTGCGTCATGAGCTGGCCAAAATCCGCACCGGCCGCGCCCATCCCTCTTTGCTTGATCACGTCAAGGTCTCCTACTACGGCAGCGATGTGCCGGTGAATCAGGTGGCCAATGTCGCGGTCGAGGACGCTCGCACGCTGACCGTCACACCATGGGAGCGCACCATGGTGCAGGCCGTCGAGAAGGCAATCATACAGTCAGATCTCGGTATCAATCCGAATACCGCCGGCACCGTGATCCGGGTGCCGATGCCTCCTCTCACGGAGGAGCGGCGCCGCGACCTGCAACGTATCGCCCGCCATGAGGCGGAACAGGCAAGGGTCGCCGTGCGCAATATCCGGCGCGATGCAAATCAGGAACTGAAAGAGCTGGTGAAGGAAAAGCTGATTTCCGAGGACGACGAGCGCCGCGGGCAGGAAATCGTGCAGAAGCTCACCGATCAGTTCGTCAAAGAGGTCGATCAGATCCTGGAAGAGAAAGAAGCGGACCTGATGTCCATCTGATCCGTTTCGGTGCAGCACACGGATCGACTATAAAGTGACCAGTAGCATTTCGGGCATCGACGACGCAGAGACCCCGCCAGGCATGCCCGAGCACGTGGCCATCATCATGGACGGCAACGGGCGTTGGGCGCGCCAGCGCGGCCTGCCGCGCAGCGCCGGCCATCGCGCCGGAGCCAAGAGTGTGCGCGCTGTCGTGGAGGAAAGTCTGCGCTGCGGCGTCGGCGTCCTGACGCTGTTCGCGTTCAGCAGCGAGAATTGGCGCCGCCCGCCGAGCGAAGTCAACGTGCTGATGGAACTGTTCATGAGCACATTGCAGGCCGAGGTGAAGCGTTTGGTCGAGCACGACGTGCGCCTGCGCATCATCGGCGATATGTCCGCGTTTTCGCCGCGGCTTCAGGGGCAATTCATGGACGCTCAACGTGCCACCGAGCACAACAGTCGTCTGATCCTCCAGGTGGCGGCCAATTACGGCGGCCGTTGGGACATTACTCAAGCGACCCGAGCCATCGCAGTCGAGGTTGCCGAAGGGCGCATGCGGGTCGACGACATCGACGAGACTGCGATCTCGGCCCGTCTTTCGTTTCCCGATGCGCCCGACCCGGATCTGTTCATCCGCACCGGCGGCGAGAAACGGATCAGTAACTTCCTGCTCTGGCAGTCCGCCTACGCCGAGCTTTATTTCTCCGATCTGATGTGGCCGGAGTTCGATACCGACGCGTTCAATGCCGCGCTGAGCGACTTTGCCCGCCGGCAGCGCCGCTTCGGTCTCACCGGCGAGCAAATCGCCTCCCGTGTCGCCACCTAGGGAACCGCAGCCGTTGTCGATCCCCGAAGCGCTGAAACAGCGGCTGGCGACCGCCGCGATCTTGATACCGGTCATCGTCTCCGCGGTCCTGTTTCTGCCAACCTCTTACTTTGCCGTCCTGATGGGCGCGGTGGTTTGTATCGGCGCCTGGGAGTGGGCTCGCTTCGTAGGATTGCATGCCTGGCGTGGTCGGGCCGCCTACGTGACGCTGGTGGCGCTGTGCATGCTCCTGCAGTGGCAGTTCGCCCCGCGCGGATGGGCTCCGTACCTGCTGGGTTTTGCCGTTTTTTGGTGGGCTGCGGTCGTGCTCGCATTGGCGCAGGTGCGTCGGGTGGAGGCAAAGTCCGGGCTCGCGCCGGCGCTGATCGCGGTAGGCTTGATCGTGCTGGTGATCCCATGGGTCGCGCTGGTCGCCCTGCACGGTGTCGCCGAGCTCGGACCATCGCTGGTATTGGCGCTGATGGTCCTCATCTGGATCGCCGACTCGGCCGCTTATTTTGCCGGGCGCCGGTGGGGGACGCGCAAGCTCGCGCAGGCCGTGAGTCCGGGCAAGACATGGGCCGGCGTCTATGGCGGTGTCGTCGCGGCGGCACTTTGGGGTGCCGTGCTGGTTGCCGCGTTGGGTCTGCCGCCGGGTAAGAGCCTGTTTTTACTTCTGCTGTGCGCGATGACCGCGGTGCTGTCGGTGGCCGGGGATCTGTTCGAGAGCCTGCTGAAGCGACAGCGCGGCCTCAAGGACGCGGGCTCGCTGCTGCCGGGGCACGGCGGCGTCCTCGACCGGATCGACAGCATGACCGCCGCGGCGCCCCTGTTCGCGATCGGCTTGCTCTGGCTGGAGAATGCGCTATGAAGGGCATTGCAGTGCTCGGGTCCACCGGTTCTATCGGCGTCAGCACCCTCGACGTCGTGATGCGCCACCCGGACCGATTTCGCGTCGTCGCGTTGACGGCGAATCGCAACGTCGCACGGATGGCCGAACAGTGCCGCCTGACGCGGCCGTCGTACGCGGTGATGGCCGACGCCGGCGCCGCCGCGGCGCTGCGCGACGAGCTCTCCGACATGCCTGCTCCGCCGGAAGTGCTGGCGGGCCACGAGGGCCTGAACGTGGTCGCCGCCCTGCCGGATGTGGACTACGTGATGGCGGCCATCGTCGGCGCGGCCGGTCTGATGTCGAGTCTCGCCGCCGCGCGTGCCGGCAAGCGCCTGCTGCTGGCCAACAAGGAGGCGCTGGTTGTCGCCGGCGCGATCCTGATGCGCGCGGCCGCCGACAACGGTGCGACGCTGCTGCCCATCGACAGCGAGCACAACGCGATCTTCCAATGCTTGCCGCCGGATCACGCGGCCGGGCTCGCCCGCGGCGGCGTCGAGCGCATTCTGCTCACCGCTTCGGGAGGGCCGTTTCGACAGGCCACCGCGGAGGCGCTTTCCGCGGTCACGCCCGAGCAGGCCTGCGCCCACCCCAACTGGAGCATGGGGCGAAAGATCTCCGTGGACTCCGCGACCATGATGAACAAGGGGCTGGAGATCATCGAAGCCTGCTGGCTGTTCGACACGACGCCGGAGCGCATTCAGGTTGTGGTGCATCCGCAGAGCGTCATCCACTCCATGGTGCAGTACGCCGACGGCTCGGTGCTGGCCCAACTCGGCAACCCCGACATGCGCACGCCGATCGCGCATGCGCTGGCCTGGCCGGACCGCATCAGCGCGGGCGTCGAGCCGCTGAATCTGTTCGAGATCGCGCGTCTGGACTTCGAGCCGCCGGCGCCGGAACGTTTTCCCTGCCTGCGTCTGGCCTATCGCGCCGCGAGCGAAGGCGGCACGGCACCGGTCGTGATGAATGCCGCCAACGAAGTGGCCGTCGCATCGTTTCTCGATCGGCGCATCGCCTTCAACGACATCGGCAGCATCGTCGAGCGCACCATGGATGCGCTGCCGGCCGAGTCCGTCGACCTGTCCGGCCTCGAGCATGTGCTCGATGTGGATCGGCGCGCCCGCGCGATTGCGGAACAAACCACCGCCGCCGCGGTCGCATAAAACGCTATGATCGACCTCGCCATCAAACTCGGCGCCTTCCTGGCCGCCATCTTGGTCCTCGTGACGATTCACGAGTACGGGCACTTCTGGGTCGCCCGAAAGCTCGGCGTCAAGGTGCTGCGCTTTTCGATCGGCTTCGGACGCCCGTTGCTGACCTGGCGACCCAAGTCGGACGACACCGAATACATGCTCGCCGCGATTCCGCTCGGCGGCTACGTGAAGATGCTCGACGAGCGCGAGGAGGAAGTCGAGCCGGCGCAGCGACATCTGGCTTTCAACAACCAGAAGCTTTGGAAGCGCAGCGCGATCGTCGCCGCGGGGCCGCTGGCCAATTTCCTGTTCGCCATCCTCGTCTACTGGGGCATTCTCGTGGCGGGCGAGTCCGGTATCCGGCCCGAAGTCGGCACCGTGGCGCCGGAATCCATCGCCGCCGAGGCCGAATTCCGCCCCGGGGATATGGTGCAGAGCGTCGATGGCCGCGAAACGCCGACCTGGGGCGGTTTCTGGTTCGCGCTGCTCTCCGCATCCTTGGACGGAGACGATGTCCCGGTCGCCGTGCGCACCGCGGACGGCGACTCGGCCCTGCGCATCGTTTCCGGCGAGCGGCTCGCTGCTTTGGACCCGGGGCGCGGGTTCCTCGGCGAAGTCGGTCTTCGGTCCGCATCGCCCGTGGTACCGCCGGTCATCGGTCAGATCGTCGACGGTGAGCCCGCGGCGGCTGCCGGCCTGCGCGAGGGAGACCGTATCATCGCGATCGACGGGAAGCCGATCGAAGAATGGTCGTCGCTGGTCGAGGCGGTTCAAGCGCACCCCGGCGAAACGCTGTCGTTCTCCCTCGAGCGCGGCGCCGAGGACTTGGAACTGGCGGTGACGCCGGCATCCCTGATGGGCGATCAAGACCAAGCGGTCGGGCGCATTGGCGCCGGGCCGGCGGTGCCGGATGCCTTGTTCGAGCCGTATCGCATCACCGTCGTCTACGGACCCCTCGAGGCGCTCGGCGAGTCGCTTTATCGTGTCGGCGATCTATCGGTGCTGACGTTGCGCATCATCGGCCGCATGCTCATCGGCGCGGCATCGGTGGAAAACCTGAGCAGTCCGATCGGTATCGCCGACACCGCGGGTAAGACCGCCAGCTTTGGGGTAGAGCCGTTCGTCAAGTTTCTCGCCCTGCTCAGCATCAGCCTCGGGCTGTTGAATCTGTTGCCGATTCCGGTGCTCGACGGCGGGCATTTGCTGTACTTCGCCATCGAGGGCGTCACCGGCAAGCCCTTGTCCGAGGCGGCCCAGGCGTTCGGGCAGCGCATCGGCCTCGCCATGATTCTTTCTTTGATGACACTCGCTTTCTACGTCGACATTGCCCGCATGTTGGGTTAGTTACGTACGATCCCGTATAATCTCTCGCTTTCGTTACTCCGGAAGGGTAATCGCCGATATCGGCGTGCGGGGGTTCGGTGTCACTGATTCCATGTTTCGGTCGGGGGGGCTCGCTCGGGCGTGCCGCGGCGGCAAGTATGCTGCTGGGGGTTTCGTTCGCGGCGCTCGCCGAGGATTTCCAAGTCGCCGACATTCGCGTCGAAGGGCTCCAGCGAATTGCGGCCGGCACGGTTTTCAACTACTTGCCGGTGCAGGTCGGCGAAGTCGCCGGGGAAGGCATCACGGCGGACATCATCCGCACCCTTTACGGGACCGGCTTTTTCGATGATGTGACGGTGGAGCGCGATGGCAATATCCTCGTCATCGCCGTGCGCGAGCGCCCGGCCGTCGCGCAGATCGACATTGTCGGAAACAAGTCCCTGGACACCGAGGTGCTGAAGGAAGGGCTGGCGGAAGTCGGCTTGGCGGAAGGCCAGGTCTTCAACCGCGCGGTGCTCGATCGCATCGAGCAGGAACTGCAGCGTCAATACTTCTCGTCCGGCAAGTACGGTGTCGGCATCGAATCCACGGTGTCTCCGCTCGAGCGCAACCGTGTCGCCGTGCGCATCGAGATCAACGAAGGGCTGACGGCGCGCCTGAAGCAGATCAACATCATCGGCAACGAGGCCTTTACCGACAAGCAGCTGCTGAAACAGTTCGAGCTCGGCAAGACCGACTGGCTCTCGTTCTACAGCAAGAACGATCAGTACTCGAAGCAGAAACTGTCCGGCGACCTCGAGTCTCTGCGCTCCTACTACCTCGACCGCGGCTATATCAATTTCCAGATTACCTCGACGCAGGTCTCGATCAGTCCCGACAAGAAGGACATCTACTTGACCATCGGCGTCGACGAAGGCAGCGTCTATCGCATCAGCGATATCCAGTTGGCCGGAGAGCCGTCGGTGCCGGCGGCGCAATTGTTCCCGCTTATCGAAATGCGTCGCGGCGACGTGTTCTCGCGCAAAAGGGCGACGGAGAGCGCCGAGCGCGTCTCCGCTCTCCTCGGCAACGAGGGCTACGCATTCGCCAACGTCAACACCGTGCCCGAGATCGACGAAGAGGCGAAGACGGTGGCCGTCACGTTCTTCATCGACCCCGGGAAGCGCGTCTACGTGCGGCGCGTCAACATGCGCGGCAACACGCGCACCCGCGACGAGGTATTGCGGCGCGAAATGCGTCAGCTGGAAACGGCCTGGTTCTCGACCGAGCTCGTCAAGCGCTCGCGCGAGCGACTGCAGCGCCTGGGCTACTTCGAAGACGTCAACATCGAAACGCCGGCGGTGCCGGGCTCCGCGGACCAAGTGGACGTGGATGTGACGGTCAAGGAAAAACCGTCCGGCAATCTGATGGCCGGTGTCGGCTTCTCCCAGGACCAAGGCTTGATCTTCAACACCAGCATCAGCCAGAACAACTTTCTCGGTACCGGCAAGCGGGTAGCCTTCGCGTTCAATTCGAGCCGGACGAATCAGTTCTACCAGCTTGCCTACACCAACCCGTACTACACCATCGACGGCATCAGCCGGGGCTTCGACCTCAGCTATCGCACCACCGATTTCGATCGGTTGATCGGCGCCGATTTTTCCACCGATGTGGGCCGCGCCGCGGTGAACTTCAGCCTGCCGCTGTCCGATACTTCGCGGGCCGGTCTGGGCTTTTACTATCAGAACACCCGCTTCTTCGCCGGTGAAAGGTCGCCGCTGGCGCAGGACTTCGTGGCCGACAACGGGGATCAATTCAACGATTTCTTCCTGACTGCCAGCTATGTCAACGACTCTCGCGACTCCGCCATCTTCCCGTCCGAGGGCACGCTGCAGTCGCTGTTCGGCGAATTTGCCATTCCCGGCAGTGACCTCGAATATTTCCGCCTCAGCTACCGCGGCCGCCACTACGTGCCGCTGACGAGACGCTTTACTCTGGCAATGAAGGGCGATCTCGGCTACGGCAATGCCTACGGTGATACCGATGCGATGCCGTTCTTCGAGAATTTCTTTGCCGGCGGGCCCAACACCGTGCGTGGCTTCAGGGCGAATTCCCTCGGTCCGCGCGAAACATCCATCGACGATGATCCGGTCGGCGGTAACGTCAAGTTGACCGGGGGCCTCGAACTGTTCGCGCCACCGCCGGTGGGAGGCAGATTCGAGAACACGCTGCGGCTCGGCGCTTTCCTCGATTTCGGCAATGTCTGGTGGACCGAAGAGGCCGACGGGCTTGTGGAGCCGACGGGCTTCGACCTCGGCGAGCTGCGCTACTCTGCGGGCCTGTCCATGGCTTGGCTGTCGCCCATCGGGGCGCTGTCGCTCAGTGTGGCCTACCCGCTGAATGCCGAGGAAGACGACGAAGAGCAGATCTTCCAATTCTCGTTCGGGCAGAATTTCTGAACCACGATCAATGTTAAAGCTTCGACTGCTGCTGTCGCTGACGCTGGCGATGACGACCGTCTCCGGTGTCTGTGCCGGGGCCGAGTACCGAATCGCCGTGATCGATCCCAACCGCGTTGTCGAGGAATCGCCGCAGTACGAGGAGGCGCGCAACGTGCTCAGCGCCGAGGTCAGGGAGCGTGAGTCGGAGCTGTTGGAGCAGCAGGAGGCGGTCGACGAGCTCAGCGACAAGCTCGAGCGCGACGGTGCGCTGATGAGCGAGCAGGAGATGAACCGGCTGCAGAACGACATCCGTGCCCGCAAGCGCCGACTGCGCTATGCGAAAGCAGAGCTTCAGGAGGACTTCGCGCTGCGGCAAACGGAGTTGCGTACGAAGCTCGTCAAGCAGGTCGAGGAGGTGGTTCAGCAAATCGCCCGCGAAAAGGAAATCGACCTCATCCTTAGCGAAGGCCTGGTGTATTTCAGCCAACGTGTGGATATTTCCGGCGAAGTGATCGATCGCTTGAAGGACGAGTTCGAAAAACGATAATTTCCGGGCTCACTTGGCAGCCGGTAAACCAATTTTGGCTATTTCCGCAAGCAATATTGCCGCGCTGATCGGTGCCGAACTGGTCGGCGACGACTGCCCCTTGTCCCGTGTCGCGACACTGGCCGGCGCCGATTCGGAAAGTCTGAGCTTCATGGCCGCGCGGCAATACACGCCGATGCTGCGAACGACCGCCGCGGGGGCCGTCATCGTCGCCTCCAAGGATCTCGCCGATGCGCCCTGTACCGCGCTGGTCACCGAGAATCCGTACCTCGGTTTCGCCCGTGCCGCCGTGTTGCTGCATCCGCGCCAGGCGCCCGCCGCGGGTGTCGACGCCAGCGCGGTCGTCGCCGCCGATGCGGATATCGATCCTTCCGCGTCGATCGGGGCGCTGTGCATCGTCGAATCGGGGGTCGTTATCGGGCCCGGCGTCGAGCTCGGTCCCGGCTGCATCGTGCGAGCGGGGAGTGAGATCGGCGCGGGCAGCCGGCTGGTTGCCCGAGTGACTGTTTGCGAGCGCTGTTCGATCGGCGAGCGGGTGCTGCTGCATCCCGGGGCAGTGATCGGGCGCGACGGCTTCGGCTTCGCGAAGGACGGCGAGCAATGGGTCCGAATCCCCCAACTCGGCAGCGTGCGGCTCGGCAATGATGTGGAAATCGGCGCGAATACGACCATCGACCGCGGCGCGCTCGACGATACGGTCATCGCCGACGGCGTCAAGATCGATAACCTGATCCAGATCGCACACAATGTCAGCATTGGCCGCAATACGGCGATGGCGGCCTGCTCCGGCATCGCGGGATCGACCCGGATCGGACAAAACTGCACCATTGCGGGCGCTGTCGGCATTGCAGGGCACTTGGAGATCGGCGACGACGTGCACTTCACCGGCATGGCGATGGTGACGCGGTCGTTTCCCGACGCCGGTTCCTACAGCAGCGGTATTCCGGTAATGCCGAGCACGGAATGGCGGCGCAACGTCGCCCGGTTCCGGCATTTGGATGAATTGGCGAAGCGAGTCAAACGGCTCGAAGACAAGCTCGAACAAGAACCTGCACCTTCCGGAGCACCCAAGGATTGATGATCCATGGGCCGCATCTTTTTCGGCCGGCACCGCTGGCGCGTGCGTCTTTGCGGGCGCGGAGCGCGGCGGGGGCATCGGGTGGTTCCGCGCGGGTGCGCATGCTATCGACAAAAAGATCCGTCACAAGACCGGGTCGTTGGAGGTCGCTTTGACGACAATGAATATTCACAAGGTGCTGAGCCTGCTGCCGCACCGCTATCCTTTCTTGCTGATCGACAAGGTGCTGGAGTTCGAGCCGGACCGGCACCTGCTGGGCCTGAAGAACGTGACCTTCAACGAACCCTACTTCGTCGGCCATTTTCCGATCCGTCCGGTGATGCCGGGCGTGTTGATCATCGAGGCAATGGCGCAGGCCACGGGGCTGTTGGCCATGGAGTCCCGTCCGGACGAGGTAAGCGAGAAGTCGCTGTACTACTTCGTCGGCATCGACAAGGCGCGATTCAAGCGCCCGGTGGAGCCCGGCGACCAGTTGTTCCTCGACGTGAGCGTTTTGAACGTCAAGCGCGGAATCTGGAAGTTCGCCGGCGAGGCCCGTGTCGACGACAAAATCGTTGCCACGGCGGACATCATGTGCACCGCCCGGGACTTCTAGCCTTGTGATCCACCCAAGCGCGGTCATCGACCCGTCCGCTTCGCTGGCGGCAGATGTCGAGGTCGGCCCGTTCGCGGTCATCGGTCCGGACGTGACGATCGGACGCGGGAGTCGGATCGGCCCTCATACGGTGATCCGCGGTCCCTCGGAGATCGGCGAGGAGAACCGGATCTTCCAGTTCGCCTCCATCGGCGAGGATCCCCAGGACAAGAAGTACGCGGGCGAGCGCACGCGCTTGGTCATGGGCGATCGCAACGTCGTGCGCGAATCGGCGACCATCCACCGCGGCACTCTGCAGGACAAGACCGAGACCCGCATCGGCAGCGACAATCTGTTCATGGCCTACACCCACGTCGCGCACGACTGCGTGATCGGAAACAATGTCATTATGGCCAACGCCGCCTCCCTCGGCGGTCATGTCGAGATCGCGGACTGGGCCATCCTCGGCGGCTTTACCATCGTGCATCAGTTCTGCCGTATCGGTGCGCACAGCTTCAGCGCGATGGGCGCGGTGATCGGCAAGGATCTGCCGCCCTTCGTCACCGTCGGCGGTCATCCCGCCGTGCCGCGCGGCGTCAACGCCGAAGGCCTGCGCCGCAGGCACTTCTCCGCAGAGCTGATCGCGGCCATTCGCCGCGCCTACCGGCTGCTCTACATGTCGGGCTTGAAGCTCAGCGAAGCCCTCGAAGAAATCCGTGTGCTCGCCAAGACTCATCCGGAGCTCGGGTGTCTCGCCGACTTCGTCGCCGACAGCAGCCGCAGCATCGTGCGGTGACCCGCGTCATCGGGATCGTCGCCAACGAGCCCTCGGGCGATGTGCTCGGCGCCTCGCTGGTCCGCGCGCTGAAGGCCGTGCTTCCCGATGCCCGCTTCGTCGGCGTTGCCGGTCCGCGCATGCTGGCCGAAGGCTGCGAGACGCTGTTGCCGATGGAGCGTCTGTCGGTCATGGGCCTGGTGGAGGTACTGAAAGTACTGCCCGAGCTGCTGCGGGCACGCCGCGACCTGGCACGCTATTTCGAGCGCAACCGCCCTGATGTCTTCATCGGCGTCGATGCGCCCGACTTCAATCTCGGTCTCGAAACGCGCCTTCGCGGCGCCGGCATCAAGACCGTTCACCTGGTCAGCCCGACGGTTTGGGCCTGGCGTGCCGGCCGGGTGAAGGGGGTGCGGCGGGCCGTCGATCTGCTGCTCAGCATTTTCCCGTTCGAAGAGGACTTCTTGCGCGCTCATGGCGTGCCGGCGCGATACATCGGCCATCCCTTGGCGGACGACATCCCGATGCACGTGGACGGTGATGAGGCCCGGCGTACGTTGTCGCTGCCGGCGGGAGGGACCGTCGTCGCGCTCCTACCGGGTAGCCGCATGGGTGAGGTGACGCGGCTGGCGCGGCCCATGCTCGAGACAGCGCTCTGGTGCGATCGGCGGCGGGACGGATTGCGCTTCGTCGTCCCGCTGGTGTCCGAGCGCATCCACGCGACGTTCGATGCCCTGCGGCGGGAGATTGCGCCCGATCTCGACCTGACAATGCTGCACGGCCAGAGCCGGGTCGCGATCTCGGCGGCGGACTGCGTGCTGACTGCCTCCGGCACCGCCACCCTCGAGACCCTGCTGTTGAAGCGCCCGATGGTCGTCGCCTATCGGCTCAATACCCTCACTTACAGGCTCGTGACATCGCTGCGGCTGATCAAGGTCAAGTATGCGGCCATGTCGAATCTGCTGGCCGGTCGCGAACTGGCCCCGGAGTTCTTGCAGGACCGGGCGAGGGCCGATCTGATGGGCCCGGCATTGCTCACCCTGCTCGACGACACCGCGCGTCGGCAGGCAGTGGTGGACGAGTACGCCCGCATTCACACGCTGTTGCGCCGTGACGCAGCGGTACAGGCGGCGCAGGCCATCATGGCTTTGCTGCAGCGGGACGCGCGGTGACGGGCATGAGTGTTGAATGGATTGCCGGCGTCGACGAGGCGGGGCGAGGCCCCCTTGCCGGGCCGGTCTGCGCCGCCGCGGTGATTCTCGTTCCACACCAAATTCCGCACGGTATCGCCGACTCGAAAAAACTCTCGGAAGTGCAGCGGGAGCGTCTCGCACCGCTGATCGAGGCCGCCGCGGACTGCTGGGCCCTCGGCTGGGCCAGCGCCGAGGAAATCGATCGGCTCAATATCCTGCACGCCTCGCTGCTTGCGATGCGGCGCGCGGTGGATGGGCTGCGGCGCTGTCCGACATCCGCGCTGGTGGACGGCAACCGTCTGCCGGCGGGGCTGCCGTGCCCGGCGTGTGCCGTGGTCGGCGGCGACGGCTCGGTGCCGGTCATCGGGGCAGCGTCGATTCTTGCCAAGGTGGCGCGTGACCGTGAGATGTTGCGTCTCGATCGTCTCCACCCCGGCTATGGCTTCGCGCGGCACAAGGGCTATCCCACCAAGGCCCATCTCGAGGCGCTGCAACTGCACGGACCCTGCCCGGCGCACCGGCGAAGCTTCAAACCGGTGCGGCTGGTGTTGGAGATGCGCGGGTAGGCGCCGTCGGCAATCGCTCGCCCCGGCGCGGTCCGCGGCTCGGCGAGCGTCGAGTCGGCTATCGGGCGCCCGCGGTCCCGGCCTGCGCATCCGAGTCGGAGAGCGTTTCGGTGGGTTCCGGGCTCGCCGCATCCGTCCGCTGCTCGCCGGCAGCCAATTGCGCCAGCGTGATTTGGTCCAACGCCGCGGCTGCCGTCTCCTCGAGCTGCTGCTCCAGTGCCGCGATGGGGGCGGAGGATTGCGGTACGGCTCGCTCGCCGACGGGCTCTCCGAAGCGCCGCACCGCCGCGAGCAATTCGCGCACAGGGATTTTGCCGGGTGGCCTTGCCGGCAGGTAGCCCGGCGGATCTTGCGCGGAGCGGATCAGGAACCCGTCCCCCTCCAAGAAGGCGAGACAGCGCCGCACATCGATCAGCGGCATGCCGAGCGCATGCGATAGTTGCTCGGCGGTCGGCGGAGGCCGTGCGTCGAGGTAAGCCGCCGCGATACGCGTGGCCAGCAGCAATGCCAGGCGCTCGCGAAGCCGGTTGCTGAGGCGTGCGTCCCGTGCCGAGCGCCCGAGGTATTCCGGGTATTGGTGGTAGAACGCGATGTTCGCTCCGATCAGCACGATCAACCAGGCGATATAGATCCAGATCATGAACAGAATCGGGATTGCCAAGCCGGAATAGATGGCCGCATAGCGGGTCGAGCCGGCCATGAAGGTAGCGAATACGTAGCCGATCGTCTGCCATAGCAGCCCCGCCACCAACGCGCCGACCAGCGCCGAGCGCAACCGAACCCTGGTATTCGGTACGAAGCTGTAGATGAAGGTAAAAGCGGCGACGATGAGCAGATAGGGAATCAGGCGGCCCGCGGCTTCGGCGAGCAGGCCGAGGGGAGCGATTTCGACGATCTGCTGCACGACGACGCTGCTGCGCAGCGAGGCGGCCGCGCCGACGGCGGAGAAGAACAGGACGGGGCCCACCAGCAGGACACTCAGGTATTGGCTGAAGCGCTGCGCCAGCGGCCGCTGCTCGTCGACTCGCCATGTGTCGTTGAAGACCAGCTCTATCTTCGAGATCAGCGAGATGACCGAGTACAGCAGCAGGCCGAGGCCAACGGAGCCGAGGACGCGGACCTCGGTGCGGTCGACGAAGTGAATGAGATTCGAAGTCACGTCTTGGGCTTGAGAGCCGAGCGGAGCGAGCGCCTGCAGCAGCATGGGCTCCAGTTGGTTATGCACGCCGAAGCCCTTGAGCACCGAGAAACTGACCGCCAGCAGCGGTACCAGAGACAGTAGCGTGGTATAGACCAGGCTCATGGCATGCAGGGTCAAGGAGCCGTGCAGCAAATTGCCGACGATGCAGTAGAGCGTCCGTGCGGCGAACAACAGGGCGCGCGGGGCGGGGTGCAGCGCATCGGCGTCCGTGTGCCAAAGAATGCGCTCGAGCCGCTCGGCGGTACTTGTCGCGGAACCCATGCCTGTCTTCCCCTCCCTAATACGGAGCGTGATATGTTGCCGGTCCATCGAGGCACCTGCGCGCGACCGCGCACGGCGCCAATGCGTCGGCGATGCGGGGTCTAGCCGCATCCGGATATCGACAATAAAACCACTATGACGCCCCGGCTCGCCGGCGTCACCATCCCATGCAAAGGAGACGACGAAGCCCGTGACCCATCAAGGCTATTTTCCGCATCTCTTGGTGTTGCTGCTGGCGCTGGGCGGCATCGCGGCCGCGACGGCCGGCTCGGAACCGGCGCATTCCGACGGCCCGGCAGATCGGAGCGACCAAGCCCCGCGGACGGGATCCGATGATTCGGGCCGACCGCTGCTGCTCGACCCGGTGCCGGATAGGCCGCGGGCGCCGGATTTCGATCTCGAGGGTCCCGACGGCATCCGCTACAGCCTCGCCGACATGCGCGGTAAACCTGTCATCGTCAACTTTTGGGCCACCTGGTGTCCGCCGTGCCGTGCCGAAATGCCCTCCATGCAGCGCGCCTGGGAGCAGGTCGCCGACGAGGGCATCCTGCTTGTTGCGGTCAACGTCGGCGAGGACGCGCAGACCATCAACGATTTTCTGACGCAGGTGCCGGTGGATTTTCCCCTGCCCATGGACGTGAGCTCCGAGGCGGCGCCGCGCTGGCCGATGCGCGGTCTGCCGACGACCTTCGTGGTGGATCCGGACGGGCATATCGTCTACCGCGCGCAGGGCGAGCGCGAATGGGATGACCCCGCGCTGCTCGACCTCGTGCGCGCGCTGAGGAGCGACGCTTCGGTCGACGCATCGGGTGGCGGCGGCTGAGACGCCGGGGATCAGCCGCGCCCGTCGGGACGTGCGGACGAAGGATTCCGCGCGTCGCCCTGCCGGGCGCCGCCGCGCGGCGGCGAGTCCACCGCCGCGAACAGATCCAGCAGCCCCTCGTTTTCGAGCAGCTTGTGGGCGAACAGGTAGCCGGTTGCGGACCAGACCTGGTTCAGGTGCGCGCGCCGCCCGATGAGATTGCCGCGGCGCCCGTCGTAGTACTCCGGCCACTTTGCCTCGGGCAGCGCGTGATCGGCGACGTCGGTGGCGAGCTGGGCCAGGTCGCCGCGGCCGCTTTTCATGGCGGCCGCGACGAAGGCCCATAGCAGCGTCGGCCAGTTGCCCCCGTTGTGGTACGACCACGGGACATTTTTCGGGTCGCTGCCGGTCATGAAGATCCACTCTTTGCCGGAGACGGCCGGGAACACCAGCTTCGCCGGCATGTTGCCGATCAGATCGTCCCAGCGGTCCTGGTACAGGTGCATGATGCGCTGGGACTCGTGGTGACTGGTGATGCCGAACAGAATCGCCAGCAGGTTGCCGAGCGCGAAGAAGCGAAAGTCCATGCGCCCCGGCCCGAGATTGCCGACCAGATAACCGCCGCGATGCGGCAGCCAGTCGATGACCCATTCGGGGATCGATTCCGGATAGATATTGAGCATATTCACGCTGCTGCTGCCGAACTCCTCCGTGCGGTAGCGGTGAATCTCGTTCAGGCGCTCCATGTCGAGCCAGTAGAAGAGCTGCAGATAGTTGCGCAGCATGTTGGCGCGCTTTTCGGCCAAGGCGATCAGTTCGTGCACCTCCGGCGTGTCCCGCAGCAGGTCGACGGCGCTGACGAGCATGCCGTAGAACAGGGCCTGTATCTCCAGCGGATGCCCGTAGACGCCCATGCGCCGGTCGATCATGAACGAGCCGTCCGGCACCAGCATGGTGGGGAACACCTCGAAGCCTTCGCGCAGCATCAACTCCAGTACCCCGCGCAGCGCACGCTGAATCTCCGGTTCGGCGGCGATCTCCCGATCGCCGCTGTGCCTGCAATAGATGCCGAGCAGCACGACCCACCACAGCATGGCGTCCACCGGCGCCACGCGGCCGATCGCGTGGTCGCCGAAGTCCGCGCGGATGTGCTCGCGGCCGTCTTTGCCGCGGGTGACCCGGAAACTGGCCGGCAGCACTGCCGGTTCGAGTCCATGGCCGTGAATCCGTTGATGCTGGCTTCGCAATTGCAGAACCGTGTGAAGGAAGTTGCGCACGATGTCGTATCGCCCGTCGGCCAGAAAGACGAGCGCCGAGGGGACGAAATCGCGCACGAAACAGTCGTGATAATTTTCGGCGGCGACGTCGCCGGAGGCGATGGCGGCAACAGTGCCGACCGGCTCACCGCGGAAGGTCATGATCGACTCCTCGAGCAGGGCGTAGGCAGACTCGATGGCTTCGCTGTTCATAGAGGCGCTCCGGGTTGCGGTCTTATGGCGAAAGCTCGATCGCGAAGATCTTGCATCGCGCGTTTTCGTTGCCGTTTCGCACCGAGGGGCGGGCCGACAGTCGCGGCCTTCGCCGCGCCCCGCGGGCGCGATGGCGGCGCTGCCGGGTGCGCTCAGCCCAATGCTTCGCGGATGAGGTGATTGGTTACCAGGAGCGCGGCGATCGTGGCTGCGGCGAAGGCCGCCGCCAACAGCCAGTGCCAAGCGCGGGACACGCCCCGCTTCAGACGCCTCCAGGCGGACATGTCGGGCGATGCCGGTGCCGGTACCGACTCGAAGGTCCGCACGAAAACATAACCGCACAGCGTCCAGAGGAGGCCGGCGATGGCCGGCATCAGTACGCGATCCGCGGACGCCGATCGGGTCGTCAGCACGAGCACCGCACAGAGTGCAAACAGGAGTATGGCCACGCCGGCAAAGAACGGCGCCGCGGGCCGCATCCAAGTCGCGAGGCGTTGCAGCGTTTCGAGCATCAGGATAACTCAAGGACCGGAGGCGGTAATGCGATGTTGCGGATACTGGGTACCCTGCATCGGGTAGGCAAGGCACGCGGACGCCGCGAGCGCGACGTCCTCGGTTCCGGTGCGTCCATCAGGCACGCTCGACACGGAGCTTCACCACGGCGCGCTCGTTGGCCTCGCTGACCGTAAAGCGCCAGCCCGACTCCGACACTTGCTCGCCCTCGCGCGGGATATGGCGCAGGCGGGCCTCGACGAAGCCGCCGGCGGTATGGAACTCCGTCGCCGGCAGGTCGATACCGAGCAACGCATTGAGATCGGAGATCGGCACCCGCGAGTCGAGCTCGTAGAGGCCGTCGTCGATGCGCCGAAAGTGGCGCTTGCGCTTGGGGTGATAGACGTCGAAGTCGTAGCCCACCTCGATCTCGCCGACCACTTCTTCGATGATGTCTTCCATGGTGATCATGCCGATGGCGGAGCCGAACTCGTCGACGACCACGGCCATATGGTCGTCACGCTCACGCAGCAGCGGCAGCAGCTCGTCGATGGGCTGCAGCGGAGACACGTACAGTGCCGGGCGAACCAGTTCGCCGAGCGGCTTCGAGGTCACGGTCTCGTCCATCAGGTCCCAGACCGTCAGGGTGACGATGCCGACGACATTGCCGAGGTTGCCCTGATAGATCGGCAGCCGGTTGAAGCCGGACTGGCGCACAAGATCGAGCGCGTCGCGGGTGCTGCGCAGGTGGTTCAAGGCCGTAATTTCCGCGAGCGGCACCATGGCCTCGCCGACGGTGGTCCCGCCGAAGCGGATCGCGCGCTCGATGCGTTTGCGGTCGAAGAGGTCGACGTCGGCGCCGCGGTCCGCCATGTCCACCAGCGTGCCGACCTGTTGGCGGGTGATGAAGAGATTCGACTCCGAGCGCGGCCCGCGCACCATACGGGCCGCCGTGCGCGCGACCAGCGAGAACACCCACACCAACGGGTACAGCAGCAGCGTGAACAGCCGCAACGGATAGACGACCACCGGCGCGATCTCGTCGGCCTTCTGCTGGTAAACGCTTTTCGGCACGATTTCGCCGAACACCAGAAGCAGCGGCGTGAACAGCAGAAAGGCATACAGCTCGCCGAGCTCGCCGAAGGCCTGAATCATCAACAGCGTGCCGAGTGTCGTCAACGTGACCACCGCGATATTCGTGCCGACCAGCGTGGTCGTCAGCAGCACCTCCGGGCGCCGGAGCAACCGCAGCGCGAGACCGGCGCCCCGGTTGCCCTTGCCCGAGCGGGCCCGCAGCCTGAGCTTGTCCGCATGCACCAAGGCGATCTCGCTGCCCGAGAAGAAGCCCTCGAGCAGCAGTAGAACCAGCATGGCGATAACCGTGAGAACGGGATCCATGGTCAGCTTGCCCCGTTGTCGTCGTCTGCTTGGCGAGGCGCCGTTGCCGGCGAGTCTTGGGCATTGCCGTCGGCGGCGAAGTCGGCGCCTTCCTCGGCTTCCGGCACCGGTGTGTCGCCGGACAGGCCTGTCGGCCCGCGGGCGACACGCACCCGGGCAATGCGCTGGCCGTCCATGTCCAGGACTTCGATCAAGCAGTCCTCGACTTGAACCCGGTCGCCGACCTTCGGCAGTCGGTCGAGGTGGCGGAACGCAACGCCGGCGACGGTGGTCATGCGCGGATCCCAAATGCCGAAATTCGTCAGATCGTTGAAGTCGGTCAGTTTCATATCGCCGGGGACCTCGTAGATGTTCTCGTCGCGCTCGTGGTAGAGGTCCTGTCCCTTCGTCTCTCCGGATAGGTGGCCGAAAATAAAGGTCAGCACGTCGCGAATCGTGACGATGCCCTCGACGCCGCCGAATTCGTCCAGCACCAGCGCCGCACGGGTCTGATTGGCCTGAAAAAAATCGAACATCTCGTCCACGCGCTTGGTCGGCGGCGCCACCACCAGGGGCCGCACCAGATCGTCCAGGCGCTGATCGGTCAGGTCGGGCTTATCGAGCACCAGCGGCAGTACGTCTTCCAAGTGCAGGAAGCCGATCAGATTGTCGAGCTGGCCGCGGTACACCGGCACGCGGGAGTGACGCAGGGCGCGGAAGCGGGCGAGCGCGTCGCTCAGATCACTGTCGGCGTCGATGAAGGCCATGCGGGTGCGCGGTGTCATGATCTCGACGATCTCGGTGGCGCCGGCGTCGAGCAGGTGATAGATCAGCGTGCGCTCGGTCGCCTGGATCTCGCCCTCGTTGGCCACCTCGTCCACCAGAATGCGGAACTCGTCGATCTGCAGGATGTTCTCGGGGGCCTTCTCGTGGCCGACGAACCAGGTCGTCACCCGATCCGAGACTGCCCGCAGCGCGAGGCGCAGCGGTGTGACGATGCGCACCCAGTGGGCCATCGGCGCCGCCACCAGCCCGGCGCTGACCCCGACCGGGTTGGACATGGCGATGGTCTTCGGCGTGACCTCGCCGAACAGCAGCAGCAGGGGCACCATGACCAGCACGTTGATGATGCCCGCGCGCTCCTCCCCGTAAAGGGTCAGCAGGATGCCGGTCATGTTGGCCACGGCGGCGATGTTGATGAGCTGGTTGCCGCACAGCACCGAGATGATCAGCCGCCGCGGCTGGTCGAGCAGGGCCTGCAGCGTGTCGATGCGTGGATGCTGCTTACGCCGCAGTTGCTGCAGGTCGAGTCTGGAGAGGGAGAACAGCGCCGTCTCCGAGCCCGAGAAAAATGCCGACCCCACCAGCAGCAGCACCTGCAGCGCGATGCGCGCCGCCATGTCGGGCGTGGCCAGCAGCGTCGGATCGAAGCTGAAATAGGCCGTCACCTCGGCGAGCCAATAGCCGGCAACGGCCAGCGGGCCGGCCAGCATTTGGCCGAGGACGTCTGCTTGGGCGGGGTCCGGTGTGCTCATCCGGTGTGCTCGAACTGGCGGATCCCGTCGGGAGTCGGGTTGGATAAGGGGCAATCGGGGGTCGCCACGGGCTTGCCGGCGCGGCGCCGCCGCTAGCCTACCCGACGCGGGTATGCACGACAACGTCGCCGCACGTGGCGGTTGCAAAGGGGGCGGGCGGGCACGATATCCCGGAGATTATCGATCTTTTGTTCACGGCACTCCGCGCGGCGGAGCGCCAGCGACCGCCGGTGACCTCCATGACAGCCGTCCATCTCAACGCCCCCGATATCGATCCGGCAGAAGTCGAGTACTTCGAAAACCTGGCCCACCGCTGGTGGGACGAGCAGGGGCCTTTTTGGCCGCTGCATCGATTGAACGCCTTTCGCGTCGGCTATATCCGCGAGCAGTTGTGCGCGGCATTCGAGCGTGATCCGACGGCCGAGCGGCCCTTCGAGGGACTGCGCATCCTCGATATCGGTTGCGGCGGCGGCATTCTCAGCGAATCCGTCGCCCGACTGGGGGCGGACGTGACCGGCACCGAGATCACCGAGAAGAACGTGCGCGTCGCCGACATCCATGCCCAATGGGGCGGTCTCGACATCGACTATCGGCTAGCCACCGTCGATGACCTCGCCGCGGCCGGCGAGCGCTTCGACGCCGTGCTGAACATGGAGGTTGTCGAGCACGTGGAGCATCTGCCGGATTTCCTTGCCGACTGTGCGAAGGTGGTGCGCCCCGGCGGCGTCATGGTCGTCGCGACCATCAATCGCACGCCTGTCGCCTGGCTGATGGCCATCATCGGCGCCGAGCGCATCCTTCGCTGGCTGCCGAAGGGAACGCACCACTACCGCAAGCTGGTGAAACCAACCGAACTGGTCGATGGGCTCGGGCCGGATTACCGAGTCATCCAGCGCACCGGCGTGCGCGTCAATCCCTTTAACCGTGCCTTTTCTTTGACCGGCTATATGGGTGTCAATTACATGATGGTATTTCGCCGCGGAGACGCATCGTGAGGGTCGCGTTGTTCGGTGCCACCGGCGGTACGGGGCGACACGTCGTCGAGCAGGGACTCGCCCTCGGTCACCAAATTCAGGCGCTCGCCCGCGATCCCGATAAGCTGTCGGATGCGGCAGGCCTGACGGTGGTGGCCGGGGACGTGCTCGACCAGTCAGCCGTCGATCGTTGCGTCGAGGGGGCGGATGCGGTGATCTGTATCCTCGGAACGCGCCCCGGCACGGAGCCCGTCGAAGATCGCGGTACCGCGCATATCATCGATGCGATGCAACGCCTGGGCCCGCGCCGGCTGGTGGCCGTGACCTCCCTGGGCGTCGGCGACAGCGCCGAGCAGATCCCGTTGTTGTTCAGAATCGTGATGAATCTGACGATGAAGCGCATCTTCCAGGCCAAGGAGGCCCAGGAACGGCTGATTCGCGACAGCGGACTCGAATGGACGATTGTGCGGCCCGGCGGCCTGACCGATGGCCCGCGCAGCGGCAGCTACCGATCGGGTACCGGCAAAGACATCAAAGCGACCCGCATCTCCCGCGCCGACGTTGCCGAATTCGTACTGGCGCAGCTCGATGATCTCAGCTTTTTGCAGCGCACGCCCGCGGTCAGCTGAGCCCAGCGCTTTGCGGGCCCATTGGCGGCGAAGCCCGTCTCGCGTCCTGATGTCGATACGTTGGGGGGCGTTACGGGGCAGTTTCGCCAACCGGTCCCTGCCGGTCGGCGGCGCGGCCGGTCCGCCGGACCGGCCCGACGCGATTCAGGTGGGTCAGAGGTCGCCGTTGGCGCCGGCGGTCATGATGGATTCGATGTTGTCGCTCACCAATTGCGCCTTTTCCAACAGCTCCGGCGGCAGATTGGCGCTCGGGATGATCTTGGCGAGATCGAGCGTTACCAGCCAGGCTTTCCCCTCGCTGTCTTCCAGCAGCGCGATGCGGCACGGCAGGTAGGCGGAAAAGTCGGGGTTGAACTGCAGCATCTCGTTGGCGATGCGGGCGTCGCAGAACTGAAAGATCTCGATTCGGTTGGTCTCGACCCCCATCGCTTCCAGCTCTTGGTAGAGCGGAAGATGGGCGACCAGCTTGAAGTTCAGCGAGTTGGCGCGGAGCTTCATCGAGTCGACGGCGTCGTCCATTGACACGTCTTCGGCCAGAGGCATTTTCAGCACGGTGTCGGAGATCGAAATCTCCTGGGCAAGCACGTTGATCGGGGCCAGCAGCACCGACAGCAGCAGGAAAATCGGCAGGGTCTTGCAACGCATTGTGATCGTCTCTCCTCTTGCGCCCGTCCGGTATCCGGAACGGGCATCGTTTCTGGCGGGCCGGGCCGTTGCGGCCCACAAACTTCGATGGCTTGCACGCGGCGGACCGGCCGACGTGCGCAGCGACATTGTGACGCTTTGCACGCGCGGTGCCAATCGCACCGACCGTGCCGGTGCGGTCAAACCCAGTATCCTAGTGGTTTTCGGACGTTGCGCTGGCGCAGCCGGACGTCTGTTACGGGTTGCCCTTCTCCACTATTGCGTACCTATACTGAGTTAGGCCCTGGCGCCGATACGCGCGCTCGGCGCGGGCCGCGCAACGATACGACTCCGGCCCTCTCGAGCCGGGGCGAAGGAGGATCGGATGGACCTACAACGTGACGATGCCGCGAGCCGGCATGCGCTACGCTACGAGGCGCTCTGTGCGACGCTGCGAGAGCACGGCGCCTTGGGAGTGGCCTTCTCCGGCGGCGCCGACAGTACGCTGCTGCTGGCCGCGGCACGCGATAGCCTCGGCTCGGAGCGGGTGCTCGCGCTGACCGCTGTGACACCCTACATGGTGCGCCAGGAGATCGGCGAGGCAATCGAGATGGCAAGCCAACTCGGCGTCCGCCATGAACTGGTGGAGATGCCGATGCCGGACGGCCTGCAAAGCAATCCTCAAGACCGGTGCTATCGCTGCAAGCACGCCATGTATCGGCTACTGCTGGCGCATGCCGCGGGGCTCGGGCTCGATTGCGTCGTCGACGGCAGCAACCTCGACGATGTCGACGACTTTCGCCCCGGGCTCAAGGCGCTGCGCGAGTTGTCGGTGCCGACGCCGTTTATCGCGCACGGAATCGACAAATCCGCCGTGCGCGATCTGGCACGCATGCTCGCGCTGCCGACCTGGCGCAAGCCCACCAATGCCTGTTTGCTGACCCGGCTGCGCTTCGACGAGCGCGTGTCGATGGAACGCCTGCAGCAGATCGAAGAGGCGGAGCGGCTGCTGGCCGCCGAAGGGTTCTCCAGCGTGCGCGTGCGCTGTCACGACGATCTGGCACGCATCGAAGTGGAGCCGGCGCAGTTCGGTAAACTACTGGAGGAGGCGCAACGCATCCTCGAGGAGGTGCGCGAGCTCGGGTTCAGGCACGTGACGATGGATCTGGCCGGTTATCAGCACGGCAGCATGAATGAGCCGCGGGCATGACCCGCTCGAAAACGGCCGAGCGCGCGGGCCCTTAGGGGCCGGCGCCCGAATCCCTGCTCGCGGATTCCTGGTCCGCAGATCAGGCCGCCGCGGCCGCGGGCATATTCTCCCCGGGAGACCGGTTGCACTGATGCCGCCGGCATCGCCCGGTTCAGTCGAAGATGTAGTGCTTCTCGACCGGCTCGGTGATCTCCCAAGTGCAAGAGAGTCCGGCGGGAAAGGTGATCAGATCGCCGCGCGCGAAGCTTTGCGGCTCGCCGCCGTCGGGGGTTACCGTGAAGCGACCGCGAACGACGTAGCAGGTCTCGTTCTTTGCGTAGGTCCAGGGGAAAGTCGACGGCTCCTTTTTCCACACCGGCCAGTCCTCGACGCCGAGAACCTCCAACTTGGCCGGCGATGGTTTGTGCTCGCAATAGATCTCCAGGTCGGACATGAGGCTGACTCCGTTGTTCGATGATCGGGTCTTCATGATCGAGTATTCATGATCGGTTCTTCAGGCGCGGCGAGCGCGCCCCGGCCATGGCAGATCGCGGCGCTCGGGTCGTCTCGCAAGGTGGCGCGCGCGCCGATGCGTTGTTCTTCGCACGCGTCTGCTCGGCGCCGCGGGCTGTGCGCGCGCAGAAGCGCTGCGGGCACCCGGGGGGCGTCTTGGCCCGCAGAGGGCAGCGATGAATGGTTCCGCGCCTCCCTTATAGATCCTCTGTTTTCTCCACCGCCTGCAGGGTCTCCAAGCGCACGGCGGCGAGGTCGTCGGCTCCGATATCCAGTGTCTTGCCGAGCAGGCGCGATACCGCGCCGACCAGCGCCATCGCGTCGAGCCCGTACTCGCGCATCAAGTAATCGCGACTTGCGCCGTGGGCGTAAGTGTCGCGCAGGCCGATGCGCACCAGCGGGCGGCCGACGCCGTGCTCGGCCATCAGTTCGGCGACGGCGGAGCCGAGTCCGCCGGTGATGCCGTGATTTTCCATGGCGACGACACCGACGCCGGTGCGCCGGATCGCCTCAAGCACCACGGGATCATCGAAAGGCTTCAGCGTCGATACATGCAGGTGATGAATGCCGATGCCGCGCGATCGCAGCGCCGCGGTGGCACGCATGGCCTCTTCGGTGCAAATGCCGCTGGACAGCACGCAGACATCACCGCCCTCGGACAGCGTGCGGGCACATCCCAGCCGCAGCGGCTCCGATGCCGGAAACAGCCGCGGCACCTCGCCGCGCAGCTGGCGGATATAGACCGGTCCATCGACGGCTTGCGCCACGTCCAGCACGGATTGCACATCGGTGGCATCGCCGCACTCGAGCACGGTCATATTCGGGATGATGCGCATCAGCGCGATATCGTCGACGGCCTGATGGGTCACGCCGCCGGCGGTGGTGATGCCCGGCAGGAAGCCGACCAGGCGCACCGGCAGGCTGGGGTAGCCGATGGACATCGCCACCTGGTCGAAAGGCCGCCGGCAGATAAACACCGCAAAGGTATGAACGTACGGGAAATAGCCCTCGCGGGCGAGACCGGCGGCGAAGCCCATCATGTTCTGCTCGGCCATCCCCATGGAGAAGAAGCGCTCGGGGTAGGCGTCGCGGAAGCCGTCCGCCTCGCAGGAGGCGGTCAGGTCGGCGGACAACACGAGAACTTCGGGGCGTTGCGCGGCCCAGCGGATGAGGTTGCCGTAATGGGGGCGGGTGACGGTCTCGATCATTGCCGAGCCTCCGACAACGCGGCCAGCAGGGCCTCGTAGGCCTCGACTTCAGCGGCAGTCTTGAAGCGCACGTAATGGAGCTTCGGGGCACGCTCGCGCATCAGGTCGATACCGCGGCAGGGGTCGGTGCGGGCAATGACGACGCGCGGGCATCTGCCGTGGCCGACGCCGTCGCCGGCGTCCGCCAGTGCTTCGATGTCGTGACCGTCGACCTCGCGCACATCGGCGCCGAAGGCGCGAAGACGCTCGGCCAGCGGCTCGACCGTCATTACATCGGACATGGCGCCGTCGCATTGCTGGGCATTGGCATCGATGTAGACGCCGAGGTTGCCGATGCGGTGATGCGCGAGCGCGGCGAACGCTTCCCAGGTCTGACCTTCCTGGAACTCGCCGTCGGACATGAACACCCAGACCCGTCCGGTCTCGCCGCGCAGCCTGCGCGCGAGCGCGATACCCCCGGCTTGACTCAATGCCTGCGCCAGGGAGCCGGCCGTGACCTCGTGGCCGGGCGAGTGCTCGGCGCCGATCAGCTCGACCGTGCTGCCGTCGCGGTTGAAGGCATCGAGGGCGTCGGGGCCGAGCCTGCCGAGCTCGATCAGCAGCGAGTACAAGACCAGCGCATAGTGCACCGGCGAGAAAATGAAGCGGTCGAGATCGGGCGCCTTGGGGCCATTGTAATCGGCGCCGGTGAACGCGTGCGGATTGCGGCTGCCGGGTACGCCCGCGAACGGGCGCGGCTGCAGCGGCGCTTGGCTCGGACCGAGGCGCATCACGCGCAAGTACAATGCGGCCAACATGTCCGCCGACGAGCAGGCCTGGCTCAGGTAGCCGCCATTGTTGCGCAGGGTGTGCTCGAGCACGCGCCGGCGCACTGCGGCGGCGACATCGGCGACCGCTTCGGCGGTGCCGGCGGCCGATGGCTGTTGTCTTTGCAGCATGGCTGCCTCTCGCGGTTGGATTCGGTGCGGCCGGCTCGGCAGGAAGGCGCGCCGGCATTGGGCGCCGGTACTAGCGGGCGCTCAGGGCCTGGCCGGTAGTGCCGATGGCGTCTGGGCCCAGCAGATAGAGATAGGCGGGCACCACGGCGTCGGGTGTCGGCAGGGTGTTCGGATCCTCGCCGGGATAGAGCTCGCGGCGCAGGCCGGTTCGAACGGCGCCCGGGTCGAGGCTATTGACGCGGATGTTGCTGCTGTCGCGGGTCTCCTCGGCGAGGGTTTGCATCAGGCCCTCGATGCCGAACTTGGCGGCCGCGAAAGCGCCCCAGTAGGCGAGGCCGGTGCGTCCGACGCGATCGGATGTGAAGATCACGGAGGCATCTTCGGCCGCGCGCAACAGCGGCAGGCAGGTCTGCGTCAGCAGAAACGGTGCGGTCAGATTAATGCGCAGCACCCGCTCCCATTGCGACGCGTCGTAGTCGTCGATCCGGCTCAGGAACGGGGCAAACACGGCGCAGTGCACCAGCGCGTCCAAGCGGCCGAACTCATCGCCGAGGGTACTGGCCACACCCAGGTAAAGCTGCTCGTCGGCCTTTTCCAGGTCCAGCGGCAGGCTTGCCGGCTCCGGGCTGCCGTCGGCCTCGATTTCGTCGTAGACGGTCTCGAGCCGCTCTTCGTCGAATCCGCTCAGGATGACCGTGGCGCCGAGGCGTGCGCTGGCGCGAGCGACCGCGCGGCCGATCCCTTCGGCGGCGCCGGTGACGAGGATGACGCGATCGGCCAGCAGGTCCGGGCGCGGTTGGTAGTTCTGAAAATCGGAATGCATGCTCACGAATGGACGGTGGAGAATGCGGCGTTGCTGCCGCGGGGAGGCGCTAAATTGCCAACCTACCGCAAGCGGTGCGCCGCGGAAAATGATTTTTTGCACCGGATCGGCGCTGCGCCGGGAATTCGGTCCATGCGTCGATCCGTAGGGGCCGAGCCCGCTACCGGCCGGGGCGGATCGGCGGCCCGGAGCCGGATGCGCCCAGTCGCGCCCAGTCGCGCCCGGTCGCGTGTCAGTCGACCGCGAGCACCTGCACGCGCAGCCTGAGGCCGCGGCTCGAGAGGGGATGGTTGAAGTCGACGCGCAGCGCATCGGCCGTTTCGCCGACCACGGTGCCCGCGGTCTGTTGTCCGCCCGGTGCATCGAACAATACCACCTCGCCGCGGGCCGCGGTGAAGCCGTCGGGAAGATCGGCGCGGGGCACGTCGCGAATCAGTTCCGGGTCGGGCATGCCGTAGATCAAGGCGCCGTCGGCGAGTATTTGCTCATCGGCTCCGACGGGAAGATCGAGAAGCAGGGACTCGAGTCCAGGTGCGAGGGTACCGTCGCCGATGCCAAACGTCAGCGGCTTGTCGCCGACGCTCGACAGCGCTTCGGTGCCGTCTTCGAGAAAAATAGATAAATGGATCGAGACACGGCTCGCCGGGCCGACCCGCCGCTGTTCGGCTCGATCGTCACCGGCACTGTTTCCGGAGGCTTGATCGATCAGGCCAGCAGCTCCTGCGTGACGAACAGATAGCCAATGGTGACGGCTACGACGGCCACGGCGGCATACGGGATCAGGATGCAGACTCCGGGTAAATCATTGCATACCCGACTGAGATTGCAGAGCTTGCAGTTTTTCACCGGACGGTCCCCTTGTCGGACGATTCGCTGGCGGAGCTGGCTCGGAGTGCCGGGCGCTCGAGCGGCGACCGGCTAGTGGTTTCTACCCAGGCGCTTCCCGGTATCCTACAGGAATACAGGGTGATATCAAGTGCGCGGAGCCAAACGGCGCGACGACACCGCTGTTATTTCGTCGCGGATGATTGCCCTCGCCCCGGGATTGATGCAAGGCATGCCTGCCATCACCTGCCGTGGGGTGAGATACTGACGGATTAATGAGCCCGGCCGAAAACAGCATGGGCGGCGAGAAGGCATTGCCCGCCCCCGAGCGCTCTCGGTTGCCGGCGCGCTCATGCATGGCGGGCGTCCCGCGCTGGCCGGCCAGCACCGAGGGATTTCGTCGCGCTTTTCTAAAGACGACCGGGGCCCCGCGCCTTCCAGGCCTCAGGGGCATGCTGCAAGGCATCATGGGCCCGTTACCGGGGTCGGGAACGGACCCCGGCCCTGGCCCAGTTGCTCGGCGCCGACCACGCGCGCCTGCGGCGCTTGCGTCGCCTTTTGTTAGATCATCAACACCGGAGCCGCGATGCCCCAGATCGATTCCGTGCCGCGTATCGGCTTCGTCAGCCTCGGCTGCCCCAAGGCGACCGTGGACTCCGAGCGTATCTTGACCCGTCTGCGGGCCGAAGGATATGGCATTTCCCCGGACTATGACGGCGCGGATCTGGTCGTCGTCAATACCTGCGGTTTCATCGATGCCGCGGTCGAGGAGTCGCTCGACGCCATCGGCGAGGCGTTGAGCGAGAACGGCCGTGTGGTCGTGACCGGCTGCCTCGGTACGCGCGCCGACTTGATCCGCGACAAGCACCCGCAGGTGCTCGCCGTGACCGGAGCCCATGCTTACGCCGAGGTCATGGACGCGGTGCATGCGCACCTGCCGCCCCCGGCGCATCCGTTTACCAGCTTACTGCCGCCGCAGGGCATCAAACTGACGCCGGGGCACTTCGCTTATGTGAAGATCTCCGAGGGCTGCAATCACCGCTGCAGCTTCTGCATCATCCCCGGCATGCGCGGTGACTTGGTCAGCCGGCCTGTGGGCGAGGTCATGACGGAGGCGCAGCGTTTGGTGGAGGCGGGCGTGCGGGAGTTGTTGATCATCTCCCAGGACACCAGCGCCTACGGCGTCGACACCCGCTACCGAACGGATTTCTGGCAGGGCCGTCCGCTGCGCACCGACATCGAGACGCTGGCCCGCGCGCTCGGTGAGCTACCTGCCTGGGTGCGCATGCACTACGTTTATCCCTATCCGCAGGTCGACCGGTTGATTCCGCTGATGGCCGACGGGTTAATTCTTCCGTACCTGGATATGCCTTTGCAGCACGGCAGTCCGTCGGTGCTGAAGGCCATGCGCCGACCCGCGGCGGCGGAGAAGATGCTCGAACGCCTGGCCGAATGGCGATCGATTTGTCCGCAACTGGCGCTGCGCAGCACCTTTATCGTCGGCTTTCCGGGCGAGACCGAGGCCGACTTCGAACTGCTGCTCGACTTCCTGCGCGAGGCCCGGCTGGACCGCGTCGGCTGTTTCGCGTACTCGCCGGTGGATGGCGCTGCCGCCAATGCGCTTGCGAGCCCGGTGCCGGAGTCGCTGAAGCAGGAGCGCTTGGAGGCGTTCATGGCGCTGCAGGCCGACATCAGCCGGGAGAAGCTCGCGGCGCGTATCGGCGGGCGCGAGACTGTGCTGGTGGACGAGGTCGACGACGAATGCGTGATTGCCCGCAGCGAGGCCGATGCGCCGGAGATCGACGGCAACGTCATCATCGACGGCGCCTGGGATCTGTCCCCCGGCGACTTCATCGAGGTCACCGTCACGGGCAGCGACGACCACGACTTGTTCGCACAGCCCGCGAGCGCCTGACGACTCGCCCGTCGATCGCCCGGGCAGTCTGTCCGAGCCGGCCATCGCGATGAGTCGGCGAATCGGCCCCTGCCGCTTCTGCATTCCACGGCGCCGCCTGTCCGGCGCGGCGCTGGCGCTGACCGCGCTCGCGGTGCTGGCGGGCGCCTGTGCGGCATTGTTTCTGGAGGTGTCCGTGCGCGCCGCGCGGCCGGCGTCGCCGGACGTCGCGGTGTCGCCGGTCGTGGTGGACCGCAACGGACAACTGCTGCGTGCGTTCACGGTCGACGATGGCCGCTGGCGCCTGCCCGTTGCGGCCGCCGAGGTCGATCCCCTCCTGATCCGGATGCTGCTCGCCTTCGAGGATCAGCGCTTTTTCGCCCACGCGGGCGTCGATTCGCGGGCGCTGTTGCGGGCCGCGGCGCAGGCGCTGCGCCACGGGCGGATCGTCTCGGGCGGCTCGACGCTGACGATGCAGGTGGTGCGGCTGCTGCACGGCGACGCCACCCGCAGCGCCGCCGGCAAATGGCGGCAAGTCGTTGCGGCGCTGGCGCTGGAGCGCCGAGCCGACAAGCAGCGCATCCTGGCCGCCTATCTTCACGTGGCGCCCTACGGCGGCAACTTGGAAGGCGTGCGCGCCGCATCGCTGGCCTGGCTCGGCAAGGAGCCCGCGCGGCTTACGCCCGGCGAAGCGGCGCTGCTGGTGGCGCTGCCGCAGTCGCCGCGGGCGCGCCGCCCCGATCTCCATCCGGACGCGGCGCGCTCGGGCCGCGAGCGCGTGCTGCGGCGGGCTCTCGCGGCAGGCGTCATCGACGCGGACGACTTCTCGGTGGCGCTGCGGGAGCCTGTTCCCCGTCTGCGCCGGTCGTTTCCCATGCTTGCAGCGCACGCCGCGCGGCGCGCGGTGCAGGCCGACCCGACCCGCACGGTGCATCGGTTGACCATCGACGGCGCGCTGCAGGCCCGGCTTGAACAGCTGGCGGCAGAACACGCCGGCGCCCGGACAGACGCCGTCTCGGCGGCGCTGATCGCCGCGGATCACGCCAGCGGCGAAATACTGGCGGCGGTCGGATCATCCGGGCTGCTCGACGAGGCGCGCTCGGGATTCGTCGATATGACGCTGGCAACGCGCTCACCGGGCTCGACACTGAAGCCGTTGATTTACGGATTGGCGTTCGAGGCCGGCCTGGCGCATCCGGAGAGTTTGATCGAGGATCGCCCGACCGGCTTCGGCAGCTATGCGCCGGAGAGCTTCGACCGGACATTTCGCGGCACGGTCACGGTGCGCAGAGCGCTGCAATTGTCGTTGAATGTTCCGGCCGTGACGCTGCTCGAGGGCGTGGGCCCGATACGCCTGGTCGCCCGGCTGCGGCGCGCCGGTGCCGAGCCGAAGCTTCCGGATTCAGGCCCGCCGGGGCTCGCGGTCGGCCTCGGGGGGATCGGACTGACGCTGCGCGACCTGGCCGGCGTGTACGCGGCGATCGCGAGCGGCGGCCGCTGCGTGGCGCTGCACGAGCAGCCCGGGATGCCGCGGCCTGCCTGCCGACGCCTGCTCGATGAGCGGGCGGCCTGGTACTTGGCATCGATCCTGTCCGGGTCGGACGGCATTGCCGCGGGCGGGGACATCGCCGTGAAGACGGGCACCTCCTATGGCTATCGCGATGCCTGGGCGCTCGGTTTCGACGGCCGGCATGTGATGGGTGTCTGGCTCGGGCGACCCGATGGCGCTGCGGTGCCGGGACTCACGGGCAGTGCCGCCGCGGTGCCGCTGCTGCGCGATGCCTTTTCTCGCATCGGGCCGGCCACGCCATTGCCCGGAGCTCCGGCGGGCGTGCTGAGCGCGGCGACTTCCGAGCTGCCGCCGCCGCTGCGCCGCGTGGCTGCTCGCGACGGGGCAGGGCACGATGACAGCGCCGTCGAGATCGCATTCCCGCCGCCCGGCGCCATCGTGGAGGTGAGTCTCGACGCCGGCGGCGACGGCGCGCTGCTGCTGAAGGCCCGAAACGGCAGCCCGCCGTTCATTTGGCTCGCCGACGGCCGGCCCATTGCACGCGAGCGCTACGCGCGCAGCGTCCTTTGGCGTCCCGACGGGCACGGCTACACGACAATCTCGGTGATCGATGCCGGCGGCACGTCGAGCCGCGTCACCGTGCGACTGCAATAACCGCGGCGGGCAGCCGCGGCGCGACGCCGGTGCCGCTGGCCGGTATCGCAAGGCCGATGACGATCAGCGCGGCTGTGCGGCGACCTCGATGGCGGCGAAGGCGCCCAGCGCTTGACGGATCTCTTCCAGCGTCGGCGGATAGGCCTCGGCGGGGTCCGCCATCACACCAAGACACGTCAAGCGCATGGGGTCGGCCTGATCGCCGTCGAGCCAGAAGTGGAAGCCGGTGCGGATCATGGAGTAGCCGCCGTCGCCGTCATGATCCGCCAGGGCGAAAAGCACGGCGTTCGGTTTGTCCACCGCGACGACTTCGGTCCAATAGTTTTGAATGCGCGCGATGCGATAACGCGCGGGTGCGATCGTCTGCGCTTGCCGCTCGTCGATATGCCGCACTTCGAGCGCGCAGACAGGCCGGTAGTTGGCGGCGCTCGTGCTCGGCTGTCCGTTGACGAAGAACACCCGTGCCCGGCCGGGCGGAATGCGCACCGGCTCCGCCAGTGTCAACGTGCTGCCCGGCGCGATCGGGATCCAGCGTCCTTCGGCTTCGGTCTTGATCAGCGTCGTGCAGCCCGCCAAGGCCGCAGCCGCCAGACAGAGCGCGAGCCGGAGCGCGAGCCAGCGGCGTTGCGAGCGCTTCATCGTCGCGTTTCCGGCCGGGATGCAGACGCCGACTGCGTCCTTGTGCCGCGCTTGCCGGATGCTGCCGATTGCGCGGGCGCCTGCGCCGCGCCGCGGCGGAACAGGGCGCGGGGCCCTGTTTCACGCGATAGCGCTCGGCTTTCGCTCGCGCAGCAGCGCCGAGCGATCGGGTCCGGGCCCGACTTCCGCACCGGATCGAGCATCAGTGGTGCGATTTGACGAGCAGCTTGAATATTTTGAAGTTGATGATCCAAAAGCGCGCGAACTGCCAGATGATGCTCGTTCTCATGTAACGGGTCAGGCCCGTCGGAACCGGCGGGTAGTAAGCCTGCTGATAGGGCTCTTTGTTTTTGACTTGCGTTGCCATTGCTCTGCCTCGCTGATGATGTCGCCGGCCGCCTCACCGCTTCCGCGGTGCTTGCCGGTCCAAGACTGTTTTCGTTGCTGCCCGGCCGCGCCGCGCCCGAGCGCGGCAGCGCGGGCGGCAATCGCTCGACCTCGGGCGGTGCCGCGTCGCCGCCCGAGCCGGGGAATCAATCCGGTAGGATCGACCAGCCCGGCCGCAGCTTGGCCTGATACATGAAGACATGGTGCAGGATGTACTTCATCCAATGTCCGGCCAGGCCGATTTCGCCGAAGGTCAGGTCCATGTCCCGCCCGTATTCCGGGTAGGTCTCGTAGTCCGGTACCACGGGGAACACCGTCATGGTCGCCGCCGTCCCCTTGAAGATATCCGAGCCCGTGGAGGCGACGCAGGCAGCGCCCATCTCGCCCATCGAAGCGGTATGGGTCGGCTCCGGCGCGCCGTCGAGCATGTCGCGGATGCTCTCGGCGACGGCCTTGCCGATGGCCGCCGACGGCATGCCGGTGCGCGGCGGGGTCGGGTTGATGGGCGTGCCGTTGGCGCTCTGCATCGGCTTGCTGATCAGATGCGGCGGCGCGAAGGCGATGCCGATGGCGAACATGTTCTTGTACAGCGGGTTTTGGTAAGTCCGGGGCCAGTCGGCCTTGCTCCATTCTTCGTAGGGCTTGGGGTTGTAGTCGGCGTCGACCTTCATGAAGCCGTTCGGCGCAAACAGCTTCTCGGTCATGTCGCCGCCGTCCTTATCGAAGGCCTTCATCGGCACGCCGGCAAAGGGCGGAATCAGCATCGCGAAGTCGAATGCCAGCTCGTGCTCGCTGCCGTCGAGCACCTCGTAGGTGAGCTTGCCCGGCTCGATCTTCTTCACCGCGGCCCGTACGATCCACTCCATGCCGCGCTCGACCATCAGCGACTCGGCGAACACCTTCCCGTTGGTGATGTAGCCGCCGCGCTTGATATGCACGCCGCCCATGCCGAAGTCGCCGAGCTCGTATTCGTTGCTGATCCAGACCAAGCGGGCCTTGTCGCGCACGCCCGCCTGGCGCAGCGTGTGGTCGACGTTGTAGATGTACTCGAAGGCGGCACCCTGGCAGGTGCACATGCCATGGCCGGTGCCGACGACGAAGGTCTTTTGCTCGCCCTGCTTCATGGCCGCGATGGCCGCCTGCAGCTCCTCGTTGGCGTGGATGGCATGCGCGGGGGTGCAGACCGATGTCGTGTAGCCGCCGTCCGGCCCGAGGCCGGGCGTCGCGCCGAAGTTCAGCTTCGGGCCGGTGGCGTTGATCAGATAGTCGTAGGTGATCGCGGCGGTTTCGCCTTGCCGGGACGGGTCGGTGTACTCCACCATCACATAGGGCTGCTCGGCTTCGACGCCGCCCTCGGGATGGATCGAGACCGCCAGCGCCTGGTGGAAGGCAACGTTGATCTTCTTGTAGATCGGCGCGAGCTTGAAGGTGACCTGCTTCTCGGTCATCTCGCCGACGCCGACCCAAACATTGGAAGGAATCCAGTTCCAGAGTGCTTTCGGCGAGACGACGACGACCTCGTGCTGTTTGCCGACCCACTTTCCGAGGTAGCGGGCGGCGGTGTGCCCGGATATGCCTGCACCCAGTATGACGATGCGTGCCATTTTATTTCTCCTTTAGTTGGTATCCGCCTACGCTAGCGCCGATATCCGATCCCGGGCAAAGACGCATATCAATGATGCCGCGTCTTTGCCCGACGGTGCCGCGAACCTGTTGCGGCCGGCGCCAGGCGTTCTGTCAGGCCTCAAAGTGTAGATGCTCTTCGGCGGGTATTGCGGCGACGGACGCTTAGTCCGGCGAGGCCGGGCCAACCGCGCTCGGCGGGCAGACGCGTCGCCCGGCGCGGTATAAACTGGCGAATCCCTTTCGATTCGGGTGCTTGCGGGCCGTGCTGCTGTCTCTTTTCCATCGTCCGCCGATGCGCCGACTGGCCTGTGCTTGGGCCCTGTGGCTCGCGTGGGCCCCGGCAAACGCCATGTCCTTCCTCCCGGGGCTGGCGGTCCCGTGGCCCGAAACGGGGCCCACGCCAGCGGCCCTCGACGCCGGGGTCGTCGATGCCGTGCTCGTCAAGAAGTCTCAGCGGAGGCTCTATCTGATGCACGGCGGCCGGCCGGTGCGTACTTATCGCATCAGCCTCGGCACGGCGCCGGTGGGCCACAAGGAGCGCCGTGGCGACAACCGCACGCCGGAGGGGCACTACGTACTCGACTGGCGTAACCCCCGGAGCCGCTTCACGCGCTCGCTGCATATCTCTTATCCGAACGCGGCCGACCGCGCCAATGCGCAGCGCAACGGCTGGGATCCGGGCGGAATGATCATGATCCACGGTCAGCCCCGCGCCGGCGCCAACGCGGCATTGCAGGATGCAGTTCGCGATACGGACTGGACCGAAGGCTGTATTGCGGTGTCGAACCCGGCGATCATGGAGATTTGGCGAGCGACCCCGAACGGCACGCCGATCGAGATCCGACCCTAAAACGAAGCTGCGGCCCGATGTCTCTCGGGGCGCGATTCATCGGTGCGAGTCGACGCCGGCCATCAGCCCGATGCCCGAGTCGTCCCGGCGTCGTCGATGCGGTTGCCCCAGACCGCGAAGATCGGATCGGACAGCGCGAGGCGGGCTGCGTACGCATCGTCCACCGGTCGCGGCAGCCCGCGCAGCGTCCATGTATTCAGCGCGTCGAACAGACCGGACTCCATGAAGTATTCCAAGACCAGTCCAATGCGCTCGAATTCGTGCAGTTCCCGCCAGATGCGAATGACCTTTGGCGGGAACCAGCGATTGGAGAAGGTGACGATCAGCACGCCGCCCGGCGCGAGGACGCGGGCCAGCTCTCGAAATACGCCGAAGGGTTCGGTCAGGTACTCGACCGAGACGGTACAGATGACCGCGTCGAAAGCGGCATCGGCGCAGGGCAGACGGCTGTCGCAATTGAGATCGTGGACGACACGATCGCTCAGCACCGGGTTCGCGTCCAGTTCCTCCCGGTTCATGCCGAGCCCGGTAACGCTCTGCACCGAGGATGTCAGCGGTAGATGGGAGTGCCAAGCGGTCATCAGGTCGAGCACCCGTGCCCGGGCCGGCAGGAGCCGTCCGTAAAGGTTCCGGATCTGCTCGATGGCAATCCGGTCGAGATGATCGACGAAGCGCGGTTGATCGTAGAAAAGGCCATCGGGACGAGGATCGGCACGGCTGAACGGCAGATCCGACCAAAAATCCGTCGGCGTTCGGTTGCGGCGCGCCTGCATGCCCGGTCCGTTCTCGCTCAGCAGCGGCTGTACCTCGATGCAGGGTCCGCCACGCCCCTCGTCTGCCGGCCTTAGCGCTTCGACCGTTGCCGAGAGCACCAGCGGCTTATCCGCGAGCGGGTGGCTCAAGTCCAGCTGCAGCTGCTCGGTGCCCACGTCGACAATACGCAACGGTCTGCGGTCTGCCTCGAAGATGCCGTCGACGCCGCTCAGGATGCCGCGCGGATAGAAGCGACCGACACGCGGCCGCGGTGCGGCGTGACCGGCGAATCCGCGGCCGAAGCACTGCGCCGGTATTTCACGACAGGCGCCCGCCTGTGTCGGCGAGAACAACTCGCCTGCCCCGAAGCGGTGCGACGTACGGCATCCCATGGGGCGCTCCATGATCTGCGCCGCGATGGCGGGCGGCAGCAGATCGCGCCGGAGATCGAGGCGGGGGGCAACATAAGTGTCGCAATGCGACGCATATCCGCACTGCCACTGCAGATCGAAACGAATCCGGGCCAAGGCGTTGTCGCTTGTCAGTCGAAGGACTGCATCATCGCTGCCGCCGGCACAGGCGCCTTGTCCGTTGTTGTGGTGCGAATCCGTCATGACTGTTTCTTGCCCATTACACAATTGCGCCTCGAGACTCTCCGGGGGGCCGACTCATGTGCTCGCCGCGCATGTCCACGATTGTGCAGAGTGCATGGCGGCGATTCTGGCCTGCCATTTGCTTTTACGTCTTCAAGGCGCGGCAACGGAGCTGCACCGGTCGTCGTCCGTACCCGAAAGGTGCACCACCGAGGGCGGTCGAACAGCGGCGCGCTGCCATGTCCGGTCCCGACACTCGCGATATGCATCGATCGTCTCGGTCGAGCGTATGCGGGGAGCGGCCGGGGCGGACGAGGACAGGCGCTGTTCGATGGTTGCTCGGTCCCGCCGGGCATGGTGGTTTCGAGACGTCGGCAGACTAGAATAGGGGCGGTACGCGGCGAATTCGCTGCCGGGTGCGTCGACGCCTTCACCCGATCGGGTCGGCGCTCCTAGACTGCTTGGCTGTCGCAGACTTTTACAGTGAGACATGAATATGGCAAACGATACGAATGTGGTCTGGCACGAACATCAGGTCACACGTGAGGCGCGCGAGCGCATGAAGGGACACAAGGGCTGCGTGATCTGGTTTACCGGTCTCAGCGGCTCCGGCAAGAGCACCGTCGCGAATACCCTGGATCACTTGCTGGCCGGGTACGGCGTTCACAGTGCAGTGCTGGACGGCGACAATGTGCGCCACGCGCTCAATGCCGGCCCCGGCATGCTGCGTGAGTCCCACGGCGACGATTATGCGGAGCGCTTCGGTCTCGGCTTCACCGCCATCGATCGCGAAGAGAACATCCGCCGCATCGGTGCCGTCGCGCAACTGTTCGCGCAGGCCGGCATCGTGTCGCTGACGGCCTTCATCAGCCCCTACCGCATCGACCGCGACCGTGTTCGTGCGACGATGCAGCCGGGCGAGTTCATCGAGGTTTTCATCGACACGCCGCTCGCGGTCTGCGAGCAGCGCGACCCCAAGGGACTGTACAAAAAGGCCAGAGCCGGCGAGATCAAACATTTCACCGGCATCGACGACCCCTACGAGGCACCGGAGTCACCGGAACTGGTGCTGCTCGGCGACAAGAAAACCCCGCGCGAGCTGGCGCTGGAAGTGGTCGACTATTTGGTCACGCAGAGCATCATTCCTCAGACCGCCGTGGCTGCCTGAGGCAGCACCGCGATCGACTGGGTCGCCGCGCGCCGCGCCGCGATCAAGCGAGTCTCCGCGCTGGCGGCCGGACGGTCGGGCCTTGGGCCCGTCTGCTCGGCCGCCGTTTTTCGTAGAGCTCACACGGATTCGGAGCGGGCCGCGCCGACCGCGGATTCCGGATCGCTCGCGTTGCGTCGTTCCGCCACGGCTGCGGCCGCCAACGCGCGCTTATTGCCTAGGCTTGCAGGGCGCCCGCCGTTGGTTGGCTGGTTCCTCGCATCAGTGGCCGTCGCCGCTTGTTTCTTCCACCACCCGATAGGTCGCGTCGCATAGCCGGCGCAGTTGTTCGTCGTCGATAATGAACGGGGGCATCAAATAGATCAGCCTCCCGAACGGCCGCACCCAGACACCGAGCTCGACGAACCGCCGCTGCACGTCGCGCATTGCGACGCGGGTTTGCATTTCGACCACGCCAATGGCGCCGAGCACGCGCACGTCCACCACGCCCGGCAGCGTGCGGCACCGGTTGAGTCCCTGCCGCAGCCCGGCTTCGATACGCTGAATCTTGGCCCGCCAGTCCTCCGACAGCAGCAGGTCGATGCTCGCATTGGCCACGGCGCAGGCGAGTGGGTTGCCCATGAAAGTCGGGCCGTGCATGAACACGCCCGGCTCGCCGCCGGAGATGGTCGCCGCGACTCGGTTCGTCGCGAGCGTCGCCGCCAGTGTCAGGTAACCGCCGGTCAGCGCCTTGCCGAGGGTCATGATGTCCGGGCAGATGTCGGCGTGCTCGCAGGCGAACAGCGCTCCGGTGCGCCCGAAGCCGGTCGCGATCTCGTCGGCGATCAGCAGCACCCCGTGGCGGTCGCACAGCGCACGCGCCCGGGCCAGATACTCGGCGGAGTAAAAGCGCATGCCGCCCGCGCCCTGCACGATGGGCTCGAGGATCACCGCGGCGAGTTGGTCGGCATTGCGCTCGATCAGCTCCGAGAAAGCCGCCATGTCCGCATCCGTGCACGGCTCGCCGAATGCCGGCGCCGGAGCGGGTGCGAATAACTGTTGCGGCAGGACTCGGTTGAACAGGTGATGCATGCCGGTCTGCGGATCGCATACCGACATCGCGTGGAAGGTGTCGCCGTGATAGCCGCGGCGCGGTGTCAGGAACCGAGCCCGCGACGGTTGTCCCGCGGCCTGCTGGTACTGCAACGCCATTTTCATCGCGACTTCGACCGAGACCGACCCGGAATCGCAGAGGAACACGTGCTGTAGCGGCTCCGGCGTCAGGCTGACGAGACGCTCGATCAGATCCACCGCCGGGGCGTGGGTGAGGCCGCCGAACATCACGTGGGACATGCGCGAGAGTTGGTCCCTTGCCGCGGCATCGAGCACCGGGTGCCCATACCCGTGGATGGCGCACCACCACGACGACATCCCGTCGACGAGCCTGCGGCCGTCGAGCAACTCGATCTCGCAGCCACGTGCGCAGCGGACCGGATACACTGGGTCGCGGTCGATGGTCGACGTATACGGGTGCCACGCGTGCGCTGCGTCCAGCGCCAGCAGCCGCTCGCTCGGTGTCGGGGGGCTTGGGCCGTCCGCCGGCATCAGCCCAGCACTTCCAGCTCGCGCACCAGGTCTTTGATGTCGGGCTCGTCGTCGAGGGCACCTTCCCAGAACCGGTAATGGCGCACGGTCGGACCGTCACCCACGGTCAGCTCGGCGATGAAGCCGCTGGCGCCCTCTGGCGCCGGGTGCTCGCGCGAGGCGCCGAGTTGCTTCAACAACTGCAGCAGGCGCGTGCGCTGTTCGTCGTCGACCTTGCCCGAGATCGGCTTGCGACTGGTGTAATCGCCGTAATCGATCACGAAGCCGCCGTCGGCGTCGACATCGATGACCAGCATGTAGTCGTCCTGTCCGACGACACGGTAATGGATGCGGGGTAGGGACATGATTCGATCCTCCGAATCGGCAGCCTGGAAATCGATTCCGTGCGGCAGCGCGTGACCGCGCGCCGCTCACCGCGCTCAGCGCGGCGCGTGCCGGAGGGCGTTCGGCTCTGCCGCGGCGCTCTGTCTGCCGGCCCAGTCGCGCGCGAACTGCCACGCCGTGCGGCCACTGCGCGAGCCTCGCCGCAGCGCCCATTGCAGCGCTGCGCGCTCGACGGCGTCTGCGTCCGAGACCGGCGCGCCGAGCCGCTCGAGCCAATGTCGGCAAACTTCGAGGTATTGTGCTTGATTGAAGGGGTAAAACGACAGCCAAAGTCCGAAGCGATCGGACAGCGAGATCTTCTCCTCGACGCCCTCGCCGAAATGGATCTCGCCGTCGACCATCCGCGATTCCCGGTTTTCCTGCTGGAATTCGGGCAGCAAATGGCGGCGGTTGGAGGTCGCATAAATCAGCAAATTGTCGGGTGGCGCGCTGATGGAGCCGTCGAGCACCGCCTTGAGCGCCTTGTAGGCCGATTCGCCGGCCTCGAAGGAGAGATCGTCGCAGTAGAGAATGAAGCGCTCCGGGCGATCGCGCACCACGTCGAGCACGTCGGGCAGGTCGATCAGGTCGTCCTTGTCGATCTCGATCAGCCGCAGGCCCGCATCTCGATAGGTATTGAACAGGGCCTTGATCAACGAAGACTTGCCCGTCCCGCGCGCGCCCCAGAGCAGAACGTTGTTGGCGCCGGCGCCGGCCAGAAACTGGCGGGTGTTGCGGTCGATCTCGTCGCGCTGGGCGTCGATACAGACGAGATCGGCGAGCAGCAGGCGGTGCGGGCGGTGCACGGCCTCCAAATGACCGCGGGCGCCGGTCTTACGCCAGCGCCAGGCCTCCGCACTCCAGTCCGGCGGCTGCGCGCGCGGCAGCCATTGCTCCACACGCTCGAGCAACGCCTCGCCGCGCGTGAGCAACGCCTGCATGCCGGCCAGAGTGGAATCAGCCATGTTTCGCCGCCCGCGATTTTGCCCCGCCGCCGGCCATTGCGCGAGCTTCAGCCGCCGAGGGGACGGTAGTGGATTCGGTGCGGCTGGTCAGCCTCTGCGCCGAGGCGGCGGTGGCGGTCCGCCTCGTAGTCCGCATAGTTGCCCTCGAACCAGGTGACCTTGGAGTCGCCCTCGAAGGCCAGGATATGCGTGGCGATGCGGTCGAGGAACCAGCGGTCATGGCTGATGACGACGACGCAGCCGGGGAAGTTGAGGATGGCCTCTTCGAGCGCCCGCAATGTCTCGACGTCCAGATCGTTGGTGGGCTCGTCGAGCAGCAGCACGTTGCCGCCGCTCTTCAGCAGCTTGGCCAGATGCACGCGGTTGCGCTCGCCGCCGGAGAGGTCGCCGATGCGCTTCTGCTGATCCGAGCCCTTGAAATTGAAGCGGCTGACGTAGGCGCGTGACGGCATTTCGAAGCGCCCGACGATGATGTTGTCGGCGCCGTCCGAGATCTCTTCCCAGACGGATTTGGCGTCGTCGAGGGCGTCGCGGCTCTGGTCGACATAGGCGATCTGGACGGTCTCGCCGACGCGCAGCTCGCCGCCGTCCGGCTGCTCTTGGCCGGTCATGATGCGAAACAGCGTCGTCTTGCCCGCGCCGTTCGGGCCGATCACGCCGACGATGCCGCCCTTCGGCAGACTGAACGACAAGTCTTCGTAGAGCAGCCGGTCGCCGTAGCCCTTCTCGAGCCCTTCGGCCTCGATGACCTGATCACCGAGGCGCGGGCCCGGCGGGATGTAGATCTCGTTGGTCTCGTTGCGGGACTGGAATTCCTGGGACTGCAATTCGTCGAAGCGCGCGAGACGGGCCTTACTCTTGGCGTGGCGTCCCTTCGGGTTCGAGCGCACCCATTCGAGCTCGTGCTTCATGGCCTTGATACGGGCCTGCTCCTGCTTCTCTTCCTGCTCGAGGCGGGCCTCTTTCTGCTCCAGCCAGGAGGAATAGTTGCCCTGCCACGGTATGCCGTGCCCGCGGTCGAGCTCGAGGATCCAGCCCGCCACGTTGTCGAGGAAGTAGCGGTCGTGGGTGACCGCCACGACGGTCCCGGTATAGTCGTGGAGGAAGCGCTCGAGCCAAGCAACGGATTCGGCGTCCAGGTGGTTGGTGGGCTCGTCGAGCAGCAGCATGTCGGGCTTGGAGAGCAGCAGCCGGCAGAGGGCCACGCGCCGGCGCTCGCCGCCCGAGAGCTTGTTGACATCCGCCTCCCACGGCGGCAGACGCAGGGCGTCGGCAGCGACTTCCAGCGTGCGCTCCAAGTTGTGCCCGTCGGTGGCCTGGATCAGGTCTTCGAGCTCTGCTTGCTCCTTGGCCAGCGCATCGAAGTCCGCATCTTCCTCGGCATAGGCGGCATAGACGGCATCGAGACGCTCAAGCGCCTGCTTGACGGGCGCGACGGCTTCCTCGACGTTGCCTCGCACGTCCTTGTCGGGATCGAGCTGCGGTTCCTGCGAAAGGAAGCCGACGTGAATGCCGGGCTGCGGGCGCGCCTCGCCTTCGATTTCTGTATCGAGGCCGGCCATGATGCGCAGCAGGGATGACTTGCCCGCGCCGTTGAGGCCGAGCACGCCGATTTTTGCGCCGGGGAAAAACGACAGCGAGATGTCGCGCAGGATCACGCGCTTGGGCGGCACGACCTTGCCGACGCGGTTCATGGTGTAGATGTACTGCGCCATGGGTATTTCGAGACACTTGAAGGGTTGGGAAAAAGTCCGCGGAGGGCGGGCGCGGTCCGTGCCGGACGCGACGGCGCGCTATCATGACTGAGTCAACCCGAGATTTTGCGCGCTCGGGGCGAAAATGTCCAAGACGCGGCGGAGCCGCACAGCAAGACGAGATCCGGCGATGACCGACAAAGCGATTCCTATGGTGGGCTTCGTTGCCCCGAGCGGCACCGGCAAGACAACACTCCTGCGCAAGCTGGTACCGGTGCTGCGCGGCCGCGGGCTGCGCGTCGGCTATCTTAAGCACACCCATCATGACGTCGACGTCGACACGCCCGGTAAAGACAGCCATGCGATCGGCGAGGCGGGCGCCGAGCAGGTGATGATCGCCTCGCCGGGCGGGTGGGCGCTGATGGACCGCCGCGCCCCGGCGCAGGCAAATCTCGATGCGCTGGTTCGCCGCTTCGACAGCGACGGCCTCGACCTTGTCTTGGTAGAGGGGTTTCGCGACTCGCAGTACCCCAAGATCGAAGTGCATCGCGCCGGCGTCGGCGAAGCACCGCTTTACCCGACGGACCCCGCGATCATCGCCGTCGTTACCGACACCGGGCTGCCGGGCGACGCGCATCCGCCGATTCTGCCGATCGACGACGTCGAGCAGATTGCGGATTTCCTGTGCGAGCGGTTGGCCGGCGAGCGCCGGGAAGGGGATAGGCGAGGGGATGACCCGCGCGATGGTCTGTTGAATCACTTTCGCAATCTGCGGCGCAAGGGCTGGCTGCGCGCACAGGTGCTGCGGGCCTCGGTGCGCGTCGGCGAGCGATTCTGGCTCATGCCCGCGACGGATTCGGCCGAGCTCGGCCACGAGCACCTCTTGAGCTGCTTGCTGCAAGAAGCCACGCCGCTGCAGACGCCGCCGGATACCACGGCGGATGCTCCGGCCGAGACGGCCACGCACCGAGCCATCTATCTGGCGCAGACGGATGCCCGCGCCGTGGTGCATCTGTCGAGTCCGTTCGCGCAGGCGGTCGGCTTCGCCGGGCGTGATTTCGAGCCCATCGACCACGACGGGATGCGGGCTCTGGGCAGCGTTCCGGTGCTCACCGTCGATACCGACGAGTCGTCCGAGAAAGCGGCGGCGCAGATCGCCGAGAGCCTCGCGGACTTCCCGCTGTGCCTGGTGTCGGGGCGCGGCGCCTATGCGCGAGCCGCGACCCTCGACGAGGCGCTCGCGCTGACCGACGCGCTGGAGCTCTCGGCCAAGATCTACGTCATCGCGCGCCAAGCGTCGGCGTTGTAACGCGGGTGACGGGCGTCATGCTCGGCCTGCGGTCCCGGCCGGGCGATCCGGCGATGCTTTGCCGGCAGGGCGTCACCGCCGGATCGCGAGCCGTGCGCGCTGCATGCGCGGCTTACCTTGGCGCCGCGCGCCGCAGCCGGCGTGCACTCACTTCTCGGCCGTGATGTAGCAGATCCAGCCGGCGTCCGCATCGGCGTTGCTCGCCGGCTCGAAGACGCCGTCCGCCTCGCCGTTCTCGTCCCAGCCCTGCCAGTAGACGAGTGTGCGTTTGAATCCGGCCTCCGCCAGCAGTTCTTGGATCTCCGGCAGGGTCCAGAGACGCCACTCGTAGCTGAACGCGCGCTCCAGCCGAGAGCCGTCGGGAAATGCGAAATGGATATGGCAGGTCATGCTGCCGTCGATGGGGTTATAGCGGGCCTGCTCCCAGATATAGGTAAAGCTGCCCTCGTCGTCGTCGATCGTCCGCTCCTCGACGATCTCTCGAAAGGCATCGTGCCCGCCGTAGGCATCGAGAAAGAACACGCCGTCGTCGGCGAGATCCCGGCGCACGCCCTCGAAGTAGCGCCGCAGCGCGGCGCGGTCCTTGAACAGCCAGTAGCTGAAGTTCATGGCCGTGACGACGTCGGCGGGCGCGCGGCCGGCTTCGGCGACGTCGCCCTCCCGCAACTCGACGCGCCCGGCCGCGTGCGGCGGCAGGGCCGCCACGTTATGCCGAGCGGCCCAGCGCAGGATGCCGGCGTCGATGTCGATGCCGAGCGCCCGGTTGCCGGGATCGCGGCCGACCCACTCGCAGCAGACCGCGGCCGTGCCGCAGAAGTCTTCGCGCAGGGTTCGGGCGGGACGCCCGCGCAGCCACTCGAAGCGGTGTGTGATGAAGTCCACCTCCGCCTCGGGACACTGCACCGAGCGCTCGTAAAGTCGTTGCGGGCAGGCGCGCTGCGCGGCGTTGGAAGACGGCGATCCGGACGTTTTCATCGGCGCTTGAATTGCAACCCGGCTTTGCTTGGCTTATCCTTGCCGGCTCGCATCGCTGCTGCCGGCCTGTGTGCCTATCTTACCGCGGCCAGCGCCCTGCGATTCCGGAGAGGTGTCCGAGTGGCTTAAGGAGCACGCCTGGAAAGTGTGTATAGGTTAACAGCCTATCGAGGGTTCGAATCCCTCCCTCTCCGCCACTTAACTGGAAATCTTCACCTTACGATCAGTCGGTTGGAGCATTCCGATCGAATCTCACCTACAAAATTGATGGCTTGGTGTCGAGTGACGCTGTCCCCGCTGGTGCCTGCCGGATAGACGGCAACGCCGGTCTCCCATCGCCGGCTCTCCATCGCCGAAAACTTCGCCCGTCATCCCATCGAGCGCCGGTTTTCCCTCGCCGTCGATTACCGCAAAGCCCTCGACCGCCGGTGCATCTTCTGCAATAGCCGCTCTTCGGCGCAGTCCGTCGCACATCGTCGCGATGCCGCATTCCGCCGGGAGTCCGTCTGCTCGATCGGCTTCGCCGTCTCCTCGGGGTCCGCTTGCTTGCGGCGCAGGTGTCATTGCATTCATCGGGAAAACAATCATGAAATTCTTGACGGGACACAAGGGGCGGGAGTCGCAGATCATCGATCTCTTCACCAGGACCTTCACGGCGTCCGAGGGCGAGGAAGAAGGCACGCTAATCGGGGAACTGGCCCGCAACCTGATGGGCGGCACGGCGGAGCAGGATCTCTTCGTGTTCACCGCCGAGGAAGACGGCGCGATCATCGGCGGCATCGTCTTCTCGCGGCTGACCTACCCGCAGGATGATCGCACCGTCTTCGTGCTGGCCCCCGTCGCGGTGGCGACGGATCGGCAAGGCCAGGGTATCGGGCAGCAGCTGCTCGCCCATGGCCTGGCCGCGCTGCGCGGCGCCGGCGTCGACATCGCCATCACCTACGGCGATCCGAACTATTATGCCAAGGTCGGATTCATGCCGATCAGCGAGGCGGATGCGCAAGCGCCGTTCCCGCTGAAGCAACCCGAAGGCTGGCTGGCACAGTCGTTGACGGACCGGGCGATGACAACCCTGAAAGGCCCGTCCCGCTGTGTCGAGGCACTGAACAACCCCGTGTTCTGGTAGGGACCATCCACATGGAACTTGACGACGCCGCGGAGCTTCACAGCAGCGCAAACGCCGGATCATCCAGCGGCAATTCGGCGCCGCTCGAAGCACTCGGCTGGGGGCCCTTCTTCGCGCGACAGACCGATGCCGAGGCCCTCTCCGAAACGCCGCCGGTGCGCGTGGTTGCCGTGCATCGTAGCGGCCTGCAGGTAGTTGGCGCCGACATCGACGAGACCATCCCGCCGCGCGCCGACGCGACGGTGGGCGACTGGCTGCTGCTGGATCGCGCCCGGCTTCGGGCGAGCCGCGTGCTGTCTCGCAAGAGCCTGGTCAAACGGCGTGCGCCGGGCACGAACCGGCAGCTGCAACTGATCGCGGCGAATATCGACATCGTCTTCGTCGTCACGTCCTGCAATCAAGACTTCAACCTTGCCCGGCTGGAGCGCTACGTCGCGCTTGCCTTCGAGGCGGAGATCGCGCCGGTCATCGTATTGACGAAGGCCGACCTGGTGACGGATCCGCAATCCTGGATCGACGCGGCCCGCGCCGTCTCGGACCGGGTTCCGGTCGTTGCGCTCGACGCCCGCGGGGACGGACCTCGGGAGGTGCTGTCGTCCTGGTGCGACCCGGGTCGAACTGTCGCGTTCCTCGGGTCGTCGGGTGTCGGCAAATCCACGCTGACCAACGCCCTGTCCGGCACCGACGCGATCGCGACGCAGGCCATCCGCGAAGACGACGCGAAGGGCCGCCATACGACCACGCGTCGCGAGCTTCACCTGATCCCCGGGGGCTGCCTCGTGCTGGACACGCCGGGCATGCGGGAGCTGCAGTTGACGGACGCCGCGTCCGGCATCGCCGATACCTTCGAGGACATTGAAGCCCTCGTCGCGCAGTGCCGGTTCGGCGATTGTCGGCACGAAAGCGAGCCCGGCTGCGCCGTGCGGGATGCAATCGACGACGGCCGCCTCGACCCCGCACGCCTACATCGCTGGCGCAAGCTTCTGGCGGAGGACAGCTTCAACTCCGCGAGTCTCGCCGAGCGTCGGACGCGGGACCGCGCATTCGGCAAGATGGTCCGAACGGTGATGAAGGACGCCAAATCGCGCCGACAGCGCTGACCGAGCATGCGCTGCAATGCAGCGCCGGCTCACACCTCGATCCGGGGAGCCTTCCACCTTCTCCCTTTTCCACTAACCGAGATCGACGTTTTTCAACGGAACGCTGCGGATGCGCTTGCCCGTTGCGGCGAAGACGGCGTTCAGCACCGCCGGCGCGGCCACCGCGATGGTGGGCTCGCCGATGCCGCCCCAGAAGCCGCCGGAGGGCATGACGATGGTCTCCACCTTCGGCATCTCCTTCAGGAGCATGGAAGGGTAGTCGTGGAAGTTGCTCTGCACGACGGCGCCGTTTTCCAGGGTGCACTCGCCGTAAAGCAGCGCCGACAGGCCATAGACGAAGGAGCCTTCGACCTGGGCCTCGATTTGCTGCGGGTTGACCGCATAGCCCGGGTCCGTGGCGGCGACGATGCGGTGGATCCTGAGATTGCCTTCGTCCACCGACACCTCGGCGCAGGCGGCCACATGGCTGCCGAAGGTCTTGACCACCGCCAGGCCGCGATGGACCCCTTCTTCGGCGGGCTTGCTCCAGCCGATCTTGTCCGCAACGGCGTCGAGCACCGCCAGGCTCTTCGGGTGCTCGGCCATCAGCGAGCGGCGGAACGCGAGCGGGTCCTTGCCGGCGGCGTGCGCCAACTCGTCGATGAAGCACTCGAGGTAGATCGCGTTTTGGTTGATGTTCACGCCGCGCCAGAAGCCGGGCGGCACCGGCGGATTGCGCATGGCGTGCTCGACCAGCAAATTCGGCACCGTGTAGCTGATGGCGTGATCGCCGTCCGCCTGCAAGCCCTGGAAGGTGACGGGGTCAGCGCCTTCTTCGTTCATTCCCCGGGGGCGAACCGAGGCCAGGATGGACTGGCCCGAGATGCGCGCGTGCAGCGCGGTCAGTTGGCCGTCCGCATCCAGCGCGCCTACCAGCCTGCACTTGGTAATGGGGTGGTAATGGCCGTGGGCCATGTCCTCCTCGCGGGTCCACAGCAGCTTCACGGGCGTGCCCGGCAACTGCTTGGCGATGGAGACGGCCTGGGTGACAAAATCGTGGAAGGCGCCGCGCCGCCCGAAGCCGCCGCCCAGGTGGATCTTGTGCACATCGCACTGCGTAATGGGCAGGCCGGCCGCCTCGGCCGTGGCCTCCAGCGCCGCCTCGCCGTTCTGGGTCGGGCACCAGACCTCGCAGCGCTCCGGTGTCCACCGCGCGGTGGCGTTCATGGGCTCCATGGTGGCGTGATTCTGGTAGGGATAGGCGTAGACCGCCTCGATGGTCTTCGCCGCGCCCGCGAGCACCTCCTTCGCGTTGCCGTTGGCGTTGCCGACGAACACCTGTTCGTCGGAGCGCAGGCCGTCGTCGAGCATCTTCTCGATGTCCGCGCTGCTCAAGCTTGCGTGCCGGCCCTCGTCCCAGGTAACCGGCAGCGCGTCGAGGGCGGTCTTGGCCTGCCACCAGGTCTCGGCGACCACGGCCACTGCGTTGTCCTCGACGGCCACGACCGCGCGCACCCCGGGCATCTCGCGCACCGCGGCCGCGTCGAAGGATTCAAGCTTGCCGGTGAACACCGGGCACGCCTTGATGGCGGCATTGAGCATGCCGGGGAGCTTCAGGTCCGTCCCGTAGATCTGCTTGCCGTCGAGCTTGTCGACGGTGTCGAGGCGCTTCACGGGCTGGCCGATGAGCTTCCACTCCGTCGGATCCTTGAGCTCCACGTGCTCCGGAGGCCAGAGCTCCGCGGCAGCGCTGGCCACTTGACCGTAGGTGGTGGTCCGCCCCGTCGGCAGATGCGTAATCAGGCTGCCCCCGGCGCGGCACTCGTCCGTCGGCACGTCCCAGGACTCGGCCGCGGCTTGGATCAGCATCTCCCGCGCGACGGCGCCGCCCTTTCGCACGTAGAGATGGCTCCCGCGGATGCCGCGGCTGCCGCCGGTCGCAAAGCTGCCCCAGACCCGGTCGCGCTCGAGGTTCTCGCCGGGCGTCGGATATTCGGTCGTGACCTTGGACCAGTCGCACTCCAGTTCCTCGGCCACCAGCTGCGCCAGGCCGGTGAGGGTGCCTTGGCCCATCTCCGAGCGGGCGATACGGATGATCACGGTGTCGTCGGGCTCGATGACGACCCAGGCGTTGATCTCCGGGGTGTCGGCCTCGGCGGCGGCGCCTTCGGCGCCTTCGGCGGCGACGGCCGAGCCGGCGAGCATCGGCACATGGAGTCCCAACGCGAAGCCGGCGCCCGCGGCCGTGCTGCGTATGAGAAATTCACGGCGCGAGACCTTGACGCACACTGCGCTCATGACGACCTCCGGTTCTGCTTGATACCCGCGGCCAAGTGGATGCCGCGGCGAACGCGATTGTAGGTGCCGCAGCGGCAGATGTTGGTCACCGCGGCGTCGATATCGGCGTCCGAGGGGGCGGGATTGTTGTCCAGCAGTGCGGCCGCCGTCATGATCATGCCCGGCTGACAGTAGCCGCATTGGGGCACGTCCAGCTCCGCCCAGGCTTGCTGCACCGGGTGATCGTTGTTCTCCGACAGCCCTTCGATGGTGACGATGTCCTGGCTCTCTTCGAGTCCCGAGAGCTCGACCACGCAGGAGCGCACGGCCTTCCCGTCGATGTGGACCGTGCATGAGCCGCAGCGCCCGATGCCGCAGCTGTATTTGGTGCCGGTCAGCCCCAACTGCTCCCGCAGCACCCACAGCAGCGGCGTTGAACCGTCGGCATCCACCTCGACGAGGGTGCCGTTGATCTTTAGTTTCGCCATAGACGGACCTCCTTGAGAGGGATAGATCGAGTTGCGGAAGGCGCCGTTGCCCGTGCGCACCAACGCCGAAGGATAGACGCCGTGCCTTAAAGTCTCGAGACCGTTTCGGGGGCGCTCCGTTATGCTCGCCGATAAGCACCCGCTTAACGGTGCAGAGGTTTTGCCGATTAGAAATTGCCGCGACCAGATGTTTCGCCGATCAGAGGTTTCCTGCCATGCCCCCGATCTCTGCTGCTCCGATTATCGTTTTGCATATGGATCGTCGAACGGTGGAGGCATCGGTGCGCCAACGCAATGCGCCGAAGGGCTTGGCGGACCGCCCACGCGGCATGCGCTCGGGCGCGCCGGATGTCGGCCCGGGCGCAACCGCGCGGCTCAGTCGAACTGTAGCGAACGCGCCGGCCGCGGCAATGAGTAGTCGTACCCGCGGTCTGCCGCTCCCGCTCGCCTGATGGTCGACTCGGCGAACCTCCAGGGCGCAGACGCCGAAGTCCTGGCCGCGGCGCGCACCTGGCTCGCAAACGGGCAACGGGTGGCGCTGGTGACGGTCCTGCACACCTGGGGCTCCTCGCCGCGCCCGCCTGGCTCGCTGGCGGCCATCGGCTCGGACGACGGTCTTGCGGGATCGGTGTCCGGCGGCTGCGTCGAGGAGGCGTTGATCGACCGCTACCGAGGTGATCGGCTCGCGCGCCCCTTTCCGACGCGGGTGGACTTCGGCGTCGACCGCGAGGAGGCCGCCCGCCTGGGCCTGCCCTGCGGCGGACGTATGGAACTGCTGGTCGAGGAGCTCGACGCGCCGCAGCCCCTGGACGTCCTGCTCGATGAGATGGCCGCCGGTCGTCTCGTGGCCCGGCGCGTCTGCCTGCGCACGGGCGAGGTCAGCCTGCACCCGTCGCGGGACGAACCGGAACTGGCCATCAGGGCGGATTCGGTGACCAAGGTGCTCGGCCCGGCCTGGCACCTGTTGCTGATCGGCGATGGACAACTGGCACGTTATGTCGCGCAGCTTGGCCGGATGCTCGGCTACCGGGTGAGCATCTGCGATCCCCGTGCGCTGTTTGCCGACCCACACCCCCTGGACGACGTCCGCTACACCTCGATGATGCCGGATGAGGCGGTCCGCGATCTGGCGGATCATCCGCGCAGCGCCGTCGTCACGCTGGCGCATGATCCGAAACAGGACGACATGGCGTTGATCGAGGCCCTGGCGTCGCACGCCTTCTATGTCGGCGCGTTGGGCTCGATGCGCACGTCCCGGGCGCGCCGCGACAGGCTGGCCCGGATCGGCCTGACCTCGGCACAGATCGACCGGCTCGATGCCCCGGCGGGCTTGCCGATCGGCAGCAAGCGGCCGGCGGAGATCGCGTTGTCGATCGTCGCCGGCATTACCGCGGCGCGCAACCGCATCGGCGAGGCCGGGCGCTGACATCGTGTCCATTGTCGGACTGCTGCTCGCCGCCGGCAGCGCCCGGCGGTTCGGCGCTCGGAAGCTGCTGGCGGACATCGCCGACGGAACCCCGGTGGCTGCCGCGTCCGGTGCCCATTTGATCGCGGCCCTGCCGCGCGGCATCGGCGTCGTGCGGCCCGCCGATGCGGTGCTTTCCGGCCTGCTGGCCTCGGTGGGGCTCGAGGTCGTCGAAAATGACCGGGCCGCTCACGGCTTGGGCACCAGCATCGCCGCCGGTGTCGCGGCGGCGCCGGATGCCGATGGCTGGGTGATCGCGCTCGGCGACATGCCCTGGATCAGGCCCGAAACCATCGGCGCCGTCGCCGAAGCCCTCGAAGCGGGTGCCTCGATCGCGGCGCCCTGTCTCAACGGTATCCGCGGCCATCCGGTCGGCTTCTCGGCGCGATGGCGGGACGCGCTCTTGGCCCTCGACAGCGACGTCGGGGCACGCGACCTGATCGCGCCGGGCGTGCTGCATTTGATACCGACCCGCGATCCCGGTGTGATCCGCGACATCGACCGGCCAAGCGATCTGATCACATGATGGCGGTTCGGCTTGCTCCGGGCCCGAACATCTGTCCGGTCTCGCCGGAACGTATTGGGTAATGCTTCAGATTCAGTGCGCAACGCCAAGGCGCAGCATCCGGTCCGCGCCGCGATGGACGACGTGCTCGACGGGCACGCGCTCCGCGCTCCAGCCGGCGGCCTCGGTCCGGTCGATGACCGGCTCGACACTGGAGACGGCTCGCTGTCCAGCGTCGGCAGCGGATAGATGCGCACCTCGCGGGCTACCCGTATCAGCTCGACGATCGGCTTGATCGCTGCGACGCGGAACAGCACATGGCGTTGCGTGCCGCGGCGAGATATCGCACGAAAAGACGCTCGGCTCCGGCGAGAACCCGCCCTTCGACATTTTGGTCATTCCGGCACCGACTTGGTGCTTCGCAACCACCGGCCCGAGCCGAATCTGCGTGTATTCCATTTCCGCTCCGAGCGTCGCGCGGCACGCGAAGCGACGAAGCTTTCGGCGCTTCGCCCCACGGGGTACAGCGCACAGCGGAAATGGGATGCGCATCGCGGATTCTCGGGGGCTTCAAGTCCATCATTAATGGCAACAAGTACTTGAAGGCTTGCAGGAGGGCACGGTGAATTGCCCATTCCGCCGCGGTTGATGAATGGGGAAATCCTGTACGGCGATAAGTGATTTTACTTATTGGATGCGCGATGAAACCGGCGGAGCCGCTTTCACTGATCCTGCAGCAAAACGTGCGTGACCAAACATCACTATCACATAACAGGCTGATAATTCGGTGGCGTGCATGCCATCCCGGCTTTCGTTCCGACTGTTTGCGCCGTCCTGCCTTGACGTCGCTAAGGCCATGGGCGAGACTTTTGGTAAGGACGTGCCCTGTCTCCTTTTTATCACAAATCATTTTGCTATGCGGCGGTTGTAGAGGCCGCAAGCAGTTCTCGGCAAATGTATCTGCGCCTTGCGGCAGCTTCGTATCGGTCTTTCGCCCAGCGCTTGCCGCACCGTGACGGGCTAGATGCTCACGGATTCGGGCCCCGATAGCCGATAGCGACCGCCCTTTGGTTTGGGGGGCATTGCCGCACAGTCGACGGTCGAAACGGGTGCGTCGGGCGCCGGCTGACATCCTCGCAACAGCTGTCGCGCATCGGGTGCGGTGTGCCTAATTTCGTCGCCTAAGGCGCCGCCCAAGGTGCGACCGGAGTGCAGGTTTCGCCATTTTTCGGAGATCTTTGGATAATGACAAAGGATGCGCGTTCATTACTTTACCTAAAGTCACCTTCGGCGGACGATCTGATTCCGAGCGATGTTCGCAATGATGGCTGGGACATTAGTGTGGCGACGCATCCGACAGCGGCGCTGGAGTTATTGAGCGAGCGCGAATTTCTCGTCGGTTTGGTGCAATGGGACGGAGCGGAAGCGGATTCCGAATTCAGTGCTGCCTCGCCCGGTCAATTGCGGGGGCTGCTGGGGGCCCACAGCCATATTAATTGGGTCGCGCTACTCCCCGACCTGACGCCATCGCCGACGAGCGACTCGCGAATTATCTCGACACACTTCTACGACTACCACACGCTACCGCTCGATCCGGAGCGCTTGTTGGTGACACTCGGCCATGCCTACGGCATGGCCGAGATCGCACGCTCGCACACGCTGCCCGCGGGCGAGCCGACCAAGCTTTTCGAAATGGTCGGCGAAAGCGCGCCCATGCGCTCGCTGTTTCAGAAGATCAGCAAAGTGGCGGCGATTGATTTCAATGTCATGATTCGCGGGGAAAGCGGCACCGGTAAGGAGCTCACCGCGCGTGCGATACATCAGCTGTCGAGCCGCGCCGACGCTCCGTTCGTGGCCGTGAATTGCGGCGCGTTGCCCAAGGATCTGATCCAGACCGAGCTCTTTGGTCACGAAAAGGGTTCTTTCACCGGCGCCGACCGGCGTCGCATCGGCCGAATCGAGGCGGCACAGAACGGCACGATCTTCCTCGACGAGATCGGCGACCTGCCGCTGGATTTGCAGGTGAATCTACTGCGCTTCCTGCAAGAGAAGACGATCGATCGTGTCGGCGGCTCTGCCCAGATCGACGTCGACGTCCGGGTGATCGCGGCCACCAATGTCAATCTCGAGCGCGCGGTGGAAGAAGGACGCTTCCGCGAGGATCTCTACTATCGGCTCAATGTCCTCCATTTGGATATGCCGTCGCTTCGCGACCGCGGCCAGGACGTGGAGCTGCTCGCGATGCATTTCTTCAACCAGTTCTCGCAGGCCATCAAGCCGAATTTACGGGGCTTCAGTCAGGACGCCATCGAGGCCGTTAAATCCTATCCGTGGCCGGGCAACGTGCGCGAACTGGTCAACCGCATGCAGCGTGCAGTCGTGATGTGCGAGGGACGCCTGCTGAAGCCGCGTGACTTGGGCCTCGATCAGGACGCACCGAACATTACGCTAATGACTCTGGCGGAAGCGCGCGCAAAAGCGGAGAAGGAGGCCATCGAGGCGACGCTGACGGCGGTTCGGAATAATGTGTCGAAGGCAGCACGGCGGTTGGATATTTCGCGGGTGACATTGTACCGGCTCATGGAGCAGCACGCGATCGACTGGCAGCGCGGCAAGGAGTCCTGAGGCACGTCTGCGAAGACTACCGTGTAGCGAGGCGACCATCGCTTTATCTCGGCCGATCCCGGGCAAAACAACCAGCCTCTCATCGGCCATCCCAGTGGGGTGCTCCACAGCGGCGGCGGCACGGGGCCACTGATCGAGACCGGCGCGCCGCCCGACATGGCTTGCATTTTGCGACGCGTGGCGCGCCCGAGGGTCTTTTTTGCTGCACGCAGGCGCGAATCGCTGTTCCGCCGGCGCACGCGCCGGCGACCTCGCCTAACCGCGCCGAATCGGTTCTCGCTTGTTGCTCGGGGTAGCGCCGGTCGTGGGCCGTCCTCCTGCCGTCCGCTTCTTGCTCGGACAAAGATATCGGAGGCGGCCGGCGCGTCGGCGCGTCGGCGTCGGAGTTTGCTGCAATATGCGCCGCGTGAAGCGCTTTCCCCGGGCGCAGGTCGTCACGCGCGCAGCGTCTGGGCCTGCAGTCTTCGGCGCCCGCCCGCTTTGTTGGGATGTGAGGCAGGGGATTCGACGTGAAGTGACGGCTTTCCTAAGCGGATTCCCGACATGGATCGTCGGCAATGCCATAAACAAGTCGTGGTTTTTCTGTACAATGGCTCGCTTCGTGCTTAATACTGCTTTCATCCGAGCCAAACGATCGTTTGAGCGGAACCCCGGTCGCGGGCCTCCGGGCCGGCAACTCAACCACCCCGTTCTTTGACGATCGTTAAATTAATGATCCCTCGGGGCGAAGATTAGGCTGAAGGGCATATGATGACTTCGCATCGACACGCACCGGCCACCGCAGCGACACGCGGCCTGACGCGCTTTTTCGCGACGGCCTTGGCAGGGGCGATGCTGCAGGTAGTGCCGGCAGCGGTGCTTGGTTGCGGTGACCCCGCCTTGCATCCCGGGCGAGCGGAGTACGACGCCGCCGTCGCGGCGCTGCGCGATCAACCCCCGTCGCGCGTGCAACTGCGCTATCGCTTGGAAGGTGATCGCCGCGTCGGTAAAGCGCATCGGTTGAGACTCTGGTTCTGGTCCCCCGACGGAGCGCCTACGGGGCATTACAAGGTGATGCCGAGCTCAGGGTTGGTATCGCTGCATGATGCGTCGCAGGGAAGTATTCCCGATTCGGGCAAGCTCGACGTATCGCTGCGGCCTCGACGGCCGGGCTTTCACTTCGTTCAAATCGAGACGCGGACGCCATCGCAAGTCGCTGCCGCCCCGCACCGGACCGTGATTCCGATTGCGGTCGAATTGGATGCGGAGCATCGTGCGACGAAGGCTTCCGCGGAAGCGGGCGGGTTGTCGCCGAACTTGGCGCGCGCGCCGGGTTTTGCGGGGCCGCGCGGCGCGCTGCTGATGCAGGCGGTCGGAGGCACGGCGTCGGAGTCTCCCGACGTGGGATCGGCGCCGCTCGAATGACCGGGCGGTGTCGCCCGTCTTCGGTGCACCCGGCAGCGCCGACAAGATGCCTGAAAGTTCCTGCGCGCGGGTATTTGCTCGAGGGCGCTTCGGAGAATGTTCCCGCGCATTGGTAGTAATGGCTATACGGACCTCGGTTTTATCGGTGTCCGACGGGACGGCACGATAACTGCTTAATGAGTTGCGAAGACGCTTGGCGGCCGACGCTGTCCCCTCGGTCGATGGGGTGCAGGACGGCGTCTCCGGAGGCGGGGCGCTAGGCCGGTACAGGGTTTCATTCTGCGCAGTGGTTATCGTGGTTTCAGCCCCTTGCTCGTAATGCGGATTTGCTGCCCGATACCGACTGCCTTCGGCGTGCACGAAGCCAATTGCGTGCTGCCGGAAGGCTATGCAGCTTGCAAATGACTGATCGAAAGTAATCTGAGGTAGCACTGAATGAAGATCACCGATAGCGCTCGCGGTTCCGCGGCGATATATCGCCTGGATCACGGGAATCAGCGAACGCAGGATTCGGTCGCGGAATCCGCACGGGCAACGCCGCTGGTATTCGTTACCGGTGCGATGCGCTCGGGCACCGCGACGCTGGCCCGTATGCTTGGCGCACACAGCGCGGTCATGTCATTCAATCCCCTGCATTACTTCGGCGCGCTTTGTGATCCGCGCACGGCGGAGATGCCGCTTGAGGAGCACGAGCTGGCAGAGCTGGCCGCGCTCATTCTGGCACGGCAAAACCATGGCCTTTGGGGGCAGACGCCCACCGCGGTCGAGCGCGCTTGGGGGCGGCAGGTCGCGCATTATCTCGATGAGGCGGACTGCAACGGGGCGGGGCTCTACGCGGCAGTAATGCGGCGTCTCGGCGAAGACGGCGGAAAGACCTTTGCCTGCGATCAGACGCCTCGCAACATTTTCCATGCCGAACGCCTGCTCGAGCTCTACGAGAACGCCCATATTTTTCATGTCGTCCGCGACCCGCGGGCCGTGCTCGCTTCACAGAAGAGCCGCGGCAGGTTCAATCGCATCGGCTCGGACGGGTTGACTTTCCGTGAGGTTTTGCGACAGCGCGTTCATTACCATCCGCTCACGATGAGCAAGCTCTGGGCGAAGGCAACCGAGAGCGCGATGCATCTGATGGGCCATCCGCGATTCCTGGCGGTGCGCTTCGAAGACTTGATCGCCAATCCCGATGCAACCGCGCGCAGGCTATGCGCGACACTGGGCGTGAATTTCGAGCCCGGCATGATCCAGATGCCGCGATGGGCGTCCACCGACGCCGAGTACGCGAGCGAGCGCGAAGACGCCGCGTACACCACTGCCAATCGGTGGCGCGGGCATTTGTCGCGCAGCGAGGCATTGATCTGCGAGCAGGTGACGCATCGGATGATGCAGCGTTTCGGTTATCCGCTGGAATACATGGGCCGCGCCGGCAAGCCTGCATCACTTCCGAGCCTCATCTCCTACCCGATGCACGTCGCGGGGGTCATCGCCATGGATCCGGTGCGAGCTCTCTCGGAGCTCGGCGCCGGAATCGCACGCAAGCGCTGACCCGCGCCGCGCCTCCTTAGCGCCTGCTGCGGGGCTGGATTTAGCCTGGTCCCGTAGCGGGTGCGTCCCGAGCCCCTCCGTTGTACGTGACCCCTTCGCGTCGGCGGGGTTCGGGTCGGTTGGCCAGCATGACGTTTGTCGCCCGCGATCGGCGTTGCCGGAGCTCGCTGCGGTGCCGCAACGTTTACGGGAGCCGTCCCGCCGACGCTTCGCGCCCTGTAAAGCATTCGATCCACTTATACAGCTCGCCGTGGCCCTAGGCCGGGCCGCACTAGCGACGTTTCCTGCGCAAGCATGTGCCGGGAACGCCGCAGGCGACGCCACGTCTCTCCTCTCGTGGTCGTCCGGTTTTTATAATGCTATTTTGATCAGTTGGTTACGAGCATGCTCTTCCGTTCCCCTTAGGGATCGCAGAGTCCCCGGGGGACACCACTGTGCGCTCTTGAGCAAGATGGCATAGGGTTTGTATAAGCTTGCAATGTGCAAACGTCGTCATGACGCAGGCGCCGAATCGCCGATCGGCGATCAAGGATGACGTAGTGGATCCGGACGAACCGCACGATCGAGCAAGACAAGTTCATTCGATGCCTTCGTTAGCCGCGACGGCGTCGCCGGAGCGACCCTCGGTGCGCCCGGACCGGAAAGCAATAGAGAACACCATGCTTGGGCTTTTTATCGACGCCGACCTGATACGCAAGCAAACAGCTGAGCCCGACGTGCCGGCCATCGCCGGCCACCCGCCTGTGCATCCGATTGACGGCATGCTCCCCGCGACCCGCTCACCGCTGGCTTGGCTTTCGGGGCTTGCTCGCGACATCCGAGATTTGATGGCGTATCGCCGCGCGAGGATCCGATATCTCGAGGCGACCCATGAATTTCATAGCCTTTTCAACCGTTTCATTGCGGCGAGTCGAGACGGGCGCTGTCTGCGCCTCGCTTTCGACGGCGACGAGGTGGCGGGCTTCGGAGACAACTGGGCCGGGCTGAGCCTCGATCAAGTGGAGCAGCGGGCGCAAGCGGAGGGTCGAGTCGCCATCGACCTCGAAGATCAATACTTCGACGCAGTATTTTGCGACGGGCTCGACCGGGTTTCGAGCCCGAATAGCCTGCTCGCCGAGCTGCGGCGCGTGCTTAAGGATTCGGGTCAGCTCTGGATTCAAGTTCCCTTGAATGCGCCTTGTTCGCCCATTTCAGGCGATGCACGCACCGAATACTGGCGTATGACCCCGGATGGCCTGCGAGCCCTGCTCGCCGGTTTCGACGAAATACTGTGCTCGATCTATGCTCCGGGCAATGGCGCGCTTTGCACCGCCAGCTTCTTCTACGGTCTCAAGCCTGCCGGCGACGACAGGCACGACTCGCCCGCCTGATGCTGACTGCGCTGCCGAGGCGTCGCGGCAATCGCGGCGCGTCTTTCCTCATGCCCGACCAAACCTAAACGTGCCGCCGGATGCCTCGGGCTCTCCGCAACGCCGTTCGCGCGAGCACGCACTGACCGCGGTCCCTGCATGCTCGCATCACGGCAACTGACCTATTGCGCTATTCAAACGCGTGTTTATTCTGTGAGGGTCGCACGGCTGCGGGAGGGCGTCGAGACGCGCTCCGGGTGTGTCATGTCCCTTCGGGGGGCGCGGCAACTGTGCTTCGCGATCACGGGCCGGCCGATCACGGCAGAGTGCGGCTCAATGCGGCGCGGGTGGCGCGACCGGCGAGAGTTCGGGGCAGACTTGGCCAGGTACGGTGCCAGGCCGGCAATTGCCCCATTTGTTGGCGCGTATTTTGCTTTCCTTATAGCCCTAAGGATGTGGCCGGCTCGGATGCGATGGGCAACACCGGCGACCGAATGGCCGATGGCGGTTCCGAGCAGCGGCTGTAACGGCCGGCGACGATCGTGAACGGTGCCAAAGCCGGTCTTTGCCCGGCGCCGTTTTTGATCGACGGAATGCGTTTCGCATTGATTTTTGCCAAGACGTGCTTTTTGCACAACCCGGACGCCGCATGACGCGCCGTCCCGCGTAACCGAAAGGCGCGCTGAAGGGTGCTGACCGGCACACGAGCCGCTCCCAGACGCTCGCGCTTCGATGGGTTGCCATGACGGAGCAACCGATAGGTCGACTCGCGATAGGCCCGCCCGGCGGCATCGAGCAATCCGCCCGCGGATTAACACAGCATTGAAGGATAACGACATGTGGGCTGAATACGTGATGGATGCGATCGTCGAGCGCGAGCCGCGCGGCGGTCGATTGCGCCAACACCGCAGCAATCTGACGCTGGTACACCGCTTGGCGGACGCGGTCGTCATCGTCGGAGCTCTGGCGACCGCGGCGATGCTGACCGGCACACCGTGGTCCGTCGCTCTGACGGGGGCCGCCGCCGCCGGCGCGATTTTGTTCTATCTATTCGCCGAGGCTAAGGCGCTCTACCGTTCCTGGCGCACGGAGCCGATCTCGCGGGAGCTTTGGTCTACCTTTGAAATTTGGCTGGCCGTCGCGGGATTGTCGCTGGTTGCGATCTACATTCAACAGGATCCGACCGGCTATCCGCCCGACACCATCGTGCTCTGGTTGCTGGCGACTCCGATCTTACTCGGCTCATGGCGCTCCGCCTTCCGCCGCGCCTTGCGGGTCGCGCGCGCCCAGGGGCTCAACTCGCGGCGGATGGCGATCGCCGGCAGCGGCGAGTTAGCGCGCCATGTGGGTCGCAGTGTCTCCGAGAATCCTTGGATGGGCTTTCGTATCGAAGGGCTTTTCGACGATGTCGAGCCCGGTGCCGAGCACGGCTCGGTCGGCCGACTGCGGCTGAAGGGGTCTCTTGAAAATCTAGTCGAAAAGGCGCGCCGGGGCGAACTGGACGTCATTTATGTCGCCCTCCCGCCGGGAGACTCCGAGCGGCAAGCCGACTCGCTGATGCGCAAGCTCAGCGACAGCACCGCCTCCGTCTACCTCGTGCAGGATCGCCGTGCACGCGACCCTCAGGGCGAGTCCGCATCGCGGCAGGTGGTGCCGGACCTGTGGCGGGTCGACGTGCTGCAGCGCACTTGTGTGGATTTGGGCGGCATCAGGGCAGTGAGCGTTTACGAGAGCCCGTTTCTCGGCCCCGACCAATGGATCAAGCGTATCGAGGACGTGGTGGTCAGCAGTATCGCGCTGGTCCTGTTGGCGCTGCCGATGGCAGCGATCGCGCTCGGCGTCAAGCTGTCGAGTCCGGGGCCGGTGTTCTTCAAGCAGCGCCGCTACGGACTTGATGGCCGCGAGATCATGGTGTGGAAGTTCCGCAGCATGACCGTCTGCGAGGACAGCGACAAGGTGCAGCAGGCGCGCAAAGGCGATACCCGCATAACACGCTTCGGCGGCTTTCTGCGCCGCACTTCGCTCGACGAGCTGCCGCAGTTCATCAATGTGTTTCAGGGCTCGATGTCGATTGTCGGGCCTCGACCGCATGCGGTGGCCCATAACGAGCAGTATCGTTCCCTAATCGGCGGATACATGCTCCGGCACAAAGTGAAACCGGGTATTACGGGCTGGGCGCAAGTGAATGGCTGGCGCGGCGAAACCGAGTCCCTCGACAAAATGGGGCGGCGCGTCGATTTCGATCTGGACTACATCCGCAATTGGTCGCTGTGGCTGGATTTTCGCATCATCTTGATGACGTTCTTCCGCGGCTTCATTCACAAGAACGCTTACTGAGTACTCCGCCGCTGCTCTGCTCGGGCGCGGTTCGTCCCGCCCCTCCTGCACCGCAAATGACAAATGCCCGGACCTGAATGGTCCGGGCTTTTTTTTGCGCCCGCGCCCTGGGAGTGCATGCGGGGTAGAGACCCGGGTTATTTGCCGATGCGGGCGCACCGCCGCGATCGGGGGCGGAGCTCCCGGGCAGGGGCATAGATTCGGACTGGTATGGGCTCGCCGCGGTCCGCGCGGCGGGCGGATGCCGGGCGAAGCCCTGCTACGAGGTGGCCCGCGGGGGGATGTCGGGCAAAGCCTTGCTATGAGGTGGCCTGCGGATGGATGCTGCGCGGGGCGTTGCTACTGGAGGCCCGGCGGCGGTGAACCGGGCTCGGCGTCGCGGGAGTGGAAGTGCGGCGGCGCGATGGCCGCGCCGCGGGCTACTAAAGGGGGGATTTGGTACGCGCCAGCGCGCGCAATTGGATCCAAGCGCGCCCGGGGTTCAGCGCGACGACCCCGGCCATGTGCAGCGGGTACATCGCCAGACTCGGCAGCATCCGGAGCGCACCGGTGCGACCGGCGAACTCGGGCTCGTAGCCGAGGCGTTGCATCACGCCCGCGGTGGCTTTCTCGCAGATCAGGGCTTCCCCGTCGGATATCGTATCGCGCCATTTGCCGACCACATCCTTGGAGACGCCTTTTTCGGCGCTGCTGTGGGCCACGTTCGACGATCCCCATTTGGGCACGTCGAGCACGGCTTCCTCGTAAGGCAGACCCAGGAAGTCGCAGAGCTTGCGCGATTCCGCCTCGGGCTCGGCCGCCAGGTCTTCGAAGCGCACCACCCGTACCCGCGGCCGATCGCGCAGCCGCAAAGCCTCTTCGTTGGCTTTCGCCCAGAGCCTGCTCATCGTATAGGGGTGGTAGTTGACCCGGTTTCGCAGCATCTCCGACACCGGTAGGTGGTCCGCGCCGAGCTTGCGCAGCTTCCAACGGTTCTTCTGCGAAGCAAGCACCGCGCGCGGATCGCGGACGATGTGAACGATGTAGGCGTTCTCGTAGAGTTCCAGCAGACGCTCGGCATAGAAGATGTTCCGCGGCGTTTGCTCGCATGCCCACGTCTTGCCGGCGTCGGCGGCCAAGCGCCGGGCGACTGCCGCAAACAGTGCAGACGGTGTCGCGCCCTGCAGCGGCAATTGCTCGACCACGGACTCGGCCCAAGCAATATCATCGGACGTCGGTCGGCCGCCCCACAGGCCGCGTGTTTCGCGCACCAGCAGGGTCGTCGCAAGCTCGATCAACCGGCTTCGCGCCTCGGATACGTCCTTCGCGAACGGATCCCACAACTCTCCGAAGTAGTGCAGCTCGTTGAAGCTGCGCACGCTGCTGTGCTCGCCCAGCATGCGGGCGAGCATGGTGGTCCCGGAGCGCGACGCGCCCGTGACGAAGATAAGGGGCATCGAATGTGCCGAAGCGGTATTCGTCGGGATGGCTGTTGCGGCGCTGTTGCTGACTTGCATATCGTTCATCGCTTCAGGCTTCACGCGCTTGCGCCGGCGCCGGCGCCGGAACGGGGCGCGGCCGAGCCACGACCTTGCTGTCCAGTGCAATCGTCGGCTTCATTTGCGGCCGGAGCAGGCCGCGCACGAAGCCAGCGGTCCTGAACTGCCAGTTGATCATGCCCGTGGCCGCCTGCGCGAGACTGCGCTTCTTGATCAGCATGACGGCGAACAGTGCGGCGAGCAGAGCCGCTGCCGCTGCCGCCGGCAATGCGCTCAGCGGCAGCAGCAACAGGGATACCAGGAATGCTGCCCAAAGGCCCGCCATCGCCACTAATTCTCGATGGCTGCGCAATGCCGGCAGCAGCATCGGCTGCCCGATTGCCGCACGCACCAATTCGCCCGGGCCATCGGAATAGCCGCTTTTCAGACGCTTTCGCATCAGTGTCCAGGAGTCCTCGCAGCGGCCATAATGCTTTACCGAGCGGATCGGCAGCCGAACCAGGCGCGCGCCGTGCTGTCCGAGCCTCATCCCCAGGTCTTGTTCCTCGCACGCGTGCAGGTTGCGGTTGGAGAAATAACCGACCGCTTCCACCGCTGCCCGTCGGTAGAGCCCGCCCATATCCAGCCAGCGCTGCTCGCCCGGCCTGCTCCAGGTTGCGCCCTGAGACTTGCGCGCCTCGAACTCGTAATTGCCGCCGCCGAGCTCTTCCACGATGCCGGCGACGCCGGCGACATCGGCATGCTCACGCATGTACGCGACCGCGCGGGCGAGGAAATCGGTGTCCATTTCCATGTCGCCGTCGAGGATATACAGAAATTCTCCGCGCGCATGCTGAAAGCCGAGCTGCGGCCCGGCGCCGCAGCAGCGTTCATGCGCATGTGCAAGTTGCACAACCGTAATGGGATATTGCGAGGCAATTTCGACTGTTCGGTCGGATGACACGCTGTCTGCGACGATCACTTCGCCACGCACGGCGTGCAGTGCGTCCAGCGCCGATTCCACCGCGCGGGCGATATTCGCTTCTTCGTTGAGCGTTTTGATGATGATGCTGACGTCCAGCACGTCGCCCTTCGAGGGGGCGGGCGCTCGGAGATCGGCGACCGGTGCGCCCGAGCGCCGAGAAGAGTCTCTGTATGGTTCCATGTGGGCTTCTGCTCTCATGATTTGATTCCGCCGACTCGGCCCGCACCGCGGACCGTCGTCGTCGACGCTTTGCAATAGCTCCTTCGCGAACAGCAAGAACCGAGCCTGTTATCGTTGTCGCGCGTTCGCAGACGACCCGCGGCAGCTGGCGGATCGAACCGGGCGGATCGAAGCGGGCGGGGCGAGAACTGTCAGCGAGGTGGTATAGCTTGACAATCGGCTCGGCTCGGCTCAGATCAGCCTTTGCTGGCTGGCCTTTGCCGTGCCCGTCGAGCAGTCGTCCGATGACGCGTTGTTGCGGCTGTCGCCGAGACGCAGAGTCCGGCATCATTGTTGCTTGCCATGTGCATCGAAATGCGCTGCTGCCGACGTCGGCTCCCGCCCCGACCGGACGCATAAAGACCGACTGAATGGATCCGTCGATGATTGAACAGGGCTCCACCCGCTTACACCGCCAAGGCCGTTTCTTGCGTTGCTTGCTGGCGGCATTGGCGCTGTGCGCGCCGGCCGTGCCGCAGGCCTGCGACGATCCGGACCTGCATCCGGAATTGGCTGCATTTCATGCACTTCAAGAATCCTTGCGGGAACAGCCGCGCGGTGCCTTGGAAATCAAATACAAGGTCGACAACAACATCGGCGTCACCATGCCGTCGGCGGTTCGGCTGTGGTTCTGGCCGAACGAGTCTTACGACGAGGCGACGTTCACCGTGACGCCGAGTCCGGGCCTGAGGCTGGTGGACACGCCCGCGATGCTGGAGGTGCCGTTTAAGGGCACCAGCGAGATCTCGGTGCGCGCCATCCGTCCCGGGCACCACCATCTCAAAATCGAGACCATCGTGCGGCAGGACGGCATCGAGCACCGGCGTGTCTTCGCGCTCGCCGTGCCGGTGGAGGTGGACCATCTCGATCGAAGCGCCGCCGCGGGCGCAAAGGCGTTCGGATTCGCCGGCCCGAGATTGCAGCAGGCCATCGGTAGGACGCCGCCCGCGGCGTCCGACGAGTAGCATTATCGGACGCGGAAAACGGGAAATTCCCGCCCGCGCGATTACCAACACAAATCGTCGGCTCGGGCGCAATCCACGCCGCCGAAACATTATCCGAGGTTGTAACTTTGGAACCGAATTTTCTGATCATCGGCGCCCCGAAAGCGGCAACGACCTGGATTGCGGACGCTCTGCGCGAGCATCCGGACGTCTTCGTACCGCAGCTGAAGGAGTTGCGCTATTACTGCGGGCAAAATTTCGATAAGGGCCGTTCCTGGTACGCGCAGCAGTTCGAAGGGGCCGCGGGCGAGCCGGTGGTCGGCGAGGCCTCTCCCAGCTATCTCGGTAGCGTCGACGCGACGGCGCGTATTCGCGCCGATCTGCCCGACGTCAAGCTCATCGCCAGCCTGCGGCATCCGGTGGAGCAGGCCTTCTCCTTCTATTGGCATCAGCTGAGCCGCGGGCTGATCGACGTCGATACCGAGTTCCGCGCGTTCTTCGAGCAAGACCGCCCTCGCGCGAGTTACTACGGCCGGCATTTGCAGCGCTACATGGACACTTTTCCGAAGGATCAAATGCTGGTGCTGCTCTACGAGCAGGATATCGAGGGCGATCCCGGTCAAGGCATCCGCAAATGCTACGACTTCCTCGGTGTCGATCCGAGCTTCCAGCCGACGGTCATCTCCAAGCGCAGCAACAGCAAGAGAGATGTCACGGCCTTTCACGGAGCGGCGGCCGCGACGCGGCGCGTACTGCGGGCGCTGCCGCGCGATATGACCCGCCCTGTGAAGCAGGCCGGAAAGAAACTGCTCGGCATGCTGCCGAAGAAACAGACCAATGCCACGTTGGATCGAGGTCTGCGCCAGGAACTGCTGCTCAAGTACTACCGCGACGATATTCGGCAGTTGGAATCGGCGTCCGGCATGGACTTCTCGGTGTGGTATGAGCGCTGACACCGGGTTCGTAGCGTACTTGTCCGCTGCACGGCGGTGGTCGGCGTTGCGCCCGCGCCGGGCAGCAGGGCTTGCCCGCATGATGCTGACGGCGGCCATGCTGCTGCAGATGCATGCGGTCGCGCTCGCGGCAGATCCCGAGATTCCGCCGGATCATCCCGATGTGATCAAGGGGCGCCTGCCGGTGACCCTCTTCGGCGCGGTGCCCGATGACGACGGTGACGATACGGCGGCCATCCAGAAGGCCGTCGATGCGGCGTTATCCAAGGGTTACGTGGCCTTTTTTCCGCCGGGCCGCTATTTGGTCTCCGATACCATTCGTGCCATGCAGCCTGTTGAATTGGATCGGGGCAAGGACAGATTCAGGCACGACCGCAATAGGGCCAACGCCCTGGTGGGCTCCACCGCCGGCGATGCGCGCCCGCGTCTCGTCCTCGCCGACAACGCCGTCGGCTTCGACAACCCCGATAAGCCGAAGCCGCTGGTCTGGATCTGGGCCCAGCCGCGCAACGACAAGGCCTCGGGCGTGTCCAGGGAGCTCGGCAGCACCGACCCGGATGACGAGCAGTCGAATATTTCGATGAATCAGGTCTTCAAGGGCATCGACCTCGACCTGCGTGCAAGCGGCAATCGCGGTGCGGTGGGCATTCGCCATGCCGGATCCCAGGGATCGACCCTCGAAGACGTGGATATTTACGCGCAAGGTGCCTATGCGGGCATCATGAATCTGCCCGGACAAGGCGGTGGCGCCTACCGTATCGGCGTACATGGCGGGGACTACGGCATTTGGGCCGAGCATCGTACGCGTTTTCCGGTGCTCGCCGGCATTCGCCTTTCCGGTCAGAAGAAGTCCGCGCTGTTCTGGAACGGTCAGTCGAATATGACGATCGCCGGCTTTGTCATCGATCAGCCGGGCGGTGGGCCGATCGTCATGCTGCGCGGCGGCAGAAAATCGGTAGCCGGCGCGCTGACGCTGGTCGACGGCGTGATTCGAGTCGACGGCCCGATCGCGATCGACAACCGGGCCGGTCGTAGCCTTTACCTAAAAGATGTCTGGATCAAAGGCGCGAGCGCGCCGATTCGCAGCGGCTCGGAGCGGCTGGAGGCCGCCGTGGGCGATTGGACCCATATCGGCGAGTATGCCCATGCCGGACCGGACAGCAAAATCATCGTCGACGGCGCGCCGGTCGCGACGCATGCGGTTGTCGCCGCCGGCAGCGAGCCCGATGGCGATGCGCTGATCGATCGCCATGTTTGGGGGAGCGGTTTCCCGTCCATGGACGACGCGGACGTGGTCTCGGTGACGGACTTCGGTGCCAAGCCCGACGACGCCGGCGACGACACCGCGGCGCTCGAGAAGGCGTTGGCCAGCGCCAAGAAAGTCTTCTTGCCGAAGGGCAGGTATCTGGTGAGCGACACCATCGAGATTCCCGCGGGAAAGCACTTGATCGGTGTTGCCAAGCATCTGTCGATCATTCAGGCGAGCGGAAAATGGCGGCCGGAGCCGGGAACGGCGGTGGTGTCGAGCACGAGCGACGCCGCGTCGGACGCTACCATCTCCTTTTTGCGCATCGACATTGCCCCGGAGCAGGTGCAGACCGCGCTTGCCTGGCGCGCCGGTGCAGGTTCCGTGGTGCGCGACATCATGATGGACCTCACGTCGATGCCGTCGGCAAGCCGGGCGCCGTCCCGGCGTCTCGAGACCTATCGCGTCACCGGGGCGGGGCGCGTCTATGCTATGGCGGCACCGTGGAACAAGCTCAGCGACGTCTCCGACGGCACGGATTATCGCCATGTGCGCATTCGCGATAATCATGCACGGCTCGCCTTCTATGGGCTCAATGTGGAACGCTCTCGCTCCAATCCGCAATGCGAAGTCGTCAATGCGAAGGGTGTGGAGCTGTATTACCTGAAGGCCGAGACGCTCGAGAACGAGCATCATTCGGTGATTCGTATTGCGGATTCGCAAGATGTCGCGATTTTCGGTTACTCCGGCATTGCGACACCGGTCGGCGAGGCCCTCATCGAGATCGTATCCAGCGCCGACATTGTTGTTGCCAATGCAATGCAGCTTAGGCCGAGCGATCGCTACCGCACCATTCTCGAGCTGGACGGCGACAAGCGCATCGATGTCAACGGCAAGCACCCGGTGACGCTGTTTCGGTGAACTACCGCTCGGCCGGGCAAGTCAATCCGCCAATCAGTCATTCAGAGCCGGCGACGGTATCGTGCCGGCCCGCGATTTTCTTTGGAGCGCCTTAACGGGGAGCGCCTAAATGGACCAAAAAATCAAGGTTTTATACATCGCCGGAACCGGCAAGACCGGCAGCACGCTGCTGGGCAAGCTGCTGGGGCAGGTCGAAGGGGTCGTCGACGTCGGCGAGTTGATCAACATCGACGTGCAATATGCGCATGACGAAAAATGCGGTTGCAGCGCGCCGGTGAAATCCTGCGCCTTTTGGACGCAAGTCGTCGAGCAGGGCGTGGGCGGAATCGAGCGGCTCGACCGCAAGCGTTGGCACCGCCTCAAGACGCGCTACCTGCCGTTACTTGCTATCCCGGGGGCGAAGCGCTTTCTGACCGGCTACTTTGCCCAACTACACGATCTTCATCGTGCGGTGCACGATGTCGGTGGCGCGCGCGTGGTCGCGGACAGCTCCAAGTCCGCATTCTACGGTGCCGTGCTCAATCTGTTTCCCGACATCGATGTCTATACCCTGCATCTGGTGCGCGATGTGCGCGCCTCCGAAGGATCGATGTATCGCCTGAAGCACGAGGGCTCGGAGAAATTTTCACGCCGATCCACTTGGTGGAACAGCGTTCGCTGGATGCTCGTCAACTTAGTCACGGAGTGGGCGGCAAAGTGGGTCCGTTCGCCCTACGAGCGGGTGCGCTACGAGGACTTGGTCGCACACCCCGAGCAGACTCTGCGCAAGATCCTTGATTTCGTCGGCGCATCGGACGCGGAGCTCGGATTCCTGGACGGCAACACCGCAACGCTCGGCAAGACACACACGATCGCCGGCAGCGGAGTACGCTTCAAGGAAAGTGCGATGGATCTGAAACTCGACGAGCGGTGGCGCACGACGTTGCCCGAAGACAAGCTCGCCGTCGTCGATCGCTGGACCAGCAGATTCCGCCGGCGCTACGGGTACTGAGAGACGCCGCGCGACGCCGTGCACGGCGGTATGACGCCGGCGCGCGGCCGTGGCGCCCGGCAAGGTAAAGCGAGTGACCGGATGCCCTCGACCGAGGCCGATCCGTTTTCTTGCGGAGCCGATCGGCAATGCGACGGATGGCCGCCGAATCTTAGAATGCAAAGGTCGATTCGCAAATTGCAATCGCCGCGTATCCTTAGTGCACGCATGGTCTTTGTGATCGTCACGCCCGATCATTCAGGCATTTAGAGAAAAAACAACGCGATCGAGCGCGTTGATTGGAATTCGGTTAAGCCGGTGCGCCCCAACCGATTGCCCCCGCCGATCTCCCCATCTGCCGAGCCGAATTGTCAACTGTAATGTGTACGTTACAGGAGAGTGGTCGGAGGCTAGGGCGATCCCCCATCTGCGTCTTGTTCAAGTGCCTGTTGCGCCTCGGAGCCCTAGCCGGTCCGTTCGTTGGTGCGATTTGTGCATGCTACCCGCATCAGTTATCCGTCCCGGCGGCTTGTTGGCGTGGGTCCCAGCGTCGTCGATCGGTCGTCAAAGTTTTCAGGGTCATTTTCGGGTCATTAAACATGGAACTTCCTGTCCGCCTCTTACCGTTGTGGGCTCGGCCTGCCGCTGCATTCGCGATTTGTCTCGCGATGAGCACGACAGCCGTCGGCGCCATTCAATTCGAGAATGTCAGCGCCACGGCGGGTCCGTTTCCGGTCACCGAGTCTTGGGGGGCGACGGCGGCCGACATGAATGCGGACGGTTGGATCGATATTTTTTACAACGCCCACCGGCAACGCCCGTACATCTTCCGTAACGATGGCGACGGCGGGTTCACCGACGTCACCTTGCGGGTTGACCGGTCCAGCACGTGGGTGGAATTCCCGGGCGACCAGCATGCCGGTACCTGGGCTGACTACGACAACGACGGTGACCAAGACCTGATGGTGTCGACCGGCATCAACGTCGACGCGCAGTTCTTCGTCAATCAGGGAGGCTACTTTACCGACGAAGCCATTGCCTACGGGGCCGGCGCCTTCACCGCAGCAGGTCGCGCGGCATTCTGGCTCGACTTCTCGGGTGACGGGTATTCCGACCTGCTCATGACGACCTTCAACCCGGCGAACGTCTACGAACAGACTCCCCTGGTTGCATTCAACAAGAATAACGTCGGCACCGGCTTCGCCTGCGGTAGTCGCAACAACCACGTCCACTTCAACGACTTCAATGTGGACGGCAAGGCCGATCTGCTGTGCATGCGCGAGGCAAGCGTCGACACGCTCTGGGACATCAGCGACTTTGCGGAAACGGGCGGGCCGTTCGTCGATATCACTGCAAGTCTGCCCGGCTCGTCGCTGGTCGCGGACTCGGCGTCGGCGGACTTCGACAACAACGGCGAGATCGATCTGCTGATCGTCCGGGGCCGCTTGCGGCTGCAGGAGGCGGTGCTCCATAGCGCCGATCGCATCGAGGTGCGCGTCGAGGGCGGCGATGGCTCCGGGACGGGTTTTGACTCCGCATTCGATTTTGAAGGCGGCGAAGAAATCTACGTCGATATCTCGAGTGAGCAGTTCGGCCGCTGGCGAACCTTCATTGGGTCCGGTGCCGTGCGTCCTGCCGAAGAAGGGCCGTTCACACTGAGCAGCACCGATCCTGTTGTGCACGGCATATCTACGTTCGACCCGGTCTTCGGGCGCTCCATTCATATCGGCTACGACACGACGCTGAGCCAGTGGCAGGTGCGGGTCTACTACGGACCGGATGACGTACGCGCCTACTTCATGATCGACCGTCTGACCGGTCCGGACTTCGCCAATCTCACCTTCGCCGGGACCACCAATGGCGATGGCCTGCTGCCCCCGCATCTCTACATGAACAACGGCGGCACGTTCACCAACGAGCCGTGGCCGCGCGGTCTGGGCGATCCCATTCACTGCGCCAGTGCCGGCGTCGGCGACTTCGACAATGATATGGATGTGGACATCTACATGGTCTGCCGGGGCGGCGCGCAGAACATTGCGAACCGTCTCTACGAGAACGACGGCACCGGCAACTTCACGCTGGTGCCCGGTGCGGGTGGCGCCGAGGGCCCGCTGGGTACGGCCGTGGCCGACGGTGTCGGTATCGGCGACTCCGTGGTCGTCGCCGACTTCGACGCCGACGGGTTTCTGGATCTGTTTACGGTCAATGGCCTGAATCTGCAGCCGTCTCGCGTCGGCGGGCCGGCCGAGCTGCATCGCAATCTGGGTAACGGCAACAGCTGGATTCAGATCGACCTGGAGGGCACGGTCTCCAACCGTGACGGGTTGGGGGCGAAGGTCTACGTAACGACGCCGGACGCGAAAACGCAGCTGCGCGAGCAGGATGGCGGTTATCACCGGTGGTCGCAGAACGCCAAGCGCCTGCACGTCGGCCTGGGCAGCAACTCCGTCATCAGCACGCTGCGCGTGGAGTGGCCCGGCGTCGGCGGCGTTGTCAACGTGAACGAGTTCTACAACATCAACATCGGACAAGGCGGCATCTACCGGGTCACCGAGGGGACGACCGGCATCGGTAGTGGCGTGCTGACACCCGTTACGCTGGGCGTGGCGGCCGGCGACGTGCCGCCGCAGCCGGGCGACGAGTGCGGGGAGACGGACCCGAATAACCCCAACCCCCTGCAGGAGCCCTGGTATTCCCAAGACTTCGGTCCGGCGATTCTGGTCTGGAAGGACTGCAGTACCAATGCCTGGCATTTGCGCACCAAAGGCGGCCAAAGCGAGACGACGGTCAGCTACCAGGGCCGTCTGCGCTCCACGGTACCGTTTACGAGCATCGCCGGATTCGATGTCGACGCTTTCGACTCCTTCGAGGTGGTTAGCCAGAACGAAGCCACCTTCAACTTGAACGTAATCGGCGTGAACGAGGACGGAATCGATTTCGAGGTGCCGACCGGCTCGCAATGCCTCGAGCTCGATACGCCGGTCGATCAGCCGATCCTCATCGGCGCGGGGCGCTGGGCCGCGGATGCGCCGCTGGATCTGCAGACCATGCAGGGCTGCAGCAGCACGGGAAATCTCAGTGTCGACGTGGCCGACGCGCAGGCGTTCGAGAACGACGGCACCGTAGATGTGGAAATCACACTGTCGGCGCCGCCGGCAGCCGGGGAAAGCGTCGACGTTTCCTTCGCAACCGCCGACGCAACTGCGCTCGCGGGGGCAGACTACGCGGCCGCGAGCGGCACGGTCACTTTTGCCGCGGGCGAAATCAGCAAAACGGCGACCGTGACACTACTCGACGACAGTATTCTCGAGGGCAGCGAAACCTTCTTCGTCGAGATCACGTCGATCACCGGCGCCCTGCCGGGGGATGCCAGCGGCGAGGTCAGCATCATCGACGACGAGGGGATTGCCTGCGGCGAGCCGTCCTATGACGCGGGCACCGAGGCCGGGCTTTTCGTCTGGCGCGACTGCGACGCGGCCGGTCCCGATCAAACCTGGTCCGCCCGCGTGACTGCAGGCGGCAGCGGAACGGTTGTCGAGTACGGCGGCGTCATTAGCTCCGATGCCGCGCTGAGCGCGACCGGTTTCAGCATCGAAGGCGCCGACGAGGTCAACGTCGTTGCCGGAGACGTGAGCTACGTGCTGTTCGTCAAAGGCACCGGCCAGGACGGCGTGAATCTGACGGTGCCCGCCGGCGAGAGCGCTTGCTTCGGGGCGGAGACCTTGCCAGCGGGGGCGGTGGTCGAAGTGGGCGTGGCGCGTACCCCGGTGACCGTGCCCTTCGATCTGGCGACGCTCGAATCTTGTGCGCCGGCGGCGGTGCCGACGATGAATATCGGCGACCTCACCGTCGACGAGAATGCGGGCACCGCGTCGGTGCAGGTGACGCTGAGCGAGTCGGCGAGCGGCGACGTGACGGCGAGCTTCGCGACCGCGGATGGCACGGCACTCGCCGGCTTCGACTACACCGCATCGAGCGGGACGGTCACGTTCACGGGCGGCTCGACGTCGGAAACGATCTCGATCCCGATCACGAACGACTCTGATGTCGAAGGTCTCGAAGACTTTACGGTGACGCTGACCAATCCGGTCGGCGCCTTGGCTGGCGATATGACTGCCACGGTAACGATCGAGGACGACGAAGGCGTGATCTGCGGCGAGCCGTCCTATAACGCGGCAAGCGAGATCGGGCTGTTTGTCTGGCGTGATTGCGATGCCGTCGGTCCGGATGCCGTCTGGCACGCCCGTGTGACCGCCGGCGGTAATCCTGTCGTGCAAGAGTACGGCGGCATGATCACTTCGGATGCCGTCCTGTCCGCGACCGGCTTCAGCATCGAAGGTGCGGATGTGGTGAGCGTAGTCGGCGGCAACGTGACCTATTCGCTATTCGTCAAGAACGCAGGTCAAGACGGCATCGATAGCCTTGTCGTGCCCGCTGGCGAGACCGCCTGCTTCGGCGCGGACCTGCTGCCGTCAGGTGCGGTCATCGAGGTGGGCTCGAGTCGCACGCCGGTGACGGCACCGTTCGATCTGAATACGCTGCAGTCCTGCGCGCCGGTCTCGATGCCGACCATGAGCATTGCCGACCTCACCGTCGACGAGAATGCGGGCACCGCATCGGTGCAGGTGACGCTGAGCGAGTCGGCGAGCGGCGACGTGACGGCGAGCTTCGCGACCGCGGATGGCACGGCACTCGCCGGCTCCGACTACACCGCATCGAGCGGGACGGTCACGTTCACGGGCGGCTCGGTATCGGAGACGATCGTCATCTCGATCACGAACGACGCCGATGTCGAAGGCGCCGAGGACTTCACGGTGACGTTGAGCAACCTCGTCGGGGCCGCGCCGGGCGACCTGTCCGCGACCGTGACGATCCTCGACGACGACGGCGGCAACACGCAGTCCTGCGGCGAGCCGGCGCTGAATCAGAGCACGGATCGGGGCTTCTTCATGTGGCGCGACTGCACGGTGCCGGGCGATCAGAATTGGACCATCCGCGCGCTGGCGGGCGGCAGTGCGTCGACAATCGCATTCGGCGGCAGCATCACCTCGTCGGCGACGCTGACGGTGACACCGGACCGGCTGGAGGCCAACGACACGCTCGCCGGCAGCGGCACCGGCCTGATCGACTACGAGATGCTGATCATCAACACCGGCCTCGACGGCGCCTTCCTGACGGTGCCCGAGGGTGAAACGGCCTGCGTCACGGTCGACGCTCTGCCCGCCGGTGCGGTGATCGAAGTCGGTGCCGGCCGCGAGCCGGTCACGACACCGTTCGATCTCGAGACCCTTGGGTCTTGTGCGCCCGCATCCCAGCAAAGTATGGGCATCAGCGACGTTACCGTCGACGAGGGTGCAGGAACCGCAGTGGTCGAGGTCGTGCTCTCGTCCCCCACCGGCGTCGACGCATCGGCGGACTTCGCGACCGCTGACGGCAGCGCGACGGCGGGCAGTGACTACAGCGCGACCAGCGGGACCGTAACCTTCACGAACAGCGCGACCACCGAAACGATCGTCGTACCGATTACAGATGACAACGACGAGGAGTCCGACGAGTCGTTCACGGTCACACTCAGCAATATCGCGGGTGCTGCCGCCGGCGCAACGTCCGCGACTGTCACGATCGTCGACAACGACGGCGCTTCCAACAGCTTGGCCTGCGGTGAGCCGAGTTACTCGGCGGGCAACGACGCGGGCTTGTTCATTTGGCGCGATTGCGCCGCCGCGGGCGATCAGCAGTGGTATGTGAGGGCCGCATCAGGCGGTTCCTCTCAGTTGGTCGAGTATAGCGGCACCATTACGTCGACAGCCGTTTTGGGCGCGACCGGCTTTAATCTGGAGGTGGCGGATACGCTGAGTCCCATCGCCGACGGTTGGACCTATAGCTTTTTCGTCAAGAACTGGGGCCAAGACGGTATCGACCCGCTGACCGTGCCTGCCGGCGAGACCGCCTGCTTCGGCGTCGATATGCTGCCCGCTGGTGCCGTGGTTGCCGTGGGTGCGGACCGCACGCCGGTGTCTGCTCCGTTCGATCTTGCCACCCTCGGCGCATGCCAATAACCCGCGTGCACCTAATCTTCTGAAGTGGCGAGCGTACCGTTGACCGCCGGTCACCCCGGCCGTCAACGGTTTGCTCGCTCGGCACGTTGATCGGCAGCACGCGCTTGCTGGGCGACGGACGCTACCGTCTCGGTCGCACTCCTCGGACGGCTGACCTCCTATAGACACATAACGGATTGAATTAGGCGATTCCCATGGTAATTCCCGCTCGATTGTTCGGTGGTTTGTTGGTTGGCCTGCTTTGCGGCTGGGGCGCGGCGCAGGCACAGATCGGTTTCGAGGATGTGACGTCGACGGCGGGTCCGTTTCACACGGGCGAGTCGTGGGGGGCGTCGTGGGGCGAGTTGAACGGGGATCTGTATCCGGACCTGTACGCGAGCAACCACAAGCAGCGCGACAGTATTT
>JAIPFF010000088.1 GCA_021736785.1 Thiohalocapsa sp. | reverse complement strand
CCGGGGGATTGCGCGGGGGGGGGCGAGCCCCGCGCGGGCATCCTCCCCCGCCGCCGGCGGGGGCCTCGCGGGGCCGGCCGCCGGCGTCGTTTCGGCACGGGCGGCTACTTCAGCGCGCCTTCGCCGTAGCGGGCTTCGAAGGCCTTACGGACCTTTTCGATTTGCTCCTTGCCCATGCCGTTGAAGTACCAGTCGTGGCCTTCGATGGGCTTGAAGTGCTTCTCCAATAGAGCGACGGCGTACTCTTCGTTGCCGTCCTTCTTCGCGACAACGTCCTTCAGCTCGGGTATCCACTTGAAGTACGTATGCTGGGCAACCTCGTACAGACCGTGCCACCAGGTATAGTCGGGTCCGCTCATGGACGCGCCGTGTCGGGCGCGACGCCCCTCGTGGTGCCAGATCTCCCACCAGGTCCATTCGATCTTGTCGTCGAAAGGTGACGGCGTGATATACCCGTTCTCTTTCAGATCCCCCATGGCGGCGGCGATGGGCTTCGCGAACTTTTCGTTGTAGAGCTCCACCACATCATCGAATTGCTTGTAGTGACCGGTGATCACGCTCTCTTCGTGGCAGCCGAAGCAGACGTCTTCCATCTTGCCGCGGCGGTCCTTCCAGGTCAGCACCTCGACGACGGTGGAGCCTTTCGCCTCGTCGCCGACAGCCGGAATCGGCTCGCCCTCGGGGACGTCGAATTCGTTGCCGTCCTCGAGCTTCACCAGATTGATCTTGGTCGAGATCGGCGGGCGTAGGGTCCAGGAGATGCGCTCGCCGACATTGTGCGTTTTGCCCTCGTTGGGCGAGGCGCTCATGTGACAGGTGGCGCAGGTGGGTGCGGCCGAGTAATCGATACCCGCGACCCATTTATCCGAGTCCAGGTTCATCTCGTCGACCATGGCCCGATAGATGATGCCGTGCTTGGACTCGTTGTAGACCTCGATCTGCGGGTGGTCGGGACCGACGTGGCACTTGCCGCAGGTGTCGGGGGTCCGCGCTTGTGCTTTGCTGAAGCGATGCCGGCCGTGGCAGGCGCTGCACGAGCCGAGGCTGCCATCCGGGTTGATGCGCCCGATGCCGGTATTGGGCCAGCTGCCCGGCGTCGGGCGGCCGCGATTCTTGCCCTCGGTGTAGAACTCCAGCTCGCCGCCGTGGCACTGCTTGCAGCCGGCGTTGACCGCCGCAGGGCCGCCGACGACTTCGCCCAGCAGGTTGTCGAGGGAGCCCAGGATCTGCCCGGCCTTTGCATGGTGCGAGCCATCCATCTCCTCGAACTCGGTCTGGTGACACTTGGAGCAGTCTTTCGGCGTCACGATGATGGAGATCAGCGCATCTTCGTGCTTGAAGGCGTCGATTTCGCCCTCGTTCGCCTCATGGCAGTCCAGGCAGGTGACGCCGTTCTGACCATGCTGGCTATGGTTCCACTCCCAGTACAGGCCCGGGTTCTCGGACATATGGCAGTCGATGCACTCCTGCCCTTTCGGATCGCCCCAGTCGACCCCGGCCTGACCAGGCGGCCTGGCTGCGTTGGTATGGGTGACGAACAGTAGCGTAAAGGCTCCGGCCAACGCGGCGCGCCACAGCGCCGCGTAATGAGCCCGGCTCGATCTCGACATGGCGGTCTCCTCGGTTGTCTTTGGTGTCGCGGGCGCCCGGAATCCCGGCCAATCGTTCCATGAGAGAGGGAGCGAGCGGTTTCGCGTGCCCCCCGCTACCGTGCCCGCAGACTGGCGTCGATGCGGCGCGGGTGCAGGGTGCACGTCAACGTCGAATCTCGCGCCGTGCGAGGGAAGGAACCTTGATACGCCTCAAGCCCGGGGCGCCGCCGACGGTTGAGTTGACATGTATCAAGCCGTTGACGGCGCGTCGCCGATCTCGGCGGGGGCATGGGCGCGGGAAGATCCCGTCGTCTATCTCGCCGGTGCGGGGTCTGTGGTTTTCCCGCCGATGTGCGCGTGAAACCGGGGGCAAGGGACCGGGGAAAGCGCCAGCGGACGCATGACCGAGATCAGGCCCGAGAAACGCCACTTGACCGCAGTCAAGACCCGCATATCATGTCGTGCACATTATGTTTCTTGCCGAGAGCGGCGGCTCGCCGTCGTTTTTGTTCGTTCGGCCGAGGGCGCAGCGGTCTGTGTAAGAGCTCGGTTTTCCCCTGGGCCTGTCGATGCGCAGTTGCTATATTCCGCGACCGATGCGCGCAACGCTTCCGGACAGTGCGCCCGCGTCAGCTTGCCCGGTCTCTTCGACAAGAACGTGCCTTCCCTGCAGGAAACGCCGCTGCTCGGACTCAAGGGCGTGTTTGCTCATGTGTCCGGTTCCGTGTGACGACCGGACCGAAGGAAGCTATGCTCGTCACCTTCGCCGGGGCCTGACGGAAGCCTTCGCTACCGAAGCCCTGTATCCCGGTGCCGGGTTCCGACAATCTCAGCATTAGAGACGACGACTACACACGCGCACCCGGCGCCCGAGCCTCCCGCGGCTGATGGATGTGGCCCTTTGCAACGTTGACACAGCGTCATGGCGCGGACTAGCCGACGAGTGATCCTAGCAGTGAATCCGACCAAGCTTCTTTGCTTCCTCCTTGTTCTCTTCCTGTTTCCGCAGCATGCACTCAGGGCGGCCAGTTTGCACGCCGACTGGTATCGCTTCATGGGCTCTGCCGCTAATGACGCCGCAGCGGCGCTTGCGGGTGACGCCGACGGCAATATCTACGTCGGAGGCGTCAGTGAACGGACCTGGGGGCTTCCGATCAATGAGCATACCGGCGATAGCAATCAACTCGGCAGCGGCTTGGATGATGTCTTTATCGCCAAGGTGAGCGACGCGGGCGAATTGTTGTGGCATACCTTCCTCGGAGCCAACGGCCATGACTCGCTCGCGGACATTGCCGTCGATCGCCTGGGCAATATCTACATCGCGGGTAACAGTTCCGGCGAGTGGGGCTCTCCGATTCACGGCCACTCCGGCTCGGCGGACGCCTTCGTTGCGAAACTGAGCAGCGACGGAAATCTCATCTGGAACACGTTTATGGGCTCGCCGGCCGCAGATGGCATGCGGGCGATAGCCGTCGCGGAAGGTGGCGGTATCTTCGCGACGGGCACAAGCTCCGGCAGCGGATGGGGTAACCCGATCAACGCTCACGCGGGCGGTGCAGACACGTTCGTTGTGAAATTGAGCAATGACGGGGCGAGGCGATGGCACACATTCATGGGTTCCGCAAGTGGCGAGTACCCGAGCGGCATCACGGTGACCGAGAGCGGCAGCGTCGTGGTAGCGGGAACCGGATATGCGAGTTGGGGGACTCCCGTAGCGGCCTTTTCCGGTGGGGGGTCGGATGCTTTCGTGGCAAAGTTGGATGCAAACGGAGCTCGCGTCTGGAATACGTTCCTCGGGTCGTCCGACATGTTTCTCTACGGTAAATCGTTCTATGGTGATTGGGCGGGAGAGATTCTGATCGATTGGCGTGGCGGCCTCTACGTATCCGGAGCAAGCAGCGATTGGGGAACCCCATTGCAGGCCCATACCGGCGACAACAATGCCAATACATTCGTCGCAAAATTGGACCAGGGAAATGGCCGGGTCCTCTGGAATACCTTCATTGGTGTGCGTGGACTCAACTCGTTCGATGTAGGCGCGACAGTCAATGAGTCGGGGCACGTTGTCGTACTCATTCAAAGCGAGCCCCACTATCCTCCCGGCGTAAAAAGCTCGTTTAATCTCGTGAAATTCGACGCCGACGGCGCACCGACCGGCAACTTGTCCTTGCTTCAAGCGGACAGTTTCAGCCGCTTATACAACTTCGTTGTGAAGGGCAACCACCGTGTTTACTTGGCAGGCAGGAGCACCGGTGCGGGCGCGGGGACGCCTCGGAGTCCTAACGCGGGAGCAGAGGATGCGGTTGTCCTTCGATATGCGCCGAAGTCCTGCTACGCGATCAAATCGAAAACGGGGCGCGTGATTCCTTTCTGCCTATAACGCGTCCGCTTGCTGCAGGGACACGTCGAAGCATTGACTGCCCGCCGGCTGCCCTCGGGCGGCATTGATCTGATCCTTTCTAACCGCGTGATCAACCTCTCGCCCGACAGGGCCGCGGTGCCGGCCGGCGCGTTCGAGCTGCCGGCGCTCGGAATCCCGGCTGATCGTGCCAAGAGAGAGGGAGAGAGCGGTTCGGCCACGGTGCAGCCGGTGCCGTTCCGGCGGACGCCAATGTGCCACGGGTTTCGCGTCATGATCGAATGTCAGGCCGGGCGCGGTAAGGAACCGTGATTTGCCTCAAGTCCCGGGCGGCGGTCACGATCGCGTTGACATGCATCGAGCCATCGACGGTGCGTCGCCGAATGCCGCCGAAGTTGCCGCCGAGTTTCCTGCCCACGCGGTCCTGCTCGTAGCGCATCCGGGGTTTTCTCGCCCGCGGCCTCCCGGTTTCGGGGGTAACGTTACATGAATGCCTTGGCCGGCACCTGATCGACGTCAGGCGCGCGAAACGGTGCTTGATCGCGGTCAAGGCCCGGATCTCGCGCCGCACACATCCTGGTGCTCGCCCGGAGCGCGGATCAGCCACGCGGTTTGGCCCGCGGTTATTCGTAGCCGGCCAGGTGCCGCCGCGATCTCCGGACAAACTCGGTTTTCATCCCAGCCTATCGATTCGGAGCCGCCATGTTCTGCAACCAATGCGAGCAAACCTTCAGACAAACCGCCTGCGTCAATTCGCCCGGCACTTGCGGCAAGGACGAGGACGTCCAATCACTGCAAGAGACGCTGCTGTTCGGCCTGAAGGGCATGGCCGCCTACGCCCACCACGCCAGGCGCCTGGGCAAGTTCGACGAGCAGGTCTCGGCCTTTATCGAGGAGGCCCTGTTCGCGACCATGACCAATGTGAACTTCGATATCGACACACTGCTCGGCTATTGCCTGAAGTGCGGCGAGATGAACCTGCGTGTCATGCAGATGCTCGACGAAGGGCATGTCGAGACCTTCGGCAAGCCAGGGTCCCAGCGGGTCGTGGAGGGCACCCGCGCCGGGCCCGGCATCCTGGTCACGGGTCATGACCTGATGGATCTGTGGCAACTGCTGCAGCAAGTGGAAGGCACCGACATCAACGTCTACACCCACGGCGAGATGCTGCCGGCGCACATGTACGCGAAGTTCCAACAGCATCCCAACCTGGCCGGCCACTACGGCGGTGCCTGGCAGGACCAGAAAAAGGAGTTCGCGGCGTTTCCGGGTCCGGTCGTCGGCACCACCAACTGCGTGCTGATCCCGCCGGACAGCTACAAGGGGCGGCTGTTTACGACCAATGCCGTCGCGGTGCCGGGTGGGCAGCGGCTGGCGGAGGGCGACTTCGCGCCGGTGATTGCCGCGGCGCGCGCGGCGGAGCCCTGCACGGAGCAGGTGGTCGGCGAGTCAACGGTCGGCTTTCACCGCACCGTGCTGCTGGATCAGGCGCAGACCATCGTCGACGCCGTCAAGGCCGGGAAAATCAGCCACTTCTTCGTCATCGGCGGCTGCGACGGCGCAGAGAAGGGCCGCAACTACTTCACCGACTATGCACAGGCGACGCCGCCGGATTCCTTTATCCTGACGCTGGGTTGCGGCAAGTACCGCATCCGCGACCACGACTACGGCGAGCACCTGGGCCTGCCGCGGCTGATGGACATGGGCCAATGCAACGATGCCTACGGCGCCATCGCGGTGGCCGTCGCGCTGGCCGAGGCCTTCGAGTGCGGCGTCAACGACCTGCCGCTGACGCTGGTGATCAGCTGGTTCGAGCAGAAGGCGGTCGCGGTGCTGCTGACGCTGCTGCACCTGGGCGTCAAGGGCATCACGCTGGGCCCGCAACCGCCGGCCTTCATCTCGCCGAATATCTTCAAGGTCTTGCAGGAGACCTATGACCTTCGCTTGACCGGCAGCGACGCACAAGCGGACTTGCGGGTGGCCGTCGGGGCTTAAGGGGGAGCCGGTCGCGGGAGGCGGTTAGGGAGCCGGTTAGGGACCTCCGCCAAGTCGCCGAAGTGCAGAGAACGCCCGAGAAAATGCGTTGGCAAGGGGGCGCTGGCCGGTCGCGGCGGCGCTCACTCCCGCACCACCGGCAAGCCCGCGCGGCGCCACTCGGGTAGCCCATCTTCCAGCCGGCGGGCATCGAAGCCCGCCGCGCGCAGCCCGGCGACGGCATCGAACGACAACACGCACCAAGGCCCGCGGCAGTAAGCGACGATTTGGCGGTCCACGGGCAGCTCGGCGATCCGCTCGCGCAGGCGCTCCAGCGGGATATTGAGTGCGCCGGGGATATGGCCCTGGGCGTATTCCTCGGCCGGGCGGACGTCCAGTACCGTCACCAGGCCGTCGCGCGCGCGCCGCATGAGGTCGTGCGCCGGCACGGGCTCGAGACCGTCTCTGCCCTGCAGATAGCTCGCGAGCAAATCCCGGACGGTATCGAGGTGCGTCCGCGCGATGCCGCGCATGGCCGCCAACATGTCCAATAGGCGCTCGTCGGCCAGCGTATAGCGCACGTACTTGCCGTCGCGGCGCGCGTCCACCAGCCCTGCAGCGCGCAGCTGCTGCAAGTGCTTGGAGGTATTCGCCACCGACAGCCGTGCGGCACGGGCCAGATCTTCGACGCTGTGCTCGCCTTGGGCCAGGTAGTCGAGCAGCTCGAGCCGGGCGGAATGGCCGAGCGCGCGCCCGATCAGTGCGAGCTGCTCGAAGAGCTGTTGCTTGGGTGATGCTGTCTTTGCCATGTCCTGCGGATTATTCGTGCCGATGACTATGCCGGCGGAGCTCGGCAGCAGGCGGATCGCCGTGCCGGCGGGGTAGGGACCGGCCGCGGCCGCCCGCGCCGCATGCCGTGCCGGTGCGGGGTTATTTTCCGGTCCCTGCCGTCCAGTATAAGGGGTCGGTGATATTTCTCTTTCATTCAACCAAAACGTTGAATACAGCCTTGTGCGCGTGCGACACTGGCCCCTCGTTTACAACCGGAGCCACGCCGAGATGTCGACCCTGTTCATTCTCAACGACCCGCCTTACGGAACCGAGCGAAGCTTCAACGGGCTGCGGCTCGCCAAGGCCGTCTCCTCGCAGGGGGATACCGTGAGCGTCTTTTTGATGGCCGATGCGGTAGCCTGCGCCAAGGCCGGGCAAAAGGTGCCCCAGGGCTACTACAATCTGGAGCTGATGGTCAAAGCCGTGGCGCGTAAGGGCGAAGTACTGCTCTGCGGAACCTGCATGGATGCCCGCGGCATCGGCGACGATGAACTGATCGCGGGCACGCGTCGCAGCACCATGGACGAGCTGGCCGAGCGCACATTGGCGGCTGATCGGGTGCTCGTGTTCTGAGCGCCCGCGCCGCCGGAAGCAGACCCGAAGCAGACAGGCGGGAATGGCTATGACGGCGACACCGGCCGACGACGGCACCGATCGGGCGCAGGCGGGCCACGATGGGCTATGGCCTGGCCCGGACTACGAGCGCTATATCAGTCAGTTGCGCGCTGCGCTCGGCGAGACCGTGTATATCACCGAGCTGTGCCTGACGGAAACCGTGCTTGCCGCGCAAGTGACCGATCATCCCTACCTGTTGCTCGGCGTCGTCGACTTTCCGCGGCCGGACCCGGCGCGCGGACTTGCGCCGCACCTGGTCCTGCTCGATGACGGGCGCGGCGTGAACCTCGGGCGCATCGTGCGGGTCAGCCGCCGGCCGTTCCGGCCCGCGCCCGACGACATCCTCTACCTCGACCGCGAGGCCGATCAGACCCTACTGTTCGCCGAGCGGCGGCTGTCTCCCGACTTCATTGCGCAGCGCTCGCGGGCGGCGCTTGGCGAAGTGCTCGGGCGCGGTGGTGCGCCCTCGCAGGCGCGTCTCGCGCCGACCTCCGCCGACGACCGCAGCACGCAACTCGACGCCGACAATGCACCGGGCGCCGGCGAGCCGAAACCGGTCCGCGACGGGCGCTGACTCCGCGCAAGACCATGCATGGTACGAGACGCCGGCCGGCGCCTGGATCGGCGGGCTGGAACGATGAGCCACGTCCGGGCTGAAGCCCAGACTCCCGGACGCCGGGAGTCTCCGGCTCGCCGCGGACGGATTGCCGGTGCCGGCGCAGGATTACGTCCGGGCT
>JAIPFF010000047.1 GCA_021736785.1 Thiohalocapsa sp. | reverse complement strand
CCGCGGCGGCGCCGGCCGGCGCCGCCGCGGGCCGATGCCAACGAGGATCACAGCACCGGGCCGAGCACCGCGACGGTGTTGTGCCGCGGGCCGATGCCAACGAGGATCACAGCACCGGGCCGAGCACCGCGACGGTGTTGTTCCAGAGCCTGCGACGCCAGCTCCAGGCCTCCACGTCGCTGCCGATGACGGGCCGGGATCGGGCGATATAGGCCCGCTGGCGCTCGCGCATCGCGGCGGTCAGTGCCGGGTCGTAGTAGAGGATGTTGTTCTCGTAGTTCAGATCGAAGCTGCGCCGGTCCATGTTGGCCGAGCCGATCAGTGTCACCTCGCCGTCCAGCGTCAGGGATTTGGTGTGCAGCAGGCCGCCGACGTATTCGAAGATGTGCACACCGGCGGCCAGCAGGTCCGGGTAGTAGCTGCGGCTGGCGGCGGCGACGATCCAGCTGTCGTTGCGGGCGGGGAAGACCAGCGTGGTGCGCACGCCGCGGCGCGCGCAGGCGCACAGCGCGGACTGCATGGATTCGTCCGGCACGTAGTAGGGCGTGGTGATGGTCAGCTCCCGGCGGGCGGTATAGATCAATGTCTCGAACATCTCGGGCATGGCCGACCAGCGAACGGTCGGTCCGGTGCCGATCGCCTGGGCGGACATCACCGGCCCGGCGTCGGATGAAAGCGCCGGCAACGGTTGCCGCAGCAGGTCGTCGATGTCGTCGTCCACATGCGCCATCCAGTCGCCGGCGAACAAATGCTGGTTCTGCCGGGCGATCGGGCCTTCGAAGCGCACCATCGCGTCCACCCAAGGGGCGAACTTGGCCTTGATGGCGAAGTCCGGGTCCGCGCAATTCTGGCTGCCGCAGTAGGTGATGCGGTCGTCGATGACGACGATCTTGCGATGGTTTCGCAGGTCGATTCTTCCGCGCAAGGCGCGCAGCAGCGGGTTGCCGATGGGCAAGGCACGGGCCAAGCGGACACCGGCCGACGCCATACGCCGCCAGTGCTCGGAGTGAATCATCAAGCGCGAGCCGAGATCGTCCGCCATCGCGCGGCAGGTGACGCCGCGCCCGGCGGCGCGGATCAGCGCGTCGGCGACGCGGCAGCCGTTGTTGTCGGGCAGCCAGATGTAGAACAGCAGATGCACGTGATCCGCCGCCGCATCGATGTCCGCGACCATTGCGTCGATGACGGCATTGGAGTCGGCCGGCAACGACGCCCGGTTGCCGCCGATGGGCTCGAAGCCGCTGATGGAAGCGCCCACGCGAAACAGATGCCGGTGGCGCTCCGGCACCTCGGCCCCGAAGACCGCCGCGCCGCTGCCCGGGGCGTCCTGCGGCTTGGGCAAGCGCGAGAGCACGGCGCGCGTTTTCTCGATGCGCCGCCGGCCGATACTGACCTCGCCGAAGAGCAGGTAGGCGATAATGCCGAGCACCGGTACCGCGGCGATCACCACGACCCAGGCGATGCGCGAGGCCGGATCGCGGTGCGGGCGCAGCAGGGCGCGAACGATCACGGCCGCCTGCAGCGCGAAGTGCAGCACGATTGCGGCAATCGCGGCGATACCTTGGTCCATGGGCTTATTGCTTCATCATCGTGAGTGGCCGGCTCGTCGGTGACCGGGCGGGGGGCGGCGAGCGCGGACGGAGCCAGCTCGGAGCCAGCTCGGAGCCGGAGCGTCGGTCACCGGATGATAATGCAGAACCCTGTGGCGAAACCTCGTGCAGTGGCAGATCGAGGCCAGCCGGGGATGCTCAGGGGATCCTCCGGAGATTGTCCGGGGCCTATTCGGGGCCTATTCGGGGCCTATTCGGGGCCTATTCGGGCCTATTCGGCAGTCGGCGAAGCCCCGGTATCGGTTCGCGATATCCGGGGCATCGCCTTGTTTGCGGCACCGGCGTGCCGGTCCCGCGGCCCGCGGTGCGCCGTTCAACGGACGAATCCCAGAATGGCCTCGTCGTCCGCGGCGATGTCGGCAAGCACCGGACCGACGCCATTGCCCATGAGCTTGGACATCAGCGACATGTTCATCCGTGACACATAGGTGTGCCCGTCCGACTTCTCGTAGACGGCGATGGAGCAGGGCGCCATGACGGCGACGAACTTCGAATCGTCGCTCGCGAACATCCGCGACGCGAAGTTGGGCGAGCAGAGCTTGATCACGCTCATACGCCCCGGGTCCGGGCGCTGATGCGCGATCAGCGATGCTTGGAAATCGAAGACCTTGGGCGCCTCCCAACCCCTTGCCTCGGCGTTGTCGATGATCTTGGCCACGGTCGCGTCGAAGCCGAGCGGGCTGCGCTCTTCCTCGATCATTACGGAACCCATATCGCAGCCGGCCAGCAGGATTGCCAAGGCGGCCGCCGCCATGCGCAGTGCGTTGTTCGCCAACATCTGATGGTCCCTCTCGCGCCTGTGAGTCGTATTAATATATTAGTACATTCTAATAAATAGACCAGGTGAACTGCCCCTACTGTCAGGATCCGAAGCGACGCATGGGCTGGCGGGCAATGGGCCGGTCAAGGGCCGCTAGGGGGCGGCAAGGGGCCGGTAGGGGGCGGCAATGGGCGGCCGCCGGCGCCCGTCAGTCCGCGACGACCGCGGCGCCGATCTCGCATTGGCCGCTGTTGATGCAGACGGCAACGGCCTTGGCGAAGTCGCCGCCGTGCTTGGGGATATCCGCATAGGCATCGCCCATGCCGGCATCCTTGTAGGCGCTCCAGTCGAGCCTGGTTTTCATTGTCCGAAGGATCCGGTGATGCTCTGCCGATACGCGCTGTGCCGTTAAGCCGTCGGCGCCGGCTCGTCGCAGACTTCCACCAGCAGCGGCAGCACCTCGTCCAACCAGGTGTCGATGCGCGCGTCGGTGAGCGTGTGCTGCAGGTGCTGGTCCAGGGCCAAGCCGATGAAGCGGCCGTCGACGATGGCCTTGGAGCGCGTAACCTCGAAGCCGCCGGCGTCGATGCCGCCCACCAGTTCGGCGCCGGCTTCACCGAAGAAGCGATACAGCGCCATCATGGCGTCGCAGAAGTGCTTCGGATAAGTCTCTTGGTCGCCGAGGCCATAGAGGGCAATGCGGGTGCCCGTGAAGTCCTTGCCTGCCAGCTCCGGCAAGAATTCGAGCCAGGCGGCCTCTTCGGTGCCGTTGTCCCTGCCCGGGAGCAGGCCGTTGCCGTAAGTCGGCGTGCCCAAAATCAGCGCCCGGTAGACGAGCAGGTCGTCGGCTCGAGCGCGGTTGACGTTGACCGGCTTCGCGGCGACGCCATCGCCGAGCCGCGCTTTGATCTGTTTCGCGATCTTTTTGGCCACCAGTCTGGTGGTGCCGGAATCCGTGCCGAAAAACAGTCCGATCTGACTCATGCTGCCCCCGTTGCGTGTCCCCGGCTCCTGCGGGAGCGTCGGGTATTGCCGCGACGATCATCACGGTGTCGATCGCTGCACACCGCTCGCCGCTGTTGCAGGGAAAGCAAGATCTGCACCAGTCAGTAGGGTCGCCGCGGGGCTCGGCGGCGGCCGACCGCCGTCCAGCGCGGGGCAGGCGGGTTTCGGCGCTGCTTGCGTCCAAGCCACTGACAGGGCAACGGTTCTCGATGTTGCCGCGCGGGCCGCGGCCGACCACGGACATGGGATGGCGCGGCACGCGGTTGCGCCGGCGCCGTCGGTGCCGGTTCCCGCCGCTGTCCAGAACCCGACAATCCGTGTGGGTTCGGGGGCACTACCGACAGTGCGCCGCGGCCGAGCGCCGTTCTTGGCGCATGCCCGGGGCTCGGGGGGCGGGCGGTCAGTCGCCGAAGCACGGGCTGCCCCGGGGCAGCCTTCGCGTCGGCGGCGGCATCGCGCTCGCCATGTCGGCGAAGCGTTTCGCGTGATAGCGCAGGTAGGCGCTCAGCTGCGGGTTCGGGGCCTGCGGCAACGTCAGCACGGCGCTGCGGCCGGGCACGACATCGGCGTCGGCGCCGGCGATTCGATCAGCGGGCAGCACGGTGACCCGGCCCCATCGCGGCAGGGTGGCGAAGTCGACGAAGTGGGTAGCGGTCCGCAGCCAGGCGTGGGGCTCGATCGGATGGCAAAGGCGGGTTCCGGGGGCGTAGATCACATCGCCGACGTACAGGGCCGACGGGATGCCGTGCGCGGCCAGTAGTGACTGGCCCGCCAACGCGTAGTAGAGGCAGGCGCGCTTGCGCGGCCAGTGTACGGGCTTGGTGCGCACCGCCAATTGCTCGACGGCCGGGCCGAGGGCGCGGGCGGCGGCACCGACGGGATCGTCGGCACATGCATCGCCGGCCTCCGGAGCGGTAGCCGTAGCGGCCGTCTGCTGAAGCGGTGCTCCCGCCTGTCTGTCGGCACCGTGCAGCGCACCGGCTTCTGCGTCGGCGAGTGCGAAGGTGCAGCCGACCAGTACCGCCGCGGCCATGGATGCCGAGGCAACCTCCCCGGTGCGGCCGCCGGCGGGTGCCGGCTCGGCTCCGGCTGCGGCATGCGCTTCCAACGGCATCGTGCGCTCGGCCTCCCGAAGTCGCGCTCAGTCGCCGCCCGTGTCGCCCGCGGGCGCAGGATGCCCCTTCGGAATCAATAAAGCCAGCAGGCCGAGGATCAAGGTGGTGCCGAGCAGGAACAGGTGCAGGTTCACCGCGCCGATCAGCGCGTCCTCGGCACGCACCCCGAACGGCATCATGCCGGCAATGGCCGCGAGCTCGTAGGAGCCTGCCCCGGCGATCCCGTGGAAAGGCAGCACGCTGGAGAGCTCCGCACCCATGACGCCGGCCAGGACCTTCCAGAACTCGATATCCAAAAAGTGCTGCAGCACCGAGGCAAACGCCAGCAGCTTCAACACCCAGCTCAGCGCGGTCCAGCCGTAGAGCCGGGCGATCAGGCCCTGGCCTTCGGGGGCCGCGTTGGCGACGAAGCGAACCGTCCGCCAGATCCTGCCTTGATCGCCCCGGTGCGTGCGCGCGGCGCGGCTGATCAGCTCACCGGCAACCGGCAGCAAAACCAGCCAAGTCAGACCCAGCACCGGCCAAACCCAAGCCGGGTCGCGCAGCCATAGGATGAGCAGGCCAACCAGGCCCAGGAAGTGCATGTCGAGCAGCCGAATCCAGATCAGCGAGGCGCCGGCGGCCAGGAAGCCATGGCCGAAGTAGCGGCGCATCAGCCAGGGAAAGAGCATTTCGCCGCTGCGCATCGGCAGCAGGTTGTTGGCCGTATTGTGCAGCACCGACAGCCTCAGTACGGCGGCGAAGCGTCCCTGCATCAGGGTGCCGAAGAAGTCGTAGACGCGCACGGCACGCAGGCCGTAGCTGACTGCGGTCAGCGTGAATGCCAGCGCCAGCGTCAGCGGCGAGAGGGTGCTCCAGGGTTCGAGCAGGGGCTGCCAGCCGACGGTTTTCTCCACCGCGCCCAGCACGGCGGCGAGCAGGACAGCGCCGATGAGCCAGTCCCTCGGGCGGCCCAGACGCAGGATATTGGCCGCTCGCGGCGGCTTGTCGGTCGTGGTCATACAGCTTCCGATAGGTTGGTGGCCGAGCCCGCGCGGCTCACCCGCCGGCCGCCGGCGGGTCCGTCGGCGGGCGCTCGTCGAGGCGGCGGGCGCCGGCCCGGCGTCATGCTCGGGGCACCCGTAACGCGGCGGCTCGGAGCGGGGATTGTGCGTCTTTCCCGAGGCGGGGGGAATCGGGTCGCCGCCGGCGCGTGGGATCGAGGCCGCGCGCCCGGACCGATCGGGGCCATCGAGCCGGGCGGGGGGATCGAGTCAGGGCCGCTGCGCGCGGCGCCGCTTGCGGCGTTTGCCGCGGGACTCGGCGTAGACCGGCGCTTCCCCCTCGGGCCGGGTCTTGAAACGACGGTGCACCCAGAAATACTGCGCCGGCATATGGCGCAGGCGTGCCTCGATGACGGCATTCATCCGCGCCGTATCGGCCTGCGTATCCCCGCTCGGAAAATCGGCCAGCGGCGGGTCGAAGATCAGCTCCAGGCCGCTGCCGTCGGGCAGGAAGCGCGCGAAGGTGGGCACCACGGCGGCGCCGGCCATGCGGGCGATGCGCCCGAGGGTCGGCACCGTCGCCGCCGGCATGCCGCAAAAGGGCGCGAAGACGCCGCGCCGGCGTCCCGGATCCTGATCCGGCAGGTAGAAAAACGGCGTGCCGCGCTTCATCTCGCGGACCAGGCCGCGCAGGTCGTCGTGGCGCTCGACGGGGATGCTGCCGAAGCGCGTGCGCCCGTGCTTCACCTGCGCGTCGATGACGGGCGAGCGAATGCGCTGATACATGTACATGCCGGAATGCACCATGGCCGTGAAGCCGGTCCCGCCGAGCTCGAGCCCGACGAAGTGCGGCACCAGCACGATCACCGGGCGGCCTTCGGCGATCAGCGTGTCGATGTGCTCGCGCCCGCGCAGCCGAATAATGCGCCGCAGCCGCTCCACCGGCGCCGCCCAGCTCAGCCCCTGGCAAACGGCGGCCAGGCCGAGCCAGCCGAAGTGCTCGCGCAGCAGCCGTTCACGCTCGGCATCGGTCTTCTCCGGCAGGCAGATGCGCAGGTTGGCGCGCGCGACTTTGCGCCGGCCCGGCACCAGCCAGTAAGCGGCTCGGCCCAGCGCGCGGCCGAGTCCGGCCTGGGCGCCGAAAGGCAGCAGCGCGAGCAGCCGGAACAGGCCGACCGCGGCCCAGGCCGGCCAATGCCGCGGTGCGAGCAGCGCCGGTGCCATGACCGGCTTATTTCCCGTGGCCATCCCCGGCGTCATTCGAAATGGGCTTCTTGGATGCGCTCGACGTAGGGCAGGTCCGCGAGCCGATGCAGCACCGATGCGAAGTCCGGCTGATGGGTGTGGCCGATGACCAGGGCTTGCCCGGGACCGCAGCCGATACGCCCCGGCGATGCACCGAGAATCTCGGCGGTTGCATCGATGGCGCGGATCTCGGCGGCGTAGCGCTCGCCCGCCGGAATGCAGAGCTCGTAGCTGAGCGCGCGCTTGCCGCCCTGCGGGCCCACCAGGCCGTCGGCGTCCAGCGCCCACAGATCGAAACCGATCACGCCGGCGCCGGCGGCATCCGGGGGCGGCAGGCCGTCACCGGCCCACACGGGAAGTAGCGAAGCGAGAAGCAGCAGCGCCGACGCCGTTGCCCGCCGGGACCAGGATTCGAGCCGGTTCGAGCCGGCGCGCCGACGTGGCGGCGTGCGTGCTGCCATCGGTCCCGACAACGGGCGGATGGGCGGACGCTTGGCGGCATGTTCGCTGCTCGCGCGGCAGCGGGCACGGGCCGCGTGCTGCTGAGGAGCGGGGCAGGTCGTCGGCACGGGGTATTGCATCGGCAAGGCTCTCGGCGGCAGGGCGACGGTGCGAAACCGGCCAATGGTGCGATGTTCCGCGCGCCGGTGCAATGCGATGCCGAATCTGGTCGCGCTTGCCGTTCATGGGCGGGGCCTGATCGGGAAGCGGCTCGGGCTGCGGTTCGGCGTCGGCGTCGCAAGCCCGGCGGTTCCCTATCCGCCGGGAGCGGACGGCGTCGGCGCCGCCACGGGATCAGTTCTCGAATTTGTAAAAGATGTCCGCGCCCTGGCTGTCGCCGGTCTCCGTTTGCACCTCGATGTGCTTGGAGAGGTCGTAGCGCAGCTTCACCTTGTCCGATTGCTCGCCGAGGCTGCTTTCGTATTCCATAAACAGCTTCGGTGCCACGTAGGTTCCCACCGACAGCGCGCGATCGTCCGCATCGCTGTCGCCCTTGGGCGGAATGCCGGTGACCAGGTAGCGGCTGATCTCGGACTGCGTCATGTTCGGATCGGACTCCGAGAAGAATGCGAGCTTCGGGTCTTTGATAGTGCCGAGCACGCGCACGCCGGCGGTGACGTCGCCGCCCTCGCGCTGGGCATTGAGGATCAGGCCGGGATTGTCGATCGGCGTCTTGGCGAAAACGACGATGCCCTGCTCGATGGTCAGCGGCTTGCCGATCGCCGTCATGACGCCCAGACCCGGCAGCGATACCCTGTAGGTGCCGTCGACGACTTCGAGCTGGCCGTCGCCGACCAGCGGGCGGCCTGGCTCTTTGACCACGCGCAGATCGCCGGTAAGTCGACCGCGCAGGCCAAAGGCATCGATAGAGACCTCGTCGCCCAACTTGGCGAGCACGTCGATATGAAACGGCGCGCCGTCATCCGATTGCACCTGCTCCTCGGTCACCACATCCGGCGACGGCTGAATGGTGCCCGAGGGGATGCTGCGCGGCATGATGCGCGCCTCCGGAACGGTGATCTGACCCTTCAGCGCGCCGCCGCCGGGACCCAGCCCGAACTCCAAGTCGGTCGACACCAGCGCGAAGTACTCCTTGCTGTCGGCGACCTTGAGCCGGTCGCCGCTGATATCGAAGCGCAGCTGCGGCGTCCCCGAAAGGTCGGAGCCGCTGCCCGAGATGGTCAGCCGTCCGCCGCCGACCAGCGTGCTGCCGTCGACGACGATGCTGTCGCGCCCGCGCGATTCCGCCTCGATATTGGTCTCGGCGACGGTGAGCCCGTACAGCGGCATCCGGAAGCCGACGTTTTGGATCGCCAGCCGGCCTCGGATATCCGGCTGCCCGAGGGTGCCTGCGAGACCGAGATTGCCGGTGATCGCACCGGTGACGTCGACAAGGTCCGGGATGAGCATGGAGATGCGCGCGAGGTTACGCAGCGCGATGTCGACATCGCCGCGCAACGCCTGGCCCGGGCCGGCAGTCAGCCTGAAGCCCGGCAGCGAGACCTCGCCGTCGATGCCGCCGACGTCGGCGAGGGGCAACACCAGGCTTGCGTCGAGTCCATTGGTGCCGGAGCGCACCGTCAGGCGGCTGTCGGAGAAAACGAGCCGGTCCTTGGTGTCGGGCAGAGTGACTTCGATGTCGCCGCTCGGGATGGCGACAGTGGCACTGCCGCTCAGCACGTTGTCGCGGGCAGTGAAATCGGCGTTTGCCCGTACGAAGCCGTTCACGACCGTGGCCGCGGGCAGCATCGGGTTCAATAGGTCGAGACCGATGCGATCGGCATCGAGGCCGACCTCGAAGACACCGGCCTCGGGCTGGCGGAAGCGCACGCAGGCGCCGGAATCCGCGCCGTTGCCGATACACAGCGGACCGGCCTGGATGCTGCTGCCCGCGAGACTGAAGGGCGCCGGTTGCTGCAGTGACCAGGTTTCGAATTCCGTCGTCGCCAGCGTCAGCTGCTGCAGGCTCCCGCTGTAGGCGCCGGCCTCGCCGAGGCCGCCGTCCGCCGTCAGTTCCAGACCCAGAGCGGGACCCTTCAGGTCGACCGCGAGTCGGTGTGCGGACATGCTGCCGGTGCCGTTGATCGCGACGGTCGCGAATCGCTGTCCGCCGGCGATCAGGTTCTCGCCGTCGATGTCGATGGAAAAGGCCCCGTCGGGGCCGAGTCCGATGTCCGCGCGGCCGCCGATCTGCGCAATGCCTTGGCCGTTGAGCTCCACGTCGCTGCCCGTCAGCGTGAGATCGATCTGCGGCCCCTGCGGTGTTCCGCCGACTGTCCCCTGCGCACGCAACAGGCCTTGTGCATCCGGCAGCAGCGCGCCGAGGTCGGGGGAGTCGAGCTCGAAGCGCAGGTCGATGGTCTCCGCGACGCGCCCGCCGGCGCTGAGCCTGGTGTCGCCGGAGGATGCGCTCAGCGTGCGCAGCGTGATGGCTTGGCCCTCCACGCTCGCGTCCGCGCTCAGCTGCACCGGATAACCGCGCAGACGGCCGCCGAAGTCGCTGATGGCGGCATCGAGCACCGGGCCGTCCTCGCCGATGCGCCCGGCGCTTTGGATGCGCCCGCCGATGCTGCCGGGCCAGTCCGCCGCGACGCTGCCGGGGTTCAGATCCGCCGCGGTCAGTGCCACGTCCCAGCGCGGCTGCGGCGCCCAGCCCACGTCGCCGCCGCCGTCGATGCGCCCGCCCAGGGCCTGGATCGCCAGCGTTTCGATGGTTGCCGCCTCCGCCGTCCCGGTGCCTGACAGGTCCACGACCGCCGGCGGGTAGGCGGATAGGTTTGCATCGGCCTGCACGCGGAAAGCGAAGCCGTCTTCCAGGCCCCCGCTGCTGGCTGCGTCGAGGCCGATGCGTCCTTCGAGCCCCGTGTAATGGGTGCCCGGGTCGAGATCGGAGCCGGTGAGCGTCAGATCCCATGTCGGGGTCGGCGCCCAGGCGACCTCGCCCTTGCCTTCGATCAGCCCGCCCAGGGTTTCGATGACCAGGTTTTGCAGGTCCGCTCGCACGGCGGTGCCGGTGCCCGTGACGTTGACGACCGCCGGCGGATAGGCATCGAGCGCGGTATCGATCTTGGCATCGTAGGCAAAGCCGTCGTCCAGCGAGCCGCTGCTGCTGGCCTTGAGCCCGATGCGCCCGTCGAGGCCCGTCCACTGCCGGCCGGGGTCGATGTCGGCCGCGGTCAGCGCCAGGTCCCACTCGGGACGCGGCGCCCATGCGGCGCGGCCTTTGCCTTCGATCTGTCCGCCCAGGGTCTCGAGCAGCAGCTGCGTGATTTGTGTCGATTCGGCGTTGCCGGTACCGCGCAGGGTCAGGGCGGTCTGCGGGATCTGCGCGCCGGCGGCTTGCGCCGTGACCTCGTAGTCGAAGGCGTCCAAGTCGCCGTTCGCGGCGAGCCTGCCCGTGGGCGACTGCGCCAAGACGTCGCCCGACAGCGGCCAGCGCAACTGCTCCCAGGCCCCGGCCAGTGCAAACGCGGGCGTGTCGGTGCGCAGATCCACCGTTCCGGCCAGGTCCAAGTGGGCGCCGGAACGGGTCTCGTCGAGTCGCAGGCCGCGGACTGCCAGGATCTTCTCGCTCCAGCTCACGTCCAGGTCGGCGCCGAGCTGTCCGATATCCGGCAGCTCCGGCGCGTCGCCGGTCAGCTTGCCCGTCAGGCGCGCGTCGTCGAGGTTGCCGCTGGTCTCCAGCGCGGCCTGCAGATTGACGGGCGGGGCGTCGGGGACGATCTCGGGCAGCCGGACCTCGTTCACCTGGATGGTGCCGGTCCACGCGGGCGTCTCCAGCGCGGAAGTCACGCGGGCGTCGAGCACGACGTCCGCCGAGCCCGTGACGCGGTGCGCGATGACCAGATCCGACAAGTCGCCGGTGATGCTTCCTTCGCCGGACAGAACAAGCGCCGGGTCCTGGTTAAGGCGCCAGTCGAGCGCCAGGTCCACCGGATAGTCGCCGGTCAGCCGGGCCGAGCCCGACGCGGATGCGCGGACATCGGGCTGCGCCAGGATGGCTTCGAGGCGGCGCAGGTCGACCAGGTTGCCGTTCGCGGTCGCCGACAGCTCCGCGCGCTCCAGGCGCAGCGCCGATTCGGGCGGTGCGCCGGTCTGGTTGAAGCTGAGCCGCTCGACCAGCACCCGGCCGATGTCGATGCCGATCGGGAGCTTGATCTCCGGCAGTGTCAGCGGCTCCGGCTCTTTTTCCGGGCCGGGTGCCGCGACGATGTCGATGTCGGCGGCGCTGAGCTCGTCGACCTTCAGCGTGCCGCCAAAGAGGGACGCCGGGTGCCAGTCCAGATGCAGCTTGGCGAGCGACACCTGCAGATCCGGCAGCGTCAACGAGAAGTCGCGCAAGCGCAGCTCCCCGAGGATGCGGCCGTCGACACCGCCGACATGCAGGATGTCGGGGGCGAAGTCCTCGGCCATCCCGACGGCCACGCGCAGACCCGTCTGCGTGCCGAGCACGAAGCCGAGCAGCAGCACGATCAAGAGCAGCAACTGCAGCGAGAGCTTCAGCAGGAAGCGCAGCGGGCGGAAGGGCCGGCGGGGAGCGAGCGGGCGCTCGCGGGAGGCGCCGGCGGGCTGGTTGTCGTCGTTCGCGGTCGTCGAGGAAGCGTGGGGAGATGGCGGCATCGTCTTGGTCGCTCGCTTACAGATCCGGGCCAAGCCCGACGTGAAGCCTGAACCCGCCGGGGTCCTTGGTCAACGCGTAGGCGACATCGACACGTACCGGGCCGATGGGCGTGGCGTAGCGGATACCGAGGCCGGCGCTCTGCTCCCACTCCGCCGTGTAGTCCGGATCGAAGGCGTTGCCGAAGTCGGTGAAGACCGCGCCACTCCAGTTGCCCTTGATCTTGCGCTCCAACTCCAGGCTGCCGACGGCGAGATAACGTCCGCCGACAGTCTTGTTCGTGACCGGATCGTCCGGGCCGAGCACGTCCAGATCCCAGCCGCGGACGCTGTTGTCGCCGCCGGCGAAGAAGCGCTGACTCGCCGGCACGTCCTGGATGTCGCCGGCCAGGATCACGCCCAGGTCGGTCCGCGTGATGAGGCGGTAATCGTCGCCGAAGCTCTTGATCAGCTTATAGCCCACGGAGCCGCTCAGCCAGGTGGTCTCGGACAGGGAATTCTCGAGCGTGCCCTGCAGGATGTATTTGAGCCTGAAGCCGTTGCGGGTGTTGATGGGGTCGTCGGCCTCGATCTTCGACCAGGAAATATTGGGGACGAGTCCGTTGAAGGTGTCGGAGTCCTGATCGCTGACCTCGTAGTCCTCGTAGCGGTAGTCGATGCCGATGTTGCGCCGCCAGCCCCCGGGCGTGACGACGGAATGGGCCGCGGTCACCTTGAAAAGCGTGCCCTGGCGGCTTGCCGTGTCGAAGGCGTAGATCTCCGGGCGGATCAGGATATAGTCCTGCACCGGGTTGCGGAACGGAATCCGGTACTCGCCGATCAGCGACTGGGTCAGCTGCGAGATTTCGAGCTCGGCCTTGAGCTTATGACCGTAGCGGCCGATGTAGCGGCGGCGGTAGTCGAGGCTCAGCCGCGGTCCGACATCCGTCGCAAAGCCGATACCGACGCGATACTTGTTGGCCTTGTTGCGCTTGGCGATGACCTCGATCGGGATGACGCGGTCCGGGCCCGCTTGGTCCATCAGCGGTTTGATCTCCACGTTCTCGTAATATTCCATGCCGATCAGGCGGCCCTGCAGATTCAGCAGCCGGCCCGGGTCGTAGACGTCGCCGGGTTTGAAGGTGACGAATTCCTGCAAATAGTCGTCCGCCAGCAGATCCTGATCGAAACGCACCTCGCCGAGGTAGTAGCGGGGGCCGGTGTCGACATGAAATTCGATGATGGCCTCGTAGGCCACCATGTCGATCAGCACCTGATGACGCGTCAGCTGCGCGTTCAAATAGCCCTCGTCGGAGGCCGCGGACGTGATCTTGCTTTTCGCCTTCTCGTAGTCGGAATGCAGCAGCACGTCGCCGACCTGCATCGGAAAGGACTTCGGGAAGGCCGGGTTACTCGCGCCTTCGCCGGTGAGCTCGTAGTCGATGCGCGCGACCTTTACCGGCGCGCCGGGATCGATGCGATAGCGCGCGAGCCAACGGCCGCCTTCCTGCTCCGGCTCGATCAGCTCGTCCTGGATTTCCACCCGGTAGAGCCCGAACGGCGCCAACGCGTCGCGGATCTGATCCGGCGCCCGTCGATGCAGCGCCAGCAGTCTCGCGACACCGAGATTGGGATCTTTCTGCTCTTGGTAGATGCCGAGGAGACCGAGGACGTTCTTCTGCCGGTCGCCCTCGACGCCCTCCACCTGGACTTCGAGCTTCACCGCGCCGGCTAAGGCCGGCGCGAGCAGCAGTCCGAACGAGAGGACGAGTTTCAGCCCGCGGCGTTTCGCCGCTCGAAGGCGGGTCTCCCACGGGCGGAGCGGGCCGCACCCGGCGGGGCTCGCGGAGGGGCACGGCGCCGAGCGCCCGAGCAGTAGGGTCATTGTCAGCCTCGCTGCGGTTCGGCCCGTCGCTGGCTGGACAAGCCGCCGCGCGTTTGTTGGATATCAGCAACAAGTGTGCGTATGAGCACGAAACACGTCTAGTTTAGACCACATTTGAGTTGCAATACAGCCAAATCAGGAAATTAGCGTGCTTTTTTAGTGCCGTTTGTCTCGTTCCAGCAACGCGCGCAGTGCGGCCAACTCGCTTTGCACTTGCTCGAGGCGCCGCAGTACGCGGCTCGCATCATCGTGTACCGCATCTTCGATGTGATCGCGCTCGGCCTCGTGCTCGGCGCCATGCATCGTCTGCATGGTGTCGACAATGATGCCGATAAAGAGGTTCAGCATCGTAAAGGTGGCGATCAGGATAAACGGGACGAAAAAGGCCCACGCGTAAGGAAACGCCTGCATCACCGGACGGGCGATACCCATCGACCAGCTCTCCAGCGTCATGATCTGAAACAACGTGTACATGGATGCGCCGATGCTGCCGAACCAGTCGGGAAAGGTTTGCCCGAACAGGCTCGTGGCCATCACCGCGAACACATAGAACAGCAGCAGCATCAGGGCGGCGATGGAGGAGATGCCCGGAACCGCCTGCAGCAGCGCCTCGACGACGAAGCGCATTCGCGGCACGGTGGAGATCAGCCGCAGCACGCGCAGCACGCGCAGTGCGCGCAGCACCGCCAAAGGGCCGCTGGCCGGAACCAGGGCGATGCCGACGACGGCGAAATCGAACAGGTTCCAGGCGTTGCGGAAGAATCCGAGTCGAAATGCGTAGAGTTTGATCAGAATTTCGACGACGAAGATGCCGAGCACGATTTTGTCGAACAACAGCAGCGCCGGCCCGGCCCGCTGCATGATCGCCGCGGAGGTCTCCAGGCCGAGCGTGACGGCGTTCAAGGCGATCAGGACGATAATGAAGCGTTGCGCCGGCGCCGATTCGATCCAGGCGCCGATCCGCTCGCGTGACCACATCGTTGCGCTTCCTCCAAAGTGATATTACCGGCGCGGCGCGGGACGCTGCCCGTTGCCGCGCGGTCATCGAACTGGGTTAAAGTGGGTGGGCAAGTTGCTGCTTTGCGTACCGGGCGGTCGATGGAAGAACTACGCGTCGAGAATTGGAACGAACTGCAGGACGCCCTGTTTGCCGAGTCGTGGATCGAGGAGATCGGCCGGCACCGGTCGCGCTATGCCTTCCGCGGCCTGTCCGATGCCCGCGACCGGCTGGAGACAACGCTGATCCGGCTCGGCGGCGATTATGCCGGCCTCGAGCGCCATTTGCTGCGCAATTTCCGCAAATATGCGCACCGCCGAGTCGTCGAGCGCGATTCGGTTTGGCACTGGCTGTCGGTGGCGCAGCATTACGGCCTGCCGACACGGCTGATGGACTGGACCTACTCGCCCTTTGCGGCGCTGCATTTCGCCACCGCCGACATCACGCGCTTCGACCGCGACGGGGCGGTCTGGGGCGCCAATTACCTGCGCACGCATCAGCTGGCACCGGCGCGGCTGCGCGATCAGCTCGATCGCGAGGGCGCCAACGTGTTTACGGTGGAGATGCTGTCCGAGTCGGTCGCCTCGCTCGACGAGCTCGACGCGTTGTGTCCGGAGCCCTACGCGCTGTTCTTCGAGCCTCCCTCCATCGATGATCGGATCATCAATCAATTCGCCTTTTTCTGCGTCATCTCCGACCCGCATGTCGCGCTGGACGACTGGCTGGCCGAGCGCGAGGGCCTCGCGCGCAAGATCATTATCCCGGCCGAGCTCAAGTGGGAGATCCGCGACAAGCTCGATCAGTCCAATGTGACCGAAAGGGTACTGTTTCCGGGGCTGGAGGGGTTGACGGCCTGGCTGAAACGCCACTACAGCCCGCGCTCGTGACGGCAGCGGCGGGTGCGCCCGTGCGGTGGATGACGCCGGGTGCTCCGGGGCTGGATCGGAAACCGGTCCGCGCCGCGCGGTGCCGGCGATGCGGGACGCGCGGACCGACGCAGGATCGCGGCGCGCGCGGCGGCCGAGGCGATGCCGCGCGAGCCGGGAGCGCGAGGCCTAACTGTCGATCATGAAACGGGTGGCCCCGAGCAGCGGCGTGGTCGGCTCTAAAATGACCTTGACCGGCATACGCGACATCAGCGGTTGCATCCGTCCCTTATCGAGGAAGCCCTGCGTGAAGCCCGGCCGGCGCAGCAGGTCGAGGTTCTTGGGCGCGATACCGCCGCCGAGATAGACGCCGCCCAGCGCCATGTGCTTAAGCGCGGTGTTGCCCGCCTCGCGGCCGTAGAAGGTTGCGAACATGTCCATGGTCTCGCGGCAGATCGGGCAGCCGTCGGCGGCGACGGCGACCGCGGCGGCCACGTCGCCGTCCTCGGCCAGCACGGCGCCTATCTCGGGCGACGGCGCGGCATCGTGCCATTCCAGCAGAAATCCGTAGATGTTCGCGATCCCCATACCCGAGACCACGCGCTCCCAGCTGACCCGCCCGAAGCGCGCCTTGAGGTGCTGCAGCAGCGCCAACTCGCGCTCGTCGACCGGCGCGAAGTCGCAGTGCCCGCCTTCGGTGGGGAAGGGCCGATGAGCGGTGCCGTCCCAGAACAGTCCCGCCTGTCCGAGTCCGGTACCGGCCGCGACCACGCAGGCGTTGCCCGAGGCGTCCGGCTCGCCCGGCTGCAGCACCGCCAGTGCCCGCTCGTCGAGGCCGCCGATGCCCCAGGCAACGGCCTCGAGATCGTTCAGCAAGCGCACGCGCCGAAAGCCGGCGCGCGCTTCCAGTGCGCGTGCGTCCACCTCCCAGGGCAGATTGGTGGTCTTGGCGCTGTCGTCGACGACGGGACCCGCAACCGCGAAGCTGCCGAACTCGCATTGCGCGGTGGTTTCCTCGAGGAATCGGGCAATCAGATCGCCGAGGGAGGCAAACTCGCGGCTCGGATAGCGCCGCTTCGGGTCCAACCGGATGGCACTGCCCCCGCCATCGACTTCGGCAACGGCCAGGGTCGTTTTGGTTCCGCCGATGTCGCCTACCAGTACACGCATTTTCGCTCTCCGCTCTGCGCTTGCCTGCATTGCTTGGCCTCGATCATAGCAGCGAAGCGTCCGTGCTTCTCCCGATGCGGGCACCTCGGTTATCGTAGTCGGCCATGGCAATCCAGGTTTTCGGAGTGAGTCGGATGGAAGAGATTCGAGTTGCAGTCGCCGGTGCCGGCGGTCGCATGGGGCGCGCGCTGATCAACGCCGTCCATCAAACCGACGGTCTCGTCGTCGGCGCCGCGACGGAGCTGGCGGAAAGCGGTCTGATCGGCGTCGATGTCGGCGAAGTGGTCGGCATCGGGCGCGTCGGTGCACCCATCCGCCCCGACCTCGACGAGGTGCTCGCGGATTTCGATGTCCTCATCGACTTCACCAGCCCCACCGCGACCATGCATCACCTGGAGCTCTGCCGCGACGCCGGGCGACGCATGGTAATCGGCACCACCGGGCTGGGACCGGGTCAGCGCGAGGCGGTCTCCGAGGCCGCCATCGATATCGCGCTGGTCTACGCGCCGAACATGAGCGTCGGCGTGAATCTCTGCTTCAAATTGCTGGAGACGGCGGCGCGGGTGATGGGCGAGGACGCGGATATCGAAATCGTCGAGGCCCATCATCGGCATAAGGTCGATGCACCGTCGGGCACGGCGCTGCGTATGGGCGAGGTCATCGCCGAGACGCTCGGCCGCGACCTCGATCAGGTCGCCGTTTACGGCCGCCAAGGCCACACCGGTCCGCGCGAGCGTGCCAGCATCGGCTTCGAGACCATTCGGGCCGGCGATACGGTGGGTGAGCATACGGTGTGGTTCGCCGCGGACGGCGAGCGCGTCGAGATCGCGCACAAGGCGACCAACCGCATGACCTTTGCCCGCGGGGCGGTGCGCGCGGCACGCTGGATCAGCGACCGCGAGCGCGGTCAGTTCGATATGCAGGATGTGCTGGGGCTGCGCGAGGTCTGAGCCCGCGCCCGCGGCGGCGCAGGGTGCGCCGCCGTGGAAACGGTGCCGAGTTAGCTACCTCAGGCGAGGCGATGCTCGGCGCGCATATAGTCGTAGACCAGGCCCGAAACGCGGCGCATGGCGTCGCTTCGATTGGTGATCCAGCGTCCGTAGTACTGGGTGCGGCTACCTTTCTCGATGATGCCGATAAAGGTATAGGGGCGCGGACGGCCGCGCCGGTCGCGGCATTCGATAATACCCATGTTGCCGCACAGCCGTGCCGTCGAGCCGGTCTTGTCGTAGACACGCAGGTTCGACGGCATGCTGCTGACGCCGCGAGTGATGCGGTCGTGATTCGGCAGTGCCATCAGACCCAACAGCTCGCGGGCGTAGGGTGTCTGCTCATTCCATAGCGCGAACAGAAAGCGGCTGTAGTCGCGCGCGGAGGCTTGATTACGGTAAGTGCGCCCGTTTGCGGGAATGTATTCGACGATGCTGGTCTGCTGAAAGATACCCGGCGCGTTGCGCTTGAGCACCAGCTCGGTGGCACGCGGGCCTGCATTGCCGTTGTAGCGGCTGACGATCTGCATCAGCTCGGTCGTTGCCGTGTTGCTGCTGTTGCGGATCATCGCCTCCATGGTGTCGCGGATGGAGCCGGTGTAGCGCAGCTTCGAGCCGCGCTGCTTGGTGGTGTAGAACACCGCCTGCGCCACGAACGGCTTCATCATGCTCGCGGCCTGACGCGGCAGATCCTCGTTGATCGATACCAGCTTTTTGCGTCCGGTGAAATCGTAGACCGACCAAGACGTCTTCTCGTCGGAGCGGATGAGGCCCTCGGCGCGCATCCGCTTGACCAGCGAGACCACTTGCCCCTGCAGCGTGTTGCCGCGCGCCGCCGCGGCCTGACCGGGAAGGCCGAGCAGCAGCCCGCCGGCCGCCAGCCCGCCGGTGATCAGAAATCCGCGGCGATCCAACGTCTGCGCCGCCGGCAAACCAACCATGTTGCCGGCGCCTGCACCGTGCTTGTCCATCTCTGTGCCCCCTAATCAGCCAACTTCGGCCGCAGCCGTATAACAGCACTCGGCTCCGGCGCCCTGGCGGGCGCCGTGTCCCCCGACTGAAGCCGAGTCCCCCTCGATTGCGGTAATCATCAGCATAGGCGGGGAAGCCGTCGATGACAAGAGGACGTGCCAAAAAATTGCTCTATATCTCAGTTCTCTCCGTAAGATTCTTCAAGCAAAATTGAGTGTCGCGCCGGGATGGCTGCGTTGCGTGCTCGCCGCCGAGACGGCGGCAACGGCGGCGGCGACGGCTCAGGTTTCGCCGCTGGCGGCGGTCCTGGCCAAGGCGTCGTCGATCTTGGCGACGATTTTCTGCTCGATCTGACCCTTCATCGCGGACATCAAAAGACCGAGCCGAATGGTGAGGTCCAGCGCATCGGCGGTCACCGTGATGTGGCCGGACACGCCAGGTCGTGAGAAGTGCAGCGAATCGCCGTCCCAACTGCATTGCGCGCCGAAGTCGTCCTCGACACGTTTGGCGATGCGCTCGATTTCCGTGCGGGCCGCATCCAGCCCGAGGTTGTGGTCGCGGCTGACGCGAATGATCGACATAGTGATTTATCTCCTCCGAAGCACGGGCACCGCATCGGCTCGTCGATGCCGGCTCTCCGACGCCGAGCGTCGGCACCGGCGACGCGTCGCGCCGGCTTGCGCGCGCGACGTGACCCGAGGCCCCCGGGCGACCGATCAGGGGTAGGGACTATAAACCAGTCGGCGGGCGCTTTCAGTACGCCCGGCGGGACGGGATCAACCGGAGGGGGAAGACTGCGCGCCGCGCTCGGCGCGCTTGGCGGCCGCCTTGCGGTAGGCCTCCGAGCGGCGGTCGCCGCCGCGCGGGCGCGGCGATGCGCGGCGGTTCAGCTTGCCTTCGATATGCCGGCAGAAAGACTCGTCGCCGAGCACCCATGCCTTGTTGGTGGCATCGCGCAGGCGCTGCACGAAGGTATCGCTCAGCGGCGTTTCGAAGCTCTCGCGGTAGGCATCGCGACGCGCTTTGACACTGCGCCCGAGCTGCTTGTAGGCGCCGTGGGGATGTACCAGCTCGTCGTCCGCGCCATGCGCATTGGCCCCGTAACTGGACCAATCATAGTCTTCCTGAGACCGTACAAGCCCGGCCCGTACCGGGTTCAGCTCTACGTAGCGGCTGGCCTCGATCATATGTGCCGCGGGATCGAACAGCGTCGCGCGGTAGCGGCCTTCCCACAGCGTGCCGGTGCGTCCGTAGCGCGCGTTGACGTGCTGCACATAGTATCTGCCCGTGTACTGCATCAGTTTGCCGATGCCGTCCTCGCTCCACGGGGTCAGGATCAAATGGAAATGATTCGGCATCAGGACATAGCTATGCACGTCGCAGCGGAACTTCAGTGCCGCATCCTTCAGCTTCGCCCATAGAAACCAATAGTCTTCTTCGTCGACCAAGATCGGTTGGCGGTTGTTGCCCCGCTGGATGACATGCTGGGGGTATCCGGGGAGCACGAATCTCGGTAGCCGCGCCATGGCAAAGTCCTTCGGTCACGCAGGTATCAGCTGGTTTCAGTTCAGTATAGACAATCAAAAGGGACTGCTCGGCGCGTCGCGAAATTTCCGTTCCGCGGCGGCGCGGCCCGGTGGCCGCCCGGACGGCCCGGCATCGGCTCGGCACCGGGCCTGCGCCGCGCCTGCGCCGGGCCTCCGCCGGCCGAGCCGGGGTGCTCGGGGATTTCCTGAATTTTGCGGTTGTCTTCCGCGCGCCCTTGTTCGGGCGGTTTGCGCGCCGCGGCGCGGGCGGGCGGTTCGCTCCGCAGGGCGCCGCCGCTGCCGGGGCGTCGCCGAAGCATCGGCAAGCGGTGTCCGCGGCGTGCTCGAGACATCCGCGCGGTAGCAGCGCCGAGACAGCCCGACCGTGCGCAGTCGGTCTGTGCGCAGACCCCGGTCGCAGTCCGCCCGTTCCCCGCCGGTGACGGCCCGTCGGATCGGGCACGCCCCGCGCGAGCCTCGCTCGCCGATCTTCGTTTGATCTATAATGGCCGGTTTGGCAGCCAGCGAGCACGTTATGCAGGACATCAACCCGATTCGATCGTCGATCGCCGACCTCCAGGGACGTCTCGAGTCCCTGAGGGGGTATCTTTGACTATGCCGGCAAAAAAGAACGGCTGACCGAAGTTCTGCGCGAGCTCGAGGATGCGGGCGTCTGGAACGATCCGGAGCGGGCCCAGAAGCTCGGCCGCGAGCGCGCCGCACTGGAAGGCGTCGTTGTCTCCATGGACGAGCTCTCGGAAGGGTTGACCGACGCCGGCGACCTGCTGGAGATGGCGGTCGAAGAGGGGGATGACGACACCGTCGGCGCCGTTGCGTCGGACTTGGAAGGTTTCGAGCAGCGCATCGGCGAGCTCGAGTTTCGCCGCATGTTCTCCGGCCCCATGGATCAGAACAACGCGTTTCTCGACATCCAGGCAGGCTCCGGCGGCACCGAGGCCCAGGATTGGGCCGAGATGCTGCTGCGTATGTACCTGCGCTGGGCCGAGCGGCATGGCTTCAAGGCCGAGCTGATGGAGGCATCGCCCGGTGACGTTGCGGGCATCAAGTCCGCCACCGTCGCATTGCAGGGTGACCACGCCTTCGGATGGCTGCGCACGGAGACCGGTGTGCACCGGCTGGTGCGCAAGTCGCCGTTCGATTCCGGCAACCGGCGTCATACGTCCTTCGCCGCCGTGTTCGTGTCGCCGGAGATCGACGACTCGGTGGAGATCGAGATCAACCCGGCCGACCTGCGCATCGATGTCTACCGCGCCTCCGGCGCCGGCGGGCAGCACGTCAACCGAACGGAATCGGCCGTGCGAATCACCCACATGCCCACCGGGCTAGTCACCCAGTGTCAGAACGACCGCTCCCAGCATAAGAACAAAGACCAGGCCATGAAGCAGCTCAAGGCCAAGCTCTACGAGCTGGAGATGCAGAAGCGCCAAGCCAAACAGCAGGCGCTCGAGGACAGCAAGTCCGATATCGGCTGGGGCAGCCAGATTCGCTCCTACGTGTTGGATCAGTCTCGTATCAAGGATCTACGCACCAATATCGAGACCGGCAACACCCAGGCCGTGCTGGACGGCGGTCTGGACCAGTTCATCGAGGCCAGCCTCAAGAGCGGCTTGTAGCCGGAACGAGATCATGAGCAATAAGCAACAGCAACCGCAGGCACAGCAGGGCGGTGCCGCCGACGAGGCGCAGGTCGACGAGAACAAACTGATCGCGCAGCGTCGCGAGAAGCTCGCCCGTATCCGCGAGCAGGGGATCGCGTTCCCGAACGACTTTCGGCGCAACGTGGTCGCCGGCGAGCTGCATGCCGAATACGGCGAAATGGACGCCGCCGAGCTCGAGACCCGCAACGTCCGAGCGCGGCTGGCCGGGCGGCTGATGAGCCGCCGCGTGATGGGCAAGGCGAGCTTTGCCAATCTGCAGGACATGTCCGGCAACATCCAGCTATTCGTGCAGCGCGATACGCTCGGCGAGCAAGACTATGCCTTCTTCAAGAAGGAACTGGATCTCGGCGATATCTGCGGCGCCTCCGGGGTGCTGTTTCGCACCAAGACCGGCGAGCTGTCCGTCAAGGTCGACTCACTGCGGCTGCTGACCAAGGCCCTGCGCCCGCTGCCGGAGAAGTTCCACGGCCTGTCGGACCAGGAAACGCGTTATCGCCGCCGTTACCTGGACCTGATCATGAACGAGGCGGCGCGCGACACCTTCCGCACGCGCACCCGCATCGTGCAGTTCATCCGCGACTACCTCAACGGCCACGAATTCCTCGAGGTCGAGACGCCGATGATGCAGGCCATCCCCGGCGGGGCCGTGGCGCGCCCGTTCGTCACGCATCACAACGCGCTGGATATGCAGCTCTTTCTGCGCATTGCGCCGGAGCTGTACCTGAAGCGCCTGGTGGTCGGCGGCTTCGAGCGGGTCTACGAGATCAATCGCAATTTCCGCAACGAGGGGCTGTCCACGCGCCACAACCCCGAGTTCACGATGCTCGAGCTCTACCAGGCCTACGCCGACTATCACGAGCTGATGGCGCTGACCGAGGACATGATCCGGGAGATGGCGCGCACCGTGCTGGGCACCACGGCGTTGACCTACCAGGGCGATACCTATGACTTGTCCGCGCCGTTCCAACGCATGACGGTGCGCGAGTCCATTCTGCACTTCAACCCGGACCTGAGTGCAGCGGACATCGACGATCCGGAGCGCGCGCGCGCCGTCGCCGAGCGCCTCGACATTCATCTCAAGGACAGCTACGGCCTCGGCAAGGTGCAGATCGAGATCTTCGAGAAGACCGTCGAGCACAGGCTGATGGAGCCCACGTTCATCACGGCCTATCCCACCGAGGTCTCGCCATTGGCGCGCCTGAACGACGACGACCCGTTCGTGACCGACCGCTTCGAGTTCTTCGTCGGCGGCCGCGAGATCGCCAACGGCTTCTCCGAGCTGAACGACGCCGAGGACCAGGCCGAGCGCTTCCGCCGCCAAGTGGCGGCGAAGGACGCCGGCGACCTGGAGGCCATGCACTTCGACGCCGACTACATCCGCGCCCTGGAGCACGGCATGCCGCCGACGGCGGGCGAGGGCATCGGTATCGACCGGCTGGTGATGTTCTTCACCGACTCGCCGTCCATCCGCGACGTGCTGCTGTTCCCCCACATGCGCGCGGAGGACTGACGAAGGGCGCCGCGGCACGCGGCGCCCTTCGGACCCTCACTCGTCGGAGATCGAGACGTCCTTGCCCGCCGCGGTGAGCTCCGCCGTCTTGGCGTTGATGTAGTCGAAGGGGCTGTCCGGATAGGCCTCGTAGTGCCGCTGGCCGACGTACTCCAGCAGCCCGACGAAGTGATAGCGGTAGAGCATGCTCTCGATGCGAGCGATCTCTTTGCCGCCGTCGAACAGCACGAAAGTCGGCCGATAGGTGACGCCGAGGTCCGCCGCCAGTTGCTTCGGCGTCGTCTGCGTGCCGTCCGGGGCCGTGATCGCTGCCTCCGAGAGCGCGTCGAGGCGCACCACGACGAAATCCTGCAGCGCCGTCTCGACGGCATCGTCGGCCAAGTGCCCGTCGTGCAGTGCATCGCAGGCGACGCAGGCGCTGTCCTCGAACAGCAGCGCCAGCGGCTTGTCGCCGACGGCGCTCAGGTCGTCCATCTCCCGGATCTGCGGATGGTCGCGGAAGGCATAGCCGCCCGCTGCCTTGCGGGTGTCCAGGTAGGCCCCCAGCGTCTGCTCGGCGTAGGCCTGCTCGGCGACGTAGTCGAGCACCTGCTTGAAGTTTTCGACGTTGCGATACCCGTTGATGCGTGCGACCGGGGTGTTGTTTTCGCCGAGGAAGACCACCGTCGGCGTATAGGTGACGCCGAGCTGATCGGCCAGGGCCTTTTCGCTCAGCGAGGTGTCGGCGTCGAGCGCCACCTCGCGGTCGCCGCGCACGTTCAGCGCAATGACGTCGAACTTCTCCTGAATGAAGTCGCGGTAGGGCGCGCCCTCGAAATTCTCTTCGATCATCTTGTAGCAGTAGGGGCAGCCGTTCATCTCCAGAAACAGGATCACGTGCTTGCCGTCGCCGGCAGCTTCGTCCACGTCCTCGGCGATGTCGAGGAAGCTTTCTTTGAACCAATCCGGATGGCTGGCCATCTTCGTACCCGTGACTTCACCGGCGCTTGCGCCGGCGGTCTCGGCAAAGGCCGGGACGGCGATCGAGACCAGGCAGGTGGCGCCGGCCAGTAGTCCGGCAATGCGCGGCGAGCGTAGATGACGCATGGATGGGGGCTCCTCGAGTCGGAATGAGTTACCGGCCACCGAAGGGGGTTGCGGGACGCGGTTCCCGTCGGTGCGCGATCACGTTGCGCGGGTCTGGCTCGGGCGCGTGGCCGCAGGCCCGGCCCCGGGGCAGGCCGGGCCGGGCGAAGCGGCTGTCCGCGGCGATATCGATATCCCTTAGCGGAGGCCGATGCGGGATCGCCCGCGACCACGATCACCAACGCCCGGCGGGCCAGCGGCGCTCGCCCGCCGCCTGAGCACTGACGCCCGGCGGGCCGCTGTCCGGGATATGACGCCGCGGCCGGCAGCGATCGCCCGCGATCAATCGGCCTCGAACAGGGCGTCGACGCTCTCGATGCCGTGCTTCTCGAGGTAGGCCTGCTTGTTCTGGCGGAATTCCACGCAGGCGGCGTTGGCGTTGGCTTCCTCGACATTGGCCTTGATGCAGGCCGAGAAATCCTGGGGCGAGCCCTGCGTCTTGCAGTCGGCGACGTCGTAGCAGGGATGCTCGGGCTTCGGCGCACCGCTGGCGAAGGCGGCCGACGCGGCAAACAGGCAGGCCGCGGCGCCGGCGCAGATCATGATGTTTTTCATCGAAACAGTCCTCCTTTCTCTTTGGTGGTCGACCCCGTCGTGCTTCGGCGTACGGACGCGGACGGTGGTCGTTGTCGTGCCGGGTGCACCGGCCGCCGGCGAGACTAGTCCAGCGGCACTGTCGGCGTCAACCAAAGGTGCTCGACGAGGGGGATAGGCCCGATCGGGCGGGCGCGGGTAACGGCTCCGGGACGGGATGGGCCGCGGGATGGGGCGGGCCAAGTGCGGTCCGCGCCGCTCGCCGCTCTCGTGCCGATGCCGCCCCGCGTCGCGAGTCAGCGCGCGGCGGCGGGGAAGCTCGGCAGCTGCGATACGGTGACGCCGTGCGCCCAGAGTCGGGCGATCAGCCCGGCGGCCGCGGCGGGCTCGGCGCTGGTCCAGAAGCGTGCGGTACCGCCGCCACGGCGCGATGCCAGCAAACCGAGCTCGGCGAGCCGCCGATGCACTTGGCGCGCTACCGCGGCGCCGGAGTCGGTGATGGCAATGTCGGGGCCGGCAATGTCGGCGATCAGCGGTCGCAGGTGCGGATAGTGGGTGCAGCCCAGTACCAGCGTATCCGCGCCGCGCTCGAGCAACGGCACCACGTAGTCGGCCACCCGTGCGCGGGTTGCCTCATCGTCCAGGCGGCCGGCCTCGACCAACTCGACCAGCCCGGGGCAAGGCTGCACCAGCACATTGGCGCCGGCGGCGAAGCGTCCCATTAACTCGACGAAGTTATGGCTGGCAAGGGTTTGACTGGTGGCCAGCACGCCGACGACGCCGGTGCGCGTCAGTGCCAGAGCCGGCTTGATGGCGGGCTCCATGGCGATGACGGGCAGGTCGATGCGGGCGCGCAGCGCCCGGGCCGCGGCGCCGGTGGCAGTATTACAGGCGATGACGATGGCCTTGGCACGGCGGGCGATCAGAAAGTCGGCGATGGCATGGGTCCGCGCCTCGATGATCGCCGCGGGCTTGTCGCCGTAGGGCGCGAACCCGGAATCGGCGACGTAGAGCAAGTCCTCGCAGGGCAGCGCACGACGGATTTCGGCGAGTACCGAGAGGCCGCCGACGCCGGAATCGAAGACGCCGATGGGCCGCTCGCACGACGCCGGTATCGTCTGCATGGGCGTCTGTGCGGAGGCGCCGCGCGGTGCCGCCGGCGGCTGCCCGGTCAGACCTCGGCCGGGAAGCCGTAGGGCGGCGGCTGCAGCCGCAGGGCCGGGCCATGCTCGCTCAGGCGCACCTCGCCGTCTTCGGCGGCGCCGATCTCGACCACGACCAGCAACTGATAGCGGCCCGGGCCGGCGGCGCGGGCATCCACGACCCAGCCGGGTGACTGCTCGGAGGTGCTGCCCGGCACGTGCAGAACGTCGCCCGGGCGCGGCGCGGACTCGGCGTCCACCTGCGCGATGTACATACGGCGCTTCAGCTTGCCGAGATACTGCATCCGCGCGACGACTTCCTGGCCGGTATAACAGCCTTTGGTGAAGCTCACGCCGTCGATCAGCTGCATATTGGTCATTTGCGGAATGAAGCTGTCCGATGTCTCCGGGACGATGGTGGGAATGCCGGCGCGGATGTCGTGCAGCGCCCACAGATCGCCGTGCGCCTCCGATGCACCGGCCTCGGCGGCCTGCTGCCACAGGGCCTTCGCGTCCGCGGCGGGGCCGATGAACAAAAACCGCTGTACGCTGCCGGGGATACGCACCAGCGCCGAATCACCGGCACGGGCGACGGCGTTGTCGTCGGCGGGCACTTCGCCGAACATGGCGCCCAGGGCGGCGTCGGCGCAGTCGCCGATGATGCCGGCGCAGACCAGCGCGTCGCTGGCGTCGTCGATGCCGGCTTTGGCGCGCAGCAGGAACATCCGCAGACGCTTGAGCAGCACCGGCATTTGCGAGCGCGGCAGCACCAGCATCAGCGTCTCCTCGAGGCGCAGCACGCGGAAGTTTGCGAGCATCCGGCCCTTCGGGCTGCAATGGCTGCTGAGCTGGCTGTGGGTGTCGGAGACTTCGCGGATGTCGTTGCTGACCTGGCCCTGGAGGAAATCGGGCGCCTCGGGTCCGCCGACCGCGATCAGGCCCAGGTGGGACAGGTCGATCAGCGCGCAGGCCGTGTCCGGCGCCGCGTTGCCGAAGCGCGCGGCGCCGTCGTCGCCCACGCTGGCACCCCGGGATTCAAGAAATGCTCTCCAATCTGTGTTCATGTCGCTTGAGGATCTCGCTTGCTTGCGTTGGCCGGCTCGGGCAGGCTGATAAAGACCATGATCGCCGGCCATGATAGCCGATTTGGCCGAGCATCCCGGCGATCGGAGCTCGAACGGAGATAGCAACGCCTTGTCCATCCATCAACCCGGGCAGTCATTCGCCGCCGCGCGGCTCGCCGCCGATTGCCTGGTGCTCTACAAGATTCGTCCCGCGCGCGTCGTCGCGCTCGGCGAGAAAATCGAGATCGAAGTCGACGGCGGTCAGACCAAGCGGGTGCGCCCGAAGGACATTGCGCTGCTGCATCCCGGGCCCCTGCGCCGCCTGTCCGAGCTGACGCCTTGCGCCGGCGAGCCGGACGAGGCCTGGGAACTGCTCGAGGGCGCCGCGACCGACCTCAAAGAACTGGCGGAGCTGATCTACGGCGACTACACGCCCTCCACCGCGTGGGCCGCCTGGCATCTGGTCGCCGCCGGACTCTACTTCGAGGGCAGCCCGGAGGCCATCCGACCGCGAGCGCGCGAGGCGATCGAGCGCGACCGCGCCGAGCGTGCCGCCAAGGCCGAGGCCGAAGCGTCCTGGGCGTCGTTTCTGAAACGTCTCGCCGCGGCACGCCTCGAGCCGGAAGACCGGGAGCGCCTGGCCGAGGTCGAGCGGCTTGCCAATCAGCAAAGCGAGCAGAGCCGCATTCTGAAGGCGCTCGACTATCCGGAGACGCCCCAAAGCGCCTTCCGGCTGCTGGTCAAAACGGGCTACTGGCCTGCGCATCACAACCCCTATCCGGCGCGCAACGGCGTTGTCGTGACCGACCCGGATCTGCCGGTGGCGCCGGTGCCCGACGAGGAACGCCTCGATCTCACGCACCTGCCGGCCTTTGCCATCGACGACGAGGGCAATCAAGATCCGGACGACGCCGTCAGCCTGGACGGCGAGCGGATCTGGGTGCATGTGGCGGACGTCGCCGCGCTGGTCACCCCGGACAGCGACATGGACCGGGAGGCCCGCGCCCGCGGCGCCAACCTCTACTTGCCGGAGGGCATCGTCAATATGCTGCCCGCCGGCGTCACCGACCAACTCGGCCTGGGTCTGCAGGAGATCTCGCCGGCGCTCTCGTTCGGCGTGCGCTGCGCCGAGGACGGCACGCTGTCCGACATCGAGATCCGACCGACACTGGTGCGCGTTACCCGCATCAGCTATGCCGATGCCGAGCCCCGGCTCGCCGAGGAGCCGTTCGCCGGGCTCGCGGCCGCCGCGGAGCGTTACCGGGCCAGGCGCAAGGCGAACGGCGCCGCCGGCATCGACTTGCCGGAGGTGAGCGTGCGTGTGCAGGACGGCGAGGTCGTGATCCGGCCCATCGAGCGGCACGACTCGCGGGCGATGGTCACCGACCTGATGCTGATGGCGGGCGAGGCAGCGGCGGGCTTCTGCCGCGCGCAGGGGCTGCCCATCCCCTATGCCACGCAGCCCGCCCCGGAGCGCATCGAGCAGCCCCGAGGCATGGCCGCGATGTATGCCTACCGGCGCCTGTTCAAGCCGACCCGTACCGCCGTCGAGCCGGCACCGCACTTCGGTCTCGGCCTCGATGCCTACGCGCGCGCGACCAGCCCGCTGCGCCGTTACGCCGACCTGCTGGTGCATCAGCAGTTGCGGGCCCATCTGCGCGGCGAGACGCCCGTCGACGTCGAGCAGATCACGGCCCGCGCCGGCGAGGCGGATCAGTCGGGTATCGCCGTGCGCCGCACCGAGCGGCTGTCCAATCAGCATTGGAAGCTGGTGTACCTGAGCCGGCATACAGGCTGGCGCGGCGAGGGGGTCGTGGTCGAGGTGGGCGAGCGCAAATCCACCGTGCTGGTGCCAGAATTGGCCCTGGAGTCGCGGCTTCGGGCCAAGCAGGGCTTCGCGCTCGATCAGCGCGTGAAGCTCGCCGTCGCCGAGGTGGACTTGCCCGAGCTGGACTGCCGATTCCGGGTCAAGGACTGACCGCGATGCGGTCGGCGCCGGACGGCGAAGGCAGGACGCGGCCCCGGATTAGCCCGATGCCTCTGCCTTCGGCGGTGCATCCGCAAGCGGCGCCATTGCGCGCTCGAAATCATCCGGATTCAGGTATTGGATGACGACGCCGCCGTTGCGGTCGCGCGCGATGTCCATGCCGCGCTCCGGATACAGCCAGTGCACGACCCCGCTTTCTTCGGTGCGCTGCTCCGCCGGCGTGCCGAAGTTGCCGCCGATATCCTCGGGCTCCAGGCTCTTCCAGGGCAGGTAGGTCAGCGTTCGGATCGGCTTGTCGACCAGCGCTTCGGCGTCGACGGGGTCGAGCTTGACTTTCCGGCTGCCGCTGCCCGTCTTGCTGACGCGCAGGCCGCGATCGTATATCAGTGCCAACTGCTCCTGCGGCACATCCAGTGACACGATCCAGTCCGCGCGCAGGTTACCGAGCATGATGTTGTCGAAATAGGCCTCGACCGAGTAGCTGCCGTCCGGCGATACGAACAGGTTCATCTTGCCTTCTTCGTCGAGCAGCGCGCGCACATCGGCCAGCGTGCTCTCGCCGAGTGTCAGGTCGAACACCCGGGTTCGGCCGAGCTCGTCGCGCTCGACGTCCCAGGGAAACAGCCGCAGCCCGGCGCGCTCGTCCGGAAAAGCGGACAGCAGCATCCAGATGCCCAGGAACGAGAACAGGGCGGCGGCGAGCACGGAGAGTACGATCTTGCGGTCCATGGGCGGTAACGGCTTCGGGGCAGGGGAAAACCAAGGTGCGCGATGATAGCGCAGGCGTCGAGCGATGCGGCACTCGGGCATCCGGCGCCCGGCGGGTCGGGGCGGACCGGATCCTGCGGCGGCGGGGCCGTGCCAGACACGGCTGCGGCCCGACGAGCGCTGCGGCCAAGGCGGATCAACGGCGGCGAATCGTCGGCTCCGGATGATGGCCTTCGAACGAGCGGATCTGGATGAGCCGATCTGGCAACGATGCCGAGGCATCGCCGGGATAATGCCCGCAGTGCCCGCAGTGCCCGCAGTGCCCGCAGTGCCCGCAGTGCCGAAGTACTGCGGATGCCGCCCGGCTCAGCCGGGCAACAGCGCCGCGACCACGCGGCGCCCTTCGCTGGCGAGAATATTGTACGTGCGGCAGGCGGCGCCCGTATCCATGACCTCGATGCCGATACCCCGCTGCATCAATGCGGCGAGCACCGCCGGGTCCGGAAAGTGCTGCCGCGCGCCGGTGCCGAGAATCACCACTTGGGGATCGGTCTCGAGCAGCGCTTCGATGTCCGCCGCGCTGAGGGCCTCCACGCCGGCCGGGCCCCATTCCGGCATGATCCGCCGGGCCGATACCGCCACACCGGCGCTGTAGTCCCGCCCGTTCACACGAACGCGATCCGCGGCGTAAGCCTCGATCAGCAGTGTCCCGTCGTCTTCGATCTGCGCGAATTTCATGACACCGACCCTAGCCGATCGGGGCGCATCGAACAAGCCGGCGGCCCGCGGTGTTTTCGCGTCACGGCGCGTTGCGTGCCGACGGTTGCGCACCAACGCCCGCGGCACCGAGCGCCACCAGTGCAAGGGCGGCGATGGGGATTCTGCTCGCCACGTGTTTTCTGATTCCCGGGCGGTGCACTGCCGACGCAGGTTCCGCGGGCCTGCTTCCCGCGGCCCGCAGCGCGCCCGGCGGGCTCTAGGTGCTCGAGATACCTTCGCTCGGCGCCATCGTCGGCGCGGTCCCCGGCTTGGTCTCTCAACGCCGCCGCCCCAGGCAGCGGGCAACGCCCTTGCCGCTGCAGACCAGCTTACCGCCCCGATCATAGGCACTGTAAGCAATCGGCACGGTGCCGCGGCCGCTGCAGCCGTAGTAGAGCTGGACGCTCCAGGTGGTGGCGTTGCGCTTGTTCAAGCGGCAGTTGCGGCAGCCGCGGTTGTCGGAGACCACCTTGCCGATAAGGGCATTCGCCGGTGGTTCGATGCTGACGATGTGGCGGACGCGGTCGCCGTGGTAGCCCCCCGCGGGGGAGATGACCAGGTTGCCGTTGCAATTTCCGCTCATCGCGTAGGCACCGGCACCGCGCGGCGGCTTGGCCGCCACCGGCTTGGGCCGGCAGGGCTCCAGGACCTTCGCCAGGCGTTGGCGAATCGGCGCCAGATCGTCGCCGGACTCGCCTCCGGAAGCGCCGCGGAGGTCGCGCTGCAGGGCTTTCAATCGGCCGCAGTGGCTTCCGGCGCCGTCCAGGCGGCTGGCGAATCGGGCGAGTATGTCGCAGCGCGCCAGCTTGGCCTTCAGCGCCTGTCTTGCCGTCTCGAAATGGCTCCCCGCGCGCTCGCCCGAGTCGCGCGAGTCGCCCGCCAGCGCGCGCAAGGCGTCGCAGTTCATGCCGGCGTCGGCGATTTGCTGCTCCAGCGCGCTCGCCCGGGCGCAAATGGCGGCCTCGACGCCGACGCGGGCGCGAATATCCGCAAAGCGCAGGTTATCGCGCCAGCCCTCCAATTCGCCTTCCAGGGCCGCGACCGCTACGCAATCGCCTTGTGCGCGCACGAAGCGCAGCTCCAAGTCGTTCAGCGCGGCACACTGGCCGATAGCCGCGTCCAGCCTAAGCGCGAGTCCGTCGAAGGGCGGCTCGGTGTCGCCCTGTCGTGAAACATGCTCGCGCAGGGATGCGAGCTCGACGCAATCCCCCTGTGCCTCGGCCAGCCGCGCGGTCAGGTTGTCCGCCAAGGCACAGCGCTCGAGCTTGCCGTCGAGCTCCGCGTGCAGCGCGGCGAGCGGCCCGCGTTCGCGATCGAGCCCCGCGCCCGGTGTCGGTGCGCCGCCGGTGGCGGGGACGGCGCCGGCGAGCGCGTCCGCGGACGCCGCGATGCGCTGGCCGAGCTCGCGGTCGAGTGCGCGCAGCGCCCCGCAGTCGCCGCCGGCCCGCGCGATGCGCGGGGACAGGTCTGCGGCGATCCGGCAGGCCGCCGCTTCCCTTGCCACCGCCGCAATCGGTCCCGCGAGCGGGTAGCCCGCGTCCGGGCGTGCGGGGTGTTCCTGCGCGAGTGCCGTGGCGCCGCTGCAATCGCCGCCGAGCGCGGCCAGGCGAGCGGTGATCTCGTCGGCCAGGGTGCAGTCGGCTTGCAGGGCGTTCAGCGCGGACAGCAAGCCATCGAACGGCGCCTCGGCCGTGTCGTGATAGGCCAGCGCATCGGCGAGCGGGGGCAGCGCCGAGCAATCCTCGCGGGCTTGCGCAAGCCGAGCCTCCAGGTCCGCCGCGTCGGCGCATCGATGCAGCTCGCGCTCCGTGTCCAGGCGGATCTCGGGGAACCGCTCGCCGTCGCGGTCGATGCGCTCGAGCCGCGCATGCAAGGCCTGCAGAATCGCCGTCGTTTCGCACTCGGCGGCCAGGCCGGCGGCCAACTCCGCCGCCAGCGTGTCCTCCAGGTGTTGCTGGCGCCAGTGCCAGGCGCCCAGCGCCAGTGCGAGCACCAGGCCGACAGCCACCGTGCCCAGCAAGACCGGGCGCAGGCGTTGCCAGGCGGACGGGGTAGGCGGGAGGTCCGCCACCGGGCCGGCACCGCGCCGCCCGGAGCCCTTTGTCTCCAGACCCCAGTAGGTCAGCACCGGCTCGCCGGCGACAACGTAGATGCAGTTCGGATGCGGATAGCGGGCGGCCCGGTGGAGCAAATCGGCACTCGGGCCGTCCGCCGGGGTGTCGGTATCCGCGGCGGCTTCCAAGCGGGCCGCGAGATGGCGAATACTGTTCAGCCGGTCCTCGACCAGCGCCAACATACGGGCGCGCTCGTCGTCCGCCAGGTCGTCCAGCGGCACGGGCTCGCCGGCGAGATCGCTGTACCATTCAATGCGCTCGAAATGGTCGATGCGCCCGGAGTGATCGACGCGTCCGGATTGCCCGGCGACCGGTCTGGCGCGGGCGAACAGCGATGCGGTCACCGGCGGCAGGTGCCTGCGCAGCAGCATGCGCAGCGCGTCGACCTGATTCCAGTCCTGCTCGGCGTCGGCCAGACGTGGCTCGAGTGCGGGATAGAGCAGACTCGCGATGCGCGTTGCGTCCATGTGCCGTTTCTCGGGAGAATCTGAAGGGCCGACTGATCGGTCGGTCATCCCTGCCGCCAGATCGGCAGAGGGCGTGCCCGCTTCGCACGCGTTGGGGCAGTCGCCATTTTCGTGTACTTTATCAGCGCTTAAGCAGCCAAGACAGGCGGGGCACCCTGCACGCCCGGATCGCGCCGGGATCGCGCCCGGACCGCGCCCGGATCGCGCCCGGACCGCGCCCGGACCGCGCCCGGACCGCGCCGACCTGGCCGGCATCGCACCGGCCAGGTCGGTGCTCGCTGGATTGCAGGGACTCTAAACCGGGCGGCGCGCCGCGTTCCGATGCCGCCCCTCGCAGGCCGTCTGCTGGCGGGCGCGGCGATACGATAAGGGGTACGTGAAGGAATGGAACCAGGGCTACGGCAAACAATCGTCTCGCTGGCAGCGTGCTTGGTTTGCGCGCTGTGCGTTGCCACCGGCGCAGCCGCGGACGCCGAGCGGACACCGCTCAAGCAAGCGGGCAAGCAGAGCCTTCACGAGCGGGTGCTGACGCGCCCCGGCGCGGAGCTCGTGGCGGTCCCCGGCGCCGAAAACGGTGAGCTGATCGACGCCTTCACCCGTTATTACGTCTACGGCAAACAGGAACAAGACGGCCGCTCCTGGATCGAGGTCGGCGTCGATGCCAAGGGCGCGGTGCGCGGCTGGGTGGACGCCGGGCAGACGGTGCCGTGGCGCCAGCAACTGGCCGTCGCATTCACCAATCCGGGCGCCCGGCGGGAGCGAACGCTGTTCTTCGAGGAATGGGACAGCCTTCAGGCCCTGATGGCGTCCGAAGATCCGGCATCCGCGGTCAAGCCCTTGACCGGCAGCATCATCGACGGCAATACGGACCCGCGCGTCGTCGCGATCGAGCCGAATCGGCACATCGACATCAACGAGCGTTTCTACCTGCTGCCGATTCTCGGCTACGAGGAGTTCTTCTCCGATGCCGGGCACCTGATGCGGGGGCTCAAGGTCGCATCCGTGACGAAGACCGAGGCGCCTGCCGCCTCGGAGTCGGCCTCCGGCGCGGGCGAAGCGCCGCCTGCAGCCGCGCCTGTCTCCCCTACGGCAACTCCTCGGGCATCCGCGCCGTCGGCACCGTCGGACGCCGGTAGTGAACCGCAAGGCGAAGTCCGCAAGCTGCAGGCCTTTCGTGCGGCCGTGGTGTTCGTCATCGACTCGACCATTTCCATGCAGCCGTACATCGACGAGGCGCGGGACGCGGTGAAGAAGGTCTACGAGCGCGTCGAAGGCTCGGACCTGCTCGACAAGGTCGCCTTCGGCCTGGTGGCGTTTCGTGCCGAGAGCGCCGACGCCGGCCGGGCCAAGCAGCTCGAATACGTCGCCCGGATGTTCGTCGACCCGTCTCAAGTGACCACGGCCACGGACTTCCTGAGCAAGGCGGGCGCGCTGCGCGAGGCGTCGGTCACCACCGACCGCTTCGACGAAGATCCCTACGCGGGCGTGAAGCTCGCCCTCGACGAAATCCCATGGCGGCAGTTCGGCGCCCGTTATCTGGTGCTGATTACCGACGCCGGTGCGCTGGAGGGCGACGAGTCGACGACGGGCCTGCGTGCGGAGCAGGTGCGCTCGGCCGCGGCGTCGGAGGACGTGGGCATCTTCGTGCTGCACTTGAAGACGCCGCAAGGCGCGGGCAACCACGCCAGCGCCGAGACACAATTCCGGGCGCTCGCGGCCAATCCCGCGATCCAGGAGTCGTTGTATATCCCTGTCGAGACCGGCTCCACGGAGCGCTATAAACGGCAGGTGCAAGCCCTTGCGGAGGCGGTGGTGGCGCAAATCGAGCGCGCGGCGACGGGCGGGGCCGTGCTGCCTTCGGCATCGACGCCGACGCCGACCCTCGAGCAGCCGTCGGGCCCGCCGGCCGCTCGATCCGGCGAGGACGAGGAGGCGGCGCGCATTCGCCGCCTGGTCGACAGCCTCGGCCACGCGATGCAGCTTGCCTATCTCGGCAGCATGGAGCGCACCGCCGCGCCGCAGGTCTTCGAGGGCTGGATCAGCGATCGCGATTTGGTCAACCCCACCATGCGCACCGTCGATGCGCGGCTGCTGCTGACGAAGCGCCAACTGAGCGACCTGCACAACGTCTTGAAGCAGGTGCTGGACGCGGCCAACGCGGGGTTGCTGGAGCCGGATGCCTTCTTCGACAACCTCCGCTCGCTGGCGGCCCAATACACCCGCGATCCGAACCTCGCCAACCGTCCGGAAGCAAAATCCCTGGCGGACCTCGGGCTGTTGGCGGAATACCTGGAAGGCCTGCCTTATCAGAGCGACGTCATGCGCCTGGACCTGGACACCTGGTCGCGTTGGGGCGCGCAGCGCCAACTCGACTTCATCACACGGCTGAAATCCAAGCTGCGGCTCTACGAGCGCTACAACGCCGACGCCGACCGCTGGGTGAGCCTGGCCGAGGGCAGTCCGTCCGGCGAGCACGTCTATCCCGTGCCGCTGCAGGATCTGCCCTGACGCCCGGCGACGCGCGAGCAACGACAGGGACACGCGGGAAGATGACCAGCGAGCGCGCCCTCTCGTCCGTCGGTGCCCGGACCGGCGCAACGTCGGGCGCAACCTCCGGCGCGCCGCTGTTGGAAGTGGCCGATCTGCAATGCCGGCGAGGCCGCGGCCCCGATGCCTACCGGGTCAGCCTGCCGCGGCTGCGTCTCGGCGCCGGCGATGTGCTGGCCGTCACGGGCGCCAGCGGCAGCGGCAAGAGCACGCTGCTGGAGGTGCTCGGGCTGGTCGCCGCGCCGCTGCCCGGCGCGCGCTTCACCTGGCTCGGCGCCGGCACGCCCATCGACCTCTCGGCCCTGTGGCGGCGCGATGCCGAGCGCGGACTGGCGACCCTGCGTGCGTCCGGGATCGGCTTCGTCATGCAGACAGGCGGCCTGCTGCCGTTTTTGACCGTGCGCGAGAATCTCGGCATCAACCGGCGCTTGCTGGGGCTGCCGGAAACCGATGACGGGCTGGAGCGCCTGGTGGAGCATCTGGAGCTCGGACCGCTGCTCGGCGCCTTGCCGGCTCGGCTGTCGGTGGGGCAGCAGCAGCGCGCGTCCATCGGCCGTGCGCTCGCCCATCGGCCCGCGCTGCTGTTGGCGGACGAGCCCACCTCGGCACTGGACCCGCGCTTGGCGGAACGTGTCTTGGCCCTGCTGCTGGAATCCGCCGCCGAGGCAGGGACCGCGGTGGTGCTCGCCACCCACGAGCAAGCGCGCGTGCGGGCGCTCGGGCTGCGCGAGCTGAAGGCGGAAACCGTCGAGCTCGACGCCGACGGCACCGCGGGCGCCGTCTTCTCGGAGGCGGCGGCGTGAGCGCACCCGTGGGACATCGCCCCGGCGGCGCCATGCGGGCGAGCCGCGAAACCTGGCGCCTGGCCTGGAAGGATTTGTGGCACGACCGGCGCACGATGGCGGTGTTCGTGCTGACCGTGGCCGCCATCGTGGCGCCGCTGCTGCTGCTGCTGGGGCTGAAGAACGGCGCCATCACGCAACTGCGCGAGACGCTGGTCAGCGATCCCCGGAATCTTGAAGTGATCATCTACGGCAGCGCCCGGCTGCCGCGGGCCTGGTTCGCGGAGATGGCCGCGCGCGACGACGTCTCGTTCGTCGTTCCCAAGACGCGCACCATCAACGCCAGTGTCGACGTGCTGGACGCCGAGCGGCGCTTGCTGCCCTCCATCGAACTGCTGCCGACAGGCCCCGGCGACCCGCTGCTGCCTCAAGGCGTCGAGATTCCGCCGGACCCGCACCGGGTGCTGGTCAGCGAGACCCTGGCGGCGCAACTCGGTCTCGGCGGCGGCGGACGCGACGCGGACATCACCGCGGTGATCAAGCGCACCCTCGACGGCGAGCGCCAGCATGCGCGCGTGCCGTTGACGGTGATCGGCGTCGTCCCGGAGCGGCACTTCGCGCGCGCGGCGATTTTCGCCCATCCGGCCTTGCTGGTGGCGGCGGAGGACTATCGCGACGGCACGCTCGCGCTCGGCGCGGATACGCCCATCGGGGCGGACCATGCTGCGGCACGCGAAGAATTCGCCAATGCACGGGTGTATGCGCGCGACCTCGACGCCGTGGCGCCGCTTGCGGCCCACCTGCGCGCCGCGGACATCGAGGTGCGCACCCAGGCCGAGCGTATCGCCACCGTGCAGGCGCTGGATCGAACCTTCACGTTCCTGTTCCGGGTGGTTGCCGCCATCGGCGGCATCGGCTGCGCGCTGGCGCTCGGCGGGGCGCTGTGGGTCAACGCCGACCGCAAGCGCCGCGCCTCGGCCATGCTGCGCCTGTTCGGCTTCGGGCGCCTGGCCGTCGCCGCGCTGCCGGTGCTGCAGGCAGTGATCGTCGCGTTGGGCGGTCTGCTGTTGGCGCTGGCCGTGTTCACGGTCGGCGCCGGTGTCTTCGATGTCGTGCTCGGCGCGAACCTGCCGGATGGCGGGTATGTCAGCCGGCTCGGCTGGGGGGATCTACTGATGGCGACCGCTTGGATGCTGCTCGTTGCCGTCGCCGCCGCCGGCGCCGCGGCCTGGCGCAGCGCAAGGGTGACGCCGGCGGAGGGATTGCGCGATGTCCTCTGATGTCAACGGCCATCGACGGCATCGCCGCTCGGCCTCGGGCCGATTGATTGCCCGCGCGCTGCCGCGCCTGCTGTTGATGGCGGGCGCCTGCGCCTGCGCCGCCGCCGCGACGGCCGATGACGGCGCGTCCGCCGACGAGATCGCTTGGGATCCGAAGCTCTACAACCCGCGGCCCGCTGACGGCGACCTGCTGGTGCCGCTGCCCTGCGGCGGTGCAATGGCGTTTCGGCCGGTCGGTACCGAAGGCGACGGCAGCGGTCATGGTCCGCTGCGGGACAAGCTCGTCGAGCTCGGCAGCGACGCCGAGGACACGGGCTACGCCGAGTATCGCCGGCTGGCCCCGGTCGCGGGCAGCTTCGCGGCGCCGGCGCTCGGTGTGCAGGGCGGTGACGGCGAGCGGCACTTGCTGATCGGTAAGTACGAGGTCGGCGCGCACCAGTACGCGGTGGTGACGGCCCAAGCCCGTGGAGAGCCCTGTCCGGAGCCGACGTCCCGGGGGCGCATGCCTCAGGGCAACGCGGGCTGGCACGATGCCGTGGCCTTTGCGCACGACTGGTCGCTCTGGCTGCGCGGGCAGGCCGACGGGCTTTCCGATTGCACCGATGCACGGCAACCCTGCCTGCCACGCGTCGACGGCGAGCCCGCCTTCGTGCGCCTGCCCTCCGAGGCCGAGTGGGAGTACGTCGCGCGCGGAGCGGACGCCGTCAGCCCGGCCGAGTTCCGCGAGGCCCGTTTCCCGATGCCCGACGGCATGGCGCACTATGTCTGGTTCAACGAAAGCGCGGAGGGACGGGTGCGGCCCATGGGCGTACTGGCTCCCAATCCCGCGGGCGTCCACGACATCCTCGGCAACCTGGAGGAGATCGTGCTCGAGCCGTTTCGGCTGCGGCGGCTCGAGCGCGCGCACGGGCGCAGCGGCGGCTACGTGGTGCGCGGCGGCAGCGTCCATTCCGCTGCCGCCGAAATCCGCGCGTCGCTGCGCCGCGAAGTCCCCCCGTACGACAAGCGCGGCGCCGTCGGCACCGCCGACACCGGATTCCGTGTGCTGCTGTCGACGCCGGTGCTGACCAGTGCCGGGCGGCTCGCGGACGTGCGCGACGCGTGGGCAAGGCTCGGTACCGATGTTGCGGACGGCGACGACGCGCCGCCACCGCCACTGTCACCACCGGCGCCGCCGCCGGAAAAGGCACCCGAGGCATCCCCCGCGCCCGCGCCGGCACTCAGCGACGAGCCCTATGACGATCCGGTAGTAGAGCTGAGTCACTTGGCGCGCGCCGCACCCGACGAGGCCATGACCCGCCGTCTGGAGCGGCTGCGCGGCGTGATTGCGGCCAACGCCGAGCGCCTCTACGAGCAGCGCGCGCGCAGCGCCCGCGAGGCACTGCGCTTCGGTGGCCTGCTGTGCCAAAAGCTGGCGGACGAGGGAGGTAACCTCGCGCTGCGCGAGCGCAGGCTGGCGCTGTGCGAGGAGGGCAGCGGGCCGTCCGCGCCGCGCTGTGTCGCACTGGCGGAGCGCCTCGGCGCCGAGCGCGAAGCGTTTTCCTTCAATACACGCTTCTATGCGGATACCATCATACGCACGGCACGCACCTATCCGGACGATTTGGACGTCCTCGAGGCCGAGCTGACCGGCCTGAAGGCCGAGATTGCCGCCCGCGGTCACGCGGCCCTGAACGCCTATCCGGTCAGCTTCCATGCCCGCGTCGTGGACTACGCGCGCACCGGGCGCGTCGATCGCGAGAACTGGCTGGACGCGTGTCGGGCGGTCGGCCGCGAGCTCGCGCCGGACTGATCCACCGGCGCGCGGTCATGTCGCCGACCGGGATGGTCGCCAAACGGTAGGATCGGGGCGGGACGCTCGCCAGCAGGAAAATCGCCGGCGGGAAGTGGCGCGCGGGAAATCGCCAACGGAAAATGGATAGAACAGGAGACTCATCGATGGGACACACAGCCATCGCGCACCGCGCGGTCATCATGCTTTCCACCATGGCCCTCGCCGCTTCGCTGGCGGGTTGCGTTGCCACCATGCCCGACGGCGAGCCCGGCTCGGGCGTCCGCGCCAGGCCGGCGAGCTATACCCCGGCAGAGCAGAAGCTGCGAAATCAGGCGCAGCCGTTCAGCAAGACCTCCTTACAGGCCTGCGCGGCCGGCGCGGCGGCGGGTGCATTGCTCGGCTTGCTGGTCGATAGTCTGCAGAACGACGACCGAAACAACAGCCGGCGAGACAAGGTCCTGATCGGTGCGGCGGGCGGCTGCGTCGCCGGCATGGCCACGAATGTCTACGTGCAGAACAAGCGCAACCAATTCCAGGACAACGAGACGCGCATCAACGCGATGATCGCCGATGTGCGCGAGGACAACGAGCGCCTCTCGGACCTGATCTCGACCACGCGCGACGTCATTGCCGACGACAAGCGCCGCATCGCCGAGGTGAACCGCCAGGTCCGCAATAAGGAAATCTCCTCCGCCCAGGCCCGTGCAGAGCTCGCGAGCGTAAGAGATAACCGGCGTCTGCTCGGCAATACCATCGAGGGCGTCAAGCAGCGAAAGTCCGACTGGACCGATATCTCCGAGATGGAGCGGCAAGCCGGCGCCAATACCGCGGGCCTCGATAAAGAGATCGGCCAGTTGGAGAAAAAAGTGGCTGCTTTGGAAGCGGAAGCCGCACTGATCGACCGCGAGATCGCCGCAACCCCGGCGGCCGCATGAGGGAGCACCATTCGATGAGTTTCATGCTGAGCAAACTGCCGATGGCGGCGGTTCTTCTGCCTTCCGTGCTGCTCGTGGGCTGTGCGACGACGCCGGGCGAATGCGATCCGAGCCGCGCGGATTTCTTCAACAACACCAGCTGTCTGGCATCCGGTGCCTACGCGCAGCGCCAGCGCGACCTGGAGTCGACGCTGGCCTCCGAGCAGAGCCGCAACCAGGCCTTCAACACGCTGCTGGCGGATCTGCAGACCGAGCAGAGCGCGGTGCGCTCTGATTTGCAGGCGCGGCAGGCGGCCTATCGGCGTGCCGACGAAAGCTGGCGCCAAATCAAGCGCAGTCTCGCCGCGGAGTCCGGCGCCAATCCGGCGCTCGCGACCCGGGTACGGCAAATCGACGACGACTTCGCCCGCGCCGAGGCCGGCAAGGTGGCCGAGCGCGACGCGCTGGCCAACAAGGTGAAGCTGCTCCAGCGGGAACTGGACGCGGGCGTGTACGACTGAGCGAGCCGTGGTCGCCCCGCGATCAGCGCTCGAATCCTCGGCGCTTACCGCGCGGGGCAGGACGCCCTTGCTGATGTTTGGCCCAAAAGCCAATGGATCAGCTTCTTCCCGGAGTGCCGGTGCCGCGCCCCGCAGCGGCGCCGGTGCCTAGCGAAAGGAGCGCCGGCGATCGGCTTCGGCACCGGCGGCTCGAAACGCCGGGACCATCGCCGACTGGCGGCTTGTACCAGGACGGAGGACGTCTTGCCATCCTCACTGCGTATTGCGCGCGTAGACGTCGGCAGCTACCGGCTACTGACAGCGGACTTTGCCGGTCTGCAAGCCCTGCATCGCGAGCTGACCGTCACCATTCGCCGGCATCTGCCGGAAGCGACGGCCTCGCTGTTGGCGCTGCCGATTCCGTCCGAGGACAGCACGACCGTGGATTGGTACAGCGACCTTGCCGGCGAGGCGCTGCCGTTGGCGTCGTTGCCGCCCGCCCGGCGCGCGCTGGTCAAAGACAAGCTCCGGGATCGGCTGAAGTCGCTGACGCGCCTGGCCGACGAGCTGCCGAGCCGGGTACGCGGTTCCGAGGATCTCGCCGAGGCATTGCGGGCGGCGACCCATTATCCCGGCGACGAGCATGTCTACGCCGTCGGCGACGAGCCCGTGATCACACTCTGGGGCTTCGTGCGCAGCGGCGGACGGGGCCGGCTCGCGTCGCCGGGTGCGGCGACGCAGCGGGATCGCGCGCGCCGGCGGTGGCTGCTGTCGGGCGCTGCCATGCTGGCGCTGGTGGCGATTGCGGCGGCGGCATGGTATTGGGCCGCCTACGGACGCGAGCAGGCAATGCGCGCGGAGATCGCCGAGGTGCTCGACGCCGGTTGCGCGGATATGGATCGGCTGGTGCTGGTCACGCGCCGCGCCGAGCAGTTCGATCCGGACGGCGGAACGCTGGGCGACCTGCACGCGCGGCTCGGCGCCGAGCAAGGGCGCTGTGCCGAGGCCCAGGCCGTTGCCGAAGCCATCGCCGGCGCCGGCTGGGATTGCGCCGCCATCGCGGATATCGCGCCCCGGCTCGAGGGCCTGGACACCGGGCGGCCACCGCTGGACGCGCTATCGGCCGAGGTGCGGGAGCGCTCCGCCGTCTGCGCGACTGCGGAAGGTCTCGCCGCCGATTTGAACGGCATGCTCGGCGACTGCGAGGCGGTGACGGCTCTGGCGGGTCGCGGCGAGGAACACTGGCGTTCGGCGCAAGCCCAGTCCGGCGCAGCGCCCGGCGCATCCGGCGCACCGGGCGCACCGGGCGCACCGGGCGCACCGGACGCCGGCACGCTGCCCGCGCCGCTGGCGCAGGTCCGCGTGCGCATCACCGCGGAGCTGGCGCTCTGCGAGACGGCGGCTGGTCTCGACCAGGAAATCGCCGCCGCAAGCGCCGATTGCGGCGTGCTGCTGCGCTTGGACGGAAAGCTCGCGGAACTGGACGCCTCGCGGGCACCGTTGCTCCCGGTGCGCGAGCGCCTGGACGCCGAGCTTGCGCTCTGCGCGCGCGCCGAGGCGTTCTCGCGGGACCTGATCGATGCGCAGATGGACTGCGCGCGCATCAAGGAGCTGGACCAGCGGATGCAGGGTGAGGACATGCGCCGCCCGCCGTTTTTGGACGTGCGCGAGCGTCTGGACGACGCCGTCGAGGCCTGCCGCGAGCTCGACGCCCTGGAGCAGGCGCGCGCGGACGCCGCCGGCGATTGCGCAGGGCTCGCCGCGTTGGCGGAATCCGTCGGCGAGCGGCATGCAGGCAATCCGCTCTTCGTCGATCTGCGCCGTCGCATCGCGGCGGAAACCGGCCGCTGCGCCCTGGCCGAGCGCCTGCGGGCGGAGCTGGCAGCGGCGGCAGGCGATTGTGCGGCGCTGGCCGAGTTGCAGCCGCGCATCGAGTCGGCCACCCTCGAAGCGCAGCGGCTCGCCTCGCTGCGCGCGACCCTGAACACCGAGCTCGGGCTTTGCCGCGACGCCGAAGACTGGCGCCAGCGGCTTGCCGAGGTCGGCGCCGACTGTGCGCGCCTGGAGCCCCTGAAGGCGTCGTTGCCCGAGGCGGCTGCCGGGAGCGCCCAGTTTCGGGATGTCCGCGCCGGTCTCGCGGCCCTGGAGCGTCGCTGTCGCAGCGCGGAGCCCCCGCGCGCCGCGCCGGCGGTCGCCGCCGGCGAGCCCGCGGCGGCC
>JAIPFF010000046.1 GCA_021736785.1 Thiohalocapsa sp. | reverse complement strand
GCGGCGGCGCTGCTGGCGCTCATGCTGGCCTCCGCCGCGGCACCCGCATGGGCGCTGCGCTGCGGCAACGACGTCGTCGGCGTCGGCGACAGCACGCTGGAATTGCTCGAAGCCTGCGGAGAGCCGACGCTGGTGGAGCACTTCGACGGCCGCACGCCTTATCGCAAGTACGATTCGCTGACAGGCGAGTACTACTCCGACTGGATTGCACGGCCCTACGACGTCTGGACATACAATTTCGGCCCGCGGCGATTCATCCAGCGCATCATCATCAGGGAAGGCAGAATCTACCGCATCGACAGCGAAGGCTACGGCTACTGACGCTGCCCGCGTCCGATTTCGGCGCCACGGCGCGCCATACCCACAGTGTTCGCGGTATCATTCCCCGATTCAGTCGACGTCTCGGAGAAAGAGCCATGGCAACCTACAAGACCAACGAATTCAAGGGCGGACTCAAGATCATGCTGGACGGTGATCCATACAGCATCGTCGAAAACGAGTTCGTCAAGCCCGGCAAGGGCCAAGCCTTCAACAGGGTCCGGGTCAAGAACCTGAAGACCGGGCGCGTCGTCGAAAAGACGTTCAAATCCGGCGACTCGGTGGAGGCCGCCGATGTCCTCGATACCGAGCTGCAGTATCTCTACAACGACGGCGAGGAGTGGCACTTCATGGACCCGGCCACCTTCGAGCAGTTGGTCGCAGACGCCAACGCCGTCGGTGATGCCGCGAAATGGATCAAGGAACAGGACATGTGCTCGGTGACGCTCTGGAATGGTGCGCCGCTCAGCGTCGAGCCGCCCAACTTCGTCGTCCTGCAGATCACCGAGACCGACCCCGGCCTGAAAGGCGACACCTCCGGCGGCGGCGGCAAGCCGGCCACTCTCGAGACCGGCGCGGTCGTCAGCGTGCCGCTGTTCGTGCAGATCGGCGAGACCATCAAGGTCGATACCCGCACCGGCTCCTACGTCTCCCGCGCCAAGGACGAGTGAGCCCGCGCGATTCCGACGCAGGCGCCGGCGCCGCCTGGCGGCCGAGCGCCTCCATGCAGGCGCTGCAGGCGCGGGCCGCGCTGTTCGCGCGCATTCGCGCCTTCTTCGCCGAGCGCGGCGTGCTCGAAGTCGAAACGCCGATGCTCTCGCGCTATGCCGCGACGGATCCGGCGCTGGAGAGCTTCCGGCTCGGCGACGGGCTCGCGGCGCGCTACCTGCACACGTCCCCCGAGTTCCCGATGAAGCGGCTCCTGGCCGCCGGCAGCGGACCCATCTACCAGATCTGCAGGGTCTTTCGCGACCGCGAGCGCGGCCGCCGGCATCACCCGGAGTTCACCCTGCTGGAGTGGTATCGGCCGGGCTTCACGATGCATGCGCTCATGGACGAAGTGGCGGATTTGTTGCGCGTCGCACTGAATGCGCCCGACTTGGCCGCCGAGCGCATCGCCTACCGCGAGCTTTTCGTCTCGCGCCTCGGTCTCGATCCTTGGCATGCGTCGGTGGACGAGCGCCGCGCCGCGGCGCTCGCCGCGGGTGTGCCCGGCGCGGACGCCCTCATGCTCGACGCCGACGGTTGGCTCGACCTGCTGCTGTGCCACTGCCTGGAAGGGGATCTCGGGCGCGGCCGCATGACTTTCCTCTACGACTACCCGCCGAGCCAGGCCGCCTTGGCCCGAGTGCGCGCGACGCCCTATCCGGCCGCCGAGCGATTCGAGCTGTATCTCGAAGGCGTCGAGCTCGCGAACGGCTTCCGCGAGCTGACCGACGCACCGGAACAACGCCGGCGCTTCGAGGCCGACCTCCTCGCGCGCCGCCGACACGGGCAGCGCCCGGTTCCGCTGGATGCGATGCTGCTGGCGGCCCTGGAGGCCGGCATGCCCGACAGCGCCGGCGTGGCGCTCGGTCTGGACAGGCTGCTGATGGGGCTGCTCGGCGTCGCCGATATCGATGGGGTGCTTGCCTTTCCCGCCGAGCGCGCCTGATCGCGTCTAATCGCGCCTGAGCGCGCGCTACCTGCCGGTCGGGGCTCCGGCGGCCCGCACTCCGGCTTGCACCATTGGCGGGCATCCTTGTCAGCAGCGCCCGGCGGGCATGCATCAAGTTGGTGCGATCGGCTCTCCCTGCTCCTGACCCGCAACTAAAAAGCTCACGCGCGCAAGGCGTTGCGGAGTTGGCTCGCCGGTTGCTTTTGCGTGGTGGCATTCCGGGGCGACCCGGATCATTCCTAGAACGCACAACAAGCGGAGACTGATCGCATGCGGAAACGCACCCTGTTGAAGTCCCTCCTGATGGGCGCCGGTCTTGGCCTCGGCCTGTCGGCATCGATGACGGCCGTGGCCGAAGAAGACACGATCAAGGTCGGCGTGCTGCACTCGCTGTCGGGCACCATGGCCATCAGCGAGACCACGCTGAAGGACACCGTGCTGATGCTGGTCGAGCAGCAGAACGAAAAGGGCGGGCTGCTCGGCAAGAAGCTGGAGGCCGTGGTTGTCGACCCCGCCTCCGACTGGCCGCTGTTCGCCGAGAAGGCGCGCGAGTTGCTGGAGAAGGAGAAGGTCGCGGCGGTCTTCGGCTGCTGGACTTCGGTATCGCGTAAATCGGTGCTGCCGGTATTCGAGGAGCTCAACGGGCTGCTGTTCTATCCGGTGCAGTACGAGGGCGAGGAGTCATCCAAAAATGTCTTCTATACCGGTGCCGCGCCCAATCAACAGGCCATTCCCGCGGTCGACTACCTGAAAGACGAGCTCGGCGTCGAGCGTTGGGTGCTGGCCGGCACCGACTACGTCTACCCGCGCACCACCAACAAGATTCTGGAAGCGTACCTGAAGCAGAACGGCGTCGCCGAAGACGACATCATGATCAATTACACGCCGTTCGGTCATTCCGACTGGCAGTCCATCGTCGCGGACATCAAGAAGTTCGGCTCCGAGGGCAAGAAGACCGCCGTCGTCTCCACCATCAACGGCGACGCCAACGTGCCGTTCTACAAGGAGCTGGGCAACCAAGGTATCGCCGCCGAAGACATTCCGGTGGTGGCGTTCTCGGTCGGCGAGGAAGAGCTCTCGGGCATCGACACCAAGCCCCTGGTGGGCCACTTGGCGGCCTGGAACTACTTCATGAGCGTCGACACGCCGGAAAACGATACCTTTATCGGCACTTGGCACGACTTTATCGGCAACGACAAGCGCGTCACCAACGACCCGATGGAGGCGCACAAGATCGGCTTCGATCTGTGGGTGAAGGCCGTCGAGAAGGCCGGTAGCACCGAGACCGATGCGGTCGAAGACGCGATTGTCGGACTCGAGACGTCGAACCTCACCGGCGGCACCGCGAAGATGCTGGCCAACCATCACATCACCAAGCCGGTGCTGATCGGCGAGATCCAAGAGGACGGCCAGTTCGCGGTCGTCTGGCAGACCGACGGCGAAGTGCCCGGCGACGCCTGGTCCGATTACCTGGAAGGCTCGAAGGACTTGGTCGGCGACTGGACCGATCCGATCAACTGCGGCAACTACAACACCGTCACCAAGGAATGCCTGGGCTCGCAGGCCGCCGAGTGATCGCTCGGCAATAACGGACCACCCATCATCGGTCCGCTTCGCGGGTGCCGGTCGGTCCGATACCGGCCGCGCCCGCCAATTTCCGCCTGCTGCCGGGGATGCCGCCGGCGCCGGTATCCGGTATGCACGCTTACCGAACAAAGCCCATGCACGCTGTCCCCGTTCTGTTGACCGTCGGCGCGCCACCGAGCGCCGGCCTGCTGCTGAGCGCGCTGCTGCTCGCGACTTGGCCGGCGCTGGCTGCCGCTGAGGAGGGCGAGCGGGCGTCCGCCGGTGCCGCGCCCGCGTCGTACGCCGATGTTTCGAGCCCCGCAGGCGCTGTCGCCGAGCTCGCCGAGACGCCGTCGATCGACGGCGTCGACGCGGGTTCCGCGGACATCGCGGCGGCGCCGGCGGATTCGGACCGCGGCGCCGACGGCGCGGAGGCGCTTGTTGCCGAGACCGGCACTGCCGACAGCGCGGACGCGCCTGTTGAGGAAACCGGTGCAAGCGACAGCGCGAATGCCCCGGTCGCGGAGACCGGCACTGCCGATGGCGGGGATGCGCCCGTCGCGGAGGCCAGCGCCGGCGACAGCGCGGCTGCGCTCGCTACGGAGGTCGCCGCCGCCGACAGCGCGGACGCCCTCGGCACGCAAAACAGCGAGACCGATAACGCCGCGGCGCTGGCCGAGGTCGCGGCCGAGACCGACGCCGACGCGGGCTTGAACCCGCCCGGCGCTGAAGACGCGCCCGAGCAGCCGGCGTCCCTCGAGACGGCCATCGCAGGACTTGCCGAGCGTTCCTTTAAGGTCAAGCAGCAGGCCGCCGACGATATCGCCGCCAGCGGCGACGAGCGCGCCGCCGATTTGCTGAAGGCGCTGCTCAACGGCGACCTCTACTATCGCAAAGACGACAAGCGCATCGTCTTCGCCGAGAAGTCCGCGGCCGGTCTCGCGCTGACCGATGCGCTCACCGGCGAGTCGCTCGGCGAGGTCGGGTCGCGGGATGCGGCGAAAATCACCGTCAACAATCTCATGCGCAACTCACTGCGCACCGACATCGCCACGCTGACGCTGGCGAGCCCGGACCCGAACGTGCGCCTGTCCGCCGCGTTGGAAATGGTCGGCACGGACGATGCCGACACGCTGGCCGCACTGCGTGCCCAGCGCTCCGAGGAATCCGACGGGCGCGTCGCCGATGCCATCGACTTGGCCGTGGCCATCGCCGAGCTGAAGTCCGAGGATGCCGCCGTTCGCCTCGCCGCTGTCGAATCGCTGCGCGGCAGTCTTTATCCGGCCGCGCGCAATGCGCTCGGCGGCCTGCTGGCATCGGAGACCGACGCCGGCGTCCTCGCCGCCGCCGAGGGCGTGCTCGCGGACATCGAAAGCCGCGTCCAGACCTATAAGATCGCCGAGACGGTGTTCTTCGGCCTCAGCCTCGGCTCGGTGCTGGTGCTGGCCGCCATTGGCCTTGCCATCACCTTCGGCGTCATGGGCGTCATCAACATGGCCCACGGCGAGCTGATTATGATCGGCGCCTATACGACGTACTTGGTGCAGCTCGCGATGCCCAACTGGATCGACTACTCGCTGCTGGTCGCAATTCCGGCCGCATTCATCGTCTCCGGGCTGTTCGGCATCGCGATCGAGCGGACCGTGATCCGCTTCCTGTACGGACGGCCGCTGGAGACGCTGCTGGCCACCTTCGGCATCAGTTTGATCCTGCAGCAGTTGGTGCGCACGACGATCTCGGCGCAGAACGTCATTGTCGAGAATCCGAGCTGGATGAGCGGCTCGCTGCAGATCAACCCGGCGCTGTCGCTGACCTACAACCGATTGTATATCGTGGTCTTCGCGCTGATGGTCTTCGTCGCGCTGCTGCTGATCCTCAAGCGCACCGCGCTCGGACTGCAAGTGCGTGCCGTCTCGCAGAACCGGGCCATGGCGCAGGCCATGGGCGTTCGCTCGGCGCGCGTGGACGCACTGACCTTCGGGCTCGGCGCCGGCATCGCCGGCGTGGCCGGCGTCGCCTTGTCTCAGCTGACCAACGTCGGCCCGAACATGGGCCAGGCCTATATCATCGACTCGTTCATGGTCGTGGTCTTCGGCGGCGTCGGCAATCTGTGGGGCACGCTGGTCGGCGGCCTGACGCTCGGTATCGCCAACAAGTTCATGGAGCCCTGGACCGGCGCCGTGCTGGCCAAAATCCTGGTGCTGGTGTTCATCATCCTGTTCATCCAGAAGCGCCCGCGTGGGCTGTTCCCGCAGCGCGGCCGGGCCGCGGAGGGTTGACCATGGGCTTGCTCACATCGATGCGGGGCGACACCGGCGGTCAGATCATGCTCGCGGTGCTGGCGGTGGTCGCCGTGGTCGTGCCGATCCTGAACCTGGCAGTGCCGGAGAGCAGTCCCTGGCACCTGAGCACCTACACCGTGACGCTGCTCGGCAAGTACCTCACCTATGCGCTGCTGGCGGTGGCGGTGGACTTGGTCTGGGGCTACCTCGGCATCCTCAGCCTCGGGCACGGCGCCTTCTTCGCGCTCGGCGGTTATGCGATGGGCATGTACCTGATGCGCCAGATCGGGGAGCGCGGCGTCTACGGCGATCCGGTGCTGCCCGACTTCATGGTGTTCCTGGACTGGCAGCAGCTGCCATGGTTCTGGCACGGCTTCGATATGTTCTGGTTCGCGGCGCTGATGGTGGTGCTGGTGCCCGGCGCGCTGGCCTTTGTTTTCGGCTGGCTCGCGTTCCGATCGCGGGTGACCGGCGTCTATCTGTCGATCATCACCCAGGCCCTGACCTATGCCCTGATGCTCGCCTTCTTCCGCAACGAAATGGGCTTCGGCGGCAACAACGGGCTCACCGATTTCAAGGATATTCTCGGCTTCGACCTGCAGTCCGACGCGACCCGAATCGCCCTGTTTCTGGCCTCGGCACTGGCATTGGCGCTCGGCTATATCGCATGCCGCGGCATCGTCACGTCGCGGCTCGGGCGCGTCGCGGTGGCCATCCGCGACGCCGAGGCGCGCACGCGCTTCATCGGCTATCGGGTCGACCGCGTCAAGGTGGCGATTTGGACCTTCTCCGCCATGCTGGCCGGCATCGCCGGTGCGCTGTACGTGCCGCAGGTGGGCATCATCAATCCGGGTGAGTTCTCGCCGCTGAACTCCATCGAACTGGTGATCTGGGTGGCCATCGGCGGCCGGGCGACGCTGTACGGGGCCGTCGTCGGCGCCGTTGTCGTCAACTACGGCAAGACCTACTTCACGGGCGCGTTCCCGGAGGCCTGGCTGTTCGCCCTGGGCGGCCTGTTCGTGCTGGTGACGCTGTTCCTGCCCCAGGGCATCGCCGGGCTGCTGCGGATGCTGCGCCGGCGCGGCGGCGGGACGGATGGCCCGAAGACCGCATCCGGGGAGGCGAGCGCATGAACTGGTCCGCCGATCAATCCATCGAGCTGCTGCGCCGCGACCGCGCCTTCGACTTCAGCAGTCAGCGCCAGCGTTGGCTCGCGTTCCGCGAGGCCATGCGCCGGGACCGGCAGTTCGACTTCATGATTTCCGCGAAGGATCTGGAGCTCGATGTCAGTCACGGTGCCATCCTGTACATCGAAGACCTGAACGTCAGCTTCGACGGCTTCAAGGCCATCGATAACCTGAACTTCTATGTCGACGCCGGCGAGCTGCGCTGCGTGATCGGCCCGAACGGGGCCGGCAAGACGACGATGATGGACATCATCACCGGCAAGACCCGTCCGGACAGCGGCACCGTGTACTTCGGCCAGAAGATCGATTTGCTGCGGCTTTCCGAGCCCGAGATCGCCGAGATCGGCATCGGGCGCAAGTTTCAGAAGCCTACGGTGTTCGAGCACCATACGGTCTTCGAAAACCTGGAGCTCGCCATGGCCGGCGATAAGCGCGTCCTGCCGACGCTGTTCGCCAAGCTCTCGGGCGCGCAGAAGGATCGGATCGACGAGGTGCTCGCCACCATCGGTCTGGCGGAGCATGCCCGGCGCGCGGCCGGCGCGCTGTCCCACGGCCAAAAGCAGTGGCTCGAGATCGGTATGCTGCTGATGCAGGATCCGCATCTGCTGCTGGTGGACGAGCCGGTCGCCGGCATGACCCACCAGGAGATGGACCGCACCGCGGAGTTGCTGTTGGCCCTCGAGGGCAAGCACTCCGTCGTCGTCGTCGAGCACGACATGGACTTCGTGCGCTCGATTGCCAAGCGCGTGACGGTGCTGCACCAGGGCTCGGTGCTGGCCGAAGGCAGTATGGACGAGGTGCAGAACGACCGGCGCGTGGTCGAGGTGTACCTCGGCGAGTAGCGCGAGCCCGGGGTGCGCTGCGCGGCCAGGAAGCCACGCGAATCGAGCCGCACGAATCGAGCCGCACGAATCGAGCCACACGAATCGAGCCGCACGAATCGAGCCGCACGAATCGAGCCCTACGCATCGAGCCCTACGCATCGAGCCATACGCATCGAGCCATACGCATCGAGCCATACGCATCGAGCCATACGCATCGAGCCACACAAATCGGAAGACGCTTCGTGCTTCAGATATCGAAATTGAATCAGTACTACGGCGAGAGCCACACGCTGTGGGATCTCGACATCGACATCGCCGAAGGGCAGTGCACCTGCGTCATGGGGCGCAACGGCGTCGGCAAGACGACGCTGATGGAGTGCATCATGGGCCTGCTGCCGCTGCGCTCCGGTGTCATGACGTTCGGCGACACCGACATCGCCCGGCTGCCCGCGGAGCGCCGGGCGCAGCTCGGTATCGGCTATGTGCCCCAGGGCAGGCAGATCTTTCCGCTGCTGTCGGTGGAAGAGAATCTGCAGATCGGGCTGCCGGCCCGCGGCGACGGAAAGAAGCAGGTTCCGGAGTATATTTTCGAGCTGTTTCCGGTGCTGAAGCAGATGCTCGGGCGGCGCGGCGGCGATCTATCCGGCGGCCAGCAACAGCAACTCGCCATCGGGCGCGCGCTGGTGATCGACCCGAAGCTGTTGATCCTCGATGAGCCCACCGAGGGCATCCAGCCGAACATCGTGCACGAAATCGGCGACATCATCCGCCGGCTGATGGGCGAATTGGGCCTCACCGTGATTCTGGTGGAGCAGAAACTGCCGTTCGCGCGCCGCGTCGCCGACCGCTTCGTGATCCTCGACCGCGGCCGCCTGATGGCCGACGGCCCGATGGACGAGCTCAACGACGGCCTGGTCCGCGAATACCTCACGGTCTGACCGCACCCCTCCGCTCCGCCGCCCCGGGAGTCTGGGCTTCAGCCCGGACGTGTTTCTTCCGCGGGAGTCTGGGCTTCAGCCCGGACGTCTTCCTGCGCCGGCGGCAGCAACCCGTCCGCGGCGTGCCGCAGACTCCTGGCGCCCGCCCTCAGCCCGGATATGTTCCTTCCACGGGAGTCTGGGCTTCAGCCCGGACGTGTTTCTTCCACGGGAGTCTGGGCTTCAGCCCGGACGTCTTCCTGCGCCGGCGGCAGCAACCCGTCCGCGGCGTGCCGCAGACTCCTGGCGTCTGCCCTCAGCACGGACGTGTTTCTTCCACGGGAGTCTGGGCTTCAGCCCGGACGTCTTCCCGCGCCGGCGGTAGCAACCCGTCCGCGGCGTGCCGCAGACTCCTGGCGCCCGCCCTCAGCACGGATATGTTCCTTCCACGGGAGTCTGGGCTTCAGCCCGGACGTCTTCCTGCGCCGGCGGCAGCAACCCGTCCGCGGCGTGCCGCAGACTCCTGACGCCCGCCCTCAGCACGGACGTGTTTCTTCCACGGGAGTCTGGGCTTCAGCCCGGACGTCTTCCTGCGCCGGCGGCAGCAACCCGTCCGCGGCGGGCCGCAGACTCCTGACGCCCGCCCTCAGCCCGGGCGGCGAGTCGGAGTTCGCGTTTTCAGCCGAAGACGATCGTCTTGTTGCCGTGCACGAGCACGCGGTCTTCGAGGTGATAGCGCAGGCCGCGGGCGAGGACCATTTTCTCTACGTCCTTGCCGAGACGCACCATGTCCTCGACGCTGTTGTGATGGCCGACGCGCACGACGTCCTGCTCGATGATGGGGCCGGCGTCCAAGTCGGCGGTCACGTAGTGACAGGTGGCTCCGATCAGCTTGACGCCGCGCTCGGAGGCCTGGTGGTAGGGCTTGGCGCCGACGAACGACGGCAGGAAGCTGTGATGGATGTTGATGATCCGCGCCGGGTATTGCGCGCAGATGGCGGCGGGCAGGATTTGCATGTAGCGCGCCAGCACGACGACATCGGCGCTGGCCTCGGTGATGGCTTGCTCGACGGCGGCGAAGTGGGGCGCCTTATCGTCGGGGTCCACGGCGATATGGCAATAACGCAGGCCGTGCCACTCCACGTAGCTGCGCAAATCGTCATGGTTCGACAGCACGCAGGGGATGTCGCAGTCGAGCTCGCCGCTGCGCCACCGATAGAGCAGATCCGATAAGCAATGTTCCTGCTTGCTGGCCATCAGCACGACCCGCTTCTTGACGCCGGTGTCGCCGACGCGCCATTGCATCCCGAAGCGCTCGGCGATGGGCGTGAACAATGCCTGCAGTTGCTCCAGGCCGAACGGCAGCGAAGACGCGCGCACCACATAGCGCATAAAGAACCACTGACTCGACGGATCGGTGTAGTGGTGGGCTTCGGTGATCCAGCCCCGGTGAGCGGCGATGAAGTCGCTGACGGCAGCGACGATGCCGACTTGGTCGGGGCAGGAGATGATCAGGCGGTAGGAGCGTTCCATGGGCGATGGGCGTCGTCGGGATAGGGCCGAGGGTAGGCGTCGTTATGCGAGCCGATACGATAACCGACGCCCGCATGGTTGTCTCGGGAGACCGCCGGGCCGCGGCCGAGCGTCGGCGCTGCGAACGGTTTAGCCGTGGGGAGCCGCTGTAGGTGCTTGGCTGGGCCGGGCGAGCCTATGCCGTCGGCGTAAGCGATGTGCGGGCATCTGCCGGCAGATTGCAGACGTTGCGGTAGCTGCGCAGCGTGGCGGCGGCGATCAGGCGCCAGTCGAGCACCTCGCGCACCGCCTGCCGGGCATTGCTCGCGCATTGGCGCTGCAGCGCGGGGGAGCCGAGCATTTCCAGCAGGCGCGCCGCCAATGCTCGGGCGTCGTTGCGACGGAAGACGAGCCCGGCCCCGGCGCCCTGAACGGTTTCCGCCAGCGAGCCCGCGTCGCTGACGATCAGCGGTGCGGCGTGTGCGAGGGCCTGCATCAGCACGCCGCTTTGGGCGTCGAAGTCCACATAGGGCAGCACGCAGGTATCGCAGGCGTCGAGGTAGAGGCCGATCTCATCGTCGTCCAGCCAGCCGAAGCGGGTGATGGCATGCTCTTCGATGCCCGCCGACCGCAGCATGGCCGAGACTTGCTCTGCCGACACGCTGCTCGGCCTGCCCGCGATCACCAGCCTGATGTCGCCGCGAGATTGCAAGGCCGCGGCGACGGCGTCGATCAGCAAGTCGAGGCGCTTGTTGGTGCGGATGACGCCGAGGGAGACGACGATGCGCTCGGTGGGCGGTAGCGACAGCTGCCGGCGGGCCTGCGCTTTCGACAGCACGGGCGCCGAGGCGTCGGCGCCATGGGCGATCACCTCGATGCGCTCCCGCGGGATATCGAAGGTGTCGATCAGTGTCCGGCGGTTGGCCTCTGTGTGGACGATGACATGGTCTACGGCCATGTAGAGCTTGCGCAAATGCTCGATGGACTTCAGCAGTTTGGTGCCGTGGTGGGGCAGCACGTCGTGGACGGTGAGGATCAGCGGCCAGCGCTGGCGCAACAGGGGCAACAGGTGGCAGTACGACGCCGGTGTCGCGGTCTGCAAGTGGATCACGTCCGGGTCGCAACGACGCGCGAAACGATAGATAGCGCTCAGGCTTTGCAGCGACCAGACCAGGCGCCGGCTCGCGAAGCCGAGCTTGCCGGTGCCGTCCATGACCGGCGAATTGGGCCGCAGCACCGGATGTAAGTCGACCCCGCATTGCGCTTCGGCAGCATGCTCGCGGCTGGCCAGATAGTGCACATCGGCGCCCAGCGCGGCGAGATGCTTGGATAAATCGCAGGTATAGCGGGTATAGCCGCCGCGGCCGTTCTCGACCATCAAGACTTTCATCGGCCGCTGGTCTCCGTTGGGCATCGGCTGTCGCGTCGCTAGCGCCGTGGCGGGCAGTACCGCCATTACGCCGCCGCATCCCCTAGGTTGCGCTGACGCCGGTCAGCTTGCCGAAGCCTTGCGTCGGAGGCCTGACCGGCGGCGCCCCGTCCACGGGCATCCGCGGGCGGGTGCAGGCTATTCGGGTACCGTCGCCGGCTTTCGGCGGCGAGATGATCCGCGAGGCGCAGTGCCAGCGCGACGATGGTTAAGGTCGGATTGGCGTAACCGCTGGTCGGGAACACCGAACTGCCGGCGATATAGAGGTTGTCCACGCCATGAACGCGGCAGTCCGTGTCGACGACGCCCGCCGCCGGCGTCCGCGACATGCGCGTGGTGCCCATGTGGTGGCAACCGCCCCAGAGTGTGTCGGGCCATGCGTCGTCGTCCTCGACCAGCCACAGCGGCAGCCGAAGCCGCGCGATGCCGAGGCGGCCTAGCTCCTGGGCGATCAGGTGCGCGCTGACCCGCAGCGTGCGCTTGTCGAGGGCGGACAGCCGCCATTGCACGCGGGTCCGCCGCTGGCCCAAGGCATCGCGCTGGTCCGATAGCATGATGCGGCTTTCCGGGTTGGGTGCCTGTTCGCCGCGCAGCCAAAGAAAGCCGCTGCGCGGGCCATAGGCGAGGCGATCGACGACGCCGTCAAGATCGGTGATCACGCGGCCCAGTTTCTCGCCGCTGCGCGCCGGCCAGTTGCCGCGCTTCAAGTCCCTGGTCAGCGCGCTGAGCGCCGCCGAGCCCGAGTCGGGCTCGTGGGGGGTGTGCATGGTGGCGCTGCAGTTCAGGATATGGTGTCGGTGCTGCGCCCGCGCGCACGGGCCGAGACTGGCGCGGTAGGTGATGCCGTCGCGGGCGAAGCTGTCGAACAGCGTCTGCAAGGCATCGGGGTCGCCGATCAGCAGCTCCGTGTCGGCGACATGCGGGTGCTGCATGAAGTAGCGCCCGACATTGCCGGCTGCGTTGCCGAGACCCTCGCGCTGCACCCGATCGGAAAGCAGCAGCAGGCGGGCATTCTCGATGCCGCCGCAGGCGAGCACGAACTGCCTCGCGCGGACCTCGCCGGTCCAGCCGTCGAGCGTGCGCAGTGCCGCGGTGCGCACGGTATCCGCGTTCTTGCCGGCCTCCAGCATGTCGACGTTTGCGTAGAGATACACCTCGACACCGCGCGAGCGCTTTAACGCCTCGCCGTAGGCTTCCCCGAAACGCCGGGGCGGGGTGCTGAACTGATAGAAGCGAGGCTCCACTTTGTCGGCGCTGAAGCGCCGGTACTGCTCGCGATGCACGCCGACCCGGTCGCAGTCGTAGGCGAACGGGGCCAGGCCGCAGACCGTTTGCGCATGCTCGTAGTGCGGCAGCAAGTCGGGCAAGCCGATTGGCCAGCCGCTATGCGCCACCCAAGCGCGCTCCTCGAAGTCTTCCGGACTCAGCGGTGTGCAATAGCCGCCCCAATGATTGGTGGTGCCGCCGAAGTAGCGCAGCCGGCAGGACTGCGCGTCGGCCAGGCCGGACTGCTCGCTGGCGTAGAGTGCTTGGATGCCGGTGTCCGGGGCGCTGCCGCCGCTCTCGAGCAGCACGCAGGGGATGCCCCGCGTCTCCAGCGCGAGCGCCAAGGTGATGCCCGCCGCTCCGCCGCCGATGATGCAGATATCGGTTTCGATACGGGTGCCGATCGGACGTGTGCGGATGTCGGTAATCAAGCCGATCCTCCGTCGCGGAGCGTCGACCCCAGCAACGCGAACAGGCCTACCTCGGCGAAAGAAAGCAGCCAGCCGTCGACTATCACGGTGCGCCCGGCCGCATAGTCCTGCCGGCACCGGTCACGAAAGCTCGCCGGTGCCCGAGCGCCGCATCCCGGGCCGACGCCGGCGAGGCAAAGGCAGGCCGCGGGGTCCGCGGGCGCGATGCCCAAGGCGCGGCAGCGCAGGCCGAGCGCGGCTGCCGCATGGGGATCGGACAGCATGTCGGACAGCGCCCGCACCGCCGGTTGCAACTCCCGAGACGCGCTCGCGGCGTCGCCGGCGGCGAGCGCAAGCGCCGAGCCGGCACTGGCGACGGCGGGACCGACGCCGAGCGCGGCGACGGGCGCGATGCAGAAGGTGCGGCGCCTCACAGGTACCCCGGCACGCGCGCGCTCGTGCCGCCCGGCTCCAGACAGCCGCAGAACACGGGGTCGGAGCTGTACTCGGCGGCGTTGTACTTGGCCCTGCGGTTGGCGGGGCGGAACGGGCGCATGAAGACCCATTCCGCGGCACGCCGGCGCCAGTCGTCGGGCTTGAGCCGCGGGTTGGCGGCGCCGTGGTGATCGAGCTTGCGAACGGTGACGACGCCCGTCTCCCGGTTGCCAGTCAGCCGAAGTTGCGCGGCATCGATCGTCATCTCGAAATCGGCCTGCTCCACCGGCAGCGGCAACTCCGGATCGGTCCATAGCGGGGCGTCTGGCGGCACCATGAAGGCGGCAATCAGCGATCGGGTGCCCCACAAGCAACTGCCCGGCCCGGAATAGCGGTCGAGGATCTGCATGTTCGCCTCGCAATAGCCCTGCGTCAGCATGCCGTCGGTCAATGCGCCGCGGTTGACGAAATATCGCCAGACCCGGTCGAGTGCCCGTCGCGCCTCGCCGGGAGCGATGCTGTTCGGGTCGCGGTTGGCCGCAATGATCAGCGGCGCCGTCGCCGCGGTGCGGTAGCAAATGGAACGTCCGTAGATCGGTAAGCCGCGCGGCGTTATGAAATAGCGAAACGACTGCACGAATTCGCCGCGCGCGCGGTCGATGAAATCGGTCTCGAGCTGCGGGTCGATGAGGCTCAGCCAGTGCAATGCATAGTGAAAGGACCAGGCATTGTAATAGTCGAAGCCGGAATGCTCGCCATCGCGGAACCAGCCGTCTCCTGCATAGCTCGCCTTCACTACTTGCCAATCTTCATCGAACGCTTTGTCCGAAGCGGGCATGCCGAGATCATTCAAGACACGATTGACCAGCATCGGAAACAATCGCCAATTGGCATGCCGCGCGCCTCGCGATTTTCCTTCTGTTTGCGCGAGCCAGGCAGCGATGTTCGCCCGCGTCGGCTCATCCAGGCTGGACCAAAGCTGCTCCTTTGTCAGCCACAGCGCCAATGCGATGTCCGCGGCCTCCACGACACGCTGGTTGCGCAGCCCGATGTCGCCCCAGTAGCTGTCCAGCGACGGGTCGGTGCCGGCCGTGACGCCGTCGCGCAGCAACGCGAGCAGATCGACTTCGCCGAGCTCGGGAATCTCGATCATGCGCTCGCGGCCGCCGTGCAGCCAGGCTGCGATCAGCGGCGCGGTGCGTGCGAAACCCTCCAGGCCGTCCACCTGTCGGCCGTTGGTGCTCGGAGCGCCGGGATAAAAAGCATAAGCGCCGTCTTCGCTGCGATAAGCAAGGAAGCCGGCAATGAAGTAGCGGAACAGGTCTTCGTAGCGCGCGGAGACCGGACGCGTTTCGTCCAGCAGCGCACTGTGTACCCATGGGTCCAATTGCCCGAAGCGCGCGTCAGGTGTCGTCTTTATGCGGTAACCGTCCACGGGAGGGAATTTATATTGCAGGCCTGCAAAGCCGAGCAGGCCGATGAACAGAATCGATATAGCCACGATCCTGGCTAGTTGTGGGCTACGTTTCAATCGGGTCCTCGCTTCGTCCCATATCGGGGATTCTCTGAGATTGAACTCAATTCGTGAACGAGTGAGCTCAGGCTAAGAGAACAATTGCCGCGACGTCAAGCCGCGAGCCGCGAATGAGTGAACAGCGTCGCAGGACGATGGCGCGTTGCGCCTCAGCGCCGATACAGCGGCTCGCCGAGCACGTGGGTCGCGGCGACGGCACGGTCGTCTCCGAGGGTCAGCCAGACGAACAGCCGCTCTTCCAGTTGCCGTGCCGCGGCCATCCGGCGCGCCATCAGCGGCGTGGCCCGCGGGTCGAGCACGACGAAGTCGGCCTCGTTGCCCGGCGCGAAGCTGCCGATCCGATGCTCGAGACGCAGCGCCCGTGCGCCGCCGCGTGTGGCCAAGTAGAAGGCGCGCAGCGGACAGAGCGCCTGGCCGCGCAGTTGCAGCACCTGGTAGGCCGCGTGCAGGGTGCGCAGCATACTCAGGCTGGTCCCGGCGCCCACATCGGTGGCCAGCCCCACGTGCACGCCTGCGCGGTCGCTCGCCGCCAGGTCGAACAGCCCGCTGCCGAGGAAGAGGTTGGACGTCGGGCAGAAGGCCGTCGCGGCACCGGCGGCGGCGATGCGCCGCCGCTCGGCGTCGTTTAGATGCAGGCAGTGGGCCAGGATCGTACGCTCGCCGAGCAGACCGTAGTGTGCGTAAACCTCGAGGTAGCTCGGGTGCTCGGGAAACAGCCGCGCGACCCATGCGAGCTCTTCGCGGTTCTCGGAGACGTGGGTATGCACGTAGGCCTCGGGCACTTCGCGTGCCAACTGACCCGCCCGCGCCAATTGCTCCGCGGACGACGTCGGCGCGTAGCGGGGCGTAATCGCATAGTCGAGCCGCCCCACGCCGGCCCAGCGTCGGATGAGCGCCTTCGAGTCGGCGTAGCCGCGCTCGGGCGTGTCGGTGAGCGCTGCAGGGGCATGACGGTCCATCAAGGCTTTGCCCGCGATCATGCGCAGCTGCCGCGCGGCGGCGGCAGAGAAAAAGGCATCGACGGACTGAGGATGCACCGTCGCGAGCACCAATGCCGTGGTGGTGCCGTTGCGCAGCAGCTCATCGAGGAAAAAGGCGGCCGCGTCGGCGGCGTGGGCGGGATCGGCGAAGCGCATCTCGGCCGGGAACGCATAGCGCTCGAGCCATTGCAGGAGCTGTTCGCCGTAGGAGGCGATGATGTCGATCTGCGGATAGTGGACGTGGCAGTCGACAAAGCCCGGCAGGATCAGCTTGCCCGAGTAATCGGTCAGTTGCCGATCGTTACCCAGGCCGGGCAGCAGGTCCGATGCGTCGCCGACGGCGGTGACGAGGCCGCCGTCGGTCAACAGTAATCCGTCCGGAAAATAGCCGAAGCGGGCGCTGTCCGCCGGGCAGCCGGGGTCGGACAGAAAATGCAGGATCGAGGCGCGGAAGGCGCGTTTGCCCAACGAGGATTCTCTCTCACCGAACGAGCCGAACGGACATGCTGCACCGCGCGGCGATGCCGAGGCAAGTGGCCGAAACGCTCGGCCGCCCGGCGCGTCCGGGCGGTGGGATTTGCCTACCGGTCGCCGGACGCGGGGGCCGATTCGGCGAAGGCTCCGCTAATGCTTTCCGGGCTCCATCGCCACGCCGCGGCGCTCGTAGTTCATGTAAGCCTGCAGCGCGATCATGCGCGGGTCGGCCGCGTTCAAGGCCTCGCCCTCCAACGGATTGCGGATGCACCAGTTGACCATTTCCCAGATCGGCACGACGCGCCCGAGCTGCTTTTGGAACTTCGGATAGGTCTCCGGATGCGTATTGGCGGCGTTCGGGTGGCACTGGCCGCAGACCAGTCGGTTGCTGCCCAGTCCCTCGGTGCCCCAAAGCCGCCGGCCCTCTTCGACGACCTCCATGAACTGGCCCTGCCAGCGCTCGAGCTCCGCGTCGGTGAAGTCATCCGCCTGCACGCCGCCCGCGGCGATACAGAGCAGGGCCGCCAGCGGCGCGGCGACAGCGGACTGCGTGATGTTGCTCATCGGCGTCTCCTCAGTAGTGCATCTGGGCCGGGACCCGGGTGGCGGGGTCTTGGAACGCGGTGTCCTCGGGCCGGCCGCTCTGCGCGTTGAAGGCGACGACGCGGTTCGGGTTGTCGTACAGCGCGTAGTGCAGGTCGATGTTGCCGCTGTGCAGGTCGATGAACTGCCAGCCGGTGGCATCGCGCTCGAAGAACGGATCGGCGCGGTTCATCGGTACCGTCAGCTTCGGCATGTGGCTGGGCGCCTGGGCATAGCTGCGCGGGTAGGGCCAGGGCCAGGCGGTTGCCATTGCGGAGTTGAAGCTGATGTTGCCGATTTGGTTGTACTGAATCTGGTGAACGTGGCCGTAGAGCACCGTGACCTTGTCGAACGGAGCCAGCAGGGCCTGCACCTGCTCGGCGTCCTCGGTCCAGAAGTTCCAGTTGCGGAAAATCTTCTGCAGCGGCGAATGAGACAGCACGACCACGGGCGTCGTCTTTGCGACCTTGGCCAAGTCGTCGGCCATCCAGGCGCGCTGCGCCTCGCCGACCATGAACGGCGAGCCGTTCGGGTTATCGAGGCCGGCCATGACCGCCATGCGCTGTTCCGGGGTCGGCCATTTGTTGGTCCATTCGTCGTAGGTCAGGATGCTGTTCAGCACGACGAAGTGCACGCCCTTGTGATCGAAGCTGTAGTACTGCGGGCCGAGCTGGCTCTCCCAGTATTCGCCGAGGTCGAGGTAGTAGTCGTGCTCGCCCAGTGCATAGCGCACCGGGTAGCGCAGCGCCGACAACAACTCCAGGCCATGGTCGATTTCGGGCTTGGTGCCGAGTTGGGCGATGTCGCCGCCGTAGAGCACGAAATCCGGCTTCGGGTCGAGCAGGTTGGTCTCTGCCACCGCGCGCATCAGGCCCCGGTCCCAGTTGCGTACGAACTCCTTTCCCTTGATGTGCTGGATGTGGGAATCGGAGATGTAGGCGAAATTGAAGTTCTGCCGGGGGTCGGCGAAGGCGAGCTCGATCAGGCTCATGGGCAGCACGCCGCCGGCGGCCAGGAGCCCGGAGCCTTTGAGGAAGTTGCGTCGGGAAAGCTTGCTCATGGTGTCCTCCGGGTCATTGAGCCGGGTCGATGGCCGCACGGGCCGCCGCCGGTATCGACGATGCGACGGGCGGCGCGGCGCCTTGCCCGGGTGCCCGGACCTGCCGCGGTGTGTCGGGGCGCGCGGGCGCGTCGTCTCGGGTCGCGTCCGGTGTCTGCTCGGCCAGTGCCGCGTATTCGGGGCTGGTCAGTGCTTTCAGGAACGCCACCAGGTCCTCCTCCTGCTGCTCGGTCAGGCCGAGCGGGCGGATACCGCCGCTCAAGTACGGATTGGCCGGCCCCTCGCCGGTGAAGCCGCCGTTATCGTAGTGCTCGATGACCTCTTCCAGCGTCGCGAGGCTGCCGTCGTGCATGTAGGGCGCGGTCAGCGCGATGTTTCTCAGCGTCGGTGTTTTGAAGGCACCGACGGTGGAGATGTCGTCGGTAACGGCGAAACGGCCGAGCTCGGAGCTCTTCGGATTGGTCAGCACTTCCACGTCGACATCTACGCCGGCGTTTTTCGCCTTCAGGAACGCGCTCGCGAGCTCGGGGACGTCGCCTTCGATGCGGTCGATGCCGACGCCGACATTGTGGAACTTATTGTCGGTGAACAGCGCCTGGTCCTGTTCGATGACGTGGCAGGAGTTACAGCGGCCTTGGACCAAGTACACGCTCAGCCCGCGGATCTGCTGCGGGGTCAGCGCATCGGGATCGCCGCCGAAGTAGAAGCGGTCGAACGGTGAGTCGCCGGCGATCAGCGTGCGCTCGAAGCTCGCGATGGCCTTGGCGACGTCGTCGATGGTGATGGTCTCGGCGGTCTTGCCGAACACCTGCCGGAACGCGGCGACGTAGTCGGGATCGGTGCGAACGATCTCGATGATCGGCCCGTGATCCGCCAAGCCGCCCTCGACCGGATTGACGAACGGCTGCAGCGATTGGGATTCCAAATCGGGCTCGCGTCCGTCCCAGAACTGCGTCGTCAGATAGGCCGCGTTGACCACGGTGGGCGCGTTGCGGGTGCCCTTCAGCGCGCGGATGCCCTCCGATACGGGTTTAGGACTGTCGGTAAAGGCCTTTTCGGCGGCGTGACAGCTGGCACAGGAGATCTCGCCGGTTGCGCTGAAGCGCTTGTCGTGAAAAAGCTTCTCACCGAGCGCGATTTTCTCCGGGGTCTGCGGGTTGTCGGGCGGAATCGGCACCGCCGGCAGGCCCAGCGGGGCGGCGACCACCATGCGCGCGGCGGCGGCCACCAGAATCAGGCCGACCAGCAGCCCCCATAGTCGACCCGATAGTCGAGCGGATAGCCGGTTGGAGGTCGGTCGAAGCGCCGCGGCCGTGCGGGACGGGCGCAACGTGCCGCGTCCGCCAAGGACGGCTCGGCGCTGGTCGCCGACCCGGCCCGGCAGCGCTGCCGGGCGCGAGCTCCACCGGGATGTCGATCGCTTCATCGCTGTCCTCCTCGGGGTGTTGCGGATAGGCCACCCATAGACCTTAGCTGCACCGGGACGGGAAGAGAAATTGCGAAAAGCGAATGCGATGATTGTGCTTCTCTATCGGGGGAAGAGCCTCGGCGGGGGAGGGCCGGGACGGAGCGCCGACCCAGGCGTGCCGCCGGCATAGGCGGCGCGCCGCCACGGGCGTCCGGTTGCGGTGCGGGTAGGGCCGCCGGGCCCGCTCGCCGCTGCGCTCGGCCGTGCCCGGTGCCGCTGCCTCAGTCCCCGGATCGAGCGGGTCGTTCGCTGCCGTCGGGCCGTGCGAACAGCGCCAGCGTATTGTCGAGCAGCACCTTGCGGGCAACGTCGTCCGGCAGGAAAGACGCCCAGCGGCGATGAAATTCCAGGAAATCCCCGATGCGCTCCCAGCCGGTGTCGGCCTGGTCCCAGGCATCGAGCCGCTCCACCGGCCATACCGCGTCGCTGCCCACCACGAAGCGCTCGGGCCAGCGCAAGACCAGCGCTTCCCATTCCGGCAGCAGGCGGCCGTCTTCGTCGGCGATCGGAAAGCGAACGAAACGCCAGGGATCGCGGGCGGAGAGGTCCATCCAGACGTTGGGGCAGGCCTCGAGCACGCGCTCCACCTCGGCCGGCGGCAGCGCGGCGCCGGCGTGCGCGAGCAGCAGCCGGTTGCGCGGGTTGGCGGTGCAGATCGACAGCGTGGGCTCGGCCCGGGAGAACTCGGTGTGCACCAGCACCGGCGCATCGTACTCGGCGGCGACCGCCAGCAGCGCCTTCATGACGTCGCTGCGCTGCCAGCGCACGGCAAAGCCGCCGATCAAGTGCAGCTCGCCGATGCCGCGATACTTGCCCGACGCCAGTGCCTCGCGCACCTCGTCCACCAGCGACTCGCGCCCCTGCCAGCCGTACCAGTCGCCGCCACGGCGATAGGCGCCGTAGATCGGCACGACGATGTCGGGCGCCAGCGCGTGCAGCTCCAAAGCCCGTTCGGCGGGCGTGCCGCTGACGACCGCCAGCTGCACATTGTTCGCGCGCAGCGCCGCCACAGCCGCTTCGGGCGAGGTCACCTCGGCCTGATTCCACTTGTAGTGCAGATGGGCGTCCGCCACCGGCGGCAGGGCCGTGTCCGCGGCCGCGGCGGATGCGGCGAGCAGCACTGCGGGCAGCGATGCGACCAGCGACACGATCAGCAGCGCTGTGCCGCGGCGCCGAGGCGATGCCGACGCTGCGGTGCTCGGGCGGGGGCGGCGAAACGGATTTGGGCACCGGGTCCGCGGGGAAGGGGTTTCGATCATCGGCATCGGTTGGTCATGGAAAAGCTGGACGTCGCTCCACAATGCGAGCGCCGGCGCCGAGAACAAGTCCCGGCGACCCAATCGCAGGGCAGGCGCCGTCGCAACGTAGGCGTCGCGTGGTCAGATCCCGGCCGCCGCGCGCGAGACCGGCCGCAGCGCCGCCGGCAGCTGCATGGTGATGCAATGCAGGCTGCCCCCCTGGCGGATCAGCGGGCGGCAGTCCACGGGCTCCACGGTAAGGGCGGGGAAGGCCTCCGCGAGTCGGGCGAGGGCCACGGCGTCGGCCGCGTCGCCGTAGACCGGCACAAGCACCGCGCCGTTGACGACCAGAAAGTTGGCGTAACCCGCCGGCAGGCGGTGGCCGTCCGCGTCGTGGATCGGGCTCGGCTGCGGCAGCGGGATCAGCCGATACGGCTCGCCGGAGACTTGCCGCAGCGCCCGCAGCTCGTCGTGCATGCGATCCAGCTCGGGTCGGTCCGCGTCGAGGGGGTCCGTGCAGGCCGCATAGCAGATCGTGGCCGGGTCGCTGAACCGGGCCAGCGTGTCGATATGGCCGTCGGTGTCGTCGCCGCTGACTTGGCCATGATCGAGCCAGAGCACGCGCTCGACGCCGAGGCGAAGGCGCAGCTCGGCCTCGATCTCGGCCTGCGACCAGGCCGGATTGCGCGCCGGGTCGACCAGGGTGCGGCGCACCGCCAGCAATGTGCCGGCGCCGTCGCTCTCGATGGCGCCGCCCTCGAGCACCAGCGCGCTGGAGACTAGGTCTGCGCTGCCGAGGAAGCCGGCCGCATGCAGCGCGGCGGTGATGCGGTCGTCGAGCTCGGCCGGGAATTTGCCGCCCCAGCCGTTGAAGCGGAAGTCCACCGGCGTCGCTCGGCCGTCTTCGCCGACGATGGTGATCGGGCCGTGGTCCCGTGCCCAGGTATCGTTGCCGGGGGCGATGGCGAGCACCAGCGACGCGCCCGGCACGCCGGCGATGCGTAGCCGCTCGGCGACGGCGTCCCGGTGGCCGTGGTCGCGGCAGACGATCAGCACCGGCTCATAGCGGGCGATGGTCGCCGCAATGCGCTCGTACAGGGGCTCGACCTCGGCCAGGCTCGGCCCCCAGTCACTGTCGGGGTGGGGCCACGTGAGCATGACGGCGTACTGCGCTTCCCATTCGGCGGGCAGCCGAACGGCGGGGGTCGTGGGCATGACTGAAGGGCCTGAATCGGGTGTCGGGTTGTTCGCAGCGCGCCGGCGCATCGCTCGGGGATGCGCCGGCGCGGCCGGGCGGCAGTCGTCAGGCCGTCTGCTCGCGCTTCCTCTGCTTCGCCGATGTCCGCGCGGCGAGCGCGACGAAGACATAGGACCAGCCGTTGAAGATCAGCTCGATGGCGATGAACAGGCCGATGATCCACAGGCCGGACTGGGGCCACTCGGCCATGATCATGCCGCCCAGAATCAGCGAGACGATGCCGGAGATCAGCGGCCAGTACCAGCCTTTAGCGGGCCTGATCTGAAACGCGATGATGGCCCGCAAGATGCCGACGGCAATCAGGATCGAGGCGAGAATCAGCGTCAGCGAGATGGCTGCGATCTGGTGATGGGTGACGGTGATCAAGCCGGCCACCACGTAGAGTAGGGCGATCAGAATGTGCCAGGCGACGCTCTTCCAGCCGCGGCACTTCATCGCGTCGAGCAACTGCAGCACGCCGCCGACGATCAGCAGCGCACCGATGAAGACGGCGGTGGCTTGCGTCAGATAGTAGGTCATGCCGAGGCCGATGGTGCCCAGCACGATGGACGCAAGCCCGAAGGCCAGCAGCCAGCCCCAGTTTTTTTCCAACTCGCCGAAGAGCGCGCTCTGGGCGGGGAAGAGTTCGTTCGCATTGTCGGTGGTCATGCAGTCGCTCCCGATCTAGTGATTCGAATGTCGGCCGGTCCGGACGCGGCCACGCCGCTCGCCGATCCGCTCGGCAGCGGCTGCTTCGAGCGGGCGCGAGGGCCGCGCCCGCAAGATCCTACTGGATCGGCGTGCGATGCGTTAACTCCCGAAGCGTGTGCAGGCTGCAGATCCGCCCCGAGTCCGATCTACCCACTGTCGGCAGAACGTGGTCTAATCGCGCGCCATGTTTCACCCTCTCTCCCTGTTCGTCGGCCTGCGTTACACGCGGGCCAAGCGTCGCAACCATTTCATCTCCTTCATCTCCCTGATCTCGATGCTCGGCATCATGCTCGGCATTGTCGCTTTGATCGTGGTGCTGTCGGTGATGAACGGGTTTCACAAGGAAATTCAGGAGCGCATTCTCGGCATGACCTCCCATGCCACGCTCAGCGAGCCGCGCGGCGGCATCGCCGACTGGGAGGAGTTGATCGATCGGGTTTCGAGTCATCCGAAAGTCATCGGCGCGGCGCCCTATGTCGAGATCGAGTCGATGCTGATGAATGCCGGGCGCACCAGCGCCGCGATCCTGCGCGGAATCCTGCCGGAGCGCGAGGACGCGGTGTCGGATCTGCGCGGCGATATGGTCGCGGGCTCCGTCGACGACCTGAAAGCCGACGGATTCGGCATCGTGCTCGGCACCGAGCTCGCCGCGGTGCTCGGTGTGGGCGTCGGCGATAAGGTCACGGTCGTGACGCCGCAGGTCAGTGCGACACCGGTCGGCGTCATGCCGCGGCTGAAGGCGTTCGAGGTCATCGGGCTGTTCGAGGTCGGTATGGCCGACTATGACCGCGGCGCCGGCTTCATGCACATGTCGGACGCCGCGACGCTGATGCGCCTCGGCGACAACGCCGAAGGCGTGCGCCTGAAGCTCGAAGACATGTTCGAGGCGCCGTTGGTCGCCCGCGAGATCGCCTATACGCTGGACGGCGCCTACCGGGTGTCGGACTGGACTCAGGTTCACCGCAACTTTTTCGCGGCGCTGCGCACCGAGAAGCGCATGATGACCATTATTTTGTTCCTGATCGTCGCCGTCGCCGCATTCAATATCGTCTCGACGCTGGTCATGGTCGTCACCGACAAGCGCGCCGACATCGCCGTGCTGCGCACGCTCGGGGCATCTCCGGGGCGGATCATGGCGATCTTCATGGTTCAGGGCACCGCCATCGGCTTCGCCGGCACCCTCCTCGGCGTAGTCGGCGGCGTGCTACTGGGCTGGAACGTCGAGCCGATCGTCGCCTCCATCGAGCAGGCCTTCGGCGTTCATTTCCTCGATCCCAGCATCTACTACATCAGCGCGCTGCCGTCCGACGTGCGCGCCGCGGATGTGATCCGCATCGGCCTCGGCGCGTTCCTGATGTCGGTGTTCGCCACGCTTTACCCCGCTTGGCGCGCCTCGCGGACCGATCCGGCGGAGGCGCTGCGCTATGAATGACGCGCAAGCCGATGCCGCCGCGAAGCCCGTCCTGGAGGCGCGGGGCCTGACCAAGACCTTCCATCAGGGGCCGCAGGAAGTGCGGGTGCTGAGCGGGGCGGACCTGGTGATCGAGCGCGGCCAGCGGATCGCCATCGTCGGCGCATCGGGCTCGGGAAAGAGCACGCTGTTGCATTGTCTCGGCGGGCTCGAGCGTCCGAGCGCCGGACAGGTGCTCTGGGCGGGCCAGGATCCGATGCGGCTCTCGGAGAAGGCGCGCGGCCTGCTGCGCAACCGCCGGCTCGGTTTCGTCTATCAGTTCCATCACCTGCTGCCCGAGTTCTCGGCGTTGGAGAACGTGGCAATGCCGCTCGCCATCGGCGGCGCGACGGCCGGTGACGCCCTGCAGCGGGCGACCGCCATCCTCGAGCGTGTCGGACTCGGCCCCCGGCTCCGCCACAAACCGTCGGAGCTCTCGGGCGGCGAGCGCCAGCGTGCGGCCATCGCCCGGGCGCTGGTCACCCACCCGGACTGCGTGCTGGCGGACGAGCCCACGGGCAATCTCGACCAGCACACCGCGGCCGGCGTCTATGCGCTGATGCTGGAATTGAACCGGGAAGTCGGCACCAGCTTCATTATCGTCACCCACGACATGGAGCTTGCCGCGCGGGCGGATCAGATCTGGCGGCTGGACGACGGCGTGCTGGTGCGAATGGCGGCGTAGCGGGCGCGGCGCAGTTCGATCTCGCGGATCAGGCTGAGGCGCCACAGTCCCTGTACCGCGAAATAGCCGATCAACGCGCAGACGCTGGCGCAGATCAGCGATCCCAGCATGACCGGGCCGACGACGCCGAGCCAGTTGTGCCAGTCGAGCCAGAAATGGACTTCGAAGGCGCGGATCGGCTCGCCGAGGATCCATGCGCCGAGGACATAGGCGCCATAGAACATGGGCGGTATCGTCAGCGGGTTGCTGAGCCAGACCAGGGATACGGCGATGGGCAGGTTGACACGCAGCTTGATGGCGCCGGCGGCGGCGACGAACATCTGCCCCAGCGGCGGCAAATACATCACGAACAGCCCGAGCGCCACGGCGCCGGCGGCCGAGTGCCTGTTCAGGTGCCAGAGGTTGGGATCCTTGAGCAGAGTGCCGAACACTCGGAGGTACTTGTTGTCGAGGATCTGCCGCGGATCGGGCATGATCCCCTTGAGCCACCGTCTCACGGTCGTGTTCGCGCTCTCGGATTGTCGTGCGTCCCGGCCCTGAGTATATGCCAGCCCCGCCACGCCGGATTGCAACGGCGGTCCCGTTTCCGCTGATCCCGGTCAGTCTGTTCGGCATTGGCCTCGGTTTCTCCGCGGGCATCGGTCTGTATTTTCTGCAGCCGGCGCTGCCGCCGATGTGGCTGCCTTGGGCAGTGGCCGCCGCCGCGGTGCTCGCCGGCCTGTTTCGCCGCCGCGCGCTGCCGCTAACGGCGCTGGGGCTCGGCCTGCTGTGGGCGCATCTGCACGCCTGCGAGACGCTGTGCGCGCCGTTGCCGGAGTCGCTGGCGGGGCGCACGCTGGTCGCCGAGGGCCGCATTGCGTCGCTCCCGGACGCGGAAGACGCGCGCACACGCTTTCTGTTCGAGATCGAGCGCCTGCAAGCCGATGGCGAGCCGGTGGATTTCGCCGGCTTGGCGCGTGTCTCCTGGTATCGCGGTGCTCCGGCGCTGCTGGCCGGTGAGCGCTGGCGCCTGCATGTGCGCCTGAAGCCGCCGCGCGGCTTCGCCAACCCCGGCGGCTTCGACTACGAGCGCTGGCTGTTTCAGCAGGGCATCGCCGCCACCGGCCATGTGCGTGCCGGAGACGGCAACGAGCGCCTGGACCACGGCGCCGGCGGCTACCGGCTGACCCGCTGGCGCCAGCATCTTCGAGATCGTCTCGACGCGCTGATGGATGATGGCCCGGCGCAGGCGCTGGTCAAGGCGCTTGTGATCGGCGACCGCGACGGGCTGACGCCGGCGCAGTGGGAGGTCTTTGCCCGCACCGGCACCAGCCACCTGATTGCGATCTCGGGGCTGCATGTCGGCTTGGTCGCGGGCTTCGTGCTGCTGGCGGTGCGCTGGCTCTGGTCGCGCAGTGCGCGGCTGTCGCTGCGCTTGGCCGCGCCCCGCGCCGCCGCGCTGGCGGCGCTTGCGGCCGCTGCCGGCTACGCGGCATTGGCCGGCTTCTCGATCCCGACCCAGCGCGCGCTGATCATGCTCGCCGTGGTGCTGTTGGCCCTGGTCGGTGCGCGCACGCTGCGCCCGGCAGCGGGGCTGGTGCTGGCCCTGACCGCGGTACTGGCGGTCGATCCGCCGAGCGTGCTGTCCTTCGGCTTCTGGCTTTCGTTCGGCGCGGTGGCGGTCTTGCTCTACGCGCTCGGCCGGCGGCTGCCGCCGCGGCGCTCGGTATCGGCCACACTGCGCCGATGGGGACAGGCGCAATGGGCGGTCGCGCTCGGCCTGCTGCCGATGCTGCTGCTGCTGTTCGGGCGGGCGTCGCTGGCCGCGCCGGCCGTGAACCTGATCGCGGTACCGCTGTTCGGCCTATTGCTGCCGGCGGTGCTGGCGGCGGCGCTGCTCGGGGTGGCGCTGGATTGGCATTGGCCGCTGGCGCTGGTCGCACCGGTGCTCGAGCAGGGTTACGCGCTGCTGGAGAGCGTGGCGTCGTGGCCGGCGGCGAGCACGGCGCTCGGCGGCCGGCCGGGTTGGGTCTGGGCCGCGGCCTTCGCCGGCGCGCTGTTGCTGCTGGCTCCGCGCGGCCTGCCGTCGCGCTGGCTCGGGCTGGTGCTGCTGCTGCCGCTGGCGCTGCTGCGCCCGAGCGCGCCGGCGCCAGGCGAGGCCAGGGTCACGCTGCTGGACGTGGGGCAGGGGCTGTCCGTGGTCGTGCGCACCTCCGGCCACGCGTTGGTCTATGACCTCGGTCCGCGTTTTCGCAGCGGTTTCGGCACCGGGGCCGCCGTGGTGGCGCCCTATTTGCGCGAGGTCGGCGTCGGCCATCTCGAGCACCTGGTCATCAGCCACGCCGACAACGATCATGCGGGAGGTCTCGCGGGCCTGCCGGACAGGTTGACCGTGGGCTCGCTGCTCTCCGGCGAGCCGGCCGAGATCGGTGCCCCGCACGCACTGCCGTGCCGCAGCGGGCAGCGTTGGAGCCACGACGGCGTCGATTTCGAGATACTGCACCCGGATCGCGACGGCTACGCCGGCAATGATGCCTCCTGCCTGCTGCGCGTGAGCACCGCCGGCGGCTCGCTGCTGCTGCCCGGGGATCTGGAGCAGGGCGTCGAGCGGAGGTTGGCGGCGAGCCTCGGGGGACGACTGCGCTCGGACGTGCTGGTTGCCGCCCACCACGGCAGCGCGACCTCCACTTCCGATGCCTTCCTGGAGCAGGTCGCACCGCGCTGGGTGCTGTACTCGGCAGGGTATCTGAACCGCTTCGGGTTTCCGGATGCGGGCGTACACGGTCGTGTGCTGGCGAGCGGCGCGCGCACGTTGAATACGGCCGATACGGGCGCCGTCGAGCTGACCCTGCCGGCGTCCGGGCCGATCCCGCCGCCGCGCACGTTTCGCGATGCGCGGCGCCGGCTGTGGCGTCCGGCCCCGGAACGGCGCTAGGCAGCCGTTCGTCGCCATCGGCTCCGGCCCGTTCCTGTATCATTCGCCGATTCGCGGCCGGTGCGCTCGAGCCGGCGTCCAGTGAGCGTGGAGGTGATTGCGGCGTGTTGGAATTGTTGACCGCGGGCGGCTGGCTGATGGTGCCCATCCTGCTCTGCTCGGTGGCCGCGACGGCGATCGTCATCGAGCGCTTTTGGGCGCTGCGCCCGAGCGTTGTGATGCCGGAGGATCTGGTCGGGCGCATTTGGCAGTTGAGCCGCCGCCGCGAGCTCGATACCGCGCGCATCGCCGAGATCCGCGAAGGCTCCGCCCTCGGGCGTATCCTCGCGGCGGGACTCATCAACCGCTTTCATTCCCGCGAGGTCATGAAGGAGGCAATCCAGGACACCGGCCGGCATGTGGTGGCCGAACTGGAGCGTTATTTGAGCACCCTCGGCACCATCGCCGCGGTCACGCCGCTGCTAGGGCTGCTCGGTACCGTGATCGGCATGATCGAGGTCTTCGGCGTCATCATGGAGGCGGGTGTCGGCAACCCCGGCGTGCTCGCCGGCGGCATTTCCCGGGCGCTGATCACCACCGCCGCGGGGCTGTCGGTGGCGATCCCGGCGCTGATGTTTCACCGCTATTTCAACAGCCGCGTGAACAAGCTGATCATCGGTATGGAAGAGCAGTCGCTGCGGCTGATCGAAGTCATGAAGGGCGAGCGTGAATCGGACGAGGGCCGCGTGCTGTGAACCTGCGCCCGCAGAAGCCCGACGCGCCCGATATCAACCTGACTCCGTTGATCGACGTGGTCTTCCTGCTGCTGATCTTCTTCATGGTCTCGACCACCTTCAAGGAAGATGCGCGGCTGCGCCTGGAACTGCCGCGGGCGGACGGCGACGCGATTTCCGCCGAGGAGATCACCCTGGTGGAGATCGCCATCGATGCCGGCGGCGCGTTCTATGTCGACGGTCAGCAGGTGCTCGGCAAGCGTATCGATACGCTCAAGCAGGCGCTGGTGGGCGCCGTCGGCCCCCGGCGGGATCTGCCGGTGCTGATCAAGGCCGATGCGCAGACGCCGCACCAGGCGGTGATGACGGCCATGGACGCGGCCGGCCAGCTCGGCCTGACGCGCATCGCCTTCGCCGCCAGCCGCCCCGACAGCGACCGATGACCGCCGCCGTGCCGGCCGAAGTCTTCTCCGGCAAGGAGACCTATAAGCGCCTGATCGGCTATGTGAAGCCGTATTGGCGCATGTTCGCGCTGTCGATCGTCGGCATGTTGGTGTTCGCCGCCACCGAGCCGCTGTTCGCGGCCATGATCAAACCGCTGCTCGACGGCAGCTTCGTCGACCGCGATCCCGACCTGGTGCGCCTGATGCCCGTGGTGCTGGTGGGCATCTTCGCCGTGCGCGGCGTGGCCGGCTTCGTCAACACCTACTGCCTGAAGTGGGTCGGCCGGCGCGTGGTCGCGGACCTGCGCCAGGAGATGTTCGACCACCTGCTGCGCTCGCCGACGCGCTACTACGACGCCCACGGCACCGGTCAGATCCTGGCGAAGCTGACCTACAACGTCGAGAACGTGGCCAGCGCCGCCACCTCGGCCGTCACGACGCTGGTGCGCGACGGCTTCACCGCCATTGCGCTGCTCGCCTATATGCTCTATCTAGATGCGGCGTTGTCGGCGATTTTCCTGCTGATCGGTCCGGTCATGGCCTTTTCCATCAAATACGCGACCAAGCGCTTTCGCCGCTACGGCAAGCGCATCCAGGAGCGGGTCGGCTCACTGACCCACGTCGCGCAGGAGGTCATCGACGGCCATCGCGTGGTCAAGGCGTTCGGCGGCGAGGGGAGGGAGTCCGCGGAGTTCTCGCGCATCAACGAGAAGACGCGCTCGCTGCAGATGAAGGTCATCGCCGTGGAGTCGGTCAGCGTGCCGCTGGTGCAGCTGCTCTCGGCCGTGGCCATCGGCGTTATCGTGTATCTGTCGACGCTGCAGGGGATGCGCGAGGACATTACCGTCGGCACCTTCATGTCCTTCGTCGTCGCGATGGGCCTGATGTTGCCGCCGGTGAAGCGTCTGACCGCGGTGAACTCGCAACTGCAGCGCGGTATCGTCGCCGCGGACAGTCTGTTCGAGCTGCTCGATACCGAGACCGAATCGGATGTCGGCACCCGCACCCTCGCGCGTGCCGAGGGGCGTATCGAGTACCGGGGACTGAAGCACGTCTACGACCCGACCAAGGGTGCGGTGATCCACGGACTCGATCTCGTCATCGAGCGCGGTCAGAGCGTCGCGCTGGTGGGCCGCTCCGGCAGCGGCAAGTCGACACTGGCGAACCTGCTGCCGCGTTTCTACGACCCCACCGAGGGTCGTATCCTGATCGACGGCATCGATATCCGCGAGCTGACGCTGGCGAGCCTGCGGGCGCAGATCTCGCTGGTGACGCAGGATGTCGTCCTGTTCAACGACAGCGTCGCCAACAACATCGCCTATGGCCAGACCGCCGATGCACCGCGCGCCGAGATCGAGCGCGTGGCCGAGGCGGCCCATGCGCTCGATTTCATCCGCGCGCTGCCGGACGGCTTCGATACCCTGGTCGGCGATCGCGGCGTGTTGTTGTCGGGCGGGCAGCGGCAACGGCTGGCGATCGCGCGCGCGATGCTTAAGGACGCCCCGATCCTGATCCTGGACGAGGCCACGTCGGCCCTCGATACCGAGGCGGAGCGCCATATCCAAGCGGCACTGGCGGCGCTGATGAAGCACCGCACGACGCTGGTCATTGCCCACCGCCTGTCCACCATCGAGCATGTGGACCGCATCGTCGTGCTCGACGCCGGACGCGTGGTCGAGGAGGGGCCGCACGGCGAGCTGTTGGCGAAGGGCGGCTACTACGCCCGGCTGCACCGGCTGCAATTTCACGATACGCCGGCACCGGCCGTGCAGTCGCGCCCGGCGGACGCCGCCGGGCCGCGCGCATGAGGCCGGAAGCGCTCTGGTACGGCCGGGCGCCGGCCGCCCGCGCGGTCTCGGCGCTGCTCTCTCCGCTCGGCTGGCTTTACTGCGCCGTCGCCGCGCTGCGCGCCGCCGGCTATCGGCGCGGCCTGCTCCATTCGCGCGCCGTCGGCGTGCCGGTGATCGTCGTCGGTAATCTGACGGTGGGCGGTACCGGCAAGACTCCGCTGGTGCTGTGGCTCGCCGAGCATTTGCGCGGGCAGGGCTTCGCGCCCGGCATCGCCACACGCGGCTTCGGCGCGGCCGCCAATGCGATACCGCAACTGCTGCCCCACGCAAGCGGCGGGTCGCAGCACGCCGATGATCCGGCGCATTTCGGCGATGAGCCGCTGTTGCTTGCCGCGCGTGCCGGCTGTCCCGTCGCCATCGGCCGCGACCGCGTCGCCGCGGCACGGCTGCTGGTGGAGCGCGGCTGCGATGTGGTGATCACCGACGACGGACTGCAGCACTACCGGCTGCGCCGCGACTGCGAGATCCTGGTCATCGACGGCGAGCGCGGCTTCGGTAACGGCCGCTGTCTGCCGGCGGGACCGTTGCGCGAGCCGCGCGCGCGCGCGCCGCGTGCCGACCTGCAGGTGATCAACCGCGCCAAGCCGGGCGTCGATGGCGTCGACGGATTCGGCATGGCACTGATGCCGGAGGATGCGTCGAGCCTGTATGATCCTTATCGACGCATGCCGCTGGCTGACTTCGCGGCTGTTCAGGTCACGGCGGTGGCAGGTATCGGCAATCCCGAGCGGTTCTTTGCGATGCTGCGCCGTCATGGTATCGCGATCCGTCCGATGCCCTATCCGGACCATCATCGCTTCAGCGCCTCGGATTTGGCCGGTTGGCCCGAGGGCCCGGTGCTGATGACGGAAAAGGACGCGGTGAAGTGCCGCCGGCTGCCGGGCGCGGACGATTGCTGGAGCGTTCCCGTGAGCGCCGTGCCCGACGCGGCGCTGGTCGAGGCGCTGGATCGCATCATTGCCGACCGGGTGCATCGCGCCGGGTGAAGGCCGGCGGGGCAATAACAAACGACAGAGGTGTCGCCTATGGACAAGAGACTGCTTGAAATTCTGCGCTGCCCCGTTTGCAAGGGCGAGCTCGTCTACGACAAGACGGCGGAAGAACTGATCTGCCGCATCGACCGTCTGGCCTATCCGATTCGCGATTCCATGCCGGTGATGCTCGAAGAAGAGGCCAGAACCCTCGACGCCGAGGAAGAGGTCGCGGCCCCTTGAGCGCGTCCTTCAATGTCGTCATTCCGGCGCGCTACGGGGCCAGCCGGCTGCCGGGCAAACCGTTGGTCGATATCGCCGGCAAGCCGCTGATCTTGCGGGTTTGGGAGCAGGCGCGGGCGAGCGGCGCGGCGGAAGTCGTGGTCGCGACCGACGATGCGCGCGTGGTCGATGTTTGCGAGGCGGCCGGCGCCGACGTGGTGCTGACCGCGGGGCATCATCACAGCGGTTCGGACCGTGTGGCGGAAGTCATCGATCGGCGCGGTTGGGACGCATCGGTGATCGTGGTCAATCTCCAGGGCGACGAGCCCTGCATGCCGCCGGCGCTGATCGATCAAGTGGCGGGCGACCTTGGCAGGCACCCCGATATCGGCATGGCGACCCTGGCCTTCCCGATCACCGACGCGGCGCACTTGTTCGATGCGCACGTGGTCAAGGTGGTGGTCGACGCGCAGGGTTGCGCGCTGTACTTCTCGCGGGCACCGATGCCGTGGCACCGGGACGAATTTCTGGGCAAGCGCTCGCACCTGCCTGCAGGCGTGCCGTTCCTGCGTCACATCGGCCTGTACGCCTATCGCGCGGCCTTCTTGCGCCGCTTCGTCGATTGGGATCCTTCGCCGCTGGAGATCGCCGAGTCCCTGGAGCAACTGCGTGTGCTCTGGCACGGCGAGCGCATCCATGTGGCGATCGCCGGCGAGGAGCCGGGGCCGGGTATCGATACCGCCGACGACGTCAAGCGGGTGGTCGAGCTGCTCGGCCGTTCCTGATCGCCTGCGCCGCGCCGCCGTGCCTTGCCGCTCTTATCTATCCCGGCCGTCGGTGTTGCGAAGCCCGCGGCCGGGCTACCCATTGCGTCCGGCGGACAGCCCGTCGAGCAGATGCTGCAGATCTTCCGAGAACTCGCTGTTCTGATTGAACATCGGCACCTCGATGTGCTCGTTTCCCCGGAAGGCCGCCTGCCCGTACTGATCGATTTGAATCGGCGGCATCGCTTCCCGTCCCTCCAGCACGATCCGGCCTTCCGCCGACAGAATCTCGACGATCCGGCAAGGCCGTCCGTAGTAGCGGCAATCTCGGCCGATCAGTTGACGCAGACGCGCGATAAAAGGCTCGGAATCATTCATGTTGCTCTCCCTGTTTGTGGCGCGGGCACGTTTCGCTCGACGCGCTAGCGTGCCGGCGGCGTGACGGGACCGCGATGCTCGAAACCGCGGCCCATTGTGTGCGATGTTGTGTGTCCCCTGTGCGCGGGCGCTCCGGCGCCGGAGCAACCGCCGCGGGGCGATCTCATACAGAGTATTCGAAAATCCGATAAATGGGGACTCATTCGTGTCTGACCACCTGGCAGTGACATTTCCCGGCGGCAAGCGCGTGGACGTGCAGGTCGGCGGCTTCAGGGTCGCAACCGATCAATCCGAGAAAAACGGCGGCGAGGGCTCGGCACCCGCACCATTCGATCTATTTTTGGCCTCGATCGCCGCTTGCAGCGGCATCTATGCACTGAATTTTTGTCAAACTCGTGACATTCCGACGCAGGGCCTTGGCTTATCCCTGTCATGGGAGCCCGGCGCGAAGGATGGGACGGGCGCCTCGGCGACGCTGCGATTGCGTCTTCCGGAGGGCTTTCCGGAGCGATACCGCGACGGCATCGTGCGCTCCATGGACCTCTGCGCGGTGAAGAAATCCATCGTGAACGCGCCGAGCTTCACGGTCGAGATCGAGGCTTGATGTGCTGGTCCCGGACAAAAAAAGCCCCGCCGGGAGGCGGGGCGATTCACCACTGAGGAGGTCAGAGGACGGAAATGGCAGAGAGGGACTTTCCGCCTCTCTATCGTATAAGCAGGTTTGATGCCAATGTTGTTCGCTGCCTTTCGCGCCTCTCACCGAGCGTCTTCGTGGGCGATTGATGCCGGACCTGCTCCAGCGGTGCGGGCAAAGGCGCATCGTCGTAAAGCGGCCGCGGCGCACGATTGCACTGATCGGGTGCGCCCTGTCGAACGTTCCCGGACCGGGCCGGCGAGAAGGTTGGCAGCGGCGGCAGCCGTTGCTGTCTGCGCCCTGGCCGGCGCCGATGCACTGGCGCAGCCCGAGACCCGCCGCGAGGCAAGCGACTGGCTCCAGCTCGAGCGGGACCAGCGCTCATACCGTGAGCGCGTCGAGCCGCTGGGGCTTCAAGAAGAGCGCCGTCTGGAAGCCATCGAGCGCGGGCAGCGCGACGATCTGCGGGCGCTGCAGCAGCGCCGCCAGCGCGAGCTCGACAGTGCGCGCCGGCGCAGCGAGCTGCCGCGTCAGGCAGACCCGTCGCCGAGCCCGACGCCGCGGCCTTCGACGGCCGTGCCGCGACGGGACATGTTCGAAACGCACCGACGCGCATTGGAGCGCCAGCGTCTGCATCGGCGCATGCAGGAACGCGTGCTGCCCTTCGAGCGCTGACGGCAACCGCGACGGCCCGGCCGCGGCCCGACTCGCTAGCTGGATAGCCGCTCGGTGCGCAGAACAGCGGCGCCGGCCCGGACTCGCTTGCCGCTCGGCCCGAAGGTCCGTGTCCGGTCGTCGTCAACGACGGCGGCGGAACCGATGGGCGACTGATAAGGGTTTGATTTTCCGAGTGTCGAAAGGAGCTCGCGCCGGCCGCCGCACGATTCTGGTTTAAACTGCCGGGACGTTCCCAACGGTATTCACTTCATGTCGAGGCAGCGATGAGCGATCCGAAACCTGTCAAAATCCTTTTCGTCTGCATGGGCAATATTTGCCGATCGCCGACGGCGGAAGGGGTGTTCCGAAAACTGATCGACGACCAAGGGCTGAGCGAGCGTTTCGAGATCGATTCGGCCGGCACCCATGCCTACCACGTCGGCGAGCCCCCGGACCGCCGCGCCCAGGAGACGGCGATGAGTCGCGGTATCGCGCTGTCCCATTTGCGGGCGCGACGTGTCGAGGCGCGGGACTTCGGCTATTTCGACTATGTACTGGCCATGGATCAGGACAATTACCGGGCGATGTCCGAGCTTTGCCGCCAGCAGCCGGAGTTGGCATCACGCATTCGCCTGTTCATGGAGTTCGCCCCGCATATGGAAATTCGCGAGGTGCCCGATCCCTACTACGGCGGCGCCGGCGGGTTCGAAGCCGTCTTCGATATGGTGGAGGAGGCGGCGAAAGGGCTGCTCGAGGAGATCCGGTCGCGGCACTTCTAGCCGACGGGCATTGTCGCGGCGGCGCCGACGGCGTCGTAATCGACGACCCTGGCGTAGCGTGTCAGGTCGGCGAGCAGGTCGCCGCGCAGCCGAAGCTCGCTGTCGTCAGGATGGATGCCGATGCGGATCAGGCCGCCGTTGCGCACACGCGCGCGATTGACTGCATTCCAGGTGCGGATGATCGGGGCGCGCCACGCTCGGTCGGCCTCGTAGCCGAGCAGCGCCGTGCCCTGGAGGCGGCCTTGGGGCATGCTCAGGATGCCGGCGAAGGTTTCGTAACGCTCGAACGGACAGTGATCCGCGAGATGCTCCGCTCGCACCGCACCCATCGCCCAGGCCGGCGGTACATACAGGGTCGGCGCGTCCAGCCCGTTGTCCGCGAACCAGTCATAACAGCGGTTGATCAGCCCGATGATGCCGTCTTCGTTGAGCGCCAAGTGCTCGGCGACGCGCCGGGAGATCAGCAGGCTGTGCAGGCGGTGATAGGGCCGGACGATGAAGTCGGTGTGATGCGCCCAGCCGTGCCCCGCGAGCCGGTAACCGGCGCGCTGCAGCGCCTTTAGCTCGCGCACACCGTCGCTGTTCCAGCCGGCGCCGGGGACGACCAGCAACGTCACCGGACCGCGCACGGTCTTTTCCAGCAGCGTGATGGTACGGCGCACCGCGGGCATGGTACGCGGCATCAGGTCGTGAATCGAAATCAGTGCGGCCGGTGCCGCGGACAGGTCAGTGGGCGCTTGCATCGAGTACCGCGTCGCTGTCGCCCCGCAGCACGGAGACCCAATGCTGCAGGTTGCGGTTATTGATTTCGCACGCGGCATCGCGGGCGATCTCGGCCTTGCGTTCGAGGATGGCGTGGTCGAGCCCGCGGATGCGGTGCAGGGTGTCGGCCAGCGGCTCCTGATCGCGTATCTGGAACAGGCCGCGCTTGAGCATGTCCCAGCTCAGGATGCCGCATTGCGACGACACCACCACGAGCCGCCCGCGCGCCATGGCCTCCAATGCGATGGTTCCGAACGACTCCACGGTCGACGGCAGGATCAGCAGGTCGTGGTCGTCGATCAGGGGCATGATCTGCGGGCGCTTGACCCAGCCGATATAGGTCAGATTGTCCAGCTTCTCGGCCTGTTCGACGACCCACTCCCGCAGCGGTCCGTCGCCGGCGATGACGAAATCCATACCGGGCACCGCGCGCGCCGCGTCGACGAGCACCTCGAGATTCTTTTCCGGCGCAAGGCGTCCGGCGAACAAAACGCGGCGGACATCAGCCGACAGGGGCTCGGGCGGGACATCGAGAAAGCGCAGTGGGATCGGTGTGCCCATCAGGCTGACCTTATCCGCGCCGATCTCACGCGCGACCTCGACCATCTCGCTTGAATTGGCCAATACCAGCTCGCCGGCGGCGAACAATTTGCGGTTGCAGGCGTTCAGGTAGGTTTGCGCAACCCAGCCGCGCAAGCGCCAATGCCGGTTCAGTTCGGCCAGGCGCTCGAAATGGGTGTGGAAACCGATCACCAGCCGCGCCCCGCGGCGTTTGGCGAAGTACATGCCGAGCATGCCGAACGGCCCCGGTGTGGGCACGATGACGGCGTCAGGTTTCAGGCGATCCAGTCGCCGTGATACCAGATCCGGTGACGGAACGACGAATTTCTGGGTCGGATCGCCCGGCAGCGGCAATGCCAGCCCGCCATGCCAGCGTCCGGCGCGAAAACGCGGGGAGATCAGGTTGACGACGGCGCCGGCCGCGCGCAGGTGCTCGGCCAGATCGCGATAGTAGGCACCGACGCCGTTGCGCTCGGGAGCCGCATCGGAAACGATGGCGATGCGCAGCCCTTTTGCGCTTGCGGAGCCAGCCGCCGCCGTCGCATGCGGGCTGATCTGCCGGTTCGGTGTCGATGGATTCAACATGACACGGCGCCTCTCGATTCGGAAGTGGCTTCGATGCGGCTGCCGACGGCGGGCCGCTCCGATACAGGTGACGACGCGTCGGCCTCGGCTGAGGCGTCGGCGGCTTGCTGCAATGCCGGGTGGGTATAGGCTGCAGCGAACCGCTGCGCAAGCTGCGCGGCGTCGAGATCGAACTGCTGCAGAGAATAGCGGTGACGGCTGCGGTAGCGGCGCGAGGCGGTGGACTCGCTCGCGAGCGCTTCGGCGAGCTCGGAGGACATCGGCAGGCCCAGTTGGTCGTAGATGGCGCGCAGCGCGCCGCCGAGATCCGCCGAAAGCCGGGGCAGGGTAGTGGTCGCGCAGCGCTCGGTCGGCAGAGCCCGGTCGAGTGCGGCCAGGTTCTCGTAGTAGAAACCGAGCTGATCCAGCAGCCGCTCTCTGATGGGCGCGCTGTCCGGCGGTACGCCGAAAAAGCGCAGGCCCGACTCGATGGAGCTCAGCTGCGATGGCACGGTCTGCGCCGGGTCGCGCAGGCAGACGAGGAAACGGGCATCCGGGAAGCGCTGCGCCAACGACTGCGCCAGCGGCGCGAAGGCGGCGTTTTTCGACAGCAAGCGCTTTTCGGGGCCATGCACGTACAGGTGGCGCTTCAGGCACGACTCGTAGAAGTCGAGCAGGCGGCGGCGCTCGCGCTCGGGCATGTCGCGGTCGAAGCGGCCCATGCGCCAGAGGTGCTCCGCAGCGGGAAACGGCAGGAAGAGGATGAAGCAAGACATCGCCGGCATCAGCGCGAAGTAGTCCTCCTCCGGCGTGGTGAGGCTCATCGCATGAACATCGTCCAGTCCGGCGAAGATCCGCCGCTCGATCCAACCGATGAGGCGGCCCAAGGGCTGGCCGAGCGCGGCGTCTGCACGCGCCAGAGCGAGCCAGAAGCGGCGCTCGCTGACCGAAAGCGCGAACAGGCATTCCCAAGTGGAAAAGGTGGTGTACTGCGGGTCGCGTGCCAGGACCGTGTGCAGCTTCGTGGTGCCGCTTCGGGGCACTCCGAGCACGAACAGCGGCTCGCGCACTTGCACGCGTCGATAGCCCCTGTAGAAGACTTCGTCGAGTAGGAAACCGAGCCAGTGGATCGCTTGCACCAGCGCGAAAACAGGCAGGAATCCGAGCATGACCAGGATCCTCCGCGCGCTGACCGGTGCCCTGCCGTCCGCGGACCGCGATAACGATTGCAGCGAGAAAGCGGCGTGGCGCCGTAGGCTGATCAAAAAGAGGTCGAACATCGGTTGCCGCGTCGGCCTGTTAAAGCATGGAAAGAAGACAGGAGTGCACAGTCGGGATCCGGCGTCTGCTGGTTTCCGGGGCGCATGGTACCCCAGCAGTCCCGTAAACCGAAGTCTAGCGGGCATTTAAAGGTCAGGGCGGCGGCGGGAGCGGGGTGTCCGTCCGCGGCCGCGTGCGTCGGCAAACTCGGGCCGTGGCCCGGCGCGCCGGTGGCATCCCGCGCGGTCGCTGCCGGCGGATCGGCCATTGGCACATCGGGACCGGCACCGGGACAGGCATCGGGACCGGCCCGCGCCCCGCTGCGGTTCATCGGCCGCTTGCCGGGGCGCATGCCGATGCGCGCGTCAGTCCGGCGTGTCGGACTTGGTACCGGGCGCCGGGCGCTCGTCGGCGCCGCCTCGGGGCGACGCGTCGCTCGCGGCCGGCGCCGTGGTGGCGCTCCCGGCTCCGACAGAGACGACTCGAGGCGCCGCCCCGACCGCCGGCGAGACGGCGGGTGCGGATGCAGCGGGCCGCGCCTCGGAGGCGGGCGCCGGTGCCTCGATCTCCGCGCGCGGCGCTACCGGCGGCATCGGGCTGGCCGGGGTCACCGGCGTAGTTGGGGCAGCCGTATGAGTTTGCGGCGCCGTCGCCGTGTGAGTCGGCGCAGATTCCGCGCGCGGTTTATCGGATGCGTCGGTGCGCACGGGCGAGCCCTCGGCGTCGCCCGGCGGGCCGCTTTGGCTCGATCCTTGGTCCGGACCGCGACGGGGAGCGGATGATTCGGCGTCGGCGGGCGCGCTCTTGGTCGCCGCGCGCTCGACCTGCCCGGCGGGCGAGGCGGTATCCGCGGGCCGCGACGAGGCGGTGTCGGCCTCCCCGTCTTTGGCCTTGACCTTGGCGGGGGCAGCGTCATCGCTGGCGGCGCCCTTTTTCGATCCGTTCCCGCCGTCGTCGCCGGACGGTGAGGCCGGCTTCTGCGGTTTCTCAGCCGCGCTCTCGCCGGTTGTCGGGGCGCCCGCGGCGGGACCGTGGGGCGGGTTCGCGGGCGGTGTGCCGGGCGGGTCTGCCGGGGCGCCGGCGCCACCTTCGGCCGCCTTCTCCGACGCGCGGCCATCGGCCACGGGGCGTGCTTGACGCTGGCGTGAAATTTCCGCATCGCCGGTGGGCTCGGCGGGTTTCTTGGCGTCGCCGTCGCGCTCGTTCAAGTCATCCCCGGCTGCCGAGTCGGGGCGCTCGCGTACCGGTGCCGATGCGGCCCGGGGCTGGTTGTCGTCGCCATGACCATTGCCCTGACCGTCACCGTTACCGTCGCCCTGACCGTCGCCGCTGCGATCGCCGGCATCGGTCGCGGATTGGGCGCCGGCGCTGCTGCGCCGACGTCGCCCGCCACGCCGGCGGCGACCCGAGCGCGAACGCCCGGAGCCTGCCTCGCCGTCGCCGTTGGCTTCGCTGTTGCCGCTGTCCGCCGTGCCCTCGCCGCTACCGGCGATCGGCGCGTCCGGGCTGTCCGCCGACGCGCCGTCGGCGCCGCGTCTGCTTGCCGAGCGGCCGCCGCGGGCCGGGATGTCGGACGTCTGATCCGCGCCGCCGTTGCGCGGCGCCGAGGCATCTTCGCCGCCGGAAGCGTCGGCAGCCTCGCTCTCGGCCCGATCCCGGGGACCCGATTCGCGACCGCCGCTGCCGCGGCGACTCCGGCTGCGATCTTGGCCGCGATCTTGGCCGCTATCGCGATCCGCGCCCGGTTCTGCGCGGCCGGCAGCCTCGTCCGCCGTCGCCGGCGTCTCCTCCCTCGTCCGGGAGGCTCGACGCTGGGGCGCCTGCGCCTGCGAGGCGGTCATCGGCAGACTCTCGCCGCGGGCCATCATGGCGCGTGAATCGGAGCGCTGCTCGCCGGCGTCGGGCTGCCCGGTCTCGGCATCCGCACGGGTGCTGCCTGTCTGCTTGTCGGAGCCGGAGGCCGCGGTATCGCCGCCCAACTCCTGCCGCTCGGTACTGGCCTGGTCGCCACCGCTGCGCCGCCCGCGTCCTCGCGACCCGCGGCGCGTTCCGCGCCCGCGATCGGCGTCGGCCTGCGACCTGGCGTCGCCCGCTTCCGGGCGCTCTTCTGCGGACTGGGGAGGCGTCTCGTCCCGGCCCGTGCCGCGCTGCCCTTGAGGCCTGCGCTTGCGCTGATCGCCGTCGTCCTGGTTGGCCGGGCGCTCGCGCCGACGGGCCTGCGGCTTGTCTTCGTCGTCGCTCTGGCGCTGGCGATCGCGCGGGCGCTGCTGCTGACTGCGCGCGGCTTGGTCCCGGCCGCCTCGGTTGTCGCTTCGACGCGGGCCGGAGGGCTCGCCGCCGGGTTGCCGGGTCTCGGTCTCGGGCGGCGCCTGGAACAATGTCGTCCAGAGGCGTTTCAGCATGCTCTCGGTGCGCTTGCCCTGCTCGGCAGCGGCCCGCTGCGTGTCGATGGGGGCGGCCGAATCCGGCGCTCCCTGCGCACTCGGCGCGTCGGGGCGGTCACGGGTCGGCGCGGGCATGGCCGGGGCGACGGACTTGACGGCGGGCTCTTCGGGACGGACCTCCAGATGCGCTCGCGCGAAATCGGGAATAGCCGTCTGCGGCTGGTCGGCAAGCTTGTAGCTCGGCTCGTCCTCGGCCAATCGGTCGGCTTCCTGAGAGCGGATGCGCTCGATGCTGTAATCGGGCGTATCCATGTGCTTGTTCGGCAGCAGCACGATCTCGACCTTGTGCCGTTGCTCGATCTCGAAAATGCCGCGGCGCTTCTCGTTCAGCAGGAAGGTGGCGACCTCGACCGGCAGCTGGGCCAGGATGCGGGCCGTGCTGTCCTTCATCGCCTCCTCTTCGACGATGCGCAGCACCGATAGCGCCAAGGACTCGACGCCGCGGATCGTGCCCTGTCCCTTGCAGCGCGGGCAGACGTTCTGACTCGACTCGCCGAGGGACGGGCGCAGGCGCTGGCGCGACATCTCCAACAAGCCGAAGCGCGAGATACGCGCCACCTGCACCCGGGCGCGGTCCTGCTTCAGCGCCTCGCGCAGCCGGTTCTCCACTTCGCGCTGGTTGCGCGCCGGGGTCATGTCGATGAAGTCGATGACGAACAGGCCTCCCAGATCGCGCAGGCGCAGTTGGCGGGCGATTTCGTCGGCGGCCTCGAGGTTGGTGTTGAGCGCCGTCTCCTCGATGTCCGCGCCCTTGGTGGCGCGGGCCGAGTTGATGTCGATGGAGGTCAGCGCCTCGGTGTGATCGATGACCAGCGAGCCGCCCGAGGGCAGCCGAACCTCGCGCTGGAATGCGGATTCGATCTGGCTCTCGATCTGGTAGCGGGTAAACAGCGGCACCTCGTCCTGATAGAGCCGAAGCTTTTTCAGGTTGTGCGGCATCACCTGGCGCACGAATTCCTCGGCGCGCTGATACATCTTGGCGCTGTCGACGACGATCTCGCCGATGTCCGCGCGCAGATGATCGCGGATCGAGCGGATGATGATGTCGCTTTCCTGATAGATCAGGAACGGCGCGCGGCGCTCTTCGCCGGAAGTTTTGATCGCGTCCCAAAGCTGCAGCAGGTAGTTCAGATCCCACTGCAGCTCTTCGGCATTCTTGCCGACACCGGCGGTGCGCACGATCAGTCCCATGTCTTCGGGAATCTCGAGCTGGCTCAGGGCCTCGCGCAGTTCGGAGCGGTCCTGCCCCTCGATCCGCCGGGAGACCCCGCCGGCGCGCGGGTTATTGGGCATCAGCACCAGATAGCGCCCGGCCAGCGAGATGAACGTGGTCAGGGCGGCGCCCTTGTTGCCTCGCTCTTCCTTGTCGATTTGAATGACGACCTGCTGTCCTTCACGGATCAGATCCTTGATGCCGGCCTTGGTGCCGGGCTTGAGCTCCTGCTTGAAGTAGCTGCGCGAGATCTCCTTCAGCGGCAGGAAGCCATGGCGCTCGGACCCGTAATCGACGAAAGCGGCCTCCAGGCTAGGCTCGACGCGAGTGATGACACCTTTGTAGATATTGGCCTTTTTCTGTTCCCGTCCGGGGCTTTCGATATCCAGGTTGAAGAGTTGTTGTCCGTCGACGATCGCAACCCGCAACTCCTCGGGCTGAGTCGCGTTGATCAGCATTCTTTTCATGTTCAATCAATCTCATACCATGGCGCGAGGCGCCAATGACCGGCGCTCGCAGGAATGCATCCGGCGAGCGGTCGGCTTGCGCGCGCAGTCGGCTCCCTATGCCTCCGCGCTCGACGATGCCGAAACCCCTTGTTGCCGCGCCTGATCGTGTCCGAGGGACACCGGCGGGCAGGCGAGGGGCATGCGTCGAGCACGCGCCTTATGTTCAAGCTTCACGTCCGGCACGGGAGATGCCGGCGTGCTCAGGGTCGGCGGCTTGTCGGCCGTCGACCGGAAAAACTGAATCGGAAATTCCAGCCGCGGGCGGCGGCATGCGGGAAGGTGCCGAAGGTGTAGAATGCCCCCTCGCCGAAGGCCCCCGGGGCACCGTCCGGCCGTCGCCGCGCGGCGGGCGCGACAATGGCCCGGATCGGCGTCGTAGAGGCGCGGGTTACGGCCTCCCGACGACAAAAATCCTCGGCCGCTCTTCGTGGCGGCTCTCTTGTCCCGAAGCGACCTCGCAGGTCGGATAAGTGGGCGCTCAATCCGCCGATCCCGTCGCAATTTCCGGAGCATGCGACATGGCCCGATCCGATTGCGAATGAAATCTCAACGACATAAAACGGCCATCGCAGCACAATCCTTGCATACTAACAATCTTTACCGGGGCCAGCAATTGAGCACGCGCGCGGACCGTTCGGATTCGTCTAAATCCGCAAACAACGGCGCTCATAGCGTTGAAATCGTAACGGTTTCGTCGGAGCTGGCCGGCCAGCGCATCGATAACTTCCTGCTCGCGCGCTTGAAGGGCGTGCCCCGAAGCCGCGTTTACAAACTGTTGCGCGGCGGCGAGGTGCGCGTCAACAAGGGCCGAGTGAAGCCCGCCTACCGGCTGGCCGCGGGCGATGCGGTGCGCGACCCGCCGGTGCGCCGACCCGAGCCCGGCGCCGCCCCGGCCGCGCGCGCCGCG
>JAIPFF010000087.1 GCA_021736785.1 Thiohalocapsa sp. | reverse complement strand
GATGCGGGGCCACGGTTCTGCCGGTGCGGAACTGTCCGCGGATCGGACAACGTCCTTGGATGTCGACCTCGACGAGGAGGTTGGCGAGACGCCGCCTGTCGCCGGCAAGGCGCCGCAGGAGCCGAAGGAACGCGGCGGCTCGCGCTGGCTTCCGATCCTCGGCGCGGCCATGCTGTTGCTGCTCGCCGCCGGCGCCGCGCTTTGGTACTTCGATATTCCGCAGCGCCTCCTTGCGGGCAATGATGGCGAGCCTGCGCCCGTGGAACAGGAGACCGCGGGAGCACAGGAGACGGCCCCGCCGGAGACCGAGCAGCAATCGGCCTTCGCGACGTCTCCGGAATCGGCCTTGACCGGCCTGAAGTTCGTCGTCGAATACCTCGCCGAGGGGCCGTCCGCCGATGCGATCCTTGCAGAGGCCGCATCGCGCTCGGAGGCGGGGGACTGCGACGCCGCGCTGATCCTTTACTCGCGGGCTGCCGAAGCCGAACCGGCGCTGGGCCTGCCGGTCGCGCAACTGTTCGACCCGCCGACCTATGCCGAGGGCGGCTGCATCGACGCTGCCAATGAAGATGCGGCGCTGGAGTACTACCGGGGTGCGGCCGAAGCCGGCGTCGCCGAAGCCATGCGCCGCGCCGGCGAGATCCTGACCGCCCGCGCGGCCTCGGGCCCGGTGCACGAGGAAGGCGCGCAATGGCTGCAGCGCGCCGAGTCAGTCGAATCCGGGGTTGCCGCCGGCGAGGCGCCGCGTTAGAGGACTATCCGGCTCGGGCGCTTCGGGAACGCTGGTCCGAAACTGGCCCGACGCTGGCCCGACGCTGGCCCGACGCTGGCCCGACGCTGGCCCGAGACCCTTTAGCCTCAGACCTCCTTGTAAATCTCCGCCCCCTCGCGCCGGAACTCCTCCGCCTTCTGCTGCATACCGGTCTCGATGGCCTGCTCGGGGTCGTCGATGCGGTTGGCCTTTGCGTAGTCGCGCACGTCCTGGGTGATCTTCATGGAGCAGAAGTGCGGTCCGCACATGGAGCAGAAGTGGGCGACCTTGTGCGAGTCGTGGGGCATGGTTTGGTCGTGGTACTCGCGGGCGCGCTCCGGGTCCAGGGACAGGTTGAACTGGTCCTCCCAGCGGAACTCGAAGCGAGCCTTGGAGAGCGCGTTGTCGCGGATCTGGGCGCCGGGCAGTCCCTTGGCCAGGTCGGCGCCGTGGGCGGCGATCTTGTAGGTGATGATGCCGTCGCGCACGTCCTGCTTGTTGGGCAGGCCCAGGTGCTCCTTCGGCGTCACGTAGCAGAGCATCGCGGTACCGTACCAGCCGATGTTGGCCGCGCCGATGCCGGAGGTGATGTGGTCGTAGGCCGGGGCGATGTCGGTGATCAGCGGGCCGAGGGTGTAGAACGGCGCCTCGTAGCAGTCCTTGAGCTCCTTGGTCACATTCTCCTGCACCATCTGCAGCGGCACGTGGCCGGGGCCCTCGATCATGACCTGCACATCATGCTCCCAGGCGAACTTGGTCAGCTCGCCCAGGGTTTCGAGCTCGGCGAACTGGGCCGCGTCGTTGGCGTCGGCGATGGAGCCCGGGCGCAGGCCGTCGCCGAGACTGAAGGAGACGTCGTAGGCGGCCATGATCTCGCAGATCTCGGCGAAACGGGTGTAGAGGAAGTTCTCCTGATGATGCGCCAGGCACCACTTGGCCATGATCGACCCGCCGCGGGAGACGATGCCGGTGACGCGGTCGGCGGTCAGCGGCACGTAGCGCAGCAGCACGCCGGCATGGATGGTGAAGTAGTCGACCCCTTGCTCGGCCTGCTCGATCAGGGTGTCGCGAAACAGCTCCCAGGTCAGCTCCTCGGGCTTGCCGTCCACCTTCTCCAGGGCCTGGTAGATGGGCACGGTGCCGATCGGCACGGGCGCGTTGCGCAGCACCCACTCGCGGGTCTCGTGGATATTGCTGCCGGTGGACAGATCCATCAGCGTGTCGCCGCCCCAGCGGGCGGACCAGACCATCTTCTCGACCTCTTCCTCGATGGAAGAAGTAACCGCCGAGTTGCCGATGTTGGTATTGACCTTCACCCGGAAATTGCGGCCGATGATCATCGGCTCCAGCTCCGGGTGGTTGATGTTGGCGGGAATAATCGCGCGCCCGCGGGCCACCTCGTCGCGGACGAACTCCGGCGTGATGGTCTCCGGCAGCGCGGCGCCGAAGGACTGGCCGCGGTGCTGGCGCAGGACCTTGGCGTAGCGCGGGTCCGCGCGCAATTCGTCCAGACGCATGTTCTCGCGGATGGCGACGTATTCCATCTCGGGCGTGACGATGCCCTTTCGGGCGTAGTGCATCTGCGAGACGTTGCGGCCCGGCTTCGCGCGCCGGGGCGTGCGGATGTGCTCGAAGCGCAGACTGGCCAAGGCCGGGTCGTTTTGGCGGCGGCGGCCGAACTCCGATGTCGGGCCGTCCAGCAGCTCGGTGTCGCCGCGCTCTTCGATCCAGGCCGTGCGGACATCCGCCAGACCGGCGAGCAGGTCGATGCGGGCGCTCGGCTCGGTGTAGGGCCCGGAGGTGTCGTAGACGAATACGGGCGGGTTCTCTTCGATGTCGTCGCTGGTGTGGGTCGGCGTCAGCGTCACCTCGCGCATGGGCACGCGGATGTCGGGCCGTGAGCCGACGACATAGCGCTTTTGCGAAGACGGAAAGGGCTTGGTGACTTCGTCCGACAGGCGTGCGGTGGTCTGGACGAAGGATTCCGGGATGGCGCTCATGTCGATTCCTCTCGAATGCTGTCTGCGGCCGGGGGCAGCGGCGGATGGGTCGCACGATGTCCGGCGCAGGCGGCAGGAGAGAAAGGCACGAGCGGCACGGCATAACCGGCTCGCCCTGGCTTTCCTACGCCGGTACGAGCCGGATCAGGTTCTAAGGGACTATCTCAGCCCGCCATACGGCGGGCACCCCCAGCAGGGCCTTGCGCGAAACCTAAACAAAGCGGCTGCGGATTTCAACCGGAAGACGCATGGGGTGTGGCAGCGGGCGGCGGTGACAACGGCTTCCGTCAACACCGACCGGCCCGAAGCCCTTGCTCCGATTCGCCGGACGCCGCCGGACGCCGCCGGACGCCGCCGGACGTCGCCGGACCCGTGCGTCCGGGCAACCCGGCCCGTGCCGGCGTGCCGGCCCGATAACGATGCCCGGTGCACGGAGCCATGGGCGACATGCGGCCGGGGCGGCGGGCCGGTCGGGCGCTCAGCCGGTGGCGATGTACTGCTCGAGATGCTCGATGGTGGATTGCTGGTCGGCGATGATGGCGGCGACCAAATCGCCGATGGACAAGAGGCCGACCATCTCGTCGCCCCGCAGCACGGGCAGGTGGCGGGTGCGATAGCGCGTCATCAGCGCCATGCAGGTCTCCACGTCGGTGGTGGGCGACACCGTGGGCAACTCCGACTGCATGACGTCGCGCACACGGGTGTCGCGGGACGAGCGTCCTTCCAGGGCGACGCCGCGCGCGTAGTCGCGCTCCGAGATCAGGCCCACCAGCTTCGCGCCCTCCGTGACGGCGAGCGCGCCGACGTCTCTCGTCTTCATTTCTCCGATCGCGTCCAGCACCATGGCATCGGGATCGATGTGCCAGACGTCGTGCCCCTTGTAGTCCAGGATTTGTTGGACTGTCCGCATTGCCGGTCTCCTCCGCTCGCGGCGGGGTGCCATGCATCCTGCGGCCCCTGCCATGATTGTTCGGCGCGGTGGCTGCTCATTGCCGCCGCGGGAACTCTGAGCATAGTCGAACGGCGAATCTCCGAAGGCCGTGCCGGCACCGGCACGGGGGAGCGACACGGCGCCCCTCGTGCATCGAGCGGGACCTTGCGCCGGCGCGCCGCGATGACGGTTTCCGGACCACCCGGCGTGCGCCGGCTTGCCGAGCGGTCATGCAAAAGTCATGGATTGCGGTTACCGTTACCGGTCCCGGTCGGCGATGCTGCCCGCGCGGGCAGCATCGCCCGGGGGTGCACACGGCGGTTCGGACTGCGCACCGCTCGGAGGGGGCTTGCGGGCGTTGGCGCCGACGGGCGACCCGCGACTTTGCCGGCCAAGCCCGGCACTTCAACGACAAATGGAGATCGAGCCAATGACAAAGCCACTGATGCTTGCACTCCTCGCCGCGACAGTTTTCGGATTGCAGGGCTGCGGCGACGGAGGTGAAGGCGAGGGCGCGGGGGAAGCAACGGGTGAACAGTCGAGCAGCGCCGTCGATACCTTGAAGGACAAGGTACGCGCCGCGGCGGACAGCGCATCCGAAACCGGCGAGAAGGTCGCCGCGGCAGCCGCCGCCGCATCCGATGCGGCCGGCGAGAAGGGCCAGGAGCTGTCGGACGCCGTCGCGGAGCAGGGCGGCATGATCGCCGAAACCGCCAACGCCCAAGCCGCCGAGCTGATCGACAAGCTGAAGAACTACCTGGCGGAGAACGACGTCGATTCGGCGCGGGGTATCTTGGAGAAGCTGGCGCCGTTGAAGGAGTCGCTGCCGGAGTCTCTGCAGACCCAGATCGAGGCGCTGCAGCGCAAGCTCGCAACCATGATCGGCGGCGCCGAAACCGCGGGCTGAGCGAGCGCTCGCGCGGTGCCCGGCGAGCATCGGCAGTCATGCTCGGCGCCCGAGGGCGGCGGCATCGCGATGCGTGCGGCGCCGGCGAGCCGGCGCCGCCAGTTCTACCCCATCACCTCACCACCGCGCGCCGGCGCAACTAACCAATGAGCAGCGATATCGATCTCACCCGACATGCCGACATCGCGCCGCTCGGTCCGGACGAGGCGGCCGATGACAGCGCGCAGACCCGCTCGCCGTCCTATCGGCTCGCCTACGCCGATATCGACTTTCTGCGCCGCCCGGAGCTTCGCCCCGTGCGCCTGCAGCTCGAACTGCTGAAGGCCGAGCTGTCGCAGCAAGAGCAGGGAATCGAGTCCACGGTCGTCATCTTCGGCAGCACGCGCATTCCCGACCCCGCCGTCGCGGCGCGGCAGCTGCGCGAAGCGAAGGCGGCCGCCGCCGCCGATCCGGGCGACGCGGCGCTGGCCCGCGCCGCCCGCGTGGCGGAGCGCATTGCCGCAAAGGCCCGATACTACGACGAGGCGAAACGCCTGGCGGCCATGATCACCGAGGTCTCGCAAAGCAACGGGCATCGGCACTATGTCGTCGTCACCGGCGGTGGGCCGGGGGTGATGGAGGCCGCCAACCGCGGCGCCGCGGAGGCCGGCGGCAAGAGCATCGGACTCGGTATCGTGCTGCCGAGGGAAGAGAAGCCGAACGCCTACGTCACCCCCGAGCTCAGCTTCCAATTCCACTACTTCGCCATCCGCAAGATGCACTTCGTGCTGCGCGCGCGGGCGCTGGTGGCGTTCCCCGGCGGCTTCGGCACGCTGGACGAACTGTTCGAAACGCTGACACTGATTCAGACCGGCAAGGTCGAGCGCGTGCCGGTGCTGCTGTTCGGCCGTGTCTATTGGGATCGCATCATCGACTTCGATGCACTTGTGGAGGAAGGCACGATCTCGCCCCGAGACCGTGAGCTCGTCACCTATGTCGAAACGGCCGAGGAGGCTTGGGCGTTGATCCGCGATTTCCACGACCACAAAGACATCCCGCCCGGCGGCGCCTGAAGGCCGCGCGGGACGCCGTCGGCACTGATTATTGGTTTAATCGATGCCTAAGGTTTAAATAATTTATCCAATAAATATTGTATCGAGGACGCCGCCGGCATATTCCTAGGCGCCTGATTCCGAGCCCTTTACTGGGCGACCGGCGCCAGACGCCCGTAGACACCACTGCTGGACGGAGAGTCACGATAATGACCGATCGCATCGACATCGGCGGCCTTCGGGTCGCCAAGCCGCTTCATGACCTGGTCGCGGAAGAGATTGCGCCGGGGACCGGGATCAGCCCGGCCGCCTTCTGGAGCGCCCTGGCGGGCATCGTTGCCGAGCTCGGGCCGCGAACGCGTGCCGCGCTCGAGCGCCGGGATGCGCTGCAGGCGCAGATCGACGACTGGCATCTGGCCCGCCGCGGGCAGCCCTTCGACCGTGATGCCTACCGCGCGTTTCTGTCCGAAATCGGCTACCTGGAGCCCGAGGGGCCGGACTTCGATGTCACGACGGCCAACGTGGACCCCGAGATCTCCTCCATTGCCGGCCCGCAGTTGGTGGTGCCGGTCAACAATGCCCGTTATGCGCTGAATGCGGCCAATGCGCGCTGGGGCAGTCTCTACGACGCCCTCTACGGGACCGATGCGATCCCCGAAGACGGCGGCGCAGAGCGCGGACCGGCGTTCAATCCGGTGCGCGGCGAGCGTGTCGTCGCCTTCGCCAACGCCTTCCTCGACGCACAGGTGCCGCTGGAAGGCGCCTCTCACGGCACCGTCGACGGTTATCGGGTGACCGACGGCCAACTGGCGGCGCTGCTGCCGAATGCGACGACGGTGGCGCTGGCCGACCCGGGCCAGTTCGTCGGCTACCGCGGCGACGCGGATGCGCCGACGGCGATGCTGCTGCGCCACAACGGCCTGCACATCGAACTGCTGATCGACCGCGATCACCCCATCGGGCGCAGCAGCACCGCCGGCGTCAAGGACGTGGTGCTGGAGTCGGCCGTGACGGCCATCCAGGATTGCGAGGACTCGGTCGCGGCCGTGGACGCCGAAGACAAAGTCGGGGTCTATCGCAACTGGCTTGGCCTGATGCGCGGGACGCTGAGCACGACCTTCAGCAAGGGCGGCAAGATGATGGACCGCAGCCTGAGCCCGGACCGCGTTTTCACGGCACCGGACGGCGGCGAGGTGACGCTGCCGGGCCGCAGCCTGATGCTGGTGCGCAACGTAGGCCATCTGATGACCACCGACGCCGTGCTGAGCGCCGACGGCGAGGAAATCCCCGAGGGCATCCTGGACGGCATGGTGACGGTGTTCGCGGCGATGCACGATCTGAAGGGCCTCGGCGAGCATCGCAACTCGCGCGCCGGCAGCGTCTACATCGTCAAGCCCAAGATGCACGGGCCCGACGAGGTGCAGCTGTCGGTCGATTTATTCGCCCGCATCGAAGATACCCTGGGCCTTGCCCGCAACACGCTGAAGATCGGCATCATGGACGAGGAGCGCCGCACCACGGTCAACCTGAAGGAATGCATCCGGCGCGCCGCCGAGCGGGTCATCTTCATCAACACCGGCTTCCTGGACCGCACCGGCGACGAGATCCACACCGACATGGAAGCCGGCCCGGTGTTGCGCAAAGGCGAGATGAAGACCTCGCCCTGGCTGCTGGCCTACGAAAACTGGAACGTGGACGTCGGCCTCGCCTGCGGGATGCGCGGCCATGCCCAGATCGGCAAGGGCATGTGGACCATGCCGGACGAGATGCGGGCGATGGTCGAGACCAAGGCCGGGCATCCGCAGGCCGGCGCCAATACCGCCTGGGTGCCGTCGCCGACGGCCGCGACGCTGCATGCGATGCACTACCATCAGGTGGACGTCGCCGCGCGCCAGGCGGTGCTTGCGGCGGGCGGGCGCCGCGCGACGCTCGACGACATCCTGACGATTCCGGTTACGGACCCCGCTGCTTGGAGCGCCGAGGATATCCAGCAGGAGCTCGACAACAATAGCCAGGGCATTCTCGGCTACGTGGTGCGTTGGGTGGACCAAGGCGTCGGCTGCTCCAAGGTGCCCGACAACGCCGACGTCGGCCTGATGGAAGATCGCGCGACCCTGCGTATCTCCAGTCAGCACATCGCCAACTGGCTGCACCATGGCGTGGTCGACCAAGATCAGGTCATGGAGACACTCAAGCGCATGGCGCTGGTGGTCGACCGTCAGAACGCGAACGACCCGATGTACCGGCCCATGGCGCCCGCCTTCGACGGCATCGCCTTTCACGCCGCCTGCGACCTGATCTTCAACGGCCGCACCGAGCCCAACGGCTACACCGAGCCGGCACTCCACCGGCGCCGGCGCGAGCTGAAAGCCCGGCGCTGAGCGATCTTCGGGAGTCTGGGCTTCAGCCCGGACGTGGTCCTGCTGCTGCTACGGCGGCGGTCCGTCCGCGGCGTGCCGCAGACTCCCGGCGCTCTTAGGGAGTCTGGGCTTCAGCCCGGACGTGGTCCTGCTGCTGCTGCTACGGCGGCGGTCCGTCCGCGGCGTGCCGCAGACTCCCGGCGTTCTTAGGGAGTCTGGGCTTCAGCCCGGACGTGGTCCTGCTGCTGCTACGGCGGCGGTCCGTCCGCGGCGTGCCGCAGACT
>JAIPFF010000005.1 GCA_021736785.1 Thiohalocapsa sp. | reverse complement strand
AGCTCGTCCAGGCGATCGAGCTCGGCGGCCTCGACCGCCGGCCGATCGCGCTCGGCGATGCCGATTTCGGCTGCGATGGCCTGCGCCGTGGCGGCGTGGTCCCCGGTGCCCATGACCACCCGGATGCCCGCCTCGCGGCAGGCCGCGATGTTGTCGTCGATGCCTTCGCGCGGCGGATCATAGAGGCCGGCGAGACCGACCAAGGTCAGCCCGCGGTAGGGCTCTGCATCCTGCGAGGTCTCCGTCTTCTCGGCCAGCGCCAGCACGCGCAGTCCGTCGGCGGCAAGGGCGTCGCCGCGCTCGCGCCAGTCGGACCGGGCCGCCTCGTCGAGCGCCTCGGTGCCGTCCGGCGTCCACAGCTGCTCGCAGACGTCGATCACCGCTTCCGGCGCGCCCTTGACGGCGAACCGATAGCCGGCGTCGGTCTCGTGCACGGTGGCCATCATCTTGCGATCGGGATCGAAGCCGATCTCGCGCACCTCGGGCTGCTCGCCGAGCAGATCGTCTCTGCCGATCCCGCCCAGCACGGCCGCCTCCAGCAGCGAGACTTCGGTCGGGTCGCCCACGGAGCCGTCTTCGTCGATACTGGCGTTGTTGCACAGCGCGCCGATTTCGAGCGCCGCGCGCAGGTCCGGCGCATCGGACGGGTGCAGGCGCTGATGCTCGATCTCGAAGCCGGCGTCCTCGCCGCGCTCGGTCTCCACCTCCCCACGCGCCAGCGCGAGGCGCGCCAAGGTCATGTGGTTCTCGGTCAAGGTGCCGGTCTTGTCCGTGAAAATCAGGCTGGCGGCGCCCAGCGTTTCCACGGCGGAGAGCTGCTTGACCACGGCATTGCGCTTGGCCATCCGATGCATGCCTTTCGCCAGCGCCAGCGTCGCCACCACCGGCAGGCCCTCGGGCACCGCGGCGATGGCCAGCGCAATGGCGGTCTCGAGCATCACCAGCAGATCCTTGCCGGCGATCAGTCCGGCGGCGGCGACCACCGCGGCGACGATCAGCGTCAGCCAGATCAGGCGCCGGCCAAGGGCGTCCAGGCGCTTTTCGAGCGGTGTCGCGCTCTGTTCCGCCTCCTCGACCAGGCTCGAGATATGTCCGAGCTCGGTGTCCATCCCGGTGGCGACGACGACGCCGCTGCCCGAGCCTCGCGTCACCGCCGTGCCTTTGTAAGCCATGTTGCGGCGCTCGCCGATCGGCGGGTTGTCGCTCTCGAGGGGGTCGGTGTCCTTCTCTACCGGCAGCGACTCGCCGGTGAGCGCCGCCTCGTCGCACTGCAGGCGGTTGGCCTCGATCAGGCGCAGGTCCGCCGTCACCACGTCGCCGGCCTCCAGCAGCACGATGTCTCCCGGCACCAGCGCATCGGCCGCGACTTCGCGCACGCGACCGTCCCGGCGCACGCGCGTGGTGGTCTTGCCCATCCGCTGCAGGGCCTCCATGGCCCGGGTGGCGCGCAGCTCCATGGCGAAGCCGATGACGGTGTTCACCAGCACGGCGGCGGCGATGGCCGCCGCCTCGATCACGCGTCCGAACACCAGTGCCGCGCCCGACGCCGCCAGCAGCAGCAGCACCACCAGGCTTGCGAGCTGATCGACCAGGATGCGCCAGGTCGGGCGCGATGCGGATGTCCGCAACCGATTGGCGCCGTAACGCTCGCGACGCTGCCGCACGGCCTGCGCCCGCAGGCCCTGCTCCGAGGAGGACTCCAGGTCCTTCAGAACCTGATCGGCGGTTTGTCGGTAGGCCGCGGTCATGGCATCGGACTCACTTGGCTCAAGACGCGCTCGACCTGGCTGCCTCGCGGACCATCTGCGCCGCGTAGCCCCATTCGTTGTCGTACCAGGCCATGACTTTCACCAGATCGCCGTCGACGACGCGGGTCAGGCCCAGATCGACGACGGCGGCGTGCTTGTCCTTGATCACATCGCTGGAGACCACCGGTTCCTCGATGATGGACAAGACCCGGTTGTAGCGGGGATTCAGGCTTTCCTCCAGAAACACCTTGTTGACCTCGTCCACCGTGGTTTGCCGGGTCGTCACGAAGGTGATGTCGGTCAGCGAGCCCACCGGCACCGGCGCGCGCACGGCCAGCCCGTCGAAGCGCCCGGCGTAGTCCTCGAGCACGCGCGCGGTCGCTTTCGCGGCACCGGTGCTGGTGGGCACCAAGTTGACTGCCGCGGCGCGCCCGCGCTCCATGCGCTTGGCGGGTCCGTCGACCATGCCCTGGGTCGACGTATAGGCGTGCACCGTCGTCATCATGGCCTTGGCCACGCCGATGCGCCGCGCCATCACCTCGGCCACCGGCGCGATGCAGTTGGTGGTGCAGCTGGCGCAGGAGAAGATCGGCGCGTCGCCGGGCTCGTTGACGCCGGGGACGATCATCGGGATCTCATCGTCGGACGGCGGCGCGGAGAGCATGACCCGCTTGGCGCCGGCCTCCAGATGGCCGCGCAGGGATTCGCCGTCCTTCAGCACGCCGGTGCATTCCATCACCAGGTCCACGCCGAGCTCGCCCCAGGGCAGGCGTGCCGGGTCTTCCTGGCTCGCGACCGGAATGTCCTTGCCGTCGATGACCAGCTTGCCCGCGCCGTCCTCGCCGGTGCCGCTCGCGACCTGGCGCTCGTAGCGCCCGTAGACCGAGTCGTAGCGCAGCAGGTAGGCGAGCTGCTCGGGGCTGACCAAGTCGTTGACACCGACCAGTTCGAGCGCCGGCTCATCCATGATCTGCTTCAAGCAGGCACGGCCGATGCGCCCGAGTCCGTTGATTGCGATTCTTGCCATGGTGATTGCTCCGGTTGCTTGAGTGGGTTTAGCGACGCCGGTGGCGATTCGCTTGGCGGCTCACGACGCGATGCGATTCGATCGGTCGAGAACCACCACTTGCTCGCGCAGCCTGTGCAGGTCCTCGGGCCGGTAGAGCGATGCATCGCGGGTCTTGACGGCCGCGGCGGCGGCGGCGACACCGTCGCGGGTCGCATCGACCAAGTCGCCGCCGCGCGACAACCGGTTCACCAGCGCGCTGACGAAGCTGTCGCCGGCGCCGACCGGCGCTCGCTCCTCGGTGGCGGGCGGGCGCAGGTGCAGGCGAAGGCCGCCGGTGGCGAGCACGGCGCCGCCCTTGCCCAGGGTGACGACCACGGCGTCGGCGATGCCGGCATCGAGCAGCCGGCCCATCGCGCTCAGGTAGTCGTCCGGCTCTTCGCCGCGCACGTCCAATAGCCGGCGGCACTCTTTGCGGTTGGGCTTGATCAGGTAGAGCGGGGCGCCGGCATCCACCGTCGCTTGCAATAGGGGCCCGTTGGTGTCGAGGATGACGCGGGTGCCGCGCTCGGCGCAGCGCCGCGCGGTCTCGGCGTAGAAGGTTTCGGGCACGCCCGGCGGCAGACTGCCGCTGAGGACCAGGTGCGCCGGCGGCGGGGTCAGCTCGGCCACGGCGTCGGCGCAAGCCTGCCATTCCTTTTCATCCAGGGCCGGGCCCGGAAAGACCAGATGCAGTACGCGGCTCGTTTCGGTCTCGCGCAGCGAGATGTTTTGGCGAACGTTGCCCGCGACGGACAGCGTGCGCGTGGGCACGCCGAGCTCGCCGAGCAGCCGGTCGAGCTGCTCGCCGACGGCGCCGCCGCGCGGGTAGACGGCCAGCACATCGGCGCCCAGCGCATGCAGCCCGCGGGCGACATTGATGCCGCCGCCGCCGGGCGTTCGCAGCGGTTCCGCGCAGCGCGTCTTGCGCGTGGGCTCCAGGTGCTCGGTCTGGGTGGACAGGTCGAGCGCCGGGTTCATGGTCAGGGTCACGATCGCGGACATGTCGGTTTCCCGGCGGCTCAGCGCGCGGTATAGCCGCCGTCGATCACCAACTCGCTGCCGGTGACGAAGCGGGCCTCGTCACTGGCGAGATAGACGATCCCGTGGGCGATATCGTCCGGCTCGCCGACATGGCCGATCGGGTGCAGCGAGTCCAGATGCCGTCGGAAACCCTCGACGCCTTGCTCCGAATCGCGCGCCATCGCCTCCACCAGCGGCGTCCAGATGAAGCCGGGATGGACCGAATTGACGCGGATGCCGTCGGCGGCATAGAGCAGGGCATCTGTCTTGGTCATCAGCCGCACGGCGCCCTTCGAGGCGTGATAGGCCGGTATATCGGGCGCACCGACGATGCCGTAGATGGACGACAGGTTGATGATGCTGCCGCCGGTGCCGCGGCGCATCGTGGGCACGGCGTACTTGGTGCACAGGAACACGCCTTTGACGTTGATATCGATGACCCGCTGCCACTCGGCCTCGGTCAACTCATGGGTGGGTTTGTCCGCTCCCGTGATACCGGCGTTGTTCACCAGCACGTCGATGCCGCCGAAGGTATCGGCCACTTTGGCGAGCACGGTGTCGACGTCCTCGCCGGAGGCCACATCCAAGTGCCAGTAGCGGGCTTCACCGCCCGCATCCCTGATCTCGGCTGCGACTGCGTTGCCGGCATCGTCCTGGATGTCGGTCACGGCAACGCGGGCGCCTTCGGCGGCGAGCCGCAGGCAAGCCGCGCGGCCGATGCCGGAACTGCCGCCGGTGACGATCGCGGTTTTGTCGTTCAGACGTTGCATCGGATTCCTCCGTCATTCGAAGTCTCGGCCGCGCGGCGCTGCCGCCGAGCCAGGCGCCGCGGCGGGCGGATTGCGCCCGGCCAAGGGAGCCCCGCGCTCGGCCCGGCAGGCCGATCGATCGGCGTCTGCCTAGGGCTGTCCCATCCAGACGCGGTGATGCTCGTAGAGGCCGCGCTGGAACTCATTCGGGCCGACCTGCCCATCGCCGTCTGCATCCAGCGCCTCGAACGTCGGTGCGTTGGGGGCGTTGCGCATCCGGTAGCCCTGCTCGGCACGCCGGCGCATGCGCTCGGTGCGGGCATCGTAGAACTCCTGCTCGGTCAGCTTGCCGTCACGGTCGCTGTCGAATTCCTCGAAGGCCGGCATGCTCCGGCCCATACCGGGTCCCATCATGCCGGGTCCCATACCGGGTCCCATGCCGGGTCCCATCATCCCCGGCCCCATGCCGTAACCACCCGGTCCCATGCCGTATCCGCCCGGCCCATAGCCCCCGGGTCCGTAGCCGTGCATGCCCTGGCCGGGCTGGGCGCAGGCCGTCGTCGACAGGGCAATGCCGATCAGGGCCACCGCGGTCAAATGACAGAATGGTTGTAATCGCGTCTTCATCGGCGTTCTCCTGCATGGTTCGCGTGAGTTGTACCGTCGGGATCGGACGGTTTCGGCAGGGCGTCCCCTCGCTCGCGCTCAGTTCGCGGGCTCGGCCTCCGCCACCGCCTGTTTCACCGACAAAAAGCTGTCCGGATTCACCGAGATCGAATCGATGCCGGCCTTCACCAGAAACGCGGCGAAGTCGGGGTGATCGCTCGGTGCTTGCCCGCACAGGCCGACCTTGCGCTCCGCTTCGCGGGCCTCGCGGATTACCGAGGCGATCATTTGGCGGACCGCGTCGTTGCGCTCGTCGAACAGGTGCGCAAGTCGGTCCGAGTCGCGGTCGACGCCGAGGACCAGTTGGGTCAGGTCGTTGCTGCCGATGGAGAAGCCGTCGAAACGCGCCGCGAATTCGCCCGCCAGGATCACGTTGGACGGGATCTCGCACATCACGTAGACCTCGAGCCCGTCTTTGCCGCGCTCGAGTCCGTTCTCGGCCATCACCTCGAGCACTTGGTCCGCCTCCTTCGGCGTACGGCAGAACGGGATCATCACGACGATGTTGCGCAGGCCGATCTCCTCGCGGGCCTTGCGTACCGCCTTGCACTCCAGCGCGAAGCCGTCGCGGTACTCGTCGCTGTAGTAGCGGCTGGCGCCGCGCCAGCCGAGCATCGGATTCGCTTCCTGAGGCTCGAAGGCGCGCCCGCCGATCAGGTCGGCGTACTCGTTGGTCTTGAAGTCGCTCATGCGCACGATCACCGGGTGCGGATGGCTGCCGGCGGCGATGCGGGCGATGCCGCGCGCCAAACGGTCGATGAAGTACTGCGCCTTGTCGTCGTAGCCGGCGGTCAGCTCGGCGATGCGCGAGCGGTCGGCCTCGTCGTCCACGTCGTCCGGGCGAAGCAGCGCCATCGGATGGATCTTGATGTGCTGGTTGATGATGAACTCCATGCGTGCGAGCCCGACCCCGTCGGCCGGCAGCCGCCACCAGCGCATGGCCGCGGACGGGTCGGCCAGGTTCAGCATGATCTTCGTGCGCGTGTCCGGGATCTCCTCCAGCGCGATGTCCTCGCTCTCGAAGTCGGCGGTGCCGGCGTAGACATGACCGACTTCGCCCTCGGCGCAGGACACCGTCACTTCGGCGCCGTCGTCGATCCGCTCGGTGGCGTTGCCGGTGCCCACCACGGCAGGCAGGCCGAGCTCACGGCTGACGATGGCGGCGTGGGAGGTGCGCCCGCCGTGGTCGGTGACGATGGCCGACGCGCGGCGCATGATGGGCACCCAGTCCGGGTCGGTCATGCCGGTGACCAGCACGTCGCCGCGCTCGAAGCTGTCGCTGTCGTCGGCGCTCTCGAGCCGGCGGACGCGCCCGGCAGCGATGGCGTCGCCGATGGCATAGCCGCGCACCAGTTCGTCTCCGGCCTGTTTCAGGCGATAGGTCTTCAACACGCCGGCCTCGCGCTGTGAGTGCACGGTCTCGGGCCGGGCCTGGACGATGAAGAGCTCGCCTGTTTCGCCGTCCTTTGCCCACTCCATGTCCATCGGTTTGTCGTAGTGCCTCTCGATGACGGCGGCCCAGCGGGCCAGCGTCAGCACGTCGTCGTCGGACAGGACCGCGGCGCGGCGCTCGTCCTCGGAGGTGTCGCGCAGCACGGTGGGGGAGTCGGTGCCGGACGCATCGGCGTCCGCGTAGATCATCTTGCGCGCCTTGCCGCCGATGCTGCGGGAGACGATCGGGCGCAGCGATTCGTCGTCCAGCAGCGGCTTGAAGACCAGATACTCATCCGGGTCCACCATGCCCTGGACGACGGTCTCGCCGAGGCCCCAGGCGCCGTTGATCAGCACCGTGCGCGGAAATCCGGTATCGGTATCCAGGCTGAACATGACGCCCGAGCAGCCGGTGTCCGCACGCACCATGGTCTGCACGCCCACCGACAGCGCCACCTGCAACTGATCGAAGCCGTGATCCTCGCGATAGGCAATGGCGCGGTCGGTGAACAGCGATGCGTAGCAGCGGCGCACGGCCGCCAGCAGCGCGTCCTCGCCGCGAATGTTCAGAAAGGTCTCGAGCTGACCGGCGAAGCTTGCCTCCGGCAGATCCTCGGCGGTCGCGCTGGAGCGCACGGCGACATCCGGTTGTTCACGGCCGGCGGCGTCGGCGAGCTCGCGGTAGGCGTCGCCGACGGCGGCGGCCAGCGCGTCCGGCAAACGCCCTTCGAGAATATGCGCGCGGATTGCGGAGCCGGCCTCCGATAACGACCGCTCGCCGCGCTGGTAGCCCTCGACCTGCTCGCGGATGCGGGACTCCAGATCGTTCTCCGCCAGAAACTGCCGGTACGCACTCGCTGTGGTGGCAAAGCCGCCGGGGACACGCACGCCCTCGTCCGCCAACCCCCCGATCATCTCGCCCAACGACGCATTCTTTCCGCCGACGCGGGGCACGTCGTCGTTGTCGAGCGCGGTGAACGGGATGACAAGGGTCTCGTCGCTCATATTGACTCTCTGCTGTGGTTGCTGTGCGGTTGCTCCGGTCGCCGCGCTGCCTTCGGTTGCCGCGCTGACTCCGGCGGCTCCTCTGGCTCCGTTAACTCCGTGGACTGCGCTGCTTCCGGCGGCTCCGCTGGCTCCGTTAACTCCGTTGACTCCAATGCCTCCGGCGGTTCCGACGGTTCCGACGGGTCCACGGAACTCCGCTATTACCGACGCTTCCGCTGACTCCGGCGACGGCGATTCCCGCAGCGCGCGTTGTCCGCCGAGGGCCTGCCGGCGCCTTGCCAATACCCGCAAGTGCGATCGGCGTCCACCCGGTGTTGCAGTGCCCCGGCGGGAGCCGCCGCTCGATATCAGCTACGCAGAGACCGTGCCGCTCTTCTCCGGCGCTCGCGAACCGCCGCTCGGCCACATCGGACAGGCCTTTGCGAGCCGCGGCCAACGTCGGCATCCGGGGCAAAAACACCCATGCCCGGGCAAAACCACCGACCAGCAGCGCGACGGCAACACCGGGCCGCGCGCCGTCACCGCCCACCCCAAGCCCAGACGCCAGCCCTCTTGGGAGTCTGGGCTTCAGCCCGGACGTGCTCCTGCGGCGATGGCAGCAGCTCGTCCGCGGCGAGCCGCAGACTGCTGCGCTCTCGGGAGTCTGGGCTTCAGCCCGGACGTATTCCGGCGCGGGCGCCGGCGGCAATCCGTCCGCGGCGAGCCGCAGACTCCTGGCGTATGGCTTCAGCCCGGACGTATTCCGGCGCGGGCGCCGGCGGCAATCCGTCCGCGGCGAGCCGCAGACTCCTGGCGTATGGCTTCGGCCTTGGCGTGTTACTGCGGCGCCGGCGGCAATTTGTCCGCGGCGAGCCGCAGACTCCCGGCGCGTGGCTTCGGCCCGTGGGCGTTGCTGCGGCGACAGCGGCGGCCGCGTTGTTTCAGCGCGGCTCGATCAGCAGTGCGAGGGAATGGGGCTGAAGGGCATAGGTGTCTTGCGCGGGCTCGGCGCCGCGCGGTTCGTATGGGTGGTTGTCCGCGGGAGGCTCTTTCGGCCCATTGCCCGCTACGCTCGGCGGGCGATTCGTTACGGCAGTCGTTTGGTCGCTTTGCCCGCTTTGTCGGCTCTGGCGGCTTTCGCCGCTTTCGCCGTGCTGGCCGCTTTGGCCGTTGCGGTCGCTTTGCCCGCTCTGGCGGCTTTCGCCGCTTTCGCCGTGCTGGCCGTTCTGGTTGTTTTGACGGGTCTGGCCGCTTTCGCCGCGCTGGTTGCTCTGGCCGCTCTGGCGGCTTTCGTCGCTCTGCTTGCTCTGGCCGCTCTGGCGGCTTTCGTCGCTCTGCTTGCTCTGGCCGCTCTGGCCGCTCGCGGCCAACCGATCAGCCGAAGCGGCTGTGTCGATACACGGCGTCCATTGTCCGCCGCCGGGTGGCGCGGGCAGTGTGAACGAGACGGTGTCCGGACCCGCGTTCAGCAGCAACAAGAAGTTGTCGTCGCGCAACGGGCGGCCGCGCTCGTCGGTCTCGGGGATACCGCCGCCGTTGAGCAGGACGCCGAGCGCGCGGGCCTGGGCTCGGGTCCAGCGCTCTCCGTCCATCTCGCTGCCGTCCGGCGCGGTCCAGACGATATCCTTGACTTCAGCCCCTTTGATCGGACGCCCCTGCAGAAAGTGCCTGCGGCGAAAGAGGGGATGCCCGCGGCGCAGCGCGATCAGCTCCCGGGCGAAGTCGCGCAGGGCGCGTTGCTCGTCATTGATGTCCCAGTCGAGCCAGGAGGTCTCGTTGTCCTGGCAATAGGCGTTGTTGTTGCCGTGCTGGGTTCGCCCGAGCTCGTCGCCGGCGAGCAACATCGGTACGCCCTGGGACAGCATCAGCGTCGCCAGGAAGTTGCGCTGCTGGCGCGCGCGCAGCCGGTTGACACCGGCGTCGTCGGTCGGGCCCTCGGCGCCGCAGTTCCAGCTGCGGTTATGGGATTCGCCGTCGGCATTGTTCTCGCCGTTGGCCTCGTTGTGCTTGTGGTCGTAGCTGACCAAGTCGCGCAGCGTGAAACCATCGTGGCAGGTGACGAAGTTGATGCTGGCCATCGGCCGCCGGCCGTCGCGCTCGTAGAGGTCGCTGGAGCCCGTCAGACGCGTGGCCAGCTCGCCGATGACCCCGCCTTCGCCGCGCCAGTAGTCGCGCACGGTGTCGCGGTAACGCCCGTTCCACTCGGTCCATCCGGGCGGAAAGTTGCCCACCTGATAACCGCCTTCACCGAGATCCCAGGGCTCGGCGATCAGCTTCACCTGCGACAGCACCGGGTCTTGATGGATGATGTCGAAGAACGCGCCGAGCCGATCGACCTCGTGCAGCTCGCGCGCCAGTGCGGCGGCCAGATCGAACCGGAAGCCGTCGACATGCATCTCGAGCACCCAGTAGCGCAGGCTGTCCATGATCAGCTGCAGGACGCGCGGATGCAGCATGTTCAGCGTATTGCCGCAGCCGGTGTAGTCGCGATAGTAGCGCGGCTCGTCCGGCATCAGCCGGTAGTAGGCGGCGTTGTCGATACCGCGAAAGCACAGTGTCGGCCCCAACTCGTTGCCCTCGGCGGTGTGGTTGTAGACCACGTCCAGGATCACCTCGATGCCCGCGGAATGCAGGCGTTTGACCATGGTCTTGAATTCCCGCAGCGAGCCGGTGGCCGAGTAACGCATGTCCGGCGCGAAGAAGCCGATGGAGTTGTAGCCCCAATAGTTGGACAGGCCGCGCTGCACCAAGTGGCGCTCGTCGATGAGCCCGTGCACCGGCATCAGTTCCACGGCGGTGACACCGAGGCGCTGCAGATCGTCGATCACCGGTGCGCTGGCCAGCGCGGCATAGGTGCCCCGAAGCGCCTCCGGTATGTCGGGACGGCGCGCGGTGAAGCCCTTCACGTGCAGTTCGTAGATCACGGTGTCGTGCCAGGGGATGCGCGGGCGGCGGTCCTCGCCCCAGCTGAAGGCCGGGTCCACGACCACGCATTTCGGCATGTTGCGGGCGTTGTTGCGGCGGTCCATGGACAGATCCGCCTGCTTGTGTCCGATGCGGTAGCCGAAGTGGGAATCCGTCCAGTGCAGCCGGCCCCGGATGTACTTCGCGTAGGGGTCGAGCAGCAGCTTCTTCGGATTGAACCGATGACCCTTGCGCGGGGCATAGGGGCCGTGCACCCGGTAGCCGTAGAGTTGACCTGCCTGCGCCTCCGGCAGATAGCCGTGCCAGACGAGGTCCGTGCGCTCCGGCAGCGTGACGCGGCGCACTTCATTGCGCCCGGTGGCATCGAAGAGGCATAACTCGATGCGCTCGGCATGCTCGGAAAACAGGGCGAAGTTCACGCCTTCGCCGTCCCACACCGCTCCGAGCGGGTAAGGTCTGCCCGGCCACACCGGATAGCGATCATCGCTCATGCGCGATCCTCCTCATGACGCGGCCTCGAAGCCGGCCACCACATCCAACAGCTCGCTTGTGATGTGCGCCTGGCGTACCCGGCGGAAGCGGCCGGTGACCTCCTCCAGACGCTCGTCCACGTTTTTCTCCGCGGCCTGCATCGCGGCAAGCCGGCTGGCATGCTCGGCGGACAGCGATTCCGCGCAGGCGCGAAACAGCAACACGAAATAGCGTTGGCGCAGCAGGCTGCCGAGCAGCCGCCCACGGTCCATCGTGAACTGCGGCAGGCGCCGCGACGGCCAAGGCAGACCGGAGCGCGGGCGAAAGGCGTCGGGGTCGATCGGAAACAGCAGCTGTCCATGGGGCTCGTAGCCCGAGCGCCCGGTGGGCCGGTTGTGGTAGAGCTCGATGCGCCCGACGCCGTCGGCGCGCCACCGATCGACTTCCAACAGGACCCGCTGCACCAGGCCGGTAATGGCGCCCGCGGAGCTCGGCGCCGGAAACACGCGCAGCTCGCCGGCCAGCGAGCGCTCCAGCGCCGGCGCCACGCGCTCGCCCACCGCCAGCCATCGCTGGCCTCGACGGTCGGCCACGCCCCGGTGGCGCTCCACCACATGCTCGGCGATGACCTCGTTGAAGCGCCCGCAGAGCCCGTGGTCGGTGCCGAAGACGACCGCGCCAAAGTCCGCGCCAGAGTCGGCGCCCGAGTCCGCACCGGCGCCGGGAGCCGGACCGGAAGACGCATCGGCATCGGCACCGTTTCCGCCCGAGCGCCGCGCCGCCACGGGCGTGGCCGTCTCGCGCAGCACTGCCTGCAGGCCGAGCTGCACCGTGCGCTCGTATTCGGCCAGCGTCTGCGCGGCGCGCTCGTACTGGCGAATGCTGACCGCCGACAGGGCCTTCATGGTGCGCACGATCTGCTGCAGGTCGGTGAGGTTTTCCATGCGCCGCTGCAGGGCCTCGGGGGATTCCATCGTCGTCCTCCCGTCCGGTTGATTCGATCTGCCCGCGCCGATCAGCCCGTGCGGCGCAGCCCGGACACGGCCTCCGCCGCGGTCTCCTTCAGCGCCTGCCAGTCTTCGTCGTCCAGCGAGCGGCCGGTGTCGATGTCTTCGCACAGTTGCGGATGCGCCTCCGATACACGCTCGCGCACGCGCTGCTCGGCCTCGGTGATGTCATCCACCGGCACGTCGTCGAGCAGGCCCTCGCTGGCCGCCAGCAGCACCGCGATCTGCTCGGCGGCCCGCAGCGGGCTGCCGGCGGGCTGGCGCAGGATGCGGCGCACGCGCCGCCCGTGCTCGATGCGCCGGCGCGTGCTCTCGTCGAGCCGGGTGGCGAAGCGGGCGAAGGTCTCGAGCTCCTCGAACTGGGTGTAGGCCAGGCGCAGGTCGCCGGCCACGCGCCGATAAGTCGGGTACTGGGTCTTGCCGCCGACCCGCGACACCGACCGGCCGATGTCCACCGCCGGCAGCAGCCCTTTGCGAAACAGGGTCGGCGACAGGTAGATCTGTCCGTCGGTGATCGAAATGAGATTGGTCGGGATATAGGCGCTGATGTCCTGCGCCTGGGTCTCGACGACGGGCAGCGCCGTCAGCGAGCCGCCGCCGCGCTCCTCGCGCAGATGTGTGGCCCGCTCCAGCAGCCGCGAGTGGATGTAGAAAATGTCGCCGGGGTAGGCCTCGCGCCCCGGAGGCCGGCGCAGCAGCAGCGACAGCTCGCGATAGGCGCGGGCGTGCCGGGTCAGGTCGTCGTAGACCACCAGCACGTCGCGGCCCCGGTCCATGAAGTACTCGCCCATGGCCATCGCGGCATAGGGCGTAATGAACTGCAATCCCGGCGGATCTTCGCCGGAAGCGGTGACGACGATACTGTGTGCCATGGCGTCGTTGCGCCGCAGTGTCTCGACCGCCCGCGCAATGGCGGTGCCGCGCTGGCCGACGGCGCAATAGATACAGATGACATCCTTGCCGCGCTGGTTGATGATGGTGTCGATGGCGATGGTCGACTTGCCGGTCTGGCGGTCGCCGACGATCAGCTCGCGCTGGCCGCGCCCGATGGGGATCATCGCGTCCACCGCCTTTAGCCCCGTCTCCAACGGCACGCTGACCGGCGCCCGATCCATGATCGCCGGCGCCGGGCGCTCGATCGCACGACGCTCCGTAGTACGCGGCGTGCCCCTGCCGTCGAGCGGACGGCCCGTGGCATCGATGACGCGCCCGATCAGCGCCTCGCCGACCGGCGTGTCCGCCTGCCGGCCGGTGGCGCGTACCCGCATGCCCGGCAGCAGGGCATCGCCGTGACCGAGCAGCATGACGCCCAGCGCGTCCGGATCCAGATTCACGGCGAGGCCGAGCACCTCCTCCGGGAACGCCACCAACTCCTCGAAGCCGACCCGCGGCAGACCGCCGACACGGGCGATGCCGCCGCCCACCTCGAGCAGTGTGCCCACGTCCGCCAGCTCGGGTCCGGGACCCGTGTCGGCCAGCGCCCCGCGCAGGGTGTCGAAGGTTTGATCGAGCAGGTCTTCAAGCATTGTGGGGTCCGAAGCGTTGTCCTCTGCAGGGTGCCGATTCGCGCCGAGCGCGCGGCCGTCGGGCGCCGCCCGGCCGGCGTCGATCGGCGATCCCGGACCGACGGACATTCTCGTTGCCCGGCGCCGCGTCGCGCACCCGGCGGCGGCAACCGGCGGCCCGGCCGCGGGCGACGCCGGTCGTGCGGCTAGCCGGCCTGTGCATCATCGCCGTGCCCCCGTGTCTCCTGCTGTGATGCCTCGCGCTCCGGCGCCTCGCGTCCGCTGTCCAGACGCTTGTCCACTTCCGAGGCGAAACGATCCAGATAATCCGCGAGGCTCCAGCCCAGCCGGCGGCCCGCCGCGGTCAGCTCGATGCCGCACAGCAGCGACGGCGTGCTGGCGAGCTCGATGTCGGCGTCGTCTCGGATACGGCGATGGATGGTGTCGCGCAGCGTCTCCCGCCGGCGCTCGTCGAGGGGGAAGCTGGTCGCGACTGCCAGCGGTTCTTCGGTCTGCCTGAGATCACCGAGGGTCTCGTCGTCCAAGTCCTTCAGACGCGCGACCAGCGCCTGCAGCATGTGCTCTTCCAACTCGACGTCGGCGAGGTCGGCCAATGCGCGCCGCGCCATGTGCTCGAACTCCTCGGCGGAGCGGCGTTTCAACGCTTCCAGGAAGCCGCCGCGCTCGTGCTCGATCTCCTCGCGCCATCGGGCGCGCGCGGCGTCGGCTTCGTCGCGCGCGGCATCCATCAACTGCCGGCGCTCTTTCTCGGCCTCCTCGCGGGCCTGCTCCAGGATGGCATCGCGCCGCTCCTCGAGCCTCTCCATGCGCTCGTGCAGGCGCTCGCGCTCGCGCTCCGCGGCGGCTTCGCGCTCCCGGCTTTCCTCGAGCCGATCCGCGATACGCTCCTCGCGGCGGGCCATCGCGTTGGTCACGGGTTTGTAGAGAAACCGTTTGAGCAGATAGACGAGGATCAGAAAATTGACGATCTGCGCCGCGACGGTGAGCCAGTCGATCTGCATCTCAGCCCCCGCCGGCGGCGAGTTGGTCCCAGAACGGGTTGGCGAAGATCAGGATCATCGAGACGACGAAGCAGTAGATCGCGGTGGACTCGATCATCGCCAGACCGACAAACAGCGTCCGCGTGATGGTGGCCGATTCATCCGGCTGCTGAGCGATCGCGCTGAGGGCCTGTGCCACGGCGCGTCCCTCGCCCAGGGCCGGGCCGATGGCGCCGATGGCGATGGTAAGGCCCGCGGTCAGGATCGAGATCATGCCGATCAGAGAAGCGTTGTCCATGAGACCTCCGAGGACTTGATTTCCGAGGTGAGGCGGCGCCCGCTCCCGAGCCGGCTTCGGCGAGCGTCGACGGCGGCGTTCGAGGTGTGGGTCATGATCCCGTGCTCCGCTGCGGGCCGGAGGAGCGCGACGCGGAACTGGCCGAGGCGATGTAGACCATGGCCAGCACCGCGAAGATGTAGGCTTGGATCATGCCGGTCAGCAGGCCGAGTAGCTGCATCACGATCGGGAACAGGAACGGCGTCAGGCTCACCAGAATGCCGACCACGACAGTGCCGCTCATGATGTTGCCGTACAGGCGAACCGCCAGCGCCAGCGTGCGCGAGAATTCGCCGATCAGGTTGAACGGCAGCATCAGCGGGGTCGGCTTGACGTAATGGCGCAGATAGCCGAGCGGTCCCTGCTGCAGCACGCCGTAGAGCGGGACGGCAATCAGCACGCACAGCGCGAGCGCGGTCGTCGTCGACAGCGAGCCGGTCGGCGGCAGGTAGTAGGGGACGATGGTCAGCAGATTCGACGTGGCGATGAAGATAAACAGCGTGCCGACGAAGGGCAGATACTGAGCCGGATCGCGGCGGCTGACATCGTGGATTTGATCACGCAGCCCGGTCACCACGACCTCCAGCAAATTCTGCCAGCGTGACAGCTCCGGGCCCGTCGTCAGCCGCCGTGTGATCAGCCAAGAGCCGACGGTCAGCAGCGCCATGATCAGCCAGGTGAAGGCCAGCGTCGCGTTGATATGCAGTGCTCCCCACTGCCAAAGGACGATTTGGTCGGGGCTGATGGTCATGCCGGGCGATCTCCGGGGTCATTGTCGCGCGCGGCGGCGCGCGTGGGCGACGGCGCGCCGCCGCGCAGGTTTCCGAAACGCCCGACCAGCAGGACGCGCATGGCGAGCACGCCCGCCAGCGCCGCCAGCAGGTGCCCGGCGCCGGCGCCGGCGCGCAGCAGCAGCCAGGCGCCGCCGATCAGAATGCCGGCGCGCAGCAGCAGGCTTGCGCCCAGCAGCAGCGCCGGGCGGCCCGCCCGCGGTAATGCCCGGACCGTGCGGTACAGGCCGTAGAAGTAGACCCAGCCCACCGCCAGACCGCCGGCGAAGGCGAGGGCGAACAGCAGTGTCGTGTCTGTCATCACACCTCTCCGGCGCGCCGCAGCGCGAAGCGCGTGCCGATCGGGCCGATCAACTCGAACAATACGGTGGAGCCGAAGACCGTTGGCAGGATCAGGCCCTCGAGCTCCGGAAATGCATGCGCCGCGACCAGCGCCAAGCCGAGCGCGACGCCGGCCTGCGGCAGCACCGCCAGTCCGATCCAGCGGTAGACCGTGGGCGGCGCCCCGCCGAGGCGCCCGCCCAGCTGTGCGCCGAGGTAGAGCCCGGCCGAGCGCAACAGGATATAGGCGGCGCCGATCAGGCCCACCGCGGACAGGGCGTCCAGGTGCAGGGACGCCCCGGCGAGCAGGAAGAACAGGATCAGGTAGGGCCATTCGATGCCCTCGATGGCGCGAAACGGCCGCCGCTGGCGCTTCGCCAGGCTGGCCACGACGGCGCCCAAGGTCACGCAGGCGAGCAGGTACGACACCTCGATCCACAGCGCGACGCCCGAGCACAGCAGCACGAAACCGAGCGCCTCGGCCTGGGTCGGCTCGCCGCGCTCGATGCGCCCGGTCAGATAGGCCATCGGCAGCGCCAGCAGCGCGCCGAGCCCGATCGCGCCGAAGATCTCCCACGCTGCCCGCAGCAGCTCGCCGGATTCGCCGCCGTCGCCCGACAGCGCCTGCGCAACACTGAGCAGGACCGTGAAGATCATGATGCCCCAAGCATCATCGATGGCGACGACGCCGAGCAGTGTCTGCGTGAACTCGCCCTGCGCGCCGGACTCGTGGACGACGTCGAAGGTCGCCGCCGGCGCCGTCGCCGGTGCGATGCCGGCCAGCAGCAGCGCCGCCGGCAGGCCCACGCCGATCAGCAGCAAGCCGGCGAAGACGCAGGCGCTGGCGAGCAGCACCTTGCTGGCCGACAGAATCAGCACGCGGCGGCCGAGCTTACGCAGCGAATCGGGCGTGAGCTGCTCGCCGATCAAAAAGCCGATCATCGCCAGCGCGATATCGGTCAGCACCGGGAACCAGTGGTCGGTGAACGGCGGCAGGAGATCCAGGACCGACGGGCCGACCAGAATGCCGGCCAGCAGCAGCAGCGTCACCCGCGGCAGGGGTGTATGCCGTCCCACCAGATCCGCGACCAAGCCGGCCAGAAAGATAGCGCCGACGGTGAGCAGGATCTCGGCGATCTGCTGTGTCTGCTGGGCGTCAGTCATCGCCGCTCTCGCGCTTGACCCAGTACCAGGCGTTGAGACAGCCGAGCAAGACGCCGATCAACAGAAAGGTCAGCGTCCAGGACGCCTGCTCCGCGGGCCAGGTGCGATCGAGCCAGACGCCGAGCGCGATGCCGGCCACTGTCGGCACCGCGACCGCCCAACCGACGAGCCCGAACATGCCGAGCCAGAAGAACACCGTGCGCTCGTCCTCGGCGCGCGCGCGCTGCTTGCGCTCGGCTTTGTGGCCGACTTCCTCGTGAAAGCGGCGCTGCGGCGATTTGCCGGCATCGTCGGGGCGCCTGCTGTCGGAGGGCCGCTCCCGTGCGCCGTCGCCGGCGTTGCCGGCATCTGCGCGCCGGCGCTTGTCGGGCCTGTCGTTCGGTGTCATCAGCGCATCTCCTCGCTCCGGAAGAAGCGCCGCAGCGTGCCGGCTTCGAGCCGCGCCAACGCGCTGCGCGCCTCGCGCTCGTGCTCTTCCAAGGCCTCGAACGACTCCTGCACCGTGCGCTTGAGGGCGCCGAGATCCGTGCCCGCGATGGCGTTGAACGTGGACACCCGCACTTCGTCGCCGACCTTGACCAGCGTACCGGCGTCGACCGCGTAAAAGCGCTCGGCGCCGTCCTCGTCCACGTAGATCAGGATTCCCGGCACCAGCGCGGCGACGAAGTCGATATGACGCGGCAGCATGCCGAAGGAGCCGTTCTCCGCCTCGGCGATGACCTTGCGCACCGGCGCATCCACCAGGGTCTCGGTGGGCACGAACAGCCTCAGGCGCATCGGAGCGTCCCCCGAGCCGGAGCCGGAGCCGGAGCCGGAGCCGCGCCGCTGCCCGCCGTTGTCGCGGTCCTCAGCCATCGAGCGCCCCCCTCATATAGAGCTCCTGCTCGTCGACCTCCGCGAGCTCGCCGGCCAGGATGCGCTCGCAGCCGTCGATGGTCTGCTCGAGCTCCACCAGCTGGCCCGGCTGGCCGGTGAAATGCTCGGTGGTGAAAAACGGTTGCGTCAGAAAGCGCTCCAGGCGCCGCGCCTTGCTGACGGTTGCCCGGTCCTGGCGCGAAAGCTCCTCTTCGCCGAGCATGGCGATGATGTCCTTGAGCTCCTCGTACTCCGCCAATGTCGAGCGGACCTGCTGGGCCGTGCGGTAATGGCGCTCGCCGACAATGGCCGGCGAGAGCATCTTGGACTCGGATTGCAGCGGGTCCACCGCCGGGTACAGGCCCTGGCTGGCGCGCTTGCGCGACAGCACGATGGACGCCGACAGATGACCGAAGATATGCGCCGCGGCCGGGTCGGTGAGGTCGTCCGCCGGCACGTAAACGGCCTGTACCGAGGTGATCGCGGCGCTTGCGGAGCTGCAGATCCGCTCTTCCAGCTCGGCCAGCTCGGTGGCCAGCGTCGGCTGATAGCCTACCCGCGACGGGATGCGGCCCATCAGGCCCGACACCTCGGTCCCGGATTGCACGTAGCGGTAGATGTTGTCGATCAGCAGCAGCACATTGCGGTGCTGGCGGTCGCGAAAGTGCTCGGCGATGCTGAGCGCCGCATGGCCGACCCGAAAACGCGCGCCGGGCGGCTCGTTCATCTGCCCGAAGATCATCACGGTGCTGTCGAGCACATCGGCATCGCGCATCTCGCGGTAAAGCTCCTCGGCCTCGCGGGAGCGCTCGCCGATGCCGCAGAACAGACTGATGCCCTGGTAGTGGCCCACCATGTTGTGGATCAGCTCGGTGATCAGCACCGTCTTGCCGACGCCGGCGCCGCCGAACAGGCCGGCCTTGCCCCCGGCCTCCAGCGGCGAGAGCAGATCGAGCGCCTTGATGCCGGTCTCGAAGATCTCGGTTCGGGTTACGCGCTCGTTCAGAGCCAGCGGGGAGCGATGGATCGGCCAGCGGTCGATGTCCTCGAGCGGCTCGCCGTTGTCGATGGTCTCGCCGAAGACATTCAGCACGCGCCCGAGCAGGCTCGCGCCGACCGGCACCTGCAGCGGCCCGCCGCTGTCGCGCACCGGCATGCCGCGGGCGAGTCCGCGGGTCGGCGTCAGCGCAATGCAGCGAGCGCGCTCCCGGTCGAGCAGACTGTGCACCTCCAGCACGATCTCGCCGTCGTCGCCGGCGTGCAACGCGCGATAGCGCGCCGGCAGCGGCGGCGTGAAGTGCACATCGACGACGCTGCCGCGCACGGCAACGACGGTGCCGTTGCCTGGCTCGGGGGATGTCCGGGAGGGCGCATTCATAGAGAGGCGGTTTGCCGTTCGGAGGATCGTTGCCGGTTCTCGCGGGCGTGAGCTTCGGGCGCTTGTAGGGCCGGCGCGCATCCTCGCCGGCGATACGAGACCGCCCGCCCCGTGTCACCGCAAAGTCACGCAAGAACAGCGCCAGCGCCGACGCCGGCGACCGCGCCGATGCGCCGAGGTCGACTATCGAGGCCGCATGGGGCAAAGCAACCGGTTATGGCCCAAATGCACCGAGCGCTCGGGGTGCCTCGACGCGCACCGGCTTTTGCTCCGGTTTCATGTCGTAGGTCTCGCCGGCGGCGATGCGGATGTCCTGTCCGTCGCAGTGCAGATGGATACAGTCGGTCTCGGGCGAGACGGCACGCAGTCTCATCAGGTCGTGGCTGATCTCGAGCTCCAGCGTCTGCCCCCGGAAACGCAGGCGCATGGTCAGCCCGGCGAGCTCGTCCGGCAGGTCGGGGTTCAGCCACAGGTGGCCGTCGCGGATCTCGATGCCGGTGTAACAGCGCTCGATGAGGTCGACGGTGCCGGCCATGGCGCCGAGGTGGATGCCTTCGGAGGTGGTGCCGCCCTGGATGTCGGCAACGTCGCTTTCGAGCGCTTCGGTGAACAGCGACCAGGAGCGCGGGCGATCCGAGCGGGCCAACACCCAGGCGTCGACGACCCGGCTCAGCGTCGAGCCGTGGCTGGTGCGCGCGCCGTAGTACTCCACGTTGCGCGGGATCATATCCGGCTCGAAGCGGTAGCCGAGGCGATCGAACAGGCGCTGGAGCTCCTCGGTGGAGAACAGGTAAAACAGCATCAGTACATCCGCTTGCTTGGTCACCTTGTAGTGATTCGGCGAATCGCCCTCGGACTCGAGGATACGATCGAGTCGCTGGATATCGTCGTAGCGCTCGCGGTATGCCTGCCAGTCCAATTCCTTCAAGTCGTCGAAGCCCTCGAACTGGCTGATGATGCCGTCGCCGTGGAAGCACACCCGCAGCTTGCGGCTGACGGTCTGCCAGTGGGTCAGCTCGTCGTCGCTGATGGCGAGCAACTCTCTGAGCTCTTCCCAGCGCTCGGTCGGCAAGTGGGCACGCAGGTCCAGGGCCCGGCACAGCACCCACGCGGCCATCACGCTGGTGTAGGCGTGGTTGTCGAGGCCGGGCTCGGCGCGGTCCGGGTAGCCGGTATGGAACTCGTCCGGCCCGACCACGCCGCGGATCTCGTAGCGCTCCAGCGCCTGGTTGTGGGTTGCGATACTGGCCCAGAAGCGGGCGATCTCGAGCAACATCTCGGCGCCGTAGAAGGACAGGAATTCGACATCCCCGCTGGTTTGGAAGTACTGCCAGATGTTGTAGGCAATGGCGCCGTTGACGTGGCGCTGAAGGTGCGTCTCGTCCGGCGTCCAATGCCCGGAGCGGGGGTTCAGATGCAGCTTCTGGCTCTCCTCGCGTCCGTTGCTGCCGCTCTGCCAGGGATACATCGCACCGCGGTAACCGGCCTCGCGCGCGGCCTCGCGGGCGGCCTGCAGCCGGCGGTAGCGGTACATCAACAGGGAGCGGGTGATCTCCGGCAGGCGCAGATCCAGGATCGGGAAGATGAACAGCTCGTCCCAGAAAATGTGGCCGCGGTAGGCCTCCCCGTGCAGGCCGCGGGCGGGCACGCCGACGTCGAGGTCCATGACGGTCGGCGCGGCGGTGACCAGCAGATGGAAGAGATGCAGGCGCAGGATCGACGCGGTGCGCCCGCCGTCGTCGTCGCGCAGCCTCAGCTGCAGATCGAAGCGCCGCCAGAGCTGGCGCCAGAGCAGCGCATGCTCGGTCAGCAGCTCGCCGAAGCGCGGCGCGTCGCGAATCGCTTGCCGGGCCTCGAGGCCGCATTCGCTGATGGCATGATCCCGCCCGGTAAAGAGCGCGACCGTCTTCTCGACCAAGAGCGGGCGCTCCTGCTCGATGTGCGCGGCGAAGGTCTGACCCACGTAGTCCGGATCTTGCGTCAGCGACGGTTCCAAGTCGATATGGCTGCCGTTGCGGTAGATCCGGGTCCGAGCGGCCAGCGCGATCTCGAGCCGAGATTGGCTGGTGCGCATCTTCAAGTAGATGCCGTCCTCGTCGACGGCGCCGGCATCGATCGGCGCGAGGTGCTTGCCCTCGAGGCCGCGGTAGCGCTCGACGCCGTCGTTGACGACACGCCCGTCGAGGGCGCTTTCCACTTCGATCGTGCCGGACCAGTTGCAGGCCGCGACCTCGGTCTGCAGCGCCGCCAGATGGCTGCGCGCCATGTGCACCAGCCGGCGCTGAACCACGCGTGTCTTCCGCCCGTCGTCGTCGAGCACCGTCACGTCGCGGATCAGTATGCCGTCGCGCATGTCCAGGCTCTGGCGATAAGCGACCACCTCGAGCGTGTCGAGATCCAGCCAATCGCCGCCGTCGATACGCAGCCGCAGCACGAGCCAGTTGGGTAGGTTGACCAGATCTTCGTTCTCGACCACGCGACCCTGGACTTCGCTGTTCCGGCGGTTATAGCCGCCGGAGAGGTAGCTGCCCGGATAGTGCACGTCGCCGGCGCGCGATTCCGGCGCCGCGCCGCGGGTGGCGAAATAGCCATTGCCGAGTGTGCAAAGCGCTTCCCGGAGCTTTTCCTGCTCGGGGCGATAGTCGTCGTAGGTCCAATTCCACTCGGTCATTCCGGGTCTCCGGTCGGTCGTCGGGGCCCGTGCGGCGGCCGCCGGGTCATGGCCGGCCGGCGCCGGCGCCGGGGCCGGTTCGGGGTCGGCTCGGGTGCCGATTCGAGTGCCGATTCGAAGCAGGGGCGGCGCAAGGCGCCGCGGCGGGCCTTGGCCGAGGCCCGGGGCAAAGGCGCCGTGCGCCTAGGCGACATCCGCGGCACCCGGGTTTTCGTAGATTCCGACAATGCGGCTTTGCGCGACGACATGATCGGCATAGTCGCGCAGGAAGGCGTCGCGCGTCGGCGTGCCTTCCACGGCGGTGTTCAGCGCATAGAGCCAGAAAAAGTAGTGATGCGGCCCATGTCCTTCGGGCGGTTGCGGGCCGCCGTAGCCGCTTTCTCCGAAATCATTGGGGCCCGGCCGGTACGCGCGCTCGCCGTTCTTGGCGATCTGTTTCGTGTCCGCGGGGATGCCGTACAGCGTCCAATGGGTAAATCCATGCGGCATCGGGGCGTCCGGGTCGTGGCAGATGACCGCGAGCTCGCGGGTGCCTTCGGGCACGCCGGTGATGATGAGCTCGGGCTGGTCGTTTTCCCGCGACTTGCTGTAGCGGTCCGGGATATCGCCGCCGGTGGCGAACGCCGGCGAGGTGAGCTTCATGGGCATCTCGCTTCTCCTGTTGCTGGCCGCGGCCTGTCGCGCGCGACCGCGAGCCGACACGAAATTCTGCCGCTTGGTGCCGGGATCGGCCCGCGCCGCTTGCCGCCGAGGTGTCTCGGTCTCGGCAGAACGTCATGCAAATTTCAGGTCACCCGCCCCGGTCGCCGGGCGCCGGGCGGTTGCCGGGCCGCGACGGCGGTGGCGCGCGCCGGGCGGGGTGCGATCGTTTGCAGCCCGGTTCCGGCCGGGCTGCGGCGGACGCGGCGAGCCCGCGCAAGGTCTGGCGCAGCGGTTGCTTGAGGCTGTATCGAGCCCCGAATGGGCGCGAAGCTCCCGGCCCCGCGGTCGCCGACCGCGGGTCGGGCAGGGAGCCCGCGCCGAAGCCACACACAGCAAGGAGAGTCGAACCATGTATCCGAAAGCCTTTGCGATCCCCATGACGCGCTACCGGCGCGATGTCCGCGCGAGCGCACTGTTGACCGGCAGCGCCATCGCCGCGGCCTTGCTGCTGTTGCCGTCGCCGCTACCGGCGCAGGAACAGTCGACGCAGACGACCGCGCAGGAGCAGTCGTCGCCGCAGGATCAGGCACCTCCGACGACGGGCTCGCAAACAATGCCCGGCTCGGACCTGTGGGCCGAGGCCCGCCTGATCACGACCTACAGCATCAACGAGCATCTGAATCCGTTCGATATCGGTGTCGACGCCAGCGACGGCACCGTGACCCTCACCGGGACCGTCGACAACGAGGCCCAGCGCTCGCTGGCCGAGCAGCTCGCGCGCGACCTGAGCGGCATCGATCAAGTGGACAACCGGCTCGATGTGGTTGACGGCGGCACCGGGCAAAGCGGCGCGGAGAACCCCTTCTACCGTCTTGTCAACCAAGCCAACACGACGACTCGGATCAAGCTGCGGCTGCTGTGGAGCGAGACCACGAACGGCCTGTTGATCGACGTCGATACCGACGGCGAGCATGTCACGCTGACGGGCAAAGTCCGCACCGACGAAGAGAAAGCGCTGGCCGAGCGCATCGCCGGGCGCACCGAGGGCGTCGGCAGCGTCGACAATCAGATCGTCGTCGACCCGGACGCAAGCTTCGCGAAGCAGGCCGGCGCAATGGTCACCGAAGCGGGCGAGACCATCTCCGACGCCTGGATCACGACGCGTGTGGCGGCCTCGCTGCGCTTCGACAGCACCATCAACCACGGACTCATCGATGTGCAGACCAACGACGGTGTCGTGACGTTGAAGGGCCAGGTTCCGACGCTGGTGCAGAAGCAGGATGCCGAGGAGATCGCCGCCGGCATCAACGGCGTCGAGCGGGTCGACAACCAGCTCGAGATCACGGCGCCGGTCTGATCGCGGTGCGATCCGCCGGCCCCGGCCGGGGCTCGCCCCGGCGGGTGATTCGAGCCGGCCGCGGCTGATTTGCACCGATCCGCCGCGCGCCGGCGCCGCGATTCGAATAGCGACAATCGAAGGAGCAAGATCATGTTGAGAAGCCTCGCCGTCCCTGAAGGTTATGTCCTCGAGGCCATCGACGACGACATCGGCAAATGCGCGGACTTTCTGTTCGACGATCGCGATTGGGCGGTGCGCTATCTGGTCGCCGACACCTCGCGCTGGCTGCACGGGCGCAAGGTGCTGATTTCGCCCGCCCAGATCGGCCGTCCCGACTGGGAGACGCGCCGCATACCGGTCCTGTTGACGCGCGAGCAGATCGAGCAAAGTCCGCCGCTCGACAGCGACGCGCCGATCTCGCGCCGCTACGAGCACGCCTTCAATGTCTTCTACGCGCTGCCCCATTATTGGCTCGGCAGCGGTGTTTGGGGGGACTATCCGCTGCCGTCGAGCATGACCGCCGAGCAACAGGTGCGCATCGAGCCCCGGCCGAGCGAGCCGAAGACACCCGCGGTCGCGCCGCAGGCGCTCGAAGAGACCGAGCACGTGCACTTGCGCTCCCTGAACGAGGTCAGCGGCTACCATGTGCGCTGCGTCGAAGACGGCACCGACGTCGGCCGCGTCGTCGACATGATTGCCGACGATGTCTCTTGGCAGATCAAGATGCTGGCGCTCGATACCTCGCGGCTGCCGTTCTCGCGCAAGGTGCTCCTGCCGGTGGAATGGGTCGAGAGCATCGACTGGGTCGATAACCGCTTATTGATCGGCGTCGGCCCCGACCTGGTGGAAGAAGCGCCTGAGTTCGACCCGAGCGAGCCAGTGAATATCGAGCAGGAAACCGTGCTGTTCGACTACTACGGACGACCCCGCGGCCGCGCCCGCGATTGAGCGCGCAGGCTTCGGGCGCCCGATCGAGCTCGGATCGAGCTCGGATCGGGCGCCTATCGCTCTAACGGGCGGTCTAACGGGCTAGGGGCGGGGCACCGGACCGCGGCTACGAAACCGGGCACGGGCTTGGCCGATCAGCGTCCTTCGCGCTCGGACTCGACCAAGTGCGCGAGCAGGGCGCGAACGTCCTCGCTGTCGCGCAGCCGGTAGCCGGCGGCGCTTGCGGTCGGCTCTTCGGCTACCAGAATGCCGAGGCCGCCGCGCCCGCGCAGCGCTTGGAACGCATCCTCGTCGGTTTCGTCGTCGCCGATATAGATCGGCAGGACGTCTTGGCCGTCGAGGCCGAGCTTCGACAGCAGCCAGGCCACGGCGCGGCCCTTGTCCCAGTCGATGTCGGGGCGCAGCTCGAAGATCTTCTTGCCGCCGGTGCGCCGCAGCCGAGGGTGTGCCTCGGCGGTCGCCGCGACCGCCCGCTCGACGGCCTCCGTGTCCGCCTCGGCGACGCGCCGGAAATGCACCGCCACGGCGAAGCGCTTGCGCTCGATTTGCGCGCCGTCGACGGATGCCAAGCGCTCCGACAGCGTCTCCGCGGCTTGGCGCAGGTCATCGAGGGCATCGATGCCCTCGTGCAGCTCGAGGTCCAAGTCGGGGCCGCGGATCTCGAAGCCGTGGCTGCCCGCGTAAATCATTTCATCCAGACCGACGAGCGAGCGCACGTCCTCCAGATCCCGCCCGCTGACGACGGCAACCGTCATCGCGCGGGCGGCCTCGCGCAGGGTCTCGCGCATGGCCTGCGAAAGCACGGCGTCCTCCGGGCGCTCGACGATAGGGGTGAGCGTGCCGTCGTAGTCCAGGAACAGGGCGGGGCTCTTGTCGGCGAGCCGCGCGGAGACCCGCGTCTTGTCGGTCAGCAGCGGGGGCACGGTGCTCTCGGTGCCCTCGACGCGGATCCGGCAGAGGTCATCGAGGACCACGTCCGCGCCTTGCTCTTCGAGGTGGCGGCTCTGGCCATCGCGGTCGACGCCGATGACCAGACCGAAGCGGCCGCGCCGCGCCGCGCGCACGCCGGCGACCGCGTCTTCGAGCACGGCGCAGCGCTCCGGCGCGCAGTGCAGGCGCTCGGCGGCTTCGATAAACGTGTCCGCGTCGGGCTTGCCGGCGAGCTCCAGGCGCTCGGCCTCGACGCCGTCGACACGGGCATCGAACAGGTCGGCGATACCCGCCTCGGCGAGGATCAGGTCGCAGTTTTTGCTGGCGGTGACCACGGCGGTACGGTAGCCCGCGTCGCGCAGTCGGTGCAGCAGTGCGACCGAGCAGCCGTACAGCTCGACGCCGCGCTCTTTCAGTGCTTCGCGGAACAGCTGGTTCTTGCGGTTGCCGAGGCCCCACAGGGTCTCCTTGTCCGGCGGGTCTTCGGGATCGCCCTCGGGTAGATCGATGCCGCGGGCGATCAGGAAGTGGTTGACGCCCTTGATCCTCGGCTTGCCGTCCACGTAGCGCCGGTAGTCGCGATCGGCATCGAAAGGACTGTGGTCCTCGCCCTCTTCGGCCTGGCGCTCGCGCAGGTAGCCGTCGAACATCCGCTTCCAGGCGCTCGCATGGACCGTGGCGGTGCGCGTGACAACGCCGTCCAGATCGAACAGGACGGCATCGATCCGCGCGCGGGAGAGGGTCAGTGTGGGCTCGTCGGGCATGGCGGGATCCTGTCCGGATGAAACGAGGCCGCCGGGGCCGGCGGCGACGGCACCCGAGAAACGGCACCGTGGCGAGAACGACCGGCGGCTTCCTGTCGCAAGGTCCGCACGCGGGCGGCTCCGAGCACGCTGTTTATCGAGCAAGAAGAGTGCCCTGCCGCCCGCGCCGCCTGCGCCCTGCCGCGCCGCCGCGGTTTCGCCGAAACGCGCCCCGCGCGGCTCGGCCGCGGCCGGCGGGCCGGGGCTTGGTGGTTAGCAACCGCGCTCAGGGCAAATGCCCCGAACGCCGCGGCAAACCTCGGCCCGCGGCTGCGCGGCGCCGGCCGGGCCGGGCCGCGGCCCCCGAGGCCCCGTGGCCGATGCGGACGATGAGCCATGCTGGCACGTTTCCTGACTCGCGCAGTGGACCCGCTCCGCCCGGAGCGCCCGCCTATAGCGAGGTTCTCATGCAAACCCATAACTCCGATGATCGATGGGGTGTCGTGCAGCAAGCGCTGCATTGGCTTGTCGCGCTGGCCGTGCTGGTCCAGCTTGCGGTCGGCTTTACGCTGGCCGCGCTGCCGTCGGACTCGGCCCCCTGGGGCGGGCTGTTTCCGATTCACACCTCCCTCGGTCTGTCCATTTTGCTGCTGATGCTGCTGCGCTTGTTCTGGCGGCGGTCCAATCCGGTGCCGCGGCTGCCGGAGACGCTGCCGCGCTGGCAGCAAGGCGTCGCGCGCGGTACGCATTGGCTGTTCTACCTGCTGCTGATCGGTCTGCCCATCGGCGGCTATTTGCTGGTCAGCGCGTTCGGACAGCCGATTCCGTTTTTTGGCTTGAAACTGCCGAGTCTGCTGCCGGAAAGCGAGTCGCTGCAAGGCATTATCTGGACGCTGCACGCGCTCGGCGCGGTGCTGGTGGTGGCGCTGATCCTGCTTCACGTCGGCGGTGCGCTGCGCCACGAATGGCTGCTGAAGGACAACGTACTTCGGCGCATGACGCCGTTCTTCCCGGAGCGCGGCAAAGGCTCGGGGGACTGACCGCGCGCATCCGCCGGCGCTCGGCGGACCGGGCTGCCGGCGGCGCGCTGGCGCGGATGCTGCAGTCCTGCCGAGCCACCCCTGTCGTTCATCGAATCGGAGACTTTTCATGTCAAGGGCAAGACTCTCTGCTTACGTCCCGCGCGCCGTCGCCGCAAGCGCCGTCGCCGCAATGCTCGCCGCGCCCGGGGCCGCGCGCGCCGAAGCGCCGGGCATGCCGGACACGCTCGAAGGCTATCGCTTCGTCAACGCCTTCGTCGTGTCCGAGCCGGACAACCCGCTGCACGGTTTTCATCACTTCTACGTCAATGACCGCGGCGTCGAGGCCTTCCGCAAAGGCGGGCCCTATCCCGAGGGGAGCGAATTCCTGGGCCTGGTCTACGCCTTGGAACAGGGCGAGGGGACGCTGAACGAGGGCGAGCCCGCGGCCGTCGCCGTGATGCGCAAAGTGGCGGCCGCCGAGGACACCGGCGGATGGCGGTTCGCGCTGTTCGGCAATGACGGGACCGCGAAGGACATCGATGAAGCGAAGGACTGCTTCGAATGCCACACCCAAGTCGCCGACCGAGACTATGTATTCTCGAAGCCGCGCAGCGTCGGGGGCATCGCCGTCGCGGGGAAGTCGACGATGGACGACGAGCAGGCGGCCCCGGGGCCCGCGCAGGGGGCGCCCGGTCAGGCGTCCGATGAGGATGCCATTCTCGAGCAGCGCATCAACGAGCGCCTCGCATGGGACAAGGAACTGGCGCCCTTCGATCTCGAGGCCGAGGTCGATAACGCCATCGTCACGCTGTCGGGCAGCGTCGCCACGATTCCCCAGAGTCACCGGGCCCGGCGCATCGCGGACGAGGCGCGCGGCAGCGGCGGAGTCGTCAACGCAACTTACGTCGACCCGGCGCTGGCCGTCACCGCCGACACGCCGCGGCCGGAGGACGCGACGCTGAAGCAGCGTATCGGCGAAATACTCGCCGGCGATGCGGACGTGGACGCCGGGCAGGTCGAGATCCGGGTCGAGGGCGGCCGGGTGACGCTGGCCGGGCAGGTCGGCGACGCGGAGCAGAAGGCCCGCGCGGCGCGCATCGTACGCTCTCTGTACGGGGTCGGCCTCGTCGACAACGAACTGGCGATCGCGCGGCAATGACCGATCATCGATGACCGGCTACCCGTCGCGACCCGCGACCCGCGACCCCTGCCGCCCGGCCGCGGTCGCGGCGGTTCAGGATGCCTGTGCGATACGCAGGGCGTTGTCGACCTGCTTCACGCCGATGATGCCGCCGGCGACCTCGGCCGCCTTCTCCTTCTGCGCCTGGCTGCGCACCGTGCCCGTCAGCGAGACCACGCCGTTGTCGGTGGAAACATCGATATTGCCGTCCTTGATCTCGCTGTCGAAACGCAACGACATCTCCACGCGCGCGGTGATCCAGGCATCGCCGACGGGCATCGAGGGAAGCGGCGATGCGGCGGCGTCGGTGTCCGAGGACGCCTCGCCGGTGCCGCCGCCCTCCGCGACAGTGATCGAATTCTCGACGGCGCGCACGCCCTCGGTCCCGAGTGCGATGCGTTCGGCCGCCTGCCGCTCGGCCTCGCTCGCGGCGGTGCCGCCCAAGCGGACCTCGCCGTCGGCCGTGTCGACATCGATGTCGAGGCTGCTCGTCTCGCGGTTCCAGAGCAGCCGCAGTTCTATTCGCGTCGTGATGTTGGCATCGGAGACCACCGCGTAGAGTGCTTTCGGTGCCGGTAGCGCGGCGTCGGGATGGACCGCGATGTTGTTTTCCACGGACCGAATCTCGGCGATGTCACGCGCCAACTGCTCCGCCAGCCGGCGCTGAGTCTCGCTCGGTACGCTGCCGCCGAGTGTCACTTGGCCGCTCTCGGACTCGACCTCGATCCCGAACGGATTCAAGTGCTCGTTGAGGGCATAGATGGTTTCCAACTGGCCCTCGATCCAAAGGTCGGAGCCGGGGATCTGTTGCTCGGCCTGCTCCAGCGTGGTCGCCGCCCGCGGGCCGGCGACGAATGCGGCACACAGCAGCAAGGCGCTGAATGCGGGGATGATCGAACTGCGCATGATGTTCTCCTGTTGCCTGCTTTTCGGGCAGGAGCTGCGGGGTTGCGGGGTTGCGAGGCTGCGGATACGGACTGCCGGGCTGCGCAACGGCCGCAATACCGGCAGACGGCGGTGGCCGAGTCGGTTTACCCGGCCGCCCACGCGGCCGGCCACGGCTACTTGGCTTCGATGACACCGCAGGCGATCCGCTCGCCGGCGTCGCCCGATGGCTGACTGCGGTAGTCGTCGGCGCCGCGGTGGATCACCAGCGAGGCGCCGTCCGCGTCGAACAGCTGCGGCTCCAGTTCCTCGACGCCGGTCAGCACTTCCAACTCCAACTCGCCGCTTTCGGGGACGTGGATGTTGGGCATGTCTCCGGCGTGGGGGCCCTGCGCTTTGAAGTAGCCGTGCTCGCTGTCGTCCACCGTCAAGTGGCCGCCGGCGGTCGCGAACGGCGGCTCGCATTTGCCTTTCTCGTGGATATGGAAGCCGTGCACACCGGGCGGCAGTCCGGCCAGCTTGACGTGCAGCAGCACGCCGGCGTCCGTCTCGCGCAGTACGGCGGTGCCGATGGTCTCGCCGTCTAGGTTCTTGATGGAGGCCTCGGCCACGGCGACGTCTGCCGCGGCCGTGCCGGAAAGGACGATGCCGCCGGTCAGAGCGGCCGCCAGCATGGCGCCGTAGAGCGGACGATTGATCACGTGCGTGACTGACATGGCTTGTATCCCTGTTGATTTGGAGGTGTTGGCGACGAGCCCGGCGACGGCGGGACCGCCGGCGGCAACCGACGCGGGTCCGGGATGAGCGGCTTCTGGCAAGACGTTCCCCGCCGTCGCCGGGTCGAGCATCGCAAGCCTTGCGCCCCGCCGCGCTGGGACGCCTGTGCCCCGGTACTCGGCGGTCGGATGGCTTGAGTGCGCTAGCGTCATAGCAAGGCCGATGCCGCCGGGCGCGCGGACGCCGGACTCGCGCGCGCGGGTGCCCGCGCGCTTGCGCCGGTGCGAGTGCGGACCCGATTCGCAGCTCGATGCGGCGCCGCCGGTTTTGATGCGCCGCCGCCGGGCGCCTTGGCGCGGGCCTTGGCGTCAGCATCGGCCTGAACCGCCCGGTCGGGCGCATGCGAGGCGGTGCATTTACCCCGAGCGCGGTGCGAATCACCCGCCGCGGCGTGAGCGGCGCGGTGCGCGGGCGCCTGCCCGACCGGGCGTGGGGTTGCCCGGCGGCGCCAGCCCCGGCCTCTGCGCCGCCGCTGCCGGTGGCACCGACTTTGCTGAGATCCGCGAAGAGCGGTCCCGAACAATCGGCCCGCCCGGCAGATTCACGCGGAGCCTTCGCGGCGCTATCGGCGCCTTCCGGAAGTGGTCCGCTCAGCGCAGAGGGAGCACGTCGTATGTCGCATGATCCTCGTCTCTTCGGTCTTTCGGCTCCGGTCGGCGCTACGCTGGCCGCCTGCCTGCTGGCCGCGTCGCCTGTCCTGATCGGCCCCGGTTGGCCCGGCAGCGCATCGGCGCTGGCCCAGCCCGTGGCCCAACCCCCTGCCCAAGCCGTGGCCGAAGCCGAGGCACCCGCCGCGCAGGCCCGGCTCGGCGATCGGGAGATCGCCGACGCCATCGAGGACCAACTGCTGATCGACGGCGTCGTCGATGTGAACCGGATCGATATCGAGGTCGAAGACGGCATCGCGTCCCTGACCGGCCAAGTCGGCAACCTGCTGGCCAAAGACCGCGCCGAGCGCGTCGCCGGTCGCGTCAAGGGCGTGCGCGCCGTCGGCAACCGGATCGAGGTCACGCCGTCGGTGATGGTGTCCGATGCCGGCATCAAGCGCTCCGTGGAAGAGGCGTTGCGCGCCGACCCGGCGGCCGACGCCTACGAGATCGACGTCGCGGTGCAGAACAACGTGGTCACGCTGTCGGGGCGCGTGCAGTCGTGGGCCGAGCTCGACCTGGTCGATACGGTGGCGCGATCGGTGCGCGGCGTGATCGGTGTGGTCAACGACATCGAAGTCAGCACGCCGGACGAGCGCCTCGACAACGAGATCCGCGACGAGATCGCGCAGCGGCTGCGCTGGGCCGTGTCGGTGGAAGACGGCTTGATCGACGTCGCGGTGGACGACGGCGTCGTCACGCTCACCGGCGCCGTCGGCAGCCTGGAAGAGAAGCGTGCCGCGGAATCGCTGGCGCTGGTCAGCGGTGTCGATGCCGTGGATGTGACGGGCCTCGAAGTGCGCTGGTGGGCGGAGCGGGCGATGCTGCGCGACGGCAAATACGTCGACAAGAGCGACGCGGAGATCCGCCGGGCGCTGCTGGATGCCGCCGCGCTGGACCCGCGTGTGATGGCCTTCGAGCTCGAGCCGGAAGTGGCCGGCGGCTGGGTCACGCTGCGCGGCACCGTCGACAACCTGGAGGCCAAGCGGGCCGTGGCCGGGCTGGCGAGCAACACCGTCGGCGTCACCGGGGTGACCAACCGAGTCAAAGTGCGCCCGGAGACGGCCCGCTCCGATGCCGCCATCGAGGTGGACATCGAAAGCCGTCTGGCGGTCAGCCCGATGACCGACGCCGAGCAGATCGAGGTCGCCGTCGACGAAGGTGCCGCGCGGCTGTCCGGCAGCGTCGATTCGCAGCTCGAGCGCCGCGAGGCCGAGCGCCTCGCCGCGAAGGCGCGGGGCGTGACGCGCGTGACCAACCTGCTGCAAGTCGCCCACGCGAACGGGCTGCGCGAGCCCTTCGACACTTCCGGTTATCCGAGCATGACCGAGATTCTGCGCTATCCGCCGGCCGGGCGCAGCGACCGGGAAATCCACGACGAGATCCACGACGAACTGTTCTGGAGCCCGTTCGTCGACTCGGACGATATCGATATCGACGTCACCGACGGCAGGGCCATGTTGACGGGCAGCGTCGCTACCTGGCGCGAATATCGCGCCGCCGAGGAGAACGCCTACGAAGGGGGCGCCTTATTCGTCAGCAATCAGCTGAAGGTCGAGTGAAGCCCGCGAATCGCTCAGGCCCATCGGGTCCGCTTAGCCCAGCGCAGGAGGTTGTTTCGTCATGAGTGTGCCCCACGACGCCAATCCATCCATTGTTGCCGCGCGACCGCGCGGGATCCGCATCGCGCCCCCGCGCGGCGGTGAGCAGAGGGCGTTGCTGCAGGCCCTCGTCGAGCCGGCGGACATCCGCTTCGACGGCTCGCGCCCGCAGGATATGCAGATCAGCGATCCGGCCTGTTTCGAGCGCATGCTGCGCCACGGCTCGCTTGGGCTCGGCGAGTCCTACATGGACGGCCAATGGGACGCGCGCCGCTTGGACGAGACCCTGACCCGCCTGCTCGCCGCCGATGTGGAGTCGCGGCTCACCGGACCCGTTCGGCTGCAGCTCGCCCTCGCGGTGGCGAAGACGCGCCTGTGGAATCGCCAGACCCGCGGCCGCGCATTCGAGGTCGGCGAGCGCCACTACGACATCGGCAACGACGTCTATCGCACCATGCTCGATCCGACCATGAGCTACAGCTGCGGCTACTGGGCCGAGGCCGACAGCCTCGATGCGGCGCAGTCGGCGAAGCTCGAGCTGATCTGCCGCAAGCTCGATCTGCGCCCCGGCGAGCATGTGCTCGATATCGGCTGTGGCTGGGGCGGTCTCGCGGAATATGCCGCGCGCACGCGCGGCGTGCGCGTGCTCGGTGTGACCGTCTCGAAAGAGCAGGCAGCCCTTGCGCGCGAGCGCTGCGCCGGGTTGCCCGTGGAGATCCGCCTGGCCGACTACCGTTCGCTGCAGGGTCGCTTCGACAAGGTCGTCTCCGTCGGCATGTTCGAGCACGTCGGCCGCAAGAACCACGCGGGCTATTTTCGCCGTATCGCGGAACTGCTGAGCGACGATGGCCTGTTCCTGCTGCAGACCATCGGCACACGCACCGCCGAGCCCGTCAACGATCCCTGGATCGATGCCTACATCTTCCCCAATGGCGAGCTGCCGAACACCGAGACGCTGGCGCGCGCCACGCGCCGGGACTTCGTGCTCGAGGACTGGCATGGCTTCGGCGCGGACTACGACCGCACCTTGATGGCCTGGTGGCGCAACTTCGAGCGCGGATGGCCCGCGCTCGAGGCGGCCGGCTACGACCGGCGCTTCTACCGCATGTGGAAGTACTACCTGCACTGCTGCGCCGGTTTCTTCCGCTCGCGCAAGGGGCAGCTATGGCAACTGGTGCTGAGCAAGCCGAGCCGCCCGGGCAGCTACCGCTCGCTGCGCTGAGCGTGACCGCGCGCCCGATCGCGGCTCGCGGGACGCCGACGCGTGACGAGCCGCGACAACGTACCCTCAGGAGATCCGACATGAAAACAGCCCCGACCGACATCCGCCCCGCACGCTTTGCCGCGCCGATGGGGCTCGCATTATTGCTGGCGGTCTCCAGTGCCGCCGCGCAAGAGGCCGAGCCGGCCGCCGCGGCCCCCGCCGGCGAATCCCCCGTGACGCAAGTGGGCGAGCTGATGCGCGCCGAGCTCAGCGGCATCGACGACTTCCACTCGGTGGTCGACATCTTACGTGCCGAGCTGTTTCATCGCGGCTGGACCGACCAGCACGTCACCGACGTGGATATCATGCTGCGCAGCGAAGGCATGATGATGCACAACAAGATCATCGATGCCTACGACCCGGAGCGCTTCTCCTCCGAAATCGACAAGCGCCCGTCCAACACCATGCTGTCGGCGCAGCGCATCCTGGTCTATCAGCGCGATCCCGAAAAGCCGCAGTCCTACCGCGCCAAGCCAGGCAACATCGTCATCGAGCTGCTCGACCCGGCGGTGAAGGCGAAGGCACTGCAATTCGATAATCGGGCCATGGTGGACGCGATGCGCGACGACCTGACGGCGGCGCTCGCGGCGACGGAGAGGTTCTTCCGCGGCCCGGAGTCCGAGTCGGTCATCGAATAGGCGGCGCGCCGGCTCCGGCGCGGACGGCTGCCGCGCTTTCGCCCCGACGCCGTGACGCTCCGGGGCGGGGGCGCCTCAGCCGGTACGCTCCAGTCCCGGGGCGGTGCCGGAGAGCATGTCGGCGGTGACGATTTCCACGCCGTGCGATTGCAGCGCGTCGCGCACTTGGCTGTCGTTATCGGATTCGACGGGCCAAGTCAGGTCCCAGATGAAATAGCTCTTGAATCCCGCGCCGACCGCGTCCTGCGCCGTCCATTTCACGCAGACATCGCGCGCGAGGCCGCAGCAGAAGACGCTGTCGACGCCGCGCTCGCGCAGATAGCCGGCCAGCCCGGTGGGGGCGCGCTCGCCGCCGGGGCCCCAATTGTTGCGAAAGCCGCTGTAGGAGTCCGCGTCCTCGTCCATGCCCTTGCGCACGATGGCGGATAGGCGCTCCAGCGGCAGTCCGGAATGAATCGCGGCACCGTCGGTGCCTTGCAGGCAGTGCTCCGGCCAGAGGGTTTGCTCATGACCGTGCACCTCGATGCTGTCGAAGACCTCGTGTCCCGGATGACTGCCGGCGAAGGACATGTGCGCCGGCGGATGCCAATCCTGTGTGGCGACCTGCAGGCGGAACGGACCGGATGCCATCAGCGCCCGCACGGGGGCGACGATGGCCGCGGTGTCGCTGTCTCCGTTGCCGGTGGACGACTCCACCGGCAGGGGGCCTCCCGGCATGAAATCGGGCTGCATATCGACGATCAGCAGCGCTGCTCTGAGCGGGTCGATGTGGGTCATTGCTGCCTCTTGCGGTTGTGCTCGGGTATCGCTCGAGGTTTGCAAGCCGGGGGCCACGCGTCGGCGCACCCACCGGGCCCCGGGCGCCTTCGCCGGCAGGCCGCAAGATTGCCGGTTCGGTGCAGCGGGGATCGGGCCCGCGGTGGCTGCTCGGCGCACGCGGATCGGTGCGGCCGGGGCGCCGACACAGCTGTCCGATGGCTCGGATGCACCGCAGCGGCGGTGGATTTGCCCCGCCGTCGACGCGAGAAGGCGATGCCGCAAGTGCGGCCCGTGCGGCATTGCGCTTGCATTGGCCATGACATCCGAATGGCCGGCGATACCGCGCCGGGCGCCGCTTCGGCGCGCGAGGCAGGGGGCCGTCCCGCACGGAATCCAGAGCGGACAAGCCGCCGCATCCGCGCACGTGGGCTAAAAACGAAATCGGGCGCCGGCAGGCCGAAATCGCAGACGCCGCATCCGCGCGCGTGCGCCGACAACTCGCCCCGCGCTCTGGCGGGCCCGAACATCGAGGAGGCTGCATGATCCCCGCCACCGGACTGCTGTTGACCGATCTCTACGAGCTGGCGATGCTCGAGGCTTATCACGCGCGCGGCATGCAAGAGGAGGCGGTGTTCGATTTCTTCGTGCGTGAAACCCCGCCGGGCCACGGCTATCTGGTGGCCGCCGGCCTGGCGTCGGTGCTGGACGCACTCTCCCGGGCACAGTTCACCGAAGAAGAACTGGATTGGGTTGCCGAGAGCGGGCGCTTCGGCGCCGACTTCGTCGATTATCTGCGCGGCTTTCGTTTTACGGGCAGCGTGCACGCAATGGCGGAGGGCACGGTGTTCTTCCCCGACGAGCCGGTGCTGCGCGTGAGCGCGCCGATTCCGCAGGCGCAGTTGATGGAGACGCGCATCATCAATCTGCTGCAGTACCAAATCCTGATCGCCGGCAAGGCCGCGCGCTGCGTCGAGGCAGCGCCGGATAAGCTGCTGGTGGACTTCGGGCTGCGCCGAGCGCACGGCGCCGAGGCGGGACTGCTGGCAGCGCGCTCGAGCTATCTGGCCGGTTTTGCCGGCAGCTCCACGGTGCTGGCCGCGCCGCGCTTCGGTATCCCGATCTACGGCACGATGGCGCACTCGTTCATCGAGGCCCATGACGACGAGATCGATGCCTTCGAGCATTTCGCCCGCGCCCGCCCGAAGAACCTGGTGCTGCTGATCGATACCTACGACACCGAGCTCGCGGCGCAGAAGCTGACCGGGCTGGCCGAGAAGCTGGCGCAAGCCGGCATCCGCATCGGTGCCGTGCGCATCGACAGCGGCGATCTCGGCGAGCATGCGCGCAAAGTGCGGCGCATCCTCGACGACGGCGGCCTCGGCGACGTGCGTATCTTCGCCAGCGGCGGGCTCGACGAGCATCGCGTGAAGGCGCTGCTGGAGGCGGATGCACCCATCGACGGCTTCGGTATCGGCAGCAAGCTCGATACCTCCGCCGACGCGCCCTACCTGGACTGCGCCTACAAGCTGGCCGAGTACGCCGGCAAGCCGCGCCGCAAGCACTCCGAGCACAAGGCTACCTGGCCCGGGCGCAAGCAAGTTGTCCGCCGCTACGACGCCGACGGCACCATGATCGGCGACACGATTCAGTGCGAAGACGAGCCGGCGGACGGCGAGGCGCTGCTGCAACAGGTGATGGCGCACGGGGAGGTGCTGAAGCCGCGGCCGACGCTGGAGCAGGCACGCGAGCGGCTGGCGACACAGCGCCGGCGCCTGCCGCCCGAGCTGCGCTTGCTCGATGCAAGCGCGCGCTATCGGGTCGACGTGTCCGACGGCGTCAGGGCGTTGGCGGACGAGGCGGATGCACTGATCGAGGCACAGCTGCGCAGCGGCGACGGGCAAGCCGATTGAGCCGGTGACCGCCGCGATCCGATCGGTCTCTCCCTTGCTCTACCGGCCCCGACCGGCCCGACTCGACCGGCCTCGCCCCGAGCCGACCGGAAGCGCACGGGAAAACCCCGGAACCGGGCAGCGAGCGCCGGCCGCGCCGACATCGATCGCTGCCAAGGCGCCGCGTCTGTGCGCGATGGCCGCACGGGCCGCGCCGCGGCTCGCACACGCGAGGCGTCGACTCGCGTAAAATGGCGGGTCCCGCACAGTCGCCGGCGTCTTCCGTGTGCCGCTTCTTCGCCGCCCCCCGTCCACCTCCGATCCTCGACAGGAGTCCGCATGAACAATCGCCTCGAGCGCTGTCCGAACGCCGTTTTGCCCGGTCACACGGGGCATGCCGCGCAACGCCTGCATCGCTCGCGCATGCCGCCCGCAAGTCTTTTCTCCGCGCGCTCGACGGCCCGGGACGCCCTGCGGGCAGGCCCCGTATTGCTGCTGGCCGCGCTTGCGCCGATGCTGCCCGGTACGGCCGCCGCCTCCATCGACAGCGCGCTCGCCCGTTGCTCGGTCATCGCCTCCGAGTCGACGCGGCTCGCCTGCTTCGATGCGCTCGCCGCCGATGCCGTTGTCATGGGTGCCGAGCAGGCGTCCGAAGAGCCCGCTGCAACGACGCCCGATGCCCGCGGCAGAGGCGACGCGCAATCCGCCGACCCGTATACGCCGGAAACGGTGCTCGCGCCGGTCGCCGGCGCGCCGTCCGGCGCGAGCCGCCCGATGAGCGTGGAGGGCTCCGATGATGCCGGACGGCCGGATGCCGCCCGCCGCGGAGACGACGAAGCGGCGGCCGTCGCGGACGCCGAGGCCGCGGCGCGGGCCGACGAGCGCCGAACCTTCGGCCTTCGGCCGTACCGGCGCAACTACCTGTTGCCGGTTACCTACAACAGCAACGTGAACCGCAACGTGCCGGAGCAGGAGTCCATCGACATTCCGTTTTTCGGCGACGACGCCTTCGACGACGTGGAAATGAAGTTCCAGATCAGCTTCGAGGTGCCGGTCTGGACGCGCATCGCCCGCCAGCCCCTCGACCTGTACTTCGGCTACACCCAGCTCGCCTTCTTTCAGGCCTACAACCAGGAATACTCCTCGCCGTTCCGCGAGACCAACTACGAGCCGGAGCTCGGCCTGCATTGGCAGCCGAAGTTATCGGCGCTCGGCTGGCGGCTGCGCTCGGTACGCGGGGCGCTGAACCACCAGTCGAACGGGCGCTCGGAGCCCTTATCCCGCAGCTGGAACCGGCTGACCGGCGAGGTCGCCGTCGAGCGCGGCGACTTCGACCTGTCTCTGCGGCTGTGGACTTTGCTCGGCGCCAATCCGCCGGACAACCCCGATATCGATGATTTTCTCGGATACGGCGAGCTGCGCGCCGGCTACTCGCTGGGCAAGCACCACCTGGGGATCATGCTGCGCAGCGTTAGCCATCCCACCGTGCAGCTCGACTGGAGCTATCCGCTCGGCGAGCGCCTGCGGGTCTATGCGCAATACTTCAATGGATTCGGCGAGAGCCTGCTCGACTACGATCACTCCGTGAACCGTATCGGCGTCGGTTTCATGCTGAACGATCGGCTCTGAATCGCGCCCGGAAATTCGGCCTGTCATTCGGCGGGATCCGGAAGCTGACATCCGACTGCGAATCAGGCCGGAGCCGGAGCCCCCATGATTCCGAAAAGCGGCTGCGGATCGCCGCTTGTCGCGGTGCGCGATGCCGGTTGCGGGGCCGGCTTCGGAGGCGGCTTCGGAGCCGGCCTCGGAACAGGTGCACCGCGTGTCCGCCGATGCCGTTGTCGGTTGCGCTTTCTTTCGTCGTTTAGCGGCGCGGTGCCGTCGCCTTATGGCGTTCGGTCATCGGTTGCTGCAACGGCGTCGGCGGCCGGCGGCGCGCCTCGCCTCTGAGCAACTGTCGGACCGCTTCTTCGGCCTGTTCGTCGAGGTCGCGGAACATGAGTCCGACGCCGTCTTGGTTGCGATGCACGATCATCGACGGCAGCCGGATGCTGCATTCCCCGAATGAGCAGGGCACGGTCATGCGGATGTCCACGCAACCGTTTCGTTGCGGACGCATGGCGGTACGGATGTACATGCCGCCGCCGCCGATGTCGACCGCCGTTCCCCACGCGTAGGCGCCGTCACCGAAGTGCAGGCCGACCGGCAGCGCAATGCTTACGCGTGAATGCCATCGATGTTCCATCATATGCTTATCTCCTGTTTATTTCCGAGGGATTGGTCGTGTTGCATCGTCCACAGAGCGTTCGGCGGCCAGCCAGTCCTCGATCTCATGGCCGGGCTCGAAGCCGCGTCTCGCGGCGATGAAGTAGGCCTCGCTGCGGACCCGCTCCGCGCGCTGCGCGGCGGCATCGTCCGGATGCGGCACCGGGCCGATCACACCTGCCGCCCGCTGGATATGTCCGGCACGGGTATCGGTACCGGCGCGCACGGACGCGGCGCGCGCCGATGTCATCGAAGATCTTCGGCCGACCATGTCGATACCTCCTCGCGATGTTGCGGATGCCGCGGCGGCGGACGGCTCGAGCCCGGCCTGCGGTCGCGTTGGAACAATGTCCGGCGGATGGCGCGGCGAGATTGCAGCAGCCTGTCGAGCACGTCGGTGCGGCGGATCGAGCGACCTTGCCGCTCGGGCCTTCCGCGCCGGCCGGAGAATTCCGACCCTAAGACCGAAACTGCGCACCGGCGCCTCCTTTCCCTAAAGCCTAGTGCGCTGGTAATGAAAGGGAAATCCGTACAACTACACAAACATAGGGGCTTCACCGATACGGCGTCGGGCCGTTTCCCGAGCCCTAGTTCAAACGCGCGAGCAGGGCCTTGAGCGTGCTCAAGTCCACCGGCTTGGCTAGGTGCTCGTCGAAGCCGGCGGCCAAGGAGCGCTGCCGCGCCTCGGCGTGGCCGTAACCGGTGAGCGCCACCAGCAGCAGCCGGCTTTTGTCCGGCTGCGTGGCGCGCAGCCGGCGCGCCACCTCGAGACCATCGATGTCCGGCAGGCCGATGTCGATGAAGGCAAGGTCGGGCCTGATCCGACGGGCGAGCTCCAGCGCCCGGGTGCCGGTCGCGGCAACTTGAGGGCGATAGCCCAGCGCGTCCAGCAGCAGGGACAGCGCGGCGGCGACATCCGTGTTGTCGTCCACGATCAGTACGCTCGAGGTACCCGCCGAGGGGGTCGGTGCGTCAGGCGCCGGTGTCTCGGCGGACCCGCCGCCGGCGGGCGTCGAGGGCGGCAGGCAAAGGGTCAGCTCGGAGCCCGGGTCCGGCCAATTGCTGCGTGCCGTCAGCCGCCCGCCGTGCATCTCCGCGAGTCGTCGGGAGATGGTCAGTCCGAGTCCGAGTCCGCCTGCCGGGTGGCCTTCGGCGCTGCCGCCCGATGGCCGGCCTTCGGCACCGCCGCGCGAGAAGGCTCCGAATAGATGCTCGATCTGCTCGGGCGCCATGCCCCTGCCGCTGTCGCGGATGCCCACGCGCACCTGGCCTTCGGTGGCTTCGGCAACGAGCCGGACGTGACCGCCGTGCGGTGTGTAGTCGGCGGCATTGATCAGCAGATTGAGGAGGATCTGCGACAACCGCACGCGATCGCCGTCGACCATCAACGCCGCCTCGGGCAACAACGTCTCGAACACATGCCCGCGCGCGGTCATGGTCGATGCGACGCTGTCGGCGACTTCGCGGATCACGTCGCGCAAGTCGATCAGCCCCCGCTCCAAGTGCAGCTTTCCTCGAATAATGCGCGAGACGTCGAGCAGGTCGTCGAGCAGGCGCGAGAGATGGGCGGACTGTCGGTCGAGGATGGCGATCGCCTGTGCGATACGTGGATCGTCGTCGGCCTTCAGCAGATGCAGCAGGTCGATGGCGCTGCGGATCGGTGCCATCGGATTGCGCAGCTCATGCCCGAGCATGGCGAGGAAATCATCCTTGCGTCGGCCCGACTCGATCAACGCCGCCGCAGCCGCCTTTTCTTTGCGGATATCCCGGGTGACGGTCGCGATCCGCGTCGGCAATCCGGTGTCGGGATCGTCGATACGCACGATGTCCCAATGCACGTCGATCGGCTGACCCGTCGTAAAATGGCGGAAGCGGAATTCCCCGTGCCAACGCCCTTCGCTCATTACCGCCGGCATGATCGTGTCGCGGACAAAGGCGATGTCTTCCGGGAACAGATAGTCTTCGATGGGCCGGTTCTCTACGGCGTCGTCGCCGCCGAGACCGACCAGGGCCTGACCCGCCGCGTTCAGATACAGTCCGCGGCCGTCGAGATCGGCGACGCCGATGAAGTCGCGCGATGTCTCGACAACGGTCGCGAGTGTCTGCACCCGGCTCTCCGCGGCCCGGCGCGCGGTTTCGTCGCGGGTTGTGCACAGCACGGTCTCGATGCCGCCGTCCGATGCCCGCTCGGGGACGGCCCGGAGGCTGTAGTAACGCTCGCCGTCGGGGGCCGGAAACGAGAAGTCCAGGTGCGCGGGCTCGCCGCTGCGAAATACCTCGTGCAGCGCAGAGCTCCAACGCGCGCAGAGGGCCGACGGCATGCCGAGCTCTTCATTGGTCTTGCCGAAGAATTGCTCCGCCTTCAAGCCGGTAGCGCGCTCCACGGCGGCATTGACATAGCGGTGGCGTAGATTGCGATCGAAGCGCACGACGATATCCGGAGAGTTCTCGGTCAGCGTCTCGAGCTCCCGTTCGCGCTGACGCAGCTTTTCCTGCGTGGCTCGGCTTTCGGTGACATCGCGGGTGCTGACCCGGCGCCCGGCGAAGCTGCCGTCGGCGGCGAGCACGGGCTGGCAAATATGCTCGAGCCAGCGGACCTCGCCGTCGGCCCGGTGGCCCCGGAACTGCAACCGGCAGGGCTCCTCGGCCCCGAGTTGCTCGCGCAGGTGGCGGCGCAGAATCCCGCGGTCCTCGGGATGTACCATACGCAGCAGAAGATCCGGGTCCGCGAAAAAGCGCGCCGCGGGATAGCCGGTGATGCGCTCGCAGGACGGCGACATCCAGCGTAGGCGTCCGTCCGGCCCGACCCAGTACTCCCAGTCGTAACCGCAGTTTGCGATCAGCTGCCAGTCGTCGGCGGCGAGCTCCGGGACGCCGGGGCGCCGGCCCTGTTTCGCGCAATCGTGGCTGCGTCCGGCGTCATCGGATGCGCTCGGATCCGCCGCGGCGGCGTGTTGTCTATCGTCGTTGTGCCCGGCCATCGCTCCCGCTTCATGGGTGTGACGACAAGCGCAGCGTTGTCCGGAGAGCCCGTGTTGCGCAGCCGTCGTGATAGGGGGACGGTACGGAATACGCCGATCGCTTGCCCGCGCCGGTTCGCGGGCGTTCTGCTCAAGTCGAGGTGGGGACGTCCGAGAGCGGACAAGCAACTGCCATTTGACAGAGGACGGCAATGTTGTCCGCGCCCATTTTCTCCATCACGTGTGCTCGGTGGTTCTCTACCGTTCGCGTGCTGATGCCGAGCGCCAGCGCGATGTCCTTATTCGAGAATCCCCGCGTCGCCAGGGTCATGACCTCGCGCTCGCGCGGGGTCAGCTGCTCGAAGCGGGCGCGGATCTTGCGCTCCTCGCCGCGCGCACTGCGCCGCTCCAGATCCTCCGCCAGGGACTCGCGGATGCGCGCGATCAGGGTGTCGATGGCAATCGGCTTCTCGAGGAAGTCGAAGGCGCCGCCCTTGATGGCATGCACCGTGGAAGGCACATCCGCGAACGCCGAGAGAAACAGAATCGGCAGATCATATCCGTGGTCGTACAGCGCCTCCTGCAGTTCCAGACCGTTCATGTCCGGCATGCGCAAATCAAGCAACAGGCAGCCGGCGTCGTTCGGATCGGCTCCTTCCAAAAATGCCCGTGCCGACTCGAAGGTCGATACCCGGAAGCCGTTGCCCTCGAGCAGCATGTGCAGGGATTGGCGCATGGCGTCGTCATCATCGACGACGAAAACAGTTTGAGTGTCGGTCATGTGCAGGCAAGCGGAGCCGGCAAAGGCAGTGTGAAATGAAAGACGGCACCCCCGGAGGGCGCCTGCTCGGCCCATAGCTTACCGCCGTGGGCCTCGACGATCTCGCGGCTGATCGCGAGCCCCATGCCGAGGCCGGCGCTCTTCGGCGGTGCGAACAGATCGAACAGGTAGTCGGGACTATCGTCGGGCGGCAGGCCGGGGCCGGTGTCGCTGACGCTGATCTCGACCTGGTCTTGCTTCAGAGACAATGCGACCAAGACCTCGCGCTGCTGCATCTGCGCGGCGTCGATGGCATGAATACTATTGCTGACCAAGTTCACCAACACTTGTTCCAATTGTATCGAGTCGGCGTTGACCGTGACACTCGGCATCGGGTGCGCCAGCCGGATCTCGACATGCTTGTCCTTGGCGAACCAGCGCAGCAGGGTCAGTGCGCGGACCAGGATCTCGGCGACCTCGACGCACTCTTTGCGGATCTTGCGCGTGCGGACGAACTCTCGCAGGCGCTGCACGATGTCGGCGGCGCGCTTGATCTGCGTGTCGACGCCGTTCAGCACCTTGTCGAGATCCTTCGCTTGCGCGCCGTCGCGCTCGAGCAGTGCGACCGCGGTCGCGCTGAAGAAGCTCGCGGCGCTCAGCGGCTGCGCGAGCTCGTGCACGACCGAGTGCGCCAGGATACCGACGGCATTGAGCCGCGCGGCCTGCGCGGTGGCCTCGCGCGCCTTGCGGCTGTCGCGCTCGGCGCGCTTCTGCGCGGAAATGTCGGTATGCAGCAATACCGCGCCGGCGACGGAATCCCGCAGCGGGACCGCCATGATCGTGAACCAGCGCTCGCAATCGGGTGAGTTGCAGGGGTATTCGTAAAGAAACCGGCCCGAGCGCCCCTCGAGCACCGCGGCGATGCCGTCGGCGATCCATTGTGCCTCGATGGCATCGGCACCCTCGGCGCGGCGGCAGATGTCGAGATAATTCAGGCCGACGCCGTGCTCGAGGTCGGGCGATCCGCCATTCTCGGCGGCGAACAGCTGCCATGCGAGGTTGACGGCGATGATGTTCCCCGACAAGTCCAGGACGGCGATCTGGGCCGGGATTGCATCCAGCACGGCTTGTCCGAGGGTGTCGGGGGCGGGGAGCCCTGCGTCTGTGCCGGGGGCGTTGAAAGCGTCTTTCATTAGCTGATTGAATGGCCTTGGCGGGCATTGCCGCGACGGCGCGACGGCGCGGCTGCGATGCAAAGACTGCCGTCGCCGGCTTCGAAAAAGGCTGGCGGCGGCGTGGTCGAGCCCGGACGCGACAGGCCGGTGATGCCGACGCCCGGTTGCGCGACCGCCGCTGACTCTGCCGCCGTGCGGTGTCCGGCGTCGAGCCGACGGATTGCTGTATGCATAATCATAGGCGAGGGCATCGGTGTTGGCAGATGGGGATATCCCGCGCTCACCCGCGCTCCAGTAATCGTGCGAACCGGCGCTCGTCGATCACCTCTACACCGAGCTCGCCCGCGCGCTCGATTTTGGCGCCCGGCTCGGCGCCGGCGACCACGAAATCGGTTCGGCTGCTGACGTCCGCGGTCGCTTTGGCGCCGCGCGCCTGCACCGCTGCCTCGGCCTCGTCGCGGGTATAGTTGTCCAGACTTCCGGTAAAGACAAAGGTCTTGCCCGACAAGGGGCCGTCCGCTTGCCTGTCGTCGACCGCCCGCACCTTGACGCCGGCCGCCTGCAGCCGCTCCAGCACCCGGCGGTTGCGGTCGTTGCGGAAGAACGCGACCACGGATTCGGCGATTTCAGGTCCGATCTCCGGCAACGCGGTGAGCTCCTGCCGGGTCGCCGCGGCCACCCTGTCGAGCTCGTTCAGCGCATGGGCCAGGATGCGGGCGTTGCTTTGGCCGACGTGGCGGATGCCGAGGGCATACAGGAAACGCTCCAGCGACGGCTCGCGGGCCGCATCGATGGCGGCGACGAGCTTCTCCGACGAACGCTTGCCGAAGCCCTCCAGGGCGGCGATGTCCTCGGCGGACAGCCGGTATAGGTCGGCGAGGTCGTGCACCAGGCCGTGCTCCACCAGCCGGCGCGTGGTCTCCTCGCCCAGCCCGTCGATATCGAGCGCCTGCGCATCGGCGTAGTGGGTGATATGGCCGACCAGCTGCGCCTCGCAGGCCAGCCCCGCCGGACAGCGCACATAGGCGCCTTCGCGCAGGACATCGGTTCCGCAGACGGGGCAGTGCGAGGGCATTTCGAAAGGCTCGGAGCGGGAGGCGCCGCTCGCGTCCCCGCAGTCGTCGACCCGCTCGGCGATCTCCGGGATCACGTCGCCGGCGCGGATGACCCGGACCCGGTCACCGGGGCGCACGTCTTTGCGGCGCACTTCGTCGATGTTGTGCAGCGTCGCCCGGCTCACCGTGACGCCGCCGACATCCACGGGCGCCAGCAGCGCCACCGGCGTCAGGATGCCGGTGCGCCCGACGGCGACGGTGATCTCTTCGAGCCGTGTGATCTCTTCGCGCGGCGGAAACTTCCAGGCCAGCGCCCAGCGGGGACTGCGTGTGCGGGTACCCAGCTCCCCCCGGCGGCGGCGCGCATCGAGCTTGATGACGATGCCGTCGATGTCGTAGTCGAGCCCGTCGCGCTGCCCGCGCAAGTCTTCGTGGTAGGCACGGACGTCGTCGATGCCCATTCCCGAGCGGTTCAGCGGGCAGGTCTTGAGGCCCAGGTCGGCGAACCGGGCGAGCATATCGCGGTGTGTCTCGGGGGCATCCTCGCCGTCGATGCCGAGCAATTCGTAGCAGAACAGGTCGAGCGGCCTCCCGGCGACATTGCGCGGGTCGAGCTGGCGCATCAAACCGGCCGCGGCATTGCGCGGATTCGCGAACGGCTCCTCGCCGCGCTGCACGCGGTCGCGGTTCAGCGCCGTGAAGCCCGAGCGGGTCATGAAGACCTCGGCACGTACCGCGAGCCGCGCAGGCGCGTGGCCGTCGCCGCGAAGCCGCATCGGCAGTGCGCGAACGGTGCGCAGGTTGTGGGTGATGTCTTCGCCGGTCTCGCCGTCGCCGCGGGTCGAGCCGTTGGCGAAGCGGCCGTCTTCGAACACCAGCTCCACCGAGAGCCCGTCGAATTTGGGCTCCAGCGCCACCCGCGCACCGCCGCGGTCCGTGCCTTGGCCGAGGCGCTCGAGGAACGGGACCACGTCGCTTTCCCCGGATACCGACTCCAGACTCAGCATCGGCGCCCTGTGGCTGACCTTTTCCAGTTCGCCGACCGGCTCGGAGCCGACCCGCTGGGTCGGAGAGTCATCGCTGCGCAAGTCCGCGAATCTGTCCTCGAGCCGCTGCAGGCGCTCGAGCAAGCGGTCGTAGACCGCATCCGAGATCACCGGGTCGGCCTCCACGTAATAGCGATGATCGTGGTAGCGGATGCCCTCGCGCAGCGCCTTTGCCTCCTCGCGCGCCTGCTGCTCGCTCAGCGCGTCGAGGGGGCGAAAGTCCGTGTCCGGGTTGCGCTTGAAGTCCATCGCCGGGGTTCCTCAGCCCGCGGCTCCCTGTTCTTCGAGCGTGCAGATCGCAGCCGGATCATCGAGCAGCAAGGTCAAGCTCTCGGAGACATAGAGCTTGAAATGGACACCGTCGTTGGCGGAGAAGCCGACCCGCAGGTCTTGGCCGAGCTTCAGCTCGCCGACGCGCGGATCCAACAGCACGGCGCCGTCGATGGGGGCCTTGAATAGACCGCCCTCGCAAAGCCGGCTCAGATGGTCGAGCTGCATCGTATCGCTGCATTCGTAGCGCCTGAACAGCGCGTTGAAGCGGCTCGGCGACAGGGCCAGCGCGTAGGGACCGTTGAAGCCGTTGGCATCGAGCCGATTGACCGCGTCCAGCACATCGTTGAGTGCCTGCTCGACGCTGGACCAGTCGCCGCAGGCGACGCTGGCACGTCCCTCGGCGTTCGTGAGCCCGACCAGCCCGAGCTCCGGGATGCCGCGATAGATCAGCTGTTCCTCGCGCCGGGCAACCGCCTCGGCGGCATCTTCGACCGGGCGCAGATCCAGCGGCAGGCCCAGGTTCAAGTGGCCCTCGATGCGGCGCACGCTCAGCGCGCAGGGCTGCTGCAGCAGCGGCACCGGTATCGTCAGGCTGCCGATGCTTGCGGCGAGCTCCTCGCCGGAATCCTGCACCCGGGTCTCCGGGCCGACCTCCAGGCTGGTGAGTCCGATGCCGAAGGGCCCGTCGATGTCGAGAAATCGGCGCGCGGTCAGCAGGTCGGCGGCTGCCTCCAGCGCCGCTGCATCGATGCGCTCCCAGATCTCGCCGGAAAGGCCGGCGGCGCCGCGATTGAGCACGCTCATGACCGTCCCCCCCGGCGCGATGCCTTCAAACTGCCGAGTGTGAATGTCTCGCGCGTCAGGCCCGGACTCGGCGCAGCGGGCGCCTGTGCCGGCTCCGGCGCGGACTCTGCCTGCGGTTGCGAAGCGGACTCGGGCTCGCGCTCCCCGGCATCGCCGGTTTCCGCCTCTTCCACCTCCGTGATGGGCAGCTCGGTGAAGAGATAGGTTCTGAGATGCTCGTCGAAGTCGGCGTCGCTGCGTCGGATCCACTCGAGCACCATCGCCGCGTGCTCGATCTCCTCGCGCATGTTGTGCTCCAGCACGGCCCGCAGTGCGCCGTCGCTGCAGGCCTCGGCGCGTTGGCGGTACCAGTCGACGGCCTCCAGCTCTTCCTGCAGGGAGACCAGCGCGCGATGGACATCGCGGGTGAGGGTGCTGAGGTCGGATACGGCCTCGTGCAGTCCTTGGGACGCGTCAGCCATGTGATCGCTCCTGGTTGCGTCGGTGAGTGTCGGAGCCGCCATGGTTGCGGCGACTTGCGCCGGCGGCTCCGTGTCGTTTGCACCGAGAGGGACAGCAAGGGGCATACCATCGGACGGTGTCGGCGCAAGCGGGTCGAGCGCATGCGAGCGCCGCGCCCGCCCGGACGCCGTCGCCGGGCGTTGCGCTCCAGGCCATGGCGGTCCCGGCGAACGGGGCATAAGCCACGGCAGCGGGGCAAATGCACCGATCGGCGGGCACCGATGCCGTCCGCCGGCCCGGCATCGGGTCCCCGACGCGGCGCCTGCCCGCGTGGCATGCGAGTTGCGCCGATCGGAAAAGTGTTTCGGTAAGTCTTCCGGAAAGTCCGGGGGGAGCCGCGGGGCGCCGCCGGCAACGCCACCGGCTGAAGACGCGCCGTCGTGCCGGGTCGCGCAACGCATCGCAGTGTTCCGCGGCCGCGGTGAAACCGAGTCATCCGACAGAAGCAGGCCAGTTCAATGACCCTATCGACCGAACTATTTATCCGGGTACGCCGCCCGTCCATGACCCCGACGCTGGTCGAAGAGCTGATGCAGGAGGGCGTGGAGCGCGAGCACATTCGGGTCTATGGCCGCCATCCGCCGAAGGCGCTGCCGGTCGCTGTGACGCGCTGGCGCACCGATAACGCGGCGCTGGTCGAGGGTGCCGCTGTGGGTGCTGCCGGCGTGCTGCTGGCGATGCTGCTGCTGGGCGGCCTGAGCCCGGTCGCCGGCGTGCTGCTGTTGCTGCTCGGCGCGGCCGGCGGTGCCGGCTGGTGGCTGCTGCGCAGCCGAAACGCGGTGGAGCCCGTCAGCCGCCAAGCGGAGTTGCTGCGCAAAGGCGAGCTCGTGATCGCGGCGGACGTCGCGCACGACGATCTCGAGCGCATCGAGAAACGCCTGAGCGAGCGGCACCCCGAGGTGCCGATCCTCGGGCCCGATCCGGCCGGCTCGCCGCCGTTCCCGTAACGGCAGCCTGCGCCGCCACCGTATCGGGGCGGCCGCGCGCCGGGGGGGATTGGGTCGATCGACCCGATGTCCGCCACCTTGAACGCAACGGCCGCTCGCGCTCGGGCGCGAGGGCTCGGCCCGAAGCCGGCCGACCGGTCGCCCGGGGAGCCCATCGCCGCTCGCGCGGGGCGCTCGGTCCTTGCGCCGAGCCGGCCTGCCTAGTCACTGCAATACAGGAGCCGAAGCGAATGTTCTTCAAGCAGTTCTACCTCGAGAGCCTCGGGCATGCCTCCTATTTCGTCGGCTCGGAAGAGACCGGCGAGGCATTGGTGCTCGATGTGCGCCGGGACGTCGAGACCTACTTTTCGGAGGCCCGCGAGCAGGGTATGCGTATCCGCTATGCCTGCGATACCCATCAGCACAACGATTACGTGACCGGTATCTGCGAGCTGCCGGTGCGCGAATCGGTGCAGCTGCTGGCGGGTGCCCGCGCCGAGCTCGGTTATCCGGTGCGCGCCATGGACGATGGCGAGCGCCTGCGCATGGGCGAAGTGGAGCTCGAATTTCTGCATACGCCCGGGCACACGCCCGAGCACATCAGCCTGCTGCTGACCGACCATTCCCGCGGCGACGAGCCGGCGCTGCTGCTCTCGGGCGGCGCGCTGTTGGTCGGCGACTTGGCGCGCCCGGACTTGTTGGGCGGCGAGGAGCAGGCCAGGCGCAGCGCCGAGACCTTCTGCGACACGCTGCGCGAGAAGATCTTGCGGCTGCCGGACTACGTCGAAGTGTTTCCGACCCATGTCGCCGGCTCGCTGTGCGGCGGCAATATCGGCAGCCGCCTGTCCACCACCGTCGGCTACGAGCGGCGCCTGAACCAAGTCCTTCGCAGCCTCTCGAGCGAGCAGGAGTTCGTGCGCCAGTGCATGGATCTGACCGATCTTCCGGCGGTGCCCCCGTACTGGCCGCGAATGCGCCGCTTCAATACCGAAGGTCCGCCGCTGCTGGGCGTGCTCGCGGATCCTCCTCCGCTCGGCATCGAGAGCTTCGAGCGGCTGCGCGACGAGGGCGCCATCGTATTGGACTGCCGCTCGCCCGAGGCCTTCTCCGCGCATATCCCGGCGGCCTTGAATGTCGGCGCCGGCAATGCGTTCGCCACTTGGGCCGGCAGCATCCTGCCCCCCGATCAGGACGTCGTGCTGGTGCTCGATCGCGCGGACGATCTATGGGATGTCTGCTGGCAGCTGCTGCGTATCGGCTACGACTTGCCGAAGGGCTGGCTTGCCGGCGGCATGTTCGGCTGGCGCACGGCCGGAAAACCCATCGATGTGCTGCCCCAATGGACAGTTCACCAGTTGCTGCGCGGCATCGAGCAGGATCGCGATCTGTTCGTGCTCGACGTTCGCCAGCCCGCCGAATGGCACGCGGGACACATCCCCGAGGCGGTGCACATCACCGGCGCCGAGATTGTCCGCCGCGCCGACGAGATCCCGCGCGACAAGAGCGTGGCCGTCATCTGCGGCAGCGGTTACCGCTCATCGGTGGCGGCGAGCGTGCTTCAGGCCCGCGGCCACCGCCGGGTCATGAACGTGCTCGGCGGGATGACCGGTTGGGAGGCCGAGGGCCTCCCGACGACCTCCTGACGGGCGTGGCGCTCGGGCTGCCGGCATTGCGTCGGAGCGCGGGATCCCGCCCGACGCCGGCTCCGACAGGGGATCCGACAGGGGATCGGGCGCCGGACAAGGGCCCGACTTTTGCATCTTGGAGGAGACCAGCGCCCGAGCGGCGGCAAGATGCCTGCGAGGTGAAAGATGCCAGCGAAAAAGACCGACCCGGCGAAGGACGGCGAGCCGGTGAAGCGTCGCGACCAAGCGCCGGTGCAGGCGCCTGCACCGATCCCTTGCGAGCAATGCAAACAGGAGATCCCGCCGGATGAGGCCATCCAGCCGGAAGGGGTGGAGTACGCCGTGTATTTCTGCTCGCCGGCGTGCTTCGCCGCTTGGCGCCGCGAGCAGGCCGATGCCGTCGAGCGCCGCCACCGCGAGCACAGCGGCACTGACCAGGGCCACTGAGACCCCCTACGGAGAGACGGAGCCCGAAAACGCGGTTTCCGGGTTCCTTCGTGTTCAAGCGCTTGGACGCTTGAGACTGGCGGGGCGTCCTGCCCCGCACGGGAAGTGCCGACTGTTTCAGCGCTTCCCGAACCGTCGAATGCCGAGCGGACCGAGGCTGTCGTATATCGCCGCCGGCGTGCCACGTCCGCGACGAGCGCCGGTGCAAGGCGTGCGCTCCGCATCGTCTGCGCTGCGCAGGAGACCCGCGATGACTTCCGCAACGAACGTCCGTTATCTGTCCGCAAACCGAATACTGGGATGGCAGGTGCGTACCGTGGATGGTGCGAGCGCCGGCGTGATGAGCCTGTTGGTCGACACCGACGCATGGCGCGTACCCTTCCTCGGCGCCGACGCCCAAGCCTGGGCGCCGGACCGTCAGGTGCTGGTCAACGTCGCCGCAATCGGCGGCATCGATGAGCCGGCCGGCGAGATCGGCATTGCTATGGATGCGCGATTCCTGCGCTCCGGCCCCGTCCTCGAGGCCGGCAAAGTGCCGGCCGAGATCAGCGCACGTGCGGCGCCGCCGCCGGGCTGGGAGCAGCAGTGGCGTACCGCCGTTGCGCCCGAAAACCAGCAAGACCCGCCGGCGCCGCCGGCGCCGGAGAACACCGCGGTCGTGTCCGACGGCGCATCCGAGGACGCCATGATCGACAGCAGTCACTTGGTGCGTTGGGAAGAACTGCGCGATTGCCGGGTCGAGACCGCCGACGGCGCGCAAATGCGGCTGATGGATTTGCTGATCGACGACAGCGACTGGTCTTTGGCCTATCTGGAAGTCGCGTTCGGACCCGACAGCGGCCGGAGCGGCCCCGCCCGGCCACGCGCTGCCTGGTTCCGCCTCAGGCGATCGACTGGTGGAACCGCGGCGGGCAGGTACTCAACCTCGCCGTCTGGGCGGACGAGCTGCGCAGCGCGAAACTGGTGCCTCACCCGAGTCCGACCGGCGAGGAGCGCGATGTGCGCATGATGACCCGTTAGCCGACGAATGCCCGACCCCGAGCGACCCTCCAAGCGCATCCCCCGGCGCCGAATTTCGCCCGCGTAGGGGATTGCGCCGGGGCAACAGCCCCATCCGTCAGTGCAAATGCCCCGCGCCGGGACCGGTCGCATCCGGATTCTTCGCGGTTGTCCGCCCGACATGGCCCTGGCCGGCCCGTGCGCATCCCCGGCGGCGCCCGTGGCATGGAATCTGCGTTTTGTCGAACGACACCTGATCCATCGGAGCCTGTCGGTTCCGATGGCCAACGAGGGGCAATGCAATGACCGATCGAAAGTCCGAAAAGCAAGACAATCAGGGCGAAGGCAACCGGGAGGCGGCGCGTGAATACAACGCCGACACTCGCGCGCACGTGCGCTCCGGCAAAGTGGACGAGGCCGCCCGCAAGGCCGGCGACCAGGATCCCGAGGAGGCCGCCCGCAGCGAAGAGAAGGGCCGCGCCCGCGCGAAAGAGGAAGACCCGGAGGTGGAGCGTGACTACAGCACCCCGACCAAGCCTTGAAGCGCCGCGGATGCGTCACTTCTCGACCGAGCCGTCGCGTCTCGGCGGGAGACCGCCGGTCCCTGCGCGAGCGCCTTGGCGGGACCGCAATGCCGGCCGGCTGCAAGAACCGAGCTCGCGGATGCCGTCCGCCAGGAAACCGGCTCCGAGGACGCCGGCTCCCGGGACACTGGCTCCGAGGACATCTGCTTCGAGGACAGGGGCTCCGAGGACAGGGGCTCCGAGGATAGCGGGCTCGAGGGTATCGGCCCCGAGTCGCCGGCTAGCGGCCCCCGGCGCGGTGCTGCTGGCGCTCGTCGCCGGCAGCGCTTGCGGGGCCGGCGCGGCCACCGATCGCGTGCCGGAGGCCTGCGCACCCTTCGAGCAGGGCATCTTCGGCGAGACCGCGACCATGGCCTGTTTCGGCGCACTCGACACCGACGGCGACGCCGCGCTGTCGGCCGACGAGGCACGGGCGCTGCCGCGCCTGCAAGGCCACTTCGAGGCAATGGATGCCGATGGCAACGGCTTGCTGAGTCCGGACGAATTCCAGGGCCTGCGGCACACGCCGGCCCAACGCGGCGGCGGTAAGGGCGTCTGAGCGGCCGGCCGGGCGTGCCGGCCATATTGGCCGCGCGGGCGGCTTTCCTTCATGCATCAACCCAACGGAGGCACCCATGTTGCAATGGGCATTGATCTTTCTGATCGTCGCGCTGATCGCCGGCGCACTCGGCTTCTCGGGCATCGCCGGCACGGCGACCAATATTGCCTGGATCCTGTTCGTCGTCGGCTTGGTCGTGGCGCTGGTGTTCCTGATCCTGGGCCGCGGCCGCCGGGCCCTTTGACTGTCGGGCGAGATGCCGATGCTGTCGTACCGCATACCGTCGGAGCGCGTCAAAGCGTGGCTCGCCAAGGCCAAGCAAGCCATCGTCGGCGACGATGACGGGTCGAAAGACGGGGCCGGTCCGGGCCCGTCTCGGCGGCGCTACCTGATCGCGGCGCTGGCGCTGCTCGGATGGTTTTTGCTGTTTACATGGCTCTCGGGGCCGACCGTCGTCCAGCTCGGTTACTCCGGTTTCAAGACCGCGGTCGAGCAGGACTTGATCGCGCGCGTCACCTTCAAGGGGGACGCCATCAGCGGGCGCTTCGTCGAAGACCGCCCGGACGATGCCGAAGAAGCCGGCGTGATCGAGGCGTTTCGGCCCGGTGTGCGCTTCGAGAGCACGATGCCGCGGGTCGATGATCCGCAGCTGCTGCCGCTGCTCGAGCGCCGCGGCGTCGAGATTTTCGCGGAATCCCCGGACACCGGGGCCTGGGGCCGCATGCTGATGTCCCTGGTGCCTTGGATCCTGATCCTGGGCGCATTCCTGTACATCAGTTGGCGCATGCAGCAGCGCATGATGGGCGGCGGAGGCGGCGGCGGCGCGCAGGGCGGCATCCTCGGTTTCGGCAAGTCCAAGGCGAAGCGCTTCCGCGAGCAGGATACGCAGACGACGCTCGACGACGTGGCCGGACTGCCGAACGCCAAGGCCGACCTGGCCGAGATTATCGACCATCTATCGGACCCGCGCCGCTTTCGCAGCGTCGGCGCGACCATGCCCAAGGGCGTGCTGCTGGTGGGCCCGCCCGGCACCGGCAAGACCATGCTCGCGCGGGCGGTGGCGGGGGAGGCCGGCGTGCCGTTCTACAGCATCAGCGGCTCGGAGTTCGTCGAGATGTTCGTCGGTGTGGGCGCCTCGCGCGTGCGCGACCTGTTCGACGCGGCCAAGAAAGAGGCGCCTTGCGTCATTTTCATCGACGAGATCGACGCCGTCGGCCGTACCCGCGGCGCCGGCGTCGGCGGCGGCCACGACGAGCGCGAGCAGACCCTGAACCAGATCCTGAGCGAAATGGACGGCTTCACGCCACAGCAGGACATCATCGTCCTGGCCGCGACCAACCGTCCGGATGTGCTCGATCAGGCGCTGCTGCGCCCCGGGCGGTTCGACCGCAAGGTGCACTTGGAACTGCCCGGGCGCGACGCCCGGCGCGAAATCCTCGCGGTGCATGCCAAGAAGATCGTGCTCGGCGACGACGTGGATCTGGATCTGCTGGCGGCCCGCACGGTCGGCTTCTCCGGTGCCGACCTGCAGAACCTGGTCAACGAGGCCGCGCTGCTGGCCGGGCGCGAGCGCCGCGACGCCGTCGATATGTCGCTGTTCGATGCGGCGCGCGACAAGCTGGTGCTCGGCGCCGAGCGTGACCGGGGCATCGGCGACGAGGAGCGCCGCATGGTGGCCTACCACGAATGCGGCCATGCCCTACTGGCCTGGCTGCTGCCGAATGCGGACGCGCTGGACAAGGTGACGGTGATCCCCCGCGGGCGTGCACTCGGCGCCACCGAGCAATTGCCGGAGGAGGAGCGGCGCACCTTTACGGAGAGCTACCTGAAGGACCGTATCGGCGTGATGCTGGGCGGGCGCATCGCCGAGCAGCTGGTGTTCGGCGAGGTCACCAACGGCGCCCAGGCGGACCTGTCGCACGCCACCGAGCTGGCGCGCCGCATGGTCTGCCGTTGGGGCATGAGCGAGGCCATCGGACCGGTGGCGCTCAAGCGCGGCGACGAGCATGTCTTTCTCGGCCGCGAGATGGCGCAATCGCCGGACTACAGCGATGCGACCGCCAAGCTCATCGATGACGAGGTCAAGCGCCTGATCTCGGGCATCGAGGATCGGGCGCGCGAACTGATGCAGGGGCATCGCGACGCGCTCGAGACCATCGTCGACGCGCTGCTGGAGGCGGAGACGCTCGGCCGCGAGGACGTCGAAGAGCTGCTGCGCGGCCAAGGCGAGGCAGCGGATTCGGACCGGCGCGCCGCCGCTTCCCGCTGACCCCGGGCCTGCTCCCGGAGTGAGCCCCGGAGCAAGACCCGGAGCAAGACCCGGAGCACGCCTGGGCGCACTCCCGGGCGTGCGCCCGGAAGCACGTCCGGGCCCAGGTCCGCCCGGGCGCAGGTCCGCCCGGGCGCTACTCAGGCGCCGAACTTCTTCAACCGCCCCGCGTGCCCGAGCGCCAGCCCCAGCAGGTGAGAACCGGGGCGCAGCGACAGGGCGCCGCCGAGGCAGGCGGTCTCGTCGAAGCGCTTGGCAGCGCCGCGGCGCGCGTACTTCGCGTGCAGCAGCACCGGCACCGGATGCCAGCTATGGGCGGACATCACGGCCGGGGTCGAATGGTCGCCGGTGATCACCAGCACGTCGGGCTTGGCTTCCAGCAGCCGCGGCAGGCGCCGATCCACCTCCTCGATCACGGCGACCTTGCGGACGATGTCGCCGTCCTCGCCGGCGGAATCCGTGCCTTTTACGTGCAGAAAATAGAAGTCGTGATCATCGCCGAAGTGCGATTCGAAGGACTGAAACAGCCCTTCGATGTCCGCCGGCGATTCCGCCACGTCCATGCCGAGCAACCGCGACAGGCCGCGGTACATGGGATAGCCGGCAATGCAAAGACCGTTGAGTCCGAAGCGCTGCTTGAGGCCCGGAATCCGCCGGTAAATCTGAAAACCGCGCACCAGCATACCGTTGGCCGGTGACTCGTCCTGCAGGGCGGCATGCGCCTGTCGCAGCAGTTCGGTCAGTACCTCGGCACTCTTCGCGGCGGCCTCGGAGACCGGCTCGGACACCGACTCGGTGTCCGGTTTCATGGCGATCGGGGGCACGCCGGTGCGCTGCGGGTCGGTATCCGGCAGCTCGTCGCTGAGACCTTTGCCGCGCAGCACCAGCACCGCGCGATGCTCGGACTCGGTCTCGAGAAACACTTCGCCGTCGAAGTCGAGATCCAAGGCGTCCAGGACCTTGCGGCAGAGCTTGCGGTTGAGCTCGGTGGAGATGCGCCCCGCGCGCCGGTCGGCCACCTTGCCGTCGTCGTCGAATGTCGCGAAGTTGACTCGCGCCGCCAGATCGCCGGGGCGCAGCCTGAAGTCGACGCCCAGCGCCGACAGCACACCGCGGCCGATGCGCCAGCGCAGCGGATCGTAGCCGAATAGGGCCAGATGGCCCGGACCACTGCCCGGCGTAATGCCGGGGCCGACGATTTCCAGCAATCCGCAGGACGAGTCGCGGGCCAGATAATCCAGGTTGGGCGTCTCCGCCGTATCGAGGGCGGTGCGGCCGCTCGATTCGCTCGGCAGGCCGCCGAGCCCGTCCATGACCAAGTAGACGATGCGTCCTCCGGGCGTGATCAGTTCTTCCCAGACGTCGGTGATATCCATCGTTGTCCTCCGGAATGGTTTCGGGGTTGGTACATCGAAAGCGCAAATGGCGGGCCAGCCCGGATCATCCCGGCTTGCCTGCTGTCGGCCCGTCACCGGGGATGAAGATGCGCAGGGTTCGCGGCGCCAGTTCCAGCGAAGGGTCGCCGTCGGGCCGGTTTCGCCCGCTCCGTTGGGAGGCGTGAGCCGGCTTCGATTGCGGTTGCTGCGGCCGCGCCTCGGGCGGCGTCGCGTGCTGCGGGTCGAGCGGGGTGATCTCGTGCAGAGCGTCAGACGCGCAGCCGAGGGCATCCGCCAGCGCCGCGCGCGGAAAAAGGGCGGCATCGTCGCGGTGCGGATTGATCAGCACCGCGCAGCGTCGCTGGCCGTCGCGTGAACGGCGCAGCAGGCCCAGCGGATTCGCGTCCGGCTCGGTGAAGCGCTGCTGCGGGCCTTCCTCGTTCAGCACCGGTGTGTCGCGCTTCATCGCATTGACGCGGCCGACGAAAGCGCTGATATCGAAGTCCGGCTCCTCGAGCTGCTCGGCCCAGTCCTCGGGGCTGGTCTCGACCACATGCAGCGGCCGCCGAAAGCCGAGCTCATAGCCGATCGGCATCATGACGCCGGCGGAGAAGACCGCGGCGAACAAGTAGCGAAAGCGCGATTCGCGCTCGCTGCCGTCGCTCTGCGCCGCCAGGCGCTCGGTATCGTGGCTCTCGGGAAAAGCGATGGACGGCGCCAGGTGGCGGAACTGCTGGTATTGCTCCAGCAGCCAGTCGCTGCGGAAATCCCACCACTTGGCGCTGTTGAACAGGTAGTCGAATCCGGCGGGGCGCAGCTGCTCGATGTCCTCCAGCGGCGCGCCCAGTGTTTCGGCGAAGAAGCGCGCATCCGCGTCGTCGCCGTGGGCAGCCTCGATGAGGCCGCGCCAGATCTCGCCAGGGAGCTTGTAGGCCGCGTCGCAGCGGAAACCGTCGAAGCCGAGCGCGATATAGCGCCCGATCAGCGCCTGCCAGTAGGACAGCATCGCGTCGCGCTCGGGGCGCTCGCGGTAGTCGAGCTCGGCCAGGTCTTCCCAGACGGTGACTTTGTCGGGGTCGTCCAGATCGGTCACCGAGGGCGAGCGAATGTCGCCGTTCTCGTCACGTGCAAACCACTCCGGGTGCTCGTCCACCAGCACGCCGTCCTTGGCGGTGTGATTGATGACCAGGTCGACCATGACGCGCAGCCCCGCCTCGTGCGCGGCGGCGGTGAAATCCGACAGCAGGGTATCCGCAGGCGTGTCGTCGTCCGGGCGCAGCAGCGGATGCAGGCGCCGGTCGTCCTTGACGGCGTAGAGGCTGCCCGAGGCGCCCGGTAAGTGAAACGGGTTCAGGAAGATCCAGTCGAAGCCCATGTCCGCGATGGCCGGCAGTTGCCCGTGCCATTTCGGTATCGGACCCAGCAGTGTCGGAAACAGATTGTAGATCCGCGGTCCGCTTGGAATGTCGTTCTGTGCGGTTTGCATGCCTGATGACTCCCTTGTGCTCGTCGGTGACTGTCTGTTCGAGGATGCGGCGTGCCGCCGCGCGGCTAGCCCGCGGCGGAGTCCGGTTTCGGGCGCGCGTCGGGGCGTGCGTCTGGGCGACTGTCCTGACGGGCGTCCAGGCGCGCGCTCAGGGCGCGTGCGTCGCGCACCGCGTAGCCCGCTTCGTCGTTGTCGAAATAGCAGTAGACGTCGATGCCGCGGCCGACCCACTCGGCGATGCGCTCGGCCCAGGTGTCCAACGCCGCCTCGTCGTAGTCGCCGCGGTAGGGTCCGTCGGGACCGTGCAGCCGCACATAGGCGAAATCGGCGGTCACTTCCAGCGGCGAACGGAAGCCATCGAGCTCGTAGATGCAAAACGCCGCGCCGGCGTCGGCGAGCACCCGCAGGATCTCGTCGTCGAGCCAACTGTGGTCGCGCAGCTCGATGCTGTATCGATGGCCGGGCTCCAGCTTGTCGAGGAAGCGCGCCAGACGCTCGGTATTGCGGTGCCAATTCGGCGGCAGCTGAAACAGCAGCGGCCCGAGCTTGTCGCCGAGCCGCCCGATGCGCGTCAGCAACGGCGGCAGGGTGTCCTCGGGATCTTTCAGTTTCTTCATATGGGTGATATAGCGGCTCGCCTTCGCGGCGAAGACGAAGCCATCGGGAACACGCTCGAGCCAGTCGGCAAGGACCGCCTCGGACGGCAGGCGGTAGAAACTGTTGTTGATTTCGGTGCTGTGCAGATGCCGGGCGTAGTAGGCCAGCCGCTCCTCGGCGGGCAGATCCTTCGGGTAGAACGGCCCCACCCAGTGGTCGTAGGACCAACCCGACGTGCCGATGTAGTAGGCAGCCATCGTTTTCCCCGTCTTCCCGCGCGCCGGCGCATGCCGCCGCAGTTGCCGTTACCCGCTCCGGTCGGTGCCCCGCCGCGGGCTCACCAAGGCATCTCGGTGCCGTCGTAGCGCACGAATCGCCCGCTTTGCTCGAGCGAGAATTCCTCCAGCCGGCGGCGCAGACCACGCACGCTCTCGTCGGCGCCGATGCCGTCGCTCGGGCCCATGCGCGTGCGCACGCCGCCCGGGTGCAGCAGCAGCAAGCCCACATTCTTCGGCGCGAGCTCCGCCGAGAGCACTTGCATCGCGGCGTTGAGCGCGGCTTTGCTGGAGCGGTAATACAGGCTGCCGGGCATATCGATGTCGTCGATGCTGCCCATGTGGCTGGTCATGGTGGCCACCACCGGCTTCGGCGCCGAGAGGAGGTTCGGCAGCAGCGCTTCCGTGACTCTGACCGCACCGAGCGTGTTGACCTCGAGCGTTCGCCGCCACTCTTCGTAGCGCACGGCGCCGAGGCGGGGCGCGTCGTAGCGTTCTTCCAGATAGACCCCTGCATTGTTGAACAGCACGTCGAGCGCCTCGCCCCGCAGTTCGCGGGCGATGGCGCGCATGTCGTCCGGGCTGGTTACGTCCAGCCGGTGAATGCTGATCCCGGAATGCCGGCCGGCCAGCGCGTGCAGCTCACAGGCGTCGGCGGGGTGGCGGCAGGTGGCGAACACCTGCCAGGCGTCCTCGGCGTATTGCCTGGTCAGCTCCAGTCCGAGGCCGCGGTTGCTGCCGGTGATGAGAATCTTCATGGTGGCGGTCTCCGGGGGTTGGATCGGCGGATGATCAACAGGGGCGGACGGTCAAGAGAGGCGGACGCTCAACAGACCCACCGGGAAGCGGCGCAGGACGTCGGAGGCGCGGACCGCCGCGCCTGCCTCGGCTGCCAGCAGAGGCACGTTGCCGCCGGCGAGCTCATTCGTCGCCGATGCGCTCGCCGTTAGTCCGCCCCCTGCGCCGGCAGGCAGCAGGTCGTCGGGCAGTTCCACCAGCGTGTCCTCCCAGCCCCGATCGTCGAACGGATCCAGCACGGCGAAGCGGCTATCGGCCTCGGCCCGGGTCTTTCCGTCGTCCGGCGGGCTCGTGAGCCGGGCGATCAGCCGCGGCGCGAGCACGATGACCGCGTGGATGCCGGTCTCGGTCGCGCGGCGGCTGTTGGTCCGCGCGCCCGGCTGCGCCCTGGCAAATGCGCAGAGCCGCTCGGCATGCGGGCCGGTGATCGCGAGCGGGCGGTATTCGCCGTGCTCGAACAGCGCCGGCGCATCCCGGCGCAGGCCGAGCGCACGGTGGATCAGGTGCAGCTTGATGCGCCCGTGCTGCAGTTCCCCTTCGAGGTCGCGGCCCGCCTCCCGGAAATCCGGAACGGCGTCTGGCCGTGCCATCGCCGCGGTTCCCGGCGCCGCATTGCCGTCGGCCTGCCCGGGGCTGTCGTCGCCGGCCTCGGCCCCCGGCAGTGAATGCAGCAGGGCTTGGCGCAGCGCGAAATCCACCGGCCTGCGGTTGTCGGGATCCACCAAGCTGAAATCCCACAACTCGGTGCCCTGGTAGATGTCCGGAACCCCCGGCGCGGTGAGACGCAGCAGCGCCTGCGACAGGCTGTTGTAGAGGCCGAGCCGGGCAACGGGCCGCAGGAAGGACTCGAAGTCGTCGAGAAACGCAGTGCTTCTGGCCGGGTCGGTGGCCGCGTCGACGAAGGCGGCCAGGGCGGCCTCGTAGTCTTCGTCGGGATTGGTCCAGGCGGTGTGCTGTTTGGCTTCCTTGGCGGCCTTTGCCATGTAGTCGCGCACCCGCCCGCGCAAGCGATCCAGGGCCTCGCCGCTCGGGCGCCGCGGCGGCCAGACGCCGACCAGAGTCTGGTAGAACAGATACTCGGCATTCGCGTCCGGCATCGGGCCGCCGGCGGCGGATTCGCGCCGAAGCCGGCGGTTCATCAGCGTCCAGCGTTGAACCCTTGCGCTCCAGACCTCCGGAATCTCCGAGAGTACGCTCAGGCGCGCGCGCACGTCCTCCGAGCGCTTGCTGTCGTGGGTCGAGCCCGCCAGCATCGCATGCGGCCACTGCTCGCGGCGCCGCGAGCAGGCGCGATGAAAGGCCTCGACGGCGATGCCGAAGCGCTCCGGGTCGCCGCCGACCTCGTTCAGCGAAACGAGCCGATGCCAGCGATAAAAGGCCGTGTCCTCGACGCCCTTGGCCGTGACCGGCCCGGTGTACTGCTGGAACTTGAGCGCCAGGCGCAGCACCCGCGCGCGGTAAGCCTCGGGTTTGCCGTCGGCAATGTCGGTGAGCAGCACGTCACGCACGAAGTCGATCACCGAAAGATCCGGCATCGAGCTGCGCCGGCGCGCCTCCGACACCGCCTTCAGCACCTGATGGCGGTCGGCCGCGGAGATGCCGCGCTCGGTCATATAGGTGCGGTAGACGGGGAAGCAGGCGACCACTTCCATCAGCGCACCGCGCAGCGCATCCAGCGTGTAGTCGCGGGTGTGGGGGTCCATCTCGGCGATGCGCGAGACCTCGCTGGCCAGCACGTGCAGCTCGCTCGAGAGCAAGTGCTTCATCACCAGCCGCTTGGCCGCATAGACGCTGTCCGCAAAGCCGACCTCGCGGTCGGTAAACTCGCGGTAGCAGACGTTCATGCTCTCCTCGCCGAGCGGGTCGACGAACAAAGCGTCGCAGAGGGTCGCGAAGTCGTAGCCCGTGGTGCCGTGCACGGGCCAATCGGCGCGCAGTTGCTCGTCGCCGACCAGGATCTTCTCCGCCACCAGATACAGCGGGCGATCGTCGCCGCCGGGCTCGCGGGCCGGCTCCAGCACTTCGGCGGCGCGGCGCTGCAGCCGATCGAAATAGGCCTCGGGGTCGTAGAGGCCGTCCGGATGGTCGATACGCAGGCCGTCGATACGACCCTCGCCGATTAGATCCAGCACCCGCGCATGGGTGGCCTCGAACACATCCGGGTTCTCGATACGCAGCGAAGCGAGATCGTTGATGTCGAAGAAGCGGCGGTAGTTGATCTCGTCGGCGGCGACCCGCCAATCCGCGAGCCGGTAGGCCTGCGCCTCGAGCAGCGCGTGCAGACGCGCGCTATCGGCGGGGTAGTCGTCGCTGCCGTTGTAGGCCTGCACGCAGCCGCGCACATAGTGCTGGATGTCGGCGTGCTCGGCACAGAGTGCGCCGAGGCGCTGCTTATGCAGCTCTTTGTCGCGCCGGCGCTCGGCGAGCGCGGGCGGGTCCGCCGCGTCGCGCGGCGGCAGATTCGAGAACGCGGTGACCAGGCTCTCGAACGCCTCCAGCGCGTCGCTTCCGTCGCCGAGGCGCTCGCGCAGGCCTTCCAGTCCGGGCGTGAGGATGCGCGGATACTCGCGCGGGTCGATCGGGAAACGGTGCTCGTAGTAATCGACGCGAAAGGCGCCGTCGTCGAAGACCAGCGCCAGTTCTCCGCGGTCGAGGACATCGCCGTAGTGGCCCCCCAGCACCGGCACCAGCACCTTGTTGTGCAGTTCCTGCTTCAGCGGATGCCAATCGATGTCGAAGAAATCGGCGTAGGCCGAAGCGGGGCCGTTCTCCAGCACATCCAGCCACCAGGGGTTTTCCGCCCCCATGATGCCGACGTGGTTCGGCACCATGTCGACGATTTGCCCCATGCCGTGCTGCTTGAGGCTGTCGCAGAAGCGTTCGTAGTCCTGCGCACTGCCCAGCTCGGGGTTGAGCCGGTCATGGGCGACGACGTCGTAGCCGTGACTGCTGCCGGGTCGGGCTTTCAGATAGGGCGAGCAGTAGCAGTGGCTGATGCCGAGTGCACTCAGGTAAGGCAGCAGTGCCGCCGCCTCGGCGAAGCCGAAGCCGGCGTGCAGTTGCAGCCGGTAGGTGGCGCGCGGGATGGCGGCGCGCAGCGCCGGCCCCCGTCCGCGTCCGGTTCCGGATGCTCCGCCCTGCTCGAGCGCGGACGACTCCGACGCGCGCTCCGCGGCGGCCCGTTCGGCGCCGTCGCCGCCGTCGGGCCGACGCAAAGGCGCCGGCACGTCGGCCGACGCGCCGCGCTCGCCGCGCACCGCGCCGAGAGTGCGGCCGATGTCCGGCTGCTCCAGCCAGTGCTCCAGCGCCAATGACTGGCGCCTGCGCCAGTTCGGATAGGCACTGCCGCTGCCGGGCAGGTTGACTTGCTCCGTCTCCCCGAGCAGGTCGGAAGTCTGCAACAGCATCAGTCGCGACGGTGTGCGCGCCAGGTAGACCTGCACGGCCCGAAGATGCGCGGGCGACAGGCTGGACAAGCTGACGGGGTCGACGCCGTCGGCGGCGGGCAGGAGTCCCTCGCGGTCGAGGGCGAACAACAGCCGGGCGCGGTCGTTGCCGCGCTGCAGCAGGCGCTGCTCGTAGTCCTGCTCGGTCGGAAAAAGAGACAGCTCCCGGCGGCGCTCCAGATCGATGCCTTGCCAGAAACCGGCCAGCGGCGGCAAGTCGTGGGTGCCCGCGGTAACCACGGCGTCCGGCGGATAGTCGCCCGGCGCAGGGAAGCCACCGTCTTCGGCGCGCTCGAAGTAGAGCACCCGTGTCGACAGGATGCCGTTGTCCGACATCGCGGCGCGCACTTCGTCCGGTACCGTGCCGAGATCCTCGCCGATGATCATGCAGCGATTGCGCACGCTCTCCAGCGCCAGGACGCCTAGCAGCTCTTCGAACGGGTACGCCACATAGGTCGATGCGTGCGCCGGGGCACCCTCCGGCACCAAGTACAGCCGCATCAGCCCCATGATGTGATCGATCCGCAGCGCGCCGGCGGCTTGCATGTTGGCCCGCAGCTCGGCCGCGAACGGCGCGTAGCCGCTCTCGCGCAGCGCCATCGGATGCCAAGCCAGCACATGCCAGTCCTGGCCCTTCGGGCTGAAGTCGTCGGGCGGCGCGCCGACGTGGGCGCCGGACACGTAGCGCCCGCGCGCGGTCCAGCAGTCGGCGCCGTCGGGGGCCGCGCCGACGGCGAGGTCGAGGCAAAGGCCGTACGGCATGCCGAGCACGGCACAGCGGGCGGCGGCGGCCTCGAGCTGTTGCTGCGCGATCCACTGCACCCAGACGAAGAAGTCGATGCGCTCGGCGTGCGCGCGCGCGAAGTCGCGAACGGCCTCCGAGTCCGGGTCGCGCAACGGCTCTGGCCAGTCGTCGAAGCCGCGCGGGCCGGTGTCGGCGTCTGCCATGTGCTCGGCGAGCGCCTGGAATAGCCCAAAGCGTTCCAATACGTCGCCTTGCGCCCGCCGAAAGCCGGCGAATGCTTGCGCGCGCTCGCTGCCGGGCTCGAGGTGTCGGGTACGGAAATGGCGGAATAGACGCGTCAGCATGTCGAGCTTGGCCGCGGCGACGCCGCCGTAGTCCAGCAGCGGCTCGCCGCGCAGCGCGCGCAGCGATGCCCGGAAGTCGTCGCTGTCGATACGCGCACGGGCCGCTTCGCACTCGAGCACGTCCGGGACGGCGTCGACGTCGATGTATAGCGGATTGAGAAAGCGCCGGCTCGACGGCGCGTAGGGATTGCAGCGCTCCGGGCGCGTCGGAAACAGCGCGTGCAGCGGTCCCGGGGCGATCATGCCGGCGCCGGCCGCGGCGCCGATCTCCACCAGCCGCATCAGGTCGGTGAAATCGCCGATGCCCCAGTTACGCGCGGAGCGCAGCGCGGGCAGTTGCGTGATCAGCCCGAACGACCGGCCGCCGGCGTCTTGCGGCTGCCAGCAGCGCTCGGGGGCGACGATGACCGTCGTTTCGGCCAGCACCGCCTGCCCGTCGGCGTGCGCGGCAGCCGCGGACCGATCGTCGGCGTAGAGCAACAAGCGGTGGTAGCCGAGCACGGACGGCGTCGGCACGGAGAAGGTCCGGCGCAGCCAGGCGCGCCCGTCGATGTCGCGGCGCTCGTCCACCGGCAGGGCGTCCAGGTTGATGACGCCGTCCGCCCGCGTCCCGTCTTCTTCCAGCAGCACGAAGCAGGGAGCTTCCGGGCCGTCCTCGGGCATCGTCAGCGCAAGCGTCGGCGCCGGATCGCCTTGGCGGCGCACCACCACCGGCGGCAGCATCCGCCGCCAGGACCGGTCCAGCGTCTCGCGCAGGCTGCGCGCCTCGGTATCCGGGTCGCCGGCATCGACGCCGAGGGCGCGCAGCAGGGCGCGGCGTGTGTAGTCGTCCGCGCGTTGCTCCTCGCCCCGGAAGTCGCGGTAAGTTGCGGCGATGCCGAAGTGGGCGCAGAGACGGTCGAGCTCGGGAGTGGGATTCATTGGGTGCTCGTGGCGTTGATGTCGTCGCCGGGCTCGGGCCTGTGATCGCTCGTACTCGGGCCGGTGCTCGCATCCGGGCTCAGGCCCGGGCTCAGACTTGACCCGGAGCGTCTTGCAGGTACCAGGCAACGGTCCATGGCGGCAGGCGGCCGTTGCGCAGCGCCGGCTCCGCGCTCAGGGGCTCCAGGTAAAGCCGGTCGGCGGCGTGCTGATGCTGCAGGCCGGCGGCGTCGATTGCCGCTGCCGCCAGGTTCGCGAACAGCGTCAAGCGGCTGCCGTCGCCGAGGCGCCAGCGCACCTGCAGTCCGCCTTCGCCGATGACGTCGAAGGCAGCGCCGCCGCCGTCCATGCCCGCCAGGCGCGGCACGATCCGAGCGTGGCGCAGTTGCAGCAGCAACCGGTGGAACTGCAGCCACTGGCGGTGGCGCACTTCGGGGAGGGTGCTCCAGTCCAGGCGCGAGCGCTCGAAGGTTTGCCGGTCGTTGGGATCGGGGATCGCCTGCCTGGCGTTGTCGTCGGCGAAACGCTCGAAGCGGGCGAATTCGCGCCGCCGCCCTTCGGTCACGGACTCGGCCAGGTCGTCGCCGAAATCGCAAAAGAACAGGAACGGCGTGTCGGCACCGAATTCCTGTCCCATGAACAGCAGCGGCGGGGAGGGCGCCAGCAGCAACAGGGCCGTCATTGCCCGCAGCGCCTCTTCCGAAGCCAGCGCGCCGATGCGCTCGCCGAAGGCGCGGTTGCCGACCTGATCGTGATTTTGAATCAGGTTGATAAACGCCGTCGGCGGCAGCGATGCGCTCGGCTCGCCGCGGGCGGCGCCGTCGCGATAAGCCGATGGCTCGCCCTGATAGGCGAAGCCCTCGGCGAGGCAGCGGCCGAGACGCCGGGCGGGCTGATCGGCATAGTCGGCGTAGTAACCGTCGCGCTCTCCGGTGAGCAGCAGATGCGCCGCGTGATGAAAGTCGTCGTTCCATTGCGACGTGTACAGGCGCGGCGTGCCGTCGTCGCGCCGTTGCAGGTAATGGGCCGCATTGTGGTCGTTCTCCAGCACCAAATGGACCGCGCGCTCGCGGCCCGGACCCTGGTTCACCGCGTCCGCGAGGGCGGTCAAGATGTCCGGATCGGAGTCGTCGGCAATGGCGTGCACGGCGTCCAGGCGCAGGCCGTCGAGCCGGTACTCTTCTAGCCAGTAGAGGGCGTTCTGGATGAAGAAATCGCGCACCGGGCCGCTGCGCTCGCCATCGAAGTTGATACCGGCTCCCCAGGGTGTTTGATGCCGGTCGGTAAAGAACTGCGGTGCGTACAGGTGCAGATAGTTTCCCTCGGGGCCGAAGTGGTTGTAGACGACGTCGAGGAAGACCATCAGTCCGTGCCGGTGGGCTTGCTGCACCAGTGCCTTCAGGTCGTCCGGCCGGCCGTAGCTTGCGTCCGGTGCGAAGGGCAGCACGCCGTCGTAGCCCCAGTTGCGCCGGCCCGGAAACGCGGCCACCGGCATCAGCTCGATGGCGGTGATGCCCAGCGCCGCGAGGTGGTCCAGTCGCCGGGCAGCGCCGGCGAAGGTGCCTTCAGGGGAAAAGCTGCCGACGTGCAGCTCGTAGAAGATCGCCTCCTCCCGCGGACGGCCGCGCCACGGGCCTTCGGGCTCGTCGTCCTTCCAGTCGAAGCGCGTCGGGTCGATCACTTCGCTGAAGCCGTGCACGTCTCCGGGTTGGTAGCGCGAGGCCGGATCGGGTATGGCCTTGGCGCCGTCCGTGCGCGGCCCGGTGACGAGAAACCGATAGCGGCTTCCGGGGCCGGCCATATCGGTGACGTGCTCGAACCAGCCGTCGCCGGCGGGCGACATCTGCAGCTCCTGACGCGGGCCGCCGCCGTCCCCCACATCGAGCGTGACCGCCTCGGCGGCAGGCGCCCACAGCCGGAATCGGACCGAGCCTTCATCGGTGATCTCGGCGCCGAATGGCATGCGGTGGCGTGCTTGACTCATAGGCTCTACCTGCTTTCGCGAAACAAAGTCGTCGAGACTATGAAGACGCGTGCAGAAGGCGTACCAGCGTAGAGGTCGGCCCGGGTAGCCGGCGGCGGCGGCGATCTCGGCCGGGCAGCGGGGGATATCAGCCGGCCTTGGGGGAATGCACCCCGATCGGGGCCGCGTCACGCCGAAAGGAGCAGCCGGGCGATGCCACGGCCGAAGTCGGCTTGTCCGCGGCGGCCCGCCCCGGGTTTACGTCACGGCAGAAGCGGCAGAAGCGGCCTCTGGGCGGTCAGTCGTACGTATCGGCTCGGGCGTATCGCCAGGGCGGCAAGGCCTATGGCCCGGCCCTTGCGTAATTTTCCGTGTATCGCGGCGCCGCCCCAGCGGAGCCGATTTGCCGCCGATGTCCGGGGCGAGCGTTCCGGGCTCAGCGGCGGCAAGCGGTTCCCGGCCGTCGCGTCGGGCATCAAGCAGCGATGGCGGAGGCATGCGGGTGCGGGGCACGCGAGCCGGTGCTGCCCGAGCTCGGAACATCGGCAATGCCCACGCCGGCACACCATGCCGGCACACCATTGAGTTACACCACGCAGAGATAACGGAGCTCGCCATGAAACACCGAAATCTGATTCTGTTCACGTCGATGATCGCCTTGGCCGCGGCCTTGCCGCTGCAAGCACAGACCGAGGCGGCCGACGCGGACGCCGGGCATGACCCGGTGGAGAAGTACTCAGGCTTTGCCGAAGATAACCCCGATGTCGTCGGCGATCGCGGCAACGGGCTGCCGCCGGAAACCGAGGCTGCCGGCGAGGCGGGTACAGCGGAGGCCGAGCGCTACCCGGACGAAGTGGCCGAGGGCAACCCGTCGCTGCGCCCGGGCGCACCCGAGACCGAGCGGCCCTACGCCGAGGAGGCCGACGTGCACGGGGGCTTCGGCGAGGGTAATCCGGACGTCCAGCGCTGACGTCGCCGCGGCGCCCGCGCGCCGCGCCGTCCGACGGGCCCGGCGCCCGCGCGCGCCCGCCGGGCTCCGTCCACCGCCGTTCCTTATCGATTGTCTGGCCGAAATCCAGCCGGGATGATGCAACCGAGCACGCAACCGAACACCCCCGAGTCCGATCCGCTCTGGTACAAGGACGCCATCATTTACCAGACCCACGTGAAGGCGTTTTTCGACACCGATGGAGACGGCGTCGGCGACTTCCGCGGTTTGACGCAGAAGCTCGACTACGTGCGCGAGCTCGGCGTCAACACCCTCTGGATTCTGCCCTTTTACCCGTCGCCCATGCGCGACGACGGCTACGATATCTCCGACTATCGGAATATCCATTCCGCCTACGGCACGCGGCGAGACTTCCGGCGCTTTGTCGGCGCCGCGCACCGGCGCGGCCTGCGGGTCATCGTCGAGCTGGTCGTCAACCATACTTCCGATCAGCATCCCTGGTTTCAGGCGGCACGGCGGGCACCGCGCGGTTCCAGCAAGCGCAACTTCTACGTCTGGAGCGACGACGACAGCCGCTTTTCCGAAACGCGGATCATCTTCACCGACAGCGAGGCCTCGAACTGGACTTGGGATCCGGAGGCCGAGCAGTACTATTGGCACCGCTTCTTTTCCCATCAGCCGGACCTGAACCACAACAACCCGCAGGTGGTGAAGGCGATGATCAGGGTGATGCGGTTCTGGCTGGATCTGGGTGTCGACGGGTTGCGGCTGGACGCGATTCCGTACCTGTGCGTGCGCGAAGGCACCAGCAACGAAAACCTGCCGGAGACCCACGCCGTCATCAAGCGCATGCGCGCCGTCGTCGACGCCCACTACGAGAACCGCATGTTCCTGGCCGAGGCCAATCAGTGGCCCGAGGACGTGCGTGACTATTTCGGCGACGGCGACGAGTGCCACATGGCCTATCACTTCCCGCTGATGCCGCGCATGTACATGGCGCTGGCGCAGGAGGAGCGTCACCCCATCGTCGAGATCCTGGAGCAGACGCCGGAGATTCCCGCCAACTGCCAGTGGGCCATTTTTCTGCGCAATCACGACGAGCTGACGCTCGAGATGGTCAGCGACCGAGAGCGCGACTACATGTACCGGACCTATGCGGCGGACCCGCGCATGCGGGTGAACGTCGGCATCCGCCGCCGTCTGGCGCCGCTGCTCGGCAACGACCAGGACAAGATCCGGCTCATGGTCAGCCTGCTGCTGTCCATGCCCGGCTCGCCGATTCTGTATTATGGCGACGAGCTCGGCATGGGCGACAACATCTATCTGGGCGATCGCAACGGCGTGCGCACGCCGATGCAGTGGTCGCCGGACCGCAACGCCGGCTTCTCCCGCGCCGACCCGGAACAGCTATACCTGCCGCCGATCATGGATCCGATCTACGGCTACCAGTCCGTCAATGTCGAGGCACAGGCGCGCACGCCGTCGTCGCTGCTGAACTGGATGCGACGGATCATCGAGGTGCGCAAGGCGCACCGGGTGTTCGGCCGCGGCACCATGGAGCTGCTGCATCCGGGCAACCGGAAGATCCTCGCCTATGTCCGCCGTTACGGCGGCGAGGGTGCTCCTCAAGCGGTGTCTTCCGTGAGCGCGCCCGCCGAGGATGCGCCGGAAGACGCCGGCGAGGCGGTCTTGTGCGTCGCCAATCTGGGCCGCGGCGCGCAGCCGGTGGAGCTCGATCTGTCTCGCTTCAACGGCCGCGTCCCGATCGAGCTGATGGGCCAGACGTCCTTCCCTCCGATCGGCGAGCTACCCTATCTGCTGACGCTTCCGGGCCATGGCTTCTACTGGTTTCTGCTCTCCGAGGATGCCGACGCCCCGGCCTGGCACGACGAGCGCGTGGCCGCGCCGCGGCTGGCGACGCTGGTGCTGCCGGAGGGCTGGCTGAGCCTGCAGCCCGATCTCGCCGAGCGCCGGCAAACGGCGCTGCGGGCCGTTGCATTGCTGCAGAGCCGCGTGCTGCCCGCCTATCTGACCGGGCGCTGCGGGCGCTGTGCGACGGACGGGCGCGAGACCCGGCAACAGGCGCAGGTGCAGCGCGTCACCATCGAGGCGGCGCGGATCTGGGACGAGTGGATGTTGACCCTGGTCCGGGTCGAGCTCGCCGAAGCGCCCGCCGAGCGGCTATTGCTGCCGTTGGCCTTGACCTGGCAGACGCCGGATGCGGCCTTGCCGACGGTGCCGGCCGCGGCCACGACGCTGGCGCAGGCGCGCATGCAGGCAACCCCGGGGCTGATGCACGAGGCGCTCGCGGATACCTCCTTCGTGCAGGCGCTGGTGCGTGCGACGGGCGAAGGCGGCGAGCTGCTCGCGCTCGGTGACGGCCGGCTCTCGGCACACCCGACCCGGGCTTTCGGGGCGCTCGCCGGAGACTGTCTCGATGCGCCGACCCATCTGTTGCCCGAGGATCCGGACAATGGTGTGGTGCTCGGCGAGCGGCTGCTGCTGAAGACGTTGCGCTGCCCCGCGGCGCGCGGCGGCGAGGGCGGCGCGCCGGGCGCACCGGACCCGCTCATCGAGACGGCGCGCCTGCTGACCGACGACGTCCCGTTCGACGGCATACCGGCGCTGGCCGGGCACCTGGACTATCGGTTTGCGGACGGCGCCGTCTGCACCCTGGCGGTGGTGGAGCGGTTCGTGCCGAACCAGGGCGACCTGCAAACCTTCATCCGCGAGCACCTGGAGCGGCTGTACGACGAATTCTTCTTCTCGCGCCCCGACGACGACTGGCGACTGGACCCGGGGCAGATCAGCCTGGACGCATTGATCGATGCCCTCGGGCGGCGCACCGCCGAGCTGCACTTGGCGCTGACCCGAGGCGGCGAGGCGTTCCGGCCCGAGCCCGTCACCGACGACGAGGCGGCTGCCTGGCGCGCGGACATGATGCGAACGGCGGCACGCACCTTGGATCGCCTGCACCGCGAGCGTGACGCCCTGCCGGAGGCGGCGCGCTCGGAGGCAGACCGGCTGCTGGCCCACGACAGCGGACTGGAATCGCATTTCGCCGAGGCGACGGCGCTCGGCTTCGGGCCCGCGAAGCTGCGTCTGCACGGTGACCTCAGCCTGGCGCGGGTGCTCGTCGCCGAGCACGATGTCGTGCTCACCGGCGCCGGCGGACCGTTGGACGTGCCGCGCGAATCGCGCCGACTGAAGCGCCCGCCGCTCGCCGACGTGGGCGGTCTGATCTACTCGCTGCACGAGACCGTCGAGCGCGTCCTGCTCGCCATGGCGCAGGAGCACCCGCACCCGCGCGAGCGCCTGCAGGAGCCGCTGGCGAACTGGCGCCGGGGGGCGGTCCAGCGGCTGATGTCGGCCTACAACGACGCGGCCGCCGGCGCCGCCATCGGTGCCTCCCCGGAGCACGCCTGGCTGCTGGCGCGGCTGTATGCGCTGACCAGCGCCGTCGATGGGCTCGCGCTGGCATTGCAGCGCCGCCCCGAGCGCCGGGCAGCCGCCGTGGCGACGCTGTTGAGCTTGCTGTAGCGGCGGAGCCGGGGCGGGGCGGCATAAAGAGCGGCGGATCCTTACCTTGCCCGCGTTCCATCGCGCCGCCATTCGGTCCTCCTAAGCGACGGCCGTCTCGGCCCGCCGAGCCGGCCGCCGGCGGCGGGTCTAGCCCTGCTGCCGCGCGGCTTCGCCGGCCTGCGCGTCGACGGGCGATTCCATACGCTCGAGGCTCGCGAACAGGCTCGGCAGCAGTTCGCTCACGGTCGGGTGGATGCCGGTGAGGTCGCGGATCAGCTGATAGGGGGCGCCGGCGGCCATGGCGATGAGCAGGGCCTGGACGACCTCGTCGCCGCCGATGCCGAGCACGGTTGCGCCGAGGATGCGGCTGCTTTGCTCGTCCACCAGCACCTTCATGAAGCCTTCGGTCTCGCCGCGCTCCGTGGCGCGGGAGACTGCGCTCATCGGCATTTTCGCCAGCAAGGTGCCGCGGGAGGCGGCGCGGATCTGCGTCTCGTCGAGTCCTACGCGCCCCAGCGGCGGATCGATGTAGACAGCGGCCGCGTGGATGCGGTCGTCGAGCGAGCGCCGGCCTTCACCGAACAGTTGGTCGGCGACGATGCGATAGTCGTCGTAGGCCGTATGCGTAAACGCCCCTTTGCCGTTGACGTCGCCGAGGGCCCAGATGCCGTCCACGCCGGTGCGCAGTATCTCGTCGACCGGGATATGTCCGTCGGCGTCCACCGCAACGCCGGCAGCTTCCAGGTCGAGGTCGTCGCTATTGGGGCGGCGCCCGAGTGCGAGCAGGAGTCGATCGCCCTGTACGGTCTGCTCGCTGCCGCCGGCGGAGAACCGCAGGGCGATGTCGCCGGCCGACCCTTGCACCTGCTTCGCCTCGGCGCCCACCTGGACGTCGATGCCTTCCGACTCCAGGATGCGCTGAACGGCGGCGGAGACGTCGGAGTCCTCGCCCGGGAGCAGGCGCGCATGACGCTCGATCAGCGTCACCCGGCTGCCGAAGCGCCCGAACATCTGCGCATACTCGACGCCGGTCGCGCCGCCGCCGAGGACGATGAGATGCTCCGGCAGCGTTTCCGCCCGGCTCACGCTGCTCGGCGTCCAATAGCCGGATGCTTCCAGCCCGGGAATCGGCGGCACGGCGCTGCGGGTGCCGGTGTTGATGAAGATGCGCGGAGCGCTCAGCTCGCGCCCGCCGGCGCTCACGGTACGGGTGCCGGTGAAACGCGCATGGGCCTCGATGAGCGCGATATGGTCTTGCGACGACAGCGCCTCGCGCAGCCCGTCGCGGGAGCTCGCGACGATGGCGTCGGTGCGCGCCTTCACCGCTGCCAGGTCGACGTCGATGCTGCCGCCGATGCGCACGCCCAGCTCACCGGCACGCCGTGCCGCCCAAGCCGCGCGGGCGCTGGCGACCATCGCCTTGGTGGGCGTGCAACCGAAGTTCACGCAGCTGCCGCCGACCTGGCGGCGCTCGATCAGCGCCGTCGTCAGGCCTTGGCCGGCCAGCCGCAGTGCCAGCGGTGGTCCGGCCTGGCCGGCTCCGATGATGATCGCGTCGTAGCGTTCGCTCATGGGCATGTCCTCCCGCCGCGTCGTCGATGCCGGCGCCCGACCGGCGCCGCTGCTCGCGCAAGGACAAGCAACAACGATGCCTTCGCGGGGTCTGCATTGCGGTCCGGCGCCGGCCGCCTTGCCCCCGGCGCCCCTCGCGGCGTTGCGCAATAGATGCAGGTGCGCGCCCGGGGTCAATCCGGCTTGCGGGTGATGCGTCCGCACCAGGCGCCATAGAACAGGCTGCGGAACGAGTCGCCGTCGAGGCGCGCCAACCGATTCGGATCGGCGGTCTCCAGGTAGACATAGGAGAGCAGGACCAGAGATTGGTCGACGAACAGCTCGATGCCGGCCGGCGTCGGCGTCGAGCCGGCGGCGGCGGCCAGCCCGGATCCGACGCGGGAGGCGTCGATTCGCCCCAATACGTGGAACTGCCGGCCGAATTCTTGCTGCATGGCGCCGAGGTCGAGCGCCCGATCCTTTGGAATGACGGCCAGGGCGGAGCCGAGGCGGTCGGCCAACAGCAGTCCGGTGGCGATCCGGTGGGCGCCCGTGATCGGGATCCTGCCGCGAGCACCTTGGCCGTGCGGTGCGCGCAGATACGTCGGCAGCAGCGCGCAGTGAACGTCCTGCGCGTGCAGAAGATCGTCGAGCCCCATCGATGTTGCCACCGGCTTCCTCCCCGTGTCGGGTCGCGGCGCTTGCGTGGCGCCCGTTGTTCGCATCGGCGTTGCCGCGTTGTATCGTAGCGGCCGCGGGACGTTTCCCGCGTTGCCGAGCCGGCAATGTAGCGACCCTGGGGGACGCTGCGAATCCGGACGATTACCCATCGCGGCGAGCGTGAATGACGTATAAAGCCCCGGCCCGGTGGATTTGCACCCGCCGGCCGGCAAATGCCCCCGAATGCAACGATATACGCTGCATTGGCCACCCGTCGGGCGCCGAACAGCGTATCGTGGGGGACTTCATTCACGACCGGGGCTGGCACGCATTCCGCTCCTTGTCCGCTATCTATTTTCGCGCAATCGCCGCCGGCGCGGTCTCGGTCCCGTATCCGCCTCCACACGGGAACATCGCTCCGCGGCGACGCGCCCGACCCGGGAGAACACCCATGGATATCCGCAGCCTATCCGGAATCGGCCGCCCGCTGGACTTCGGCCATGCCACGAACCGCTGGATTGTCGGCGGGAGCGCCGCCGTGCTCGTTACGGCGGGGCTGGTACTCGGCACCGCGTCCGAGCAATGGGTCGCGTCTTGGAGCGATGCACTGCGTTTGGCGCTGGCGGTGTTCCTCGCCTGGGCGATTTGCCGGGAGCTGGATCCGGACCATGAGATGGCTGCCCTGGGTGCCGCCGGGCTGTGCGCGGCCGCCCTCGCCATCGGCCTGTCGCTGACCTGGCCGACGCCGCTTCCGCTGCCCGGGATTGCCGAGTGCTTCGCGCTGCTGCTGGCGATGCGCGTGGTCAACCGGACCACCGGCGCCCCGGCGACGCTGGCCGATGCGCTCGCCGTGCTCGGGCTCGGTATCTGGCTGGCGGATGCCGGCTCGGACTGGGTCTATCTCGCGGCCGGCGCGGCGGCGCTGGTGCTGGACGGGATGCTCCCGCCGCGCAGCCTGCGCAGCGTCGCCACCGCGGCCCTGCTGTCGCTGCTCGCGCTGGTGGTCGCGGTCTTCGTGGCGCGCACATTCACCGGGGCGGGTCCGTTGCCTGTCGGGCTGCCGCACCCGGCGGCGCTGCTCCCGGCCCTGGTCCTGTTGATGCTGTTCGTGGTGGTGATCCGCGATGCCGGCAAGCTGCACAGCGTCGCCGACGACACCGGCCTGCCGCTGCATCCGTCGCGGGTACGCACCGGTCAAATGCTCAGCGCCGCGGTGGGCGCGGCCGCGGTCGCGACGCGGGGCTTCGAAGGGCTGTTGCTGCTGCTGCCGTTGTGGAGCGCGATTGCCGTGGCGGGCGGCGACCGGCTGCTGCGCCGGCGCGGGAAGATGTCCGGCTGAATGCCGGCGGGCGTCGGCGACCGGCCGGGCTCGATAGGGCGGCCGGGCAGGGCGCCGATGGACTGCCGCGCCCAACCGTCGTCTCGGGGCTATCGCATCGGGCGTCGCACCGATAAGTCGTCCTCGACCTGCCGAACGGCCGGCACGAACCAGCACAAGGTGCGCGCCAGCGAGCGTCGTTGCGCGTCTTCCACCTGCCCGTGCAGGGGGGCGCTGCCGGGGTCGACATCGACTCGAATAGGCTGGTCCTTCAGCGCCTCGTTGTCGTGGATCAACGTCATCGCCGCTTCGGCGATGTCGGCGTCCGAGCGCGGGCGGCGCGGCTCGCAGTGGATCAGGTTGTCCACATCCCGCGCGGCGTTGGTCTCCCATGCCAGTCCCTCGGCGACCGCCTTATCGGCGTGGCTATGCAGCCAGCCGCCCAAGTGAACGATGCCGTCACGCACCAGCACGCCGACCCAGGGCCGGTTGACCGGCGGCGGATGCATGCCGGGCTCGAGCACGCGCACGCCCGCGAGCGAGGAATCCTCGCGCAATGCATCGCGCACCGCTTTGGCCAAGTCTTCGTCGGACTGACTGAGGGCGGGCGACAGCGTCACGCCGTCTTCGATGTAGCCCGTGGGCAGGGATTTGCGCGCCAATCGAATCACTTTGCGTCGCGCGGCGATACTGTCGACCTGGCCCTCGATGCGCCAAGGCTCGCCGGGCAGCAGATGAATTCGGTCGGCGAAGGGCCGGGTATCCGGATCATTGGCGAGGGCTTTATGCAGCCGCTCTGCGTGCTTGAAGCTGTTCATGCGCGGACCTCCCGCTATCGTGGATGAGCTGATGGCGTCCCGCTCGTCGGGATCAGGACTGTCTTGTCATCGAATCGATGCAATTCCGGCGCCATTGCTTCGCGCCCGTTGCCCGCGGGCGCGCGGTCTGCGATGCGGGCGACTGCGTCGGCGATAGCGTTAGGCTGCACCCGCTCCGACACGCGCGATGAGCGCCTGCAGGGTGTCCCGGCCCACGGGCTTGGTGAGGTGCTCGTCGAAGCCCGCGTCGAAGGCCTCGCGGCGGTCTTCGTCGTAGCCGTAGCCGCTGATCGCGACCAGTCGGAGCTGGTCGACGGAGGGGTAGCGCCGGCGTAGGCGGCGCGCCAGTTCCAGACCGTCGATGTCCGGCAGGCCGATATCGAGCAGCGCCATCCGCGGAGGCCCTGCTTGCGTGGCGGACAGGGCTTCCGCGCCGGATGCGGCCGTAATGACACGACAGCCGAGCAGTTGCAGCAGCAGCGACAGCGCTGCGGCGACGTCGGCGTTGTCGTCGACGATCAGGATGCTGATGTCGTCGCCCGCATCGAGCCGTTCGCGCTGAAGCCCGGAGCGGCAGGGCTCGTCCTCCGCTGCCGTCGGCGCGTTGTCGGATCGGAGAACCGTTTTCGTCGCGATCTTCATCTTGTTGGGACTCTGCCCTCCGCGGTCGGTGGTTTCGGGGCGGCACCGCGCGAGAAGCTCGGCACCACTTCATCAGCCTAGAAGACCGGGGCGACCCGTGTAATCCGTGTCATTACGCAGCGTGTGGTGGGGGACGGACGGAAGGATTCGCGCGGACGTGGGTCCGCATTTTGCTGGATAGCTCCGATGGCGCCCTGCCTTTCGGTCGGAAGCGCCGTCCGGGCGGTTGTCGCCGCCGCCGGCATTTCGCCGGCGCACGGTGCCCGCCCCATTGAAGATTGTCGGAGGTAATCAAGGTGCTGGTCGAAGAGATCATGACGCCGCTGATCGTCAGCATCAACGCGGACGCGCCGCTCACGGCCGCCGCTCGGTTCATGCACAGCAACGACGTCGGCTTCTTGCCCGTGCGCGACGGCGGCCGGCTGGTCGGCACGGTCACCGATCGCGATATCGCCGTTCGCGCCGCCGCCAGCGGCTGCGACCTTTCGCAGACGCCGGTGCGCGATGCGATGACGCAGCTGGTGGTGACGATCGGTCGAAAAGCGCGCACGCGCGAAGCCCTGCAGGTGATGGAGCGCCACGGCGTCTCGCGGCTTATCGTGCTCGACGACGACGACCGCGTGAGCGGCGTCGTCTCGATGCACGACATCCCGCGTGTCGTCATCGAGTGACGCGGCCCGTCCGGCCTCGGCCGGCGGAAGAACGCCCGGGCGGCCGGGGTCCGCCCGGGACCGGTTCAGGGACCGCTCCGGGTCTGCTCGGGCTCGGGCTTGGGCGATCGGCTCGGGCGATCGGCTCGGGCGATCGGCGCCGGCAGGTGCGCCATGCGCCGGTCCGATCCTTGCTCGTGCACTTACAGGGTCTTTCAATCACGGCGGGCGTGCCGGGCGTCGAGACACTGCCGATGTAAACGCACGGCGATCCGGCCCAGAGCACGGCCATAGCCCCGGTGTGCGGCCCGACACCGGTAACCCGGAGGTAGTGCGCATGCGCAGGCAACAACCGAGAATCCGCTATGCCAGCAATGTCATGGCGATGGTCATGGCCGGCGGGCAAGGCTCGCGCCTGATGCCGCTGACCGAGAAGCGCTCGAAGCCGGCGGTGCCGTTCGGCTCGCGCTACCGCATCATCGACTTCGCGCTCAGCAATCTGGTCAACTCGGGCATCTACACCATCTACCTGTTGGTGCAGTACAAATCCCAGTCGCTGATCGAGCACATCCGCAAGGCCTGGACGATCTCGCCGCTGTTTCCCGACCAGTTCGTGACCGTGGTGCCGCCGCAGATGCTCGACGGCAACGCGTGGTTCAGCGGGACGGCGGATGCGGTCTCTCAGAACATCGACCTGATCGAAACACAGCACCCGGAACTGGTCTTGGTGTTCGGCGCCGATCACGTCTATCGCATGGATGTGAGCCAGATGATCAGCTATCACATCGAGCGCGACGCGGAGGTGACGGTGGCCGCTCTGCCGGTGCCGGCGGAGCAGTCACGCAACTTCGGCGTCATCGCGGCCGACGCCGACGGGCGCATCCGCGGCTTCGAAGAAAAGCCCGAGCGGGGCACGCCCATGCCCGATGATCCCGGCAGGGTGTATGCCTCGATGGGCAACTACGTGTTCAATTCCGGCTGCCTGGTCCGGGCGCTGCGCGATGCGCACCGGCGCGGCGAGAGCGACTTCGGCAACCACGTTCTGCCGCGGATGCTCGCTTCCAATCAACGCGTCTATGCCTATGACTTCGCTGGCAACGACATTCCGGGGATCAAACCTTACGAAGAGTCTGCCTATTGGCGCGATGTCGGCACTATCGACAGCTACTACGAGGCCCACCGCGATGTGCTCGGTGCCGAGCCGCGCCTGGATCTGTTCAACCCCCAGTGGCCTGTGTTCTCCAGCAACTACCAGGGCCCGGTGGCACGCGTGACCCGCGGCGAGATCGACAATTCGCTGCTCGGCGCGGCGACCGTGATCGAAGACGCGCGGGTGGTCAATTCCATCGTGCGTCGCGAGGCGGTCATCGAAGCCGGGGCCGAGGTGGAAGACTGCATCATCATGGACTACGCCCGCATCGGGCGCGGTGCGCGCCTGCGCCGGACAATCGTCGACCGCCACAACCTGATCGAGCACGGCACCCGAATCGGTTACGACGCCGACGCCGACCGGCGCGACTGGGTGGTCACGCCGTCCGGCATCGTCGTCGTGCCCCGCGGGCGCACGCCGTTCTTTGCCCGGGACTCGCGCGGCTTCGGGATCGGCTACTCCGAGTAGCGGCCTTGCGCGGGCGGTCGCGTCCGCCTGAACCTGCCTGAACCTGCCTGAACCTGCCTGACCCCGTCTGACTCCGGCGGGATCTGGCCGAGCGCGCCCGGCTCATTGCGGAGCAAATGCCCCGGGCGCCGGTGGTTTTCGCGACCGAGGCAACGGGCAGTGCGGGCCGCCGGGCTGCCCGCCCCCGACGGATGCAGACGGGCCGGATGGCACGGTGCATGCAAATCTTGATCTGCGAAAGGCCTCGGTTTCTCGAGGTCAGTCATGAGGTCAGGCATTCAGCACGATCGGGAGACCATGATGTCCGTTGCAAAAGTCATCGAAATCAGCGCCGAATCCAAAGACAGCTTCGAGGACGCGATCCGCGGCGGTATCGAGACTGTCGGCAAGAGCGTCCGCAAGGTGGAGGGCGCCTGGGTCAAGGAGCACAAAGTCGTCGTCCACGACGGCAAAATCAGCGCATTCCGGGTCGACATGAAGATCACCTTCGTGCTCGACTGAGCGGCATGCCGCGTCCGTCCCGCTGACCGCGCGCGGACGGGGGCGAAGATCGGGGCGGGCATCCCGCCGCTGCACGAAGGTCACCGCCGATGGCGCCGCTGCAAATTCCCGGGACGACACTGGCCGGACTGTTGCCGCTGCTCGCGGAGCGCGGCGAGCGCGAGGCGCTGGTGCAGCTTCTGCGTCACCGGCGCGATGGCGGGGACGGTGCCGATATCGAGCGCTGGCAATGCGCCGAGTTGGCCCATGCCGCCGAGCGCCTGGCGCAGGCGCTGCGCGCACGCGGTCTCGAGGCCGGCCAGCGCGCGCTGCTGTTCGCACCGAATTCGCCGCGCTGGATCATCGCTTGCCTGGCTCTGCTGCGCCTCGGCGTGATCCCGGTGCCTGTGGACAGCCAGGCGGGGGGATCGGATCTTTCGCATATCGTCTCCAACAGCGGTGCCCGCTGGGCGTTTACCGCCGAACGGCTGGTGGAGCGGCTGGGCGAGGCCGCCGGCGACAGCGCGCTGCAGCTGGTGCTGCTCGACGCCGATGCCGCTTCGCCGGATCGCCCGAGCGGCGACGACGACCCAAGCCGACGTCAGCCACTGTTGATTTCGGAACTGACCGCGATCGAGCCCGGCGCACAGGTCGCGGCCACGGCGCGCCGAGCGTCCGGCAACGCTCGGCAAGGGGCGGATAACCCGCGGCCGGGCGATCCGCCGGAGCCCGATCCGCAAGCGATTGCGGAATCGGACGCCGCGGAAACGGCCCCGGCCCCGGACCCCGACCTGGCCCCCGACCCGGAGGGCGAGGCGGTGCTGTTTTATACCTCCGGCACGTCCGGCCCGCCGAAGGGCGTCCCGCTCACCCATCGCAACCTGCTCTCCAATGTCGAAGCGATTCTGTCGCGCGACATCGTCTCGCCGGAAGACCGGCTGCTGCTGCCGCTGCCGCTGCACCATGTCTACCCGTTTGCGGTCGGGCTGCTGGCGCCGTTGTCTCTGGGCATCGTCCTCGTGCTGCCGCAGTCGCTGACCGGCCCGCAGCTGGTCCGGGCGCTCAAACAAGGGGAGGTGACCGCGATCCTCGGCATTCCGCGTCTGTACCAGGCCCTGCTGGCGGCGGTGCGCCGGCGGATCGGTGCCGGCGGACGGGCGGCGGTTTGGTTGTTCGACGGCGTGCTGCGGGCCTCGGCGGCGGTACGCCGGCGCGGCGGCGTGCTCATCGGCAAGCCGCTGTTCGCGCCGCTGCGCCGGCGATTCGCACCACGCCTGCGGCTGCTGATCTCCGGCGGCGCGGCGCTCGACCCTAAGCTCGCGCGCGAGCTCGAGGGGTTCGGCTGGGCCGTCGCGACCGGCTACGGTCTGACCGAAACCTCGCCGATCCTGACCGTGGTGGCACCCGGCGAGCGGCGCTTCGAGCGCGCCGGCCGGCCGCTGCCCGGCGTCGATCTGCGCATCGGCGCGCGGCGCGGCGACGATTCGGTCTCGGATCAGGCGGATAACGGCGGTGCCGCGGGCGCCGATGATCGCGGGGATCTCGGCGGTGAGCAGGGCGGGGGCGCGGACGAGGCGGCGCAAAGCGGCGTGCCGTTGCGCGAGGGCGAAGTGCAGGCCCGCGGGCCGAATGTCTTCTCCGGCTATCTCGATCTGCCCGACAAGACGGCAGCGGCCCTGGACGCCGACGGCTGGTTCAGCACCGGTGATCTGGGCGCCATCGACAGCGACGGATGGCTGCGACTGAGCGGACGTGCGTCGAGCCGGATCGTCCTGTCCGGCGGCGAGAACGTGGACCCGGAGGCCATCGAGGCCCGGCTCGAAGGCTGTCCGTCGATCGACGAGGCCGGCGTGTTGGAGCACGAGGGAGGCCTGGCCGCCGTGCTGGTGCCCGATGCGGACTTCGCGCGCGGCAAAGACGACGAGGCGATCGCCGAGCAGTTGCGCGGCGAGGTCGGCGCCGAGATGCGCAATGATCCGGGCTGGCGGCGCATCGGCCAGCTGCAGATCGATCGCCGGCCGCTGCCGCGCACGCGCCTCGGCAAGCTCAGGCGGCATTTGCTGGCGCAGCGCTTTCGCGCGCTGCGCGAGGGGGCCGCGGCGGACCGCGATTCCGGGCTGGCGGCGCTCGACGAGCTGGCGCCCGAGGACCGACAACTGGTCGACGACGCCGCGGGCGGGCGGCTCTGGAGCTGGCTTGGGCAACGTTTCGAGGGCCGGCGCATTACGCCGGATACGGACCTGCGCCTCGACCTCGGCGTCGACTCGTTGGAATGGGTGGTGCTGACGATGGATCTGCAGCGCGACTTGCGCATGGCGCTGGAGGAGGATGCCATCGGGCGCATCGAGACGGTCCGAGACCTGCTGCGCGAGGCCGCCGAGGCGTCCGAGGCCGAGGGCGGTGCCGACGCCGGCGATCTGCAGGCGCGGCTGCGGGATCCGGAGTCGCTGCTCGACGACGCGCAGCGCAAATGGCTGCGGCCGCCCGGCACGTGGCTGCGCATGCTTGCGCGGCCGATCGAGTTTCTGACCACCCAAGCCATGCGCCGGCTGTTCCGGCTGGATGTGGCCGGTCTGGAGCATTTGCCGGCGCAGGGGCCGTTTATCCTGGCGCCAAGTCATCAGAGCTCGCTGGACCCCATCGCGGTCATGGCCGCGCTCCCCGCCGAGCGCAGAGGCAATATCTACTGGGGCGGTTGGACGGGGCTGCTGTTCAATCGGGCCTGGGTGCGGCTGCTGAGCCGCGCATTCCGGGTGCTGCCGGTCGATCCGACGCAGGGCGCACTCGCAAGTCTCGCGTTCGGCGCCGCCGCGCTGCAGCGCGGGGGTACGCTGGTGTGGTTCCCGGAGGGCAGGCGCTCGACCGACGGCAGTCTACAGCCGTTCCGGGCCGGCGTCGGCAATCTGGCCCTGGCGCAGGATGTGCCCATCGTCCCGGTGCGGATCGAGGGCAGCGGCGAGGCATTGCCGCCGGGGTCGCTGCGCCCGCGGCTGCGTCCGATCCGCCTGCGCATGGGCCCCGCCGCGAGCGCCGCCGAGCTCGAGCGCGAGGGAGAGGGCGAGCAGGCCGCCGAGCGCATTGCCCGGGCGCTGCGCACGCGCATGCTGGCGTTGTCGAAATAGGGCGGAACCGGGGGGCGAGGCAGATCCGGGGCCAGATCCGGGGCCAGAACCGGTGCGCAAACCGGGGCGCAGATCGGGCTTCTCGCCGATGATGCCGTCGTCGTCGAAGATAAGGGCGGATCTGGGGTGGATCTGGGGCGGATCTGGGGCCGATCTGGGGCGGATCTGGGGCAGATCTGGGGCAGATCTGGGGCCCGATGCGGCGGCCGGCCGCATCGGGGGCGGGCACGGCCGACGTTCGGCGGCGCTTGAACGGGAGGGGCGAGCGTCCGCTGCGCGGGCGCGTCGGTCGCGATGACGCTGCCTTGCGCTCGGGCGTATCCAGCGGCTTCGGGCGAGCGCCCGCTACGCCGGCGCCTCAGTCGCGATTCCCGAGGCGGTTGAACACCTGCGAGATCCAACGGTCGCGGGCCGGTCCATCCCAATGTGCGCGGGCATCACGCCGATCCGTGCCCGTGTGCGCGGCGCTATCCATGACGCGCCGTTCGCTCGCCAAGCGCTCGCGGCAAGCGTGCAGCTCACGCTGGAGCCGAGCCAGCATCTGCCAGAGATCGTCCGACTGCACTTCTAGCCGCTCGCGGCTGCGCTGCAATTCGAGCAAGCGGGCGCGGACGGTCGCGACCAATTCTTCCAAATGCTGACGGCGGCGCTCGTGCAGCGGTACCACCGGACACTTATTCTCGCATGCCGCCGCGTAGCGATGCGGTTTGTCGGAAGTGACTTCGCGCTTGTGCATGGCGTCTGCTCCTTGGCGGGGATCTATCTTCCACCGAGCAATCATCGCGCCAATCGCATACTCGACCCTACCGGGACAGCGATGGACACGGAGCGCGGTGCGCCGCCTCGTCAACCGGCGCCGCCGCCGGCAAATGCACCGAGCCAGGCTGAAATCAACCGCCGGACGTGGCGCACGGATGCTGCATCGCGAGCGTTGACGGCGCCGCGACCCGTCGCCCCGGCACGGCTCGGGCGGCGGCGGACGGGACCGCTCGGTATGCCCTTCTGGACCGGGACTTGCAGAGACTTCTATTGCTGTCGATTACTCGCCGCGCGGCTGCCGTGCAGGCGAGCGGCACGGCAGCCGCAGTCGCGTCCGGGCGGCGCGGCTGTTCGACTCAACACCTGCGACACGCGAGAGAAGCCATGCCCAAAGCCAAGCGAAACAACGAACCGGATATCGAGACCGGTGCGAATCAGAGCTCCGACACGTCCACGGAGACCGTCGATGTGGAGCAGATGATTGCCGAGGCCGCCTACTACAAGGCGCAGCAGCGCCGATTCGCTCCCGGCAGCGAGATGGATGACTGGCTGGACGCCGAGCGCGAGATCACCGCGCGCCACGCTGAGGGATGAGGACCGGCGCTTGCGCGCTTCGCCCACACTGCAGCCGAGATGAGATGGACGCCCATGACTTATCACGACGACATCATCGCGCGCGTCTGGGAGCAGGCGAGAATCATCGTCAACCGCGACCCGCGCCAATGGCGCCAGGACGAATGCGGCGCCTGGCTCTATCGCGACCACTACGGCAGCACCGAGTCCGAGTTCGGCTGGTGGATTGTCGATCTGTCCACCGACCGCGATGCGGACCCTGCCTTGCTGCGCGCGTTTCATCACCGAAACGGCTATGACCTGACCAACAACGAGGCCAAGTGCCGAGTGTCGGCGGACCGCCAGGGATTGGCCTCATGGCAACAGGCAGGCGAGCCGCGCAACGCGGAGCAGTGAGGGGCGGCCGAAGCCGAACTGCCCTTCCCGGGCTTAGCCCCGGGCCGGGCGCGACGTTCGACGGAGACGGACTATGAGCACCAGCAAAGATACCGATATCGAACGAGACGGACGCAGGGACCGCCTCATCAAGGAACGGATTCACGACCCCTACAAGCCGCGCGGGCAACTGAACGAGCCCAGTATCTGCACCAGTTGCGGTGTCGTGTTCGCGGAAGGGCGCTGGCAGTGGATGGCCAGTGCGCCGCAAGACAGCGAGAAGATTCTGTGCCCCGCCTGCAGGCGCGTACGGGACCGGGTGCCCGCCGGCTTTCTGACGTTGAGCGGCCCGTTTCTGGCCGAGCACCGCGAGGAAATCCTGAACTTGATCCGCAATAAGGTGGACGCCGAGAAGGGGCAGCGCCCCATGAAGCGCCTGATGGATATCTCCGACGAGTCCGACGGCGAACTGGTCATTACCTTCACCGACGAGCACTTGCCCGAAGGCGTCGGCAATGCGCTGGAGAGCGCCTACGAGGGCGAGCTGACCATCAAGTTCAGCGACGAGGCCGGCATCATTCGCGCGACCTGGCATCGCTGAGGCCGACATAGCCCAAACCATCGGCGCCGGCGCCGCGCACGCACGCCGGCGCAGCATCGGAACCGTGCCTATGAAGCTCTACATCTTCGAAGCCGAGGGCTGGGAGCGCGACACGTTCGACGGCTTGGCCCGAGAGCACGACTTGCACTACGTGGACGCGCCGCTGACGGCCGCGAATGCCGCCGAGCACGCGGACGCGGAGGGTATTGGTGTTGATCAACACGGCCCGGGGCAGCGTCGTCGATCACAAGGCGCTGGTGCGTGCGCTCGCCGAGAAAAAGATCGCCGCCGCCGGGCTCGACGTGTTGCCCGAGGAGCCCGTGGTGCGGGAGGAAGCCGAATTGCTCCGCTCGATCTATGAAGAGCGTCATAACCTCGACACGCTGTTGGCCAACGAGGTCCTGACCCACATGCGCAATGTCATCGTGACGCCGCACAGCGCCTTTTATACCCGCGAAGCGGTCCAGCGCATCCTTGACGTCACGGTCGAGAACCTTCGCCGCTATGCGCAAGGTGATCCACGAAACATTGCCGCATAGGTGCCTTGCCTATGACGGCGCTTTTCCCTTGAGGCGCTGTGCCCGTGAGACGAGGCGCCGGTCAGTCGCGTGGGGGGCCATCGCAAGATCGCGCCTGCGTGCACGCCCTTGTCCCGGTTCCCGAGCCCTTCGTTGAGCGCTCCCGAGCTCGCCGCCAGTAGTTTGTAGGCCTTTGGCGGTCTTGACTCGCTGCATTAAACGACTGTTTGCGGATTCGTGAACGCCCGCAAAGAACACCTCCGCGTGTGCGATCGATAATACGAGCATCGCCGCGAAGCTGTCGGCGCGGCGGGTTTCGAATCGATCAACGCGATCTTGCAGCGGGGCAGGGAATGAGCAAAGACGAAGACCATGACGCAAGGGACAGCGCATCGGCAACGGACGAGGCCACTGTCGAGTTGGTCGAACTGCTTCGACGGGCGAGCCCGCAAGAGCGCGCCGCGCTGTCGTCGCTGTTGTACGGCAGCAAACGCGCGGCCGAGTCATCGCCGGAGGCACTGGTGCGCAAATTGTGCCTCACCGGCGGGCGCTGGATGTCCACTGTCGTGCTCGGTCGGGGGGCGCCCTACGGGCAGATCGTGCTGGGCATCTATCGCCGCTTCCGCCGGCAGCAGGTCATTGCCGGTAAAGCCGGGATTCCGCGCTGGGTGCCCGATGGCCAAGCGCTCGATCGACCGCTCAACCAGTCACTCCGGGGCATCGGTGATTTCGATCCGGCGGATATACCCGATGCCGAGGCACGTATCGTCGCCCATGTCTTCTCGACACTGGTGGACACCATGTCGGCCGATCGGCGGCGCACGTTCGAGCAGGAACTGGCGTCGCTCGCTCGGTCCTACGACCTCCCTTTCCTGGGACTGGGTGTGGCCGGCAGCCACTTCGTCGTCGCCGGCGATGCATTGCCGGCAAATCGACTGACCGCGCTGGCGCTGTTTCATGGTGTCGGTCTTGTCCGCCGCAATCTGCTGCCGGTGATGAGCCATCGCCGTGCAACACTGTCGCTGGAGATGACGCCGATCGTCTGGGCTTGGCGCCGCTGCCTGATGCGCTGCGGCGGCATCCTGCGCAACCGCCGCTTCGAGAAGACCATTGCGGCCATCGCACTGGTTCGTGCGCTGCGCTGCCGGATCGCGACGACGGGTTGAAGGTGCCTGCGCGGGGCCGTGCGGGCTCCGCCTCGCTTCGGCAATCGGCCGGAGCACCGTGCACCGAGGGTCGGCGCCGTAGCCGCTTTGCGAGAGCCGGTCGCCGGGGAAGCGATGCGGACACGCTCGGCAGTCCGATCAATGCGAATTGCCTTTCGACGGCGGGGTTCTGCAGCGCACGTCACAGGTCTCCGACGTAGGCGAAACGCCTTCTCCGGAGTCTGCTACGATTGACAAAAGTCGGCTCTCTATAATGATGCGTTGCGCGGCGATGGGTATTGCCGCCGCGGACGAAGGCTCACTCCGTCATTCGCGTGAAGCGCAGTGCCTGTCCCGGCGTCCGCCGGCGGACAGTTCGCCGCACGATGATGGCGGCCCGATGTCAGCGCACCTCGCACTCCGCCACGCCCGAGATGAAGACGCTTCTGCTCGACGATGAACCCTTTGAGCTGCAATTGCTGGAGCACCACCTGCGGCGCTTGGGCTTCGATGAGGTAGTCGCTTGCCGCAGTGCCCGCGCGGCGCTTGATCTGCTGCCGGGCGCGGACAGTGGCTTCGAGCTGATTTTCTGCGACTTGCAGATGCCCGACATCGACGGGGTCGAGCTCATTCGGCACCTTCGGGAGCTGAATTATCCGGGCGGTCTGATCTTGGTGAGCGGCGAGGACGAGCGCATTTTGCTGAGTGTCGAGCAGTTGGCGCGCTCCCGCGGCCTCAATGTGCTCGGGGCGTTGCGCAAGCCCATCGTGCCGGCCGATCTTGCCGAGGTGCTGCTGCGCCACAACGCCCGTCGCGATGCGGCGGCGGACGCCGCGGCGGCGTGCGATTATGCGCCGGAGCGTGTGGCCGCCGCCATCTTCAACGGCGAGCTCGTCAACCATTACCAACCCAAGGTAGACCTGCTCGACGGCACGCTGGCGGGTGTCGAGACCCTAGTGCGTTGGCAGCATCCGCACGACGGATTGGTCTTCCCGGATCGTTTCGTCGAGGTGGCCGAGCGCTCCGGGCGCATCGACGATCTGACCAGCGTCGTGCTGGCCGAGGCAGTGCGCCAAGCATGGCAATGGCGCGAGACGGGACTCGACATCAAGGTCGCGGTCAATGTCTCGATGCGCAGCCTGGCGTCGCTGTCGTTCGCCGAACTGGTGCTGGCAGAGTTGGAGCGGGCGCACATGCCGCCCTCGGCACTGGTGATCGAGGTCACCGAGACGGCGCTGATGCAGGATCCTCGGGCGCCGCTGGACATCTTGAACCGCCTGCGCCTGAAGGGCATCGGCCTCTCCATCGACGACTTCGGCACCGGCAATGCCTCCCTGGCGAAGCTGCGCGACATTCCCTTCAGCGAGTTGAAGATCGACCGCGGGTTCGTCCATGGTGCAGCGGCAAACAGGCTGCTGCGGGCCATCACGGAGACCAGCCTGGGCATGGCGAAGCGCCTCGGCATGACCAGCGTCGCGGAAGGTGTCGAGGACCGCTCCGACTGGGACTTCCTTTCCGCAATCGGTTGTGATCAGGCGCAGGGCTATTTCATCGCTCGGCCGATGCCTCCCGAAGATTTCCCGGAATGGGCCGCCGACTGGCAAGAGCGGCGGCCCGGCCTAATTGCGTGCCCGGCCGGGATGGCCGTCTGAGCGCTCGCATGTCGAGGCCTTCGGTCCCGCGGCATGGGTACCGCCCATGGCAACGCGCCTGAGCCCGGGGCGGATCGTGCTGCTTTATGCAGCGGTTGCAAGCGCGTGGATATTGGGCTCGGCGTACTTGCTGTCGGTAACCGTCGACGATCCGGCTCGGCTTGGACTGTTCGAGGCGCTGAAGGGGCTCGGGTTCGTCGCCGTCACCACGCTGCTGCTTTATCTGCTGCTCTCGTCCTGGTACCGGGAGGTCCGCGCGGCCTTCGAGCGCCAACGCGAGACCGATGCGCTGCTTGGCTTTCATATCCGCAATGCGCCGCTCGCGGTGATCGAGTGGGATCGCCTGTTGCACCTTCAGCGCTGGTCGGGGCGCGGGGAAGACTGGCTGGGCTGGACCGAGGCCGAGGTCCACGGATGCCGCCCTGAGGACTGTCCCTTCCTGTATCCCGCGGATGCCGCCGAAGTTCGCGGGGCCATGTCCGCGTTGACGCGCGGCGGGCTGCCGCGCAATGTCGCCGCGGCGCGCATGCTGACCAAAAACGGCGAGGTGTGCTACTTCGAATGGCACAGCTCGGCGCGATTCGACGACGCCGGACGGCTGATCTCGATCCTCTCTTTCCTGCACGACAACACGCCCCGGCGCCTGGCCGAGGAGGCGCTGGCGGAGAGCGAGACCAGGTATCGGAGCCTGTTCGAGAATAACCATGCGGTAATGCTGCTGATCGATCCCGAAGATGGCCGCATCGTCGACGCCAACTCTGCCGCCGCGCGCTTCTACGGCTGGCCGCGCGGCGAGCTTGTCGACAAGCCCATCGGCGACATCGACAGCTTGCCGGAGCATCGCAGACAGGCGGAAACGGCTGCCGCGCAAGCGGCCGGGCACCGGCAGTCGAATGCCCGACATCGGCTCGCGAACGGGTCCGAGTGTGATGTCGATGTCTACAGCGGACCGATCTCGCTCGCGGGGCGTACGCTGCTGTATTCGATCGTCCACGACGTGACCGAGCGCACCCGCACGGAGAAAGCCCTGGCAGACAGCGAGGCCCGCTTCCGAGCGCTGGTGGAGGGCGCTCCGGACACGATCATCGTGCAGACCGATGGCCGCTTCTCTTATATCAATCGGGCCGGCTGCGCCCTGCTCGGCGCCGAATCGGCGCAGGAGCTTATCGGCCTTCCGGTCTTCGAGCGTTTCCATCCGGACTATCACGCACGGATCGCCGAGCGCATGCGCGCCCTCACCGAGGCTCGGCAGCCGCAGCCGGTCCAGGATCAGGTCTGGCTGCGGCTCGACGGCGGCGAGCTGAACGTGGAGGTTTGCGGTCAGCCTATCCGTTTCGACGGCAAAGACGGCGCCCTGGTGTTCGCCCGCGACATTTCCCAGCGGCTCGGGCACGAGCAAACGCTGGCGCTGATGGCGCGGCGTGCCGAGGCATTGCTGGAGCTCCCGCGCGTAGCAGGGGATTTGGACGAGCGCGCCCTGATGCAGCGCGGCCAGGAATTGGCCGAAGACCTGACCCGCAGCCGCATCGCGTTCATTCACTTCGTCGGCGATGACGAGCAAACCATCGAGCTGGTCACCTGGTCGACGCGAACGCTGCGCGACTACTGTACGGCTGCCTTCGACCGCCATTATCCCCTCGGCGAGGCCGGGATCTGGGCGGATGCGCTGCGCCGCCGCGCTCCGGTTGTCTTCAACGACTATGCGGCCTATCCGGACAAGCACGGCTTGCCGCAGGGGCACTCCGAACTGCAGCGGCTGATCTCGGTGCCCGTGATCGAAGGCGGCCGGGTGGTGATGCTGACCGGCGTCGGCAATAAGTCAGAGGATTACACGGCGCTCGACGTCGAAACCGTTCAGCTTATCTCGGACAGCATCTGGCGCATCGTGCAGCGCCGCCGTTCCGAGGCACGGCTGCGCCAATTGTCGCTGGCCATCGAGCAGAGCCCGGACAGCATCGTCATCACCGATCTCGATGCCGATATCGAATACGTCAACGATGCCTTTCTTCGCGTCACCGGCTATGAGCGCGACGAAGTCATGGGCCGCAACCCGCGCATCCTGCAGTCCGGGGCCACGCCGCGCTCCCATTACGACAGCCTTTGGGCGGCCTTGACCCGCGGCGAGTCATGGAAGGGCGAGTTCTACAATCGGCGCAAGGACGGCACTGAATACATCGAAATGTGCCATGTGGCTCCGCTGCGTCAGGCCGATGGTCGGATTACGCACTATGTCGCCGTGAAGCAGGACATCACGGCACTCAAGAACATCTCTGCAGAGCTCGACCGCCATCGTAACCGGCTCGAAGACTTAGTTGCCCAGCGCACCGCCGAGTTGGCCGAGGCGCGAAGCCAAGCAGAGACAGCCAACGAAGCCAAGAGCGTGTTTCTGGCGACCATAAGCCACGAGCTGCGCACACCCATGAACGGCGTGCTGGGCATGGTTGAGCTGCTCGGACATACCCCCTTGACCGAGGACCAGAACGATATGGTCAAGGTCATCCGTGACTCCGGGAAGGCACTGACCCAGCTGATCGACGACATTCTGGATTTCTCCAAGATCGAGGCCGGACGCATGCTCCTGGCGCGTGAGCCGGTGAACCTGCGGGAGTTGGTGGAGGGGCTGTGCGCCGCGCTCTCCGCGCTTGCCTCCCGGCGAAATCTGGATCTTCTGTGCACTGTCGCTGCCGATGTCCCGGAGCAAGTGCTCGGCGACCCGGTGCGGCTTCGCCAGCTTCTGTACAACCTGCTCGGCAATGCGATCAAGTTCTCCGGCGGCGATGCCCGGCGGCGCGATGCCGTCAAGCTGTCGTTGGCGCGCGACGACGCCGCGCTGGAGCGGAAAGCGGGTGGTGGCGGAATCGGCGTGCCGGCGGCGGGAAGCGACGCGGTGCTCGGCTTGCGGCTGACGGTCGCCGATCGGGGGATCGGCATGTCGCGCGAGACCTTGGGACGCCTTTTCACGCCCTTCGTCCAGGGCGAGGCATCGACCATGCGCCGCTTCGGCGGTACCGGACTCGGGTTGAGCATCTGCCATCGGCTGGTTGGCCTGATGGGCGGGCGCATCGGGGTCGAGAGCGAGCCCGGTCGGGGTTCCACGTTCACCGTGCTGTTGCCCCTGGAGCGGGTTTCTTCGCCCGCCCGGGCGGGGGCCGATGCCGATGCAACGCCCCGGCGACGGCGCGCCCGGCCGAAGGCGCCGGCCGGCCGCGCGGATCCCGCGCATGCCGGCCGCCCCGGCGAGCGCCCCCGGGTGCTGGTGGTCGAGGACGACGAGATCAACCGGAGCGTGATCCGCCGGCAATTGGAGCTCATCGGCTACGACGTCGACTTGGCCGCCAACGGTGCCGAGGCGCTGCCGCTTTGGCGCGCGGGGCGTCACGCCGTGCTGCTGACCGATCTGCACATGCCGGAGATGGATGGCTATGCGCTGACCGACCGGATTCGTCTGGAAGAGGCTCGCTTTGCGGAACAATCCGGCGCCGATCCGCATATCCCCATCCTGGCACTCACCGCGAATGCGGTGCGCGGTGCCTCCGACCAGGCCAGGGGCCACGGTATGGACGATTATCTGACCAAGCCCCTGCAGCTCGACGAACTTCGGCGTGCGCTGGCTCGCTGGGTGCCGGTTGATCCCGTGGCCGATCGGGCCGATGCCTCGGCGTCCGGCCCGTCGCCGGGGTTATTCGGCGCGGCAAAGCCGATTGCGGGCGGCGAAGCACCGGGCCCTGCCGCCGTGCCGGTGTTCGACGTCCAAAGGATGCGCGCGCTGATCGGCGACGACGAGGAGGCGATGCGCCGCCTGCTCGGTGACTACCTGACCTCGGCGCATGCGCTCGTCGAGGGCATTCGCCGCGGCTGTGCCGAGGATGACCCGGGCGCGGTCAAGGCGGCGGCGCACCGGCTGAAATCATCTTCCCGCGCGGTCGGCGCCCTGCCGCTCGCGGCCTGCTGCGACCGCATCGAGGCGGCATCCGCGGGCGGCGAGGCGCAGGCGGCGCGGTTGCTGCTGGCAGGCTTCGAGGGCGACTGGCAATCGACGCGGCGCGCGATCGACGATTATTTGCGCGTCGCTAGCGGGGCGGAAGACCCGCTGCCCGGCGACGGTGCCGGGCAGATCGGGTCGGGCAGCGGGAACGACGCGCCATGAAGACCTTCGCGACGCCGCCACGGCGTCGCCCCGTGCCGATCAGGCCGCAGTCCCGCCAAAGCGCGCGCCGCCGCCCGGCGGCATCAGCCCTGGTCGCTGGCGGCGCATGGGCCGCGGAACTGCTCGGGCACGTTCGTCGGGCATTCGCCGCAGGCCTCGTTACCCGGCACGGCGAAGTCGATCTTGCGCGGGTAGGGCAGGTCGAGGCCGTCCATCAGTGCGACGAAGTCTTCCTTGGAGCGGCCGCCGCCGAGGCGCGGGTTGCGGGCCTTTTCCTGCGCAATGCTGGAGACGAAGCGCTGGCTGTAGTCGTGGCCCGGATAGACCAGCGTTTCGTCCGGCAGCGAGAACAGTTTGTTGTGGATGCTGTTGTAGAGCTCGCCGGCATCGCCGGACTGAAAGTCGGTGCGCCCGCACGCCTCGATCAGCAGCGCGTCGCCGGTAAAGAGCAGCTTCTGGACCGGGGTATCGATGAGATAGGCGTGATGGTGGTCGGTGTGCCCCGGGGTAAACAACGGGTGCAGCGTCACCGAGCCCACTTCGAACGGCGTGCCTTCCTGCACGCCCGTGTCCGCGCAGGGCAGCGCCAGCATTTTGGGATAGGCGATTTTGCAGCCGGAACGCTGCTTCAGCCGACGGGCGCCGGTGAGATGATCGGCGTGGACGTGGGTCTCGAGGGTGGCGGCCAGCGTCAGGCCGAGGTCTTTCACCACCTGCAAGTCGCGCTCGACGGTGTCGAGCACCGGGTCGATCAGGATCGCCTGCCCGGTTTGCTCGCAGCCGATGAGGTAAGTATAGGTGGAGGAATCGGCCTCCAGCAGTTGCTTGAAGATCAACGGTTTCACTCCGGTTGTTGATTCGATGCCGCCTATAAGCGTAACGCAGCCGGCGGCGGACGTCATCGCGCGCGGCGGCGCCCCTTGTCGCCGGAGACTCAGCGCGTCGGGCTCGGTGCTGCGGTGCGGATCGCGTTCCGTGCGGCGGGCGCCGCGGCGCCTGACGCCTGCGCCGAGCCGCTGCCGGGCGCTGTTCGGGGGCGTGCCTCGCGCGCACGCGCCAGCCAATGGCGCTCTTGCTCGACGAGTCGGCGCGAATAGTGCAGCGCAACATAGATATTCAGCGCGACGGCGATCAGGGTAGCCAGCAAGTCCATCGGTCATCGTCCCGGGAGCTGTTGTCGGTGCTCGTATCGTGGTTCGGCGGCGCAAACGCGGGCCGATGCCGGGAGACTAGGACGTGGTGGGGAACTGAATCGCGAACGGCGTCAAGCTGCGCCGAGCCCGCGTTCGCGCCGGTCGGCTCTTGTTCGCGCTTTGTGACGGCTGTCGCGGGAATAGAGCCCAACGCCCCGACGTGCGGGGCGCAAGAGGATGCCGGACTTACCAGCTCAGATCCGGGGTATCGCCGAACTCGTTGTAGATGCGCGGCAAGTCCCGGTCGGGCCGATCGACCGCGGCACCGCCGCGGTTCTGCGGCGGGAACAGGTCGCTGTTGCCCTCGCCGAAGCCGCCGTAGACGTCGAAACTGCCGACGCCCGGCTGCACGCCGCTCACTTGCTCGTCGCCCGGCCCGTAGCCGTAGAGATCGGAATCGCCCTCCGCGATCCCGTGATAGACATGACCGGCGCCCGCCGAGGCGCTCAGGACGACCGCTGCGATTGCCAACAGTATGCGTTGCATCGTCTCCTCCTCGTATGGTTTGTGTTTTGCCAATACCGCCGATGACTTTGCATCGACGGTAACCTTGACTTAACACTAGCAGCAATACCCGAGTATACGAGTCAGGAATTACCGAGCCCCCGATCCGCAATGCTACGGATGCGGCGGCTTCACACCGACGGACAGCAGCACCAGATCGACCAGCGTCTTGGCGCCGGTTTTCGTCATGATCCGCGCGCGATGGGACTCGACGGTCCGCACGCTGATGCCGAGATCGAGTGCGATCGTCTTATTGGCATCGCCGCGGACGATGCGATCGAAAACCTCGCGCTCGCGTCGCGTCAGGGCTTGGAGCCGCGAGGCCGCGAATTGCGATTCGGGCCACTGCGGCTCCTCGCGCTCGGGCCGGCGCAGCACGGCCTGCACGCGATCCAGCAGATCCTGTGCGGCGAACGGCTTGACGATAAAATCCCTGGCGCCGAGCTTCATCGCCCGGACGGCCATCTCGATATCGCCGTGGCCGGTCATCAGGATCACCGGCAGCGCCGGGTGCGTGGCGCGCAACTGCTCGAGCAACGTCATGCCGCTGATGCCGGGCATACGCACATCGAGCAGCACCAAGGTCGGGCGATTGCTCGTCTCGCGGAAGCGGGCGAGAAAGGCATCGGCATCCCCATAGGTGCGCGTCTGCATGCCGACGGACTCGAGCAGCATGCCGAGCGACTCGCGAATGCCCGCGTCGTCATCCACAACGTGCACCAACGGCGTCGTGCTCACAGCGCTCCCCGCGGGCGACCCGGCCGCGCGGCATCGCCGCGCGGAACTGCCGAGGACGCCGACTTAGCTAGAGATTCCCCGATTCCGCCCGGCCTGCGATCGCCTCGACGAGGCCCCCGGATCGCGACCGGCGCGGCGAACGGGGCGCCATCGAGGCTTGCGCCGGGTAACGGCGCGTCCCGCAGAAACCATTACGAAGACAAGTTTAGCGGGCCGCACGCGCAGCGCGTGGCCGCGGGGAAATCACTTGTAGGGCGCGGGTCCGGATTGGCCGATGCGACTCGCCGGGCGCCGGTGTCTTCGGGTGTCTTTGCGTTGTCGGTGGGCCATCTGGCAGGATGTGCGGACAACAAACAGTCCGTGGCCGTTCGATGATACGCACCGAGCTTTTGTCCGAAACGCAGCATGTCCTGGCAGAACTGGAGGCCTGCAGCGGCTATCCCGTCTCCTTCGTCGCCGATCCGACCCTGCTGCAAGCGGCGACAGTGATCCCGGCGAGCACCGCCGAGCCCGTCCATGAGGTTCACTATCGGCCGCAGGCCGAGGCCGCGGACTATCCGATCGCCTTCGAGGCCGGACTGGCGTTGCGGGCGTGCCGGCACGCGCCCGAGCGGCGCTTTCGCCTGGCCGCCGCCGACGAGCGCCGCGAAGCCCTCGGCAAAGAGATCGGCAAGCTGCACCGCAAGCTGCCGCCCCAGGTGTTCCGCGCCCTTGCCGCGCAGGTGCTCGACGGCATGCTGCAGCAAATCGGCCAATGTCCGACCGGTATCCTGATCGATCGCTGGCTGCACGACGACTTTCCGGCCCTGCGCGCGCCGCAGGCCTCGGCGCTGCGCGAGCAACTCGATATCAACGCGTCTTGCCTGATGCCGGAGTACGCCGAGCAGTTTCCCCAGTCGGTGGTCTATGCCAACTGCGCCATGAACGCGGCCTACGCGTTTGCCGCAAGCGATCTACTGGGCGATCCGGCGCTCGCCGAGCCCTACCGCGCCGCCGGGCTGGAAGAGATCGCGACGGCACTGCTGACGGCGCTGCCCGCGCCGGATGCGCAAAGCCTCGACGACCGTGCACTGATCTCGGCCTGGGCGGACATGCTTCGGATCTCCGACTGGCTGCAGTGGCTGCCGGCAGACGATGCCGCCTGAGGGCAATGCTCGACCTGGGGCGCAAGACAAAGCACTTGACGCACATCCGTAGCCAAACCATAATTAGGGGCTCGACGCGCCAGTAGCTCAGTTGGATAGAGTACCTGGCTACGAACCAGGTGGTCGGAGGTTCGAATCCTTCCTGGCGCGCCATCTAATCACAAAAAGCCCGGCACAGCGTGCCGGGCTTTTTTCGTTGGGGCCGGCAAAACGCCGCGCCTGCCCGTCGAAAAATGCACCGATGGGGCTCGGAAGGTCCGGCCAAATGCTTGCGGGGTGATGACACCTTTCGGCGCGGCCCGACCGCGCCGAGCCGGTCTCAGCGTCGGCGCGCGGCCTCGCGATAGGCGGCAGTCAGCAGCTCCAGCAGGCGGTCGTCGAGCTCGCGGGTCGTTGTGCACCGGCCGAGCTTCCTCGGCGCGATGTGGGCCTCGATCTTCGGCAGAGTGGTCGGCGCGTGCTTCTCGAACATTGAGCGCCGTAATTGGATCACGGTGCCGTTCTCGTTTCCCGGATAGCGGAACGGGTGGTGCGGCCACGATTGCCGGCGTCGTCCTCCCGGCCGTACTCGCACTGGTCGAAGATCTTGAGGAAGAGCATTCAGGACAGCTGGCCGATGCGCTGGGCGTCGCCATCGACGCCGTCGTCCTAGTCCATGATGTCCTGAATGGTCTTGATGGCGGTGCTGAGGTTCAGGGCGTTTGGCTGGCGGAGGGACGATCGAAGCACAGGACTTCCAAGCCGGGGACGCGGCCGAAGTCGTCCACGTCCGTCGTCAATACGGCGTGGCCGCCCGCCAGGGCGGTGGCGGCGATGATCGCGTCGTGCGCACCGATGCTGAGTCCCTGCTTGCGCAGCGCGGCGACGATCTCCGCGTGCGTGCGGGCGACCTCGAGGGTGAAGTCCGAGATGGGCAGTGCGGCGAGCACCGCCTCGACGAAGGCGGACCGGCGGATGCGTCGCGCTTCGCTGTTCGCGCGATGGACGCCGACGAGCAACTCGGAGGCCGTCACCGCGCTGATCAGCGCGTGCCCGCGGCCGGCCCAGGGTGTGAAGTCCAAGCCGCCGCGTTCGGAACGGGCGAGCCGTTCGGCGCGGATCAGGACGTTGGTGTCGAGCAGGAGCCCCATGGCCTACTGCCAGGGATCCCGATCCTCGACAAGCGCCGTCTCGGCGTCGGCGATATCGCGTTCGAACTGCTCCGCATCGTCTCCCAAAGCGGGGAGTCGGGCAAACAGGGCGTTGAGTTCCGAGACCTGTACGTGCTTGGCCGGCGCTGCCGGGACCAAGCGCGCGATTCGGCGGCCGCCGCGGGTCAGCTCGAAGCTCGCGCCCTGGTAGGCCACGCGGTTCAGCAGATTGGAGAGCTGTCGGGCAGCTTGGGTGACGTTGATTTCTTCCATGGCGCTTCAGTTACCTCAAGGAGCAGATAATCAGATAATCAGAAATTTGGACGCTCCTGTAAAGCCACGGACGCGAGCGCAGTCTCGTCTCAAGCGGTCTCTTGGTAGAGCTGCCGTTCCAGTTCGGTCAACGCCGCTGAGAACTTCTCCGCGCCGCCGAAGATACCGCGGCGGATTCGGGTCTTGTTGCCGAGCCGGTCGAATGGCGGCAACTCCAAGACCTCGGGGTCCTCGATATCCGCGATCCCATGGTCCGCGTACTTGTCCAGCAGTGCGTCAAGCACGGCGCGGGCTTCGGCGCCATACGTGGCAAAGTGTCCGCGGACGCCGAGGATCGCCGTCGCATCCGTACTCCCTGTTTCAACGCCTGGAAATACGCCGACGACGATACGGTGCTGGCGGGCCTGCTCGGTGCTTTTCCCCAGCCTAATCTGGTGGACCAACTCGGCTTCCGAGTCGGCAACTATCATCGCCAAGGCTTTCGCTGCGCCCGCGTGCAAACATGAGCGACAGCCTCAAGCAGGCGCGGGCAGCTTAGCGATCAGTTTCGGCCCTGCCCGGTCCGCGGTAGCGTATCAAGACCGGGGAGGCCGAGACGGTAGCGCGGAGCGAAGGCCGGGGATGGACCGGCCGCGCCCTGCGCAACCTCCCCGTCAGTTCCGCCACTGCGTAAACACGTAGTCCTGCTCCTGCACCTGCGTGTGGCAGCCGAAGCAGCCGGCGCCGCCGTCGCTGACGAGGCGCTCGTCGCGGGAGTCGCCGCGCCAGCCCTCGAAGCCCCAGCCGCCGGTGTCCGGGAAGCGGGCACGGTCCTTGACCATCAGGCCGATCAGCACCCGGTCTCCTTCGGTGGATGCGCCGGCGTCGGTGACGAATGCGAGCTGATCGAACGCGAATGCGGCGCCGTCCGCATAGTCGCCGGACGCCAGGCCGGCCTGCGCGGCGTCGTTTGCATAGATGTGGTGGATACCCTTGAAGGGGTCTGCAAGCGGATGGTCGTCGTAGATCACCATCGATTTCACGTGAGTCCAGTCACGGTACTCCTCCGGATAGGCAATGGGCTCGGCGGCTTGGGCGATGCCCGCCGCGGCGGCGAGGGCGAACAGGGTGCTTTTCATGCGGGACCTCCTCTGGTCTGTCTGGCGAATTAGTATCGAGTCGATACTATAAAAGAGGAAAGCATGTCCGGCGCCGGTCGTCAAGAAGGTTTCGACACGATACTAGTCGCGAGCTATGATCTGCCTATGACGACCTCTACGACCGCCCCGCAAATCGAGGACTACCTGGAGCGCCTGTGCAATCTGCTTCGAGCGCAGGCACGCACCGTCGGCGCCGAATACGGCCTGCTGCCGGTGCAGTTGGAGGCCCTGCGCTACCTATCCATCTGCAACCGCTATTCGGATACGCCCCTGGCCGTGGCCGACTACCTGGGGCAGACGAAGGGCTCGGTGTCCCAGACCATCAAAACCCTTGAAGCCAAGGACATGTTGACGAAGACGCGGGATCAGGCGGACCGCCGAGTCGTGCACTTGGCGATCACGGACCGGGGGCACGAGGTGCTGGCGGTCGTGCTGCCTCGAGCGTTTCTGCGCGAGGCCGTCGAGGTCCTGGGCAATTCGGCGCAGGACAGGCTGCGCGACGGGCTGGATGCACTGCTCCGGTCCGTGCAGCAGGCCAACGGCCTGCGGACCTTTGGTCCTTGTCAGACCTGCCGCTATCACCGGCGTAACGCAGGCGGCCTTCAGTGCGAGTTGACCGGCGAGCAGCTAAACGATGACGACCGCACCCGAATCTGCCGGGAGCACGAGTTCGCGCAAGGCTGACGACGCGCAGCGGCGCCGCGAATAGCGCACCGCTGGATCAGCGCTTGTGCGGGCTCGGCAGCGTGGTCATCGTGCGCGGAGATATGCGGCCCGACCGCGATGGCCGGCCACGACCCACGCCGCACGGCCGAAACGACGCCGGCGAGCAGCATGCAAACCGCGTTGGGGCGAGTTTTCATACCGCCGAATGCGGCCACAGGGACGAGTCGCACGGTCGCGCATAGTCCTGTGCGTGTCGAGTGTGATTTGCGGACCGATTGCCTTCGGACCGGAGACCGATCCTATTGACTCGCCGCCACATCGACGGGCTCAAGCAAGTCGGCGCTGTCGTTGCGCGGATTGTTCACGGCCTTCGAGACGGGGTGCAGCGTCCAGCCCTCGGCGGGCGGGGGTTGCAGCAGCGCGCGCAGGGCGTCGCTGTCGGTGTTGTCGGCGGCAAGCCAGGCGCCGTGGCTGTCCGCGTCCAGGATGACGGGCATGCGGTCGTGGACCGGCGCCATCAGGTCGTTGGCGTCGGTGACGATGATGCTGCACGATTCGATGGTCCCGGCGTTGTCGTCGCCGTGCCATGTCTCCCAGAGTCCGGCCATCATGAAGGGCTCGCCGTCCTCGCGCGCGATCAGGTAGGGCTGTTTGCCGTGCGCCGTGGCTTGCCATTCGTAAAAGCCTTCTGCCGGGATCAGGCAGCGGCGCTGTTTGAAGGCGCTGCGGTAGGCGGGTTTTTCGTGGACGGTTTCCGCACGCGCATTGATCATACTGTAACGATTGTCCGGCCCCTTAGACCAGTGGGGAACGAGACCCCAGCGCAGCGATGCCAGCTGTCGTCCGCCGGGGCCGGAGCGGATGACGAGCACGGACTGGGTGGGCGCGACGTTGAAGCCGTGGCCGGCACGCTCGAGCGTGGAGAGGTCGTCGATACCGTAGCGGCTGGCGTAGATCTCGGGGTCGGCGTGTTGCACGAAGCGTCCGCACATGGGTGGGTCCTCTTTCGCTGTTGTCGGCTTCGGTGTTGCCGGTCTGTCGGGTGTCGACGGGCGCCGCGGTCACGCGCGGCCGATGGACCGGGCCTCGGTGGTTTCGGTACCATGTCTCGGCTGTATTGTCCGAATGAATCGTCGGGCGCGCGAGTCCCGCTCGGCGGCAGGTGCCGGGCGATGTTCTCGCCGCCGGTCCCTCCGACGCCATCGGCCGCTTGTCCAGTGCACGCCGAGGTGCCGCCACGGAGTCGCCATCATGAGACTGGTTCTGATCATCATCGCGACGCTCTGGGGCGCCGGCGCCATCCTGAGCTTCGTCAAGACCCGCGACAAGAGCCTGGATGCGAAGCTGACGGCGGCCTATTTCGTCGGCTGGCCGGCACTGTTGGTCCTGGTTTACATCAACCAACCGCTGCCGCTGTGGATCGGCGTGCCGACCATGTTCGGCTTCATCCCCTGGTTCTTGTCCGGCCCCCATCTGTGGAGCATCCTCAAGGATCCGAGCCGCTCGAAGCCGGACGAGGTGATCGGCATCCCGATCGCTTATTGGAAGTGGGGCAGCATCGGCGCGGTCTTGCTCGGACTGCTGTTCAATACGCTGGTGCGGCCTTGAGATCGCTCGAATACAGGCTCCGGGGCATGTTTGATCTTGCCGCCGGCGTGCCGGCATCACAATCGTTCCCCTGCGCCCATGACTGAATACCATCCTCCCGAGCTCGACGATACCCGGCGCATCGATGCGCTGCTGGCCGTGGTGGCGCGCCTGCGCGATCCCGAGCATGGCTGCCCGTGGGACTTGAAGCAGACCTTCGCCACCATCCTGCCCTACACGCTGGAGGAGGCCTACGAGGTCGCCGAGGCGATCGAGAACGACGACATGGCCGAGCTGTGCGAGGAGCTCGGGGATCTGCTGTTCCAGGTGGCGATCTATTCGCGCATGGCCCAGGAGCGCGGCGCGTTCGACTTCGGCGACGTGGTGCACGCGATCACCGAGAAGATGGTGCGCCGCCACGCGCACGTTTTCTCCGACGCGCACGTCGCCAGCGAAGCAGAGGTCCGGCTGAACTGGGAGCGCGAAAAGGCACGCGAGCGCGAGTCCAAGGCCAAGCGCACCCACGTCAGCGTCGTCGACGGCGTGGCGCAGGCGCTTCCGGCCCTGGTACGGGCCGAGAAATTGCAGAAGCGCGCCGCCCATGTCGGCTTCGATTGGGACGATCTGGACGGCGTCGTCGACAAGGTGCGCGAGGAGCTCGCCGAATGCGAGGAGACCTTTGCCGAGCACGCCAATCCCCTGGAGCGTGTGCACGAGGTGGGCGACCTGCTGTTCTCCTGCGTCAATCTGGCCCGCCATCTGGGCGTGGACGCGGAGCAGGCGCTGCGCGCCGCCAATCATCGCTTCGAGCGCCGCTTCCAGCGCGTCGAGGTTTGCCTGCGTGCGGCCGGCAAGGGCCCTGCGGCCGAGCACCGCGATGAGATGGAACGGCTCTGGAACATCGTCAAGGCCGAGGAACGCTGATGCACGAGACCATCCGCTTGGTCACCCGCACGCGCGAAGTGCTGGTGGACATCACCCCGCAGGTGCGCGAGGTGGCCGAGCGCAGCGGCGTGCGCAACGGGCTGGTGTCGGTCTACGCGCAGGGGGCGACGGCGGCGATCATGATCCAGGAGAACTGGGACGACAGCGTGCAGACCGATGTGGTCGAGCTGCTGCGCCAGATCGTGCCGCGCGGCGTCTGGCGCCACGACGCCCAGGACGGTAACGGCGACGCGCACTTGAAGGCGGGTCTGGTCGGTCCGTCGGAGAGTATTCCGCTGGTGGACGGACAGCTCGGATTGTCCACTTGGCAGAACGTTTTTTTCTGTGAATTCGACGGCCCGCGCTCCGATCGGCGTGTGGTCTGTACCGTGCTGGCCGACGGGACCGGGCATTGAGCTACGTCGACCATATCCGCGACTGCAACCGATGGGATCCGGCCGATTTCCTGGCCTTCGTCGTCGACGGCGAGCGCCTGGGCTCGGTGCGCCGGGCCTTCGCCGGGGTGCTTGCCGGCGACGGTGGCGACTTCGCCCTGTCCGGCGACGCGCTCAGCTGGGTCGCGGCGCCCGACGGTTTCGAGGCGCGCAGCGAGGCCATGCAGCGGCTCTGCGAGGATCTCGAGCGCCGCGGGCTGATCAGCCACCTGCACGGCGAGCGCTACCCGGTGACCGCGGGCCGGCGCGAGGACGCCCGCTTGCTCATCGACCGGGCCTGCGCGCCTTATTTCGGCGTGCGCGCCTTCGGCCAGCATCTGAACGGCTATGTGCGCCGTGCCGACGGGCTTTATCTCTGGGTGGCGCGCCGTTCGGCCGACCGCCGCGTTTACCCGAATCATCTCGACCATGTGGTCGCCGGCGGCCTGCCCTGGGGGATCGGTTTAGCCGAGAATCTGCGCAAGGAATGCTTCGAGGAGGCGACGATGCCGGCGGCTTTGGCCGAGCGTGCCGTGGCGGTCGGCGCGGTGACTTACTGCCGCGACTCCGAGCGCGGCCTGAAGCCGGATGTCATCTACTGCTATGACCTGGAGCTGCCGGGGGACTTCGAGCCGCGCTGCAACGACGGCGAAGTGGCCTCGTTCCAGTTATGGCCGGTGCAGCGGGTCATGGACGTGGTGGACGCCGGCGCCGAGTTCAAATTGAACTGCAACCTGGTCATTATCGATTTCCTGATCCGGCATGGGTTGATCACGCCGGAGCATTCGGACTATCTGGAGATCATCCGGGGCCTGCGCTCGCCGTTGGGAACAGGCTGAGCACGCCCCATCTTCGGCCGCGCGGCAACGGCGAGCGGGCCGAGCGCACGAGGTAATCGACGACGTAATCATGAACAACAGCAATTCCCCCATTCAACGGCACCGCACGGTGCAGGTGCGTGTCGGCGGGCTCGGCGTCGGCGGCGATGCCCCGGTGCGCGTGCAGTCGATGACCAACACCGACACCGCGGACATCCAATCCACCGTTGAGCAATGCGCGGAGCTCGCCCGCGCCGGCTCGGAGATGGTGCGTATTACCGTCAACAACGAATCCGCCGCCGATGCGGTGCCGCGGGTCCGGGAGCGACTGGACGCGATGGGCATCGACGTGCCGCTGATCGGCGATTTCCACTTCAACGGGCATCGGCTGCTCAGCGACTATCCCGCCTGCGCCGAGACGCTGGCCAAGTACCGCATCAATCCGGGCAACGTGGGCCGCGGCGAGAAACGCGACTCGCAGTTCGCGACCATGATCGAGATCGCCTGCCGCTACGATCGCCCGGTGCGCATCGGCGTGAACTGGGGTAGCCTGGATCCGGACCTGGTCGTGCGCATGATGGACGCCAACGCCAAATCCGCCGAGCCGAAAGAGGCCGACGAGGTCATGCGCGAGGCGATGGTCGAGTCCGCCGTCTCCAGCGCGCTGCGCGCCGAAGAGCTGGGCCTGCCCCGCGACCATATCGTGCTGTCGTGCAAAATGAGCGGCGTGCAGGATCTGATCGCGGTCTACCGGGCACTGGCCGCGCGCAGCGACCATGCGCTGCATTTGGGGCTGACCGAGGCCGGCATGGGCTCCAAGGGCATCGTCGCGTCCACCGCGGCCGTGGCCGTGCTGCTGCAGGAAGGCATCGGCGACACCATCCGTATTTCGTTGACGCCGGCACCGGGCGAGTCCCGCGCGCGGGAGGTCATCGTGGCCCAGGAGATTCTGCAGACCATGGGCCTGCGCTCCTTCGCGCCCATGGTCACCGCTTGTCCGGGCTGCGGGCGCACCACCAGCACCGTGTTCCAGGAGCTGGCCGAGAGCATTCAGGATTACCTGCGCGATCAAATGCCGGTTTGGCGCGAGACCTATCCGGGTGTGGAGACCATGCAGGTCGCCGTCATGGGATGCGTCGTCAATGGTCCCGGCGAAAGCAAGCAAGCGAATATCGGCATCAGCCTGCCGGGCACCGGCGAGCACCCGTCGGCCCCGGTCTACGTCGATGGCCGGAAAGTCACCACGCTGAAGGGCGAGGGCATTGCCGAGCGCTTCAAGCAGATGGTGGACGAGTACGTCGTCGAGCGCTACGGCAGGGGCTGACCGGGACCGGCTTGGATACGAGACTGTTCCGCCCCCGATGATTCAGCCACCCACGAGGAGACAACCCACGATGAAAAAGACTCTACTTCTCGCTGCCGCCGTCGGCATTCTGACCGCGGGCCCGGCGTTTGCCGATGACCCGATGATGGTCTCGGTCAAGCGGCTGTCGCTCGACACGGCCCAGCGCATCGCACAGGCGACGATCGACGCCTGCCGCGAGAAGGGCATTCAGATCGGGGTCACCGTGGTCGACCGCGACGGTGTGATCCAAGCGCAGTTGCGCGACACCATCGCGGCGCCGATCACCGTGCCGATCAGCTTCAAAAAAGCCTACACCGCGGTCAACTTCAATGCCGATACCTCGGCGCTCACGGAGCGGGCCGATACGCCGGTCGGTCGGCAGGACTTCCTGGTCATGTCCGCGGGCGGCGCGACGGTGTCCGTCGGCGGCGCGCTGGTCGGCGGCGTCGGCGTTAGCGGCGCCCCGGCCGGGGAGACCGACGAAGAGTGCGCGAAGGCCGGTATCGAGGCGGTTCAGGACGACCTGGAAATGGCCATGTAAGGCGAAGCTCGGCCGACCGCTCGGGCGGCGGTCGGTCGGTCGCGCCGTCCTCGTCGTCGTAAACCGACAAAAACGAGAGAGAGGCTCATAGGTGCGATCCCGCCTTGCCGGGCGCGCCGCCCCGCCGGCCCCCGTGCCGGTTCGTCCCACCTCGGCAGCATGCGCAAAGGTGCTCCGTTGCGCCAAACTCGAAGCCTCCCCGGCGGCCGCCGCCCGGCGACAATTGCGCCAGGTTAGTATTTTCCACTATTTCGATACCGGAAAAGCTGACAAAAGCCCTGCGAGTGTACGATAATTACAGGTCTACTACCTGCAAATCGACATCGTGAGGCTGCCTTGGCTGCATTGCAAAAACCGCTGTTGGAGCGCCGGGTCGAGCGCATCTGTGCCAAGGGCTGCCGGATGGTCTGGGCCGATATCGCCATGCTGGAGCAGGGTTACGAGCTGCCGGAGACCGAAGATCTGGATGCCGTCGAGCGGGCGTGGCTGCTGCACGAGCTCAAGAGCGTCATGGCGGTCTATGGAGAACGCTGCTCCGTGGATTAAAATGGCCGATCTTTTGCCGGTCATGATCCTCGAAACAGCAAGATGCAGCCCATTGTTGATGTAATTTCTCAAGAGCTCGACGTCCATTCCCGTCAGGTTCAGGCAGCCATCGCGCTGCTCGACGAAGGCGCCACCGTCCCCTTCATCGCCCGCTACCGCAAAGAGGCCACCGGCGGCCTCGACGATATCCAACTGCGCCACCTGGAACAGCGCCTGGGCTACCTGCGCGAGCTCGAAGAGCGCCGCACCGCCGTGCTGAAAAGCATCGACGAGCAGGGCAAGCTCGACGACGCGCTGCGGGCCGATATCGAGGCCGCGGACACCAAACAGCGGCTCGAGGATCTCTACCTGCCCTATAAGCCCAAGCGGCGCACCAAGGCACAGATCGCCCGCGAGGCCGGCTTGGAGCCGCTCGCGGACCAGTTGCTGGACGATCCGAGCGCGGCCCCCGAAGAGCGCGCCGGGGGCTATGTCGACCCCGGCAAGGGCGTGGCCGACGTGGCCGCGGCGCTGGAGGGCGCCCGGCAAATCCTGATGGAGCGCTTCGCCGAAGATCCGGCGCTGACGGGCCGGCTGCGCGACTTGTTGTGGGAGCGCGGCATCCTGGTCTCGCGGGTCATCGAGGGCAAAGAACGCGAAGGCGCCAAGTTCTCGGATTATTTCGACTACCGGGAGCCGATCCATCGTATTCCGTCGCACCGCGCGCTGGCGTTGTTTCGCGGCCGCAACCAAGGCATTTTGAGCCTGGAGCTCATCGCCGGCGACGGCGAGGAGCCGGACGCGCTGCCTCGCCGCCTGATCGCCGAGCGCTTCGCCATCAACGATCGGGGCCGGCCGGGCGACGCCTGGCTGAAGGAAACGGTGCGCAAGACGTGGCGCATCAAGCTGCTGGTGCGCCTCGATCTCGACTTGAAGGGAAAGCTGCTGGAGGCAGCCGAAACCGAGGCCATCGCCGTCTTCGGCAAGAACCTGAAGGCGCTGCTGCTGGCGGCACCGGCGGGGCGCCTGCCCACCATCGGCCTCGATCCGGGGCTGCGCACCGGCGTCAAGGTGGCGGTGGTGGACGGCACCGGACGCGTCGTCGATACCGAGACGATCTATCCCCATGCGCCGAGGAACCAATGGGACGCCGCGATCGCGCGGCTGGCACAGTTGTCGGAAAAGCATGCGGTGAAGCTGATCAGCATCGGCAACGGCACCGCCTCGCGGGAGACCGACCGGCTCGCGCGCGATTTGATCAAGCGCCACCCGCAGCTCGGGCTGCGGTCTCTGGTGGTCAGCGAGGCGGGCGCCTCGGTCTACTCGGCGTCCGAGTACGCCTCGCGCGAATTTCCCGACATGGATGTGTCGCTGCGCGGCGCCGTCTCCATCGCCCGCAGGTTGCAGGACCCGTTGGCGGAGTTGGTGAAGATCGAGCCCAAGTCCATCGGTGTCGGCCAGTATCAGCACGACGTCAACCAAAGCGGTCTTGCGCGCGCGCTCGATGCGGTGGTGGAGGACTGCGTCAATGCCGTCGGCGTCGACCTGAACACCGCCTCGGTGCCCCTGCTGACCCAGGTATCGGGTCTGACCCCGGCGATTGCCGAGAACGTGGTCCAGTTTCGCGAGGCCAACGGCGCCTTCAGGGCGCGCTCGCAGCTCAAGAAGGTGCCGCGCCTCGGCGACAAGACCTTCCAGCAGTGCGCGGGCTTCCTGCGCATTGCCGACGGTGACGAGCCGCTCGACGCGTCGGCGGTGCATCCGGAGTCCTACGAGGTGGTGCGCCGGATCGTCGAGCGTGTGGGCAAAGACATCGGCGCGCTGATCGGCGACCGCGCAACACTGCGCGCACTGCCCGCCCGGGAGTTTGCCGACCAGCGCTTCGGCGAGCCGACGGTGCGCGACATTTTGGCCGAGCTGGAGAAGCCCGGTCGCGATCCGCGCCCCGAATTCAAGGCCGCCGAGCTCATGGAAGGCGTCGAGACGCTGCAGGACCTGAAGCCCGACATGGTCCTGGAGGGCACGGTCACCAACGTGACCAACTTCGGTGCCTTTGTCGACGTCGGTGTGCACCAGGACGGGCTGGTGCATATCTCGATGCTCGCCGATCGCTTCATAAAAGATCCGCACGAGGTCGTGCAGTCCGGTCAGGTGGTCAAGGTGAAGGTGCTCGAAGTCGATCTGGAGCGAAAGCGCATTGCGCTGAGTATGCGCCTCGATGCGCGTGCCCAAGACCGCTCCGGTTCGCGTGCGGACAGGGGGGCGGAGAAGGGCGCCGATAATGGCGCCGACAGGCAAGGCGCTCGCGGTGCGGGTGCGCGCGGGCCGGCGCCGCGAGGGCGCGGCGGCGATGCCGGGCGTGGGCGTCAGCGCGAGCCGCAACCGGCCCCGGAGCCCTCCGGTGCCATCGCGGAGGCGTTCGCCAAGGCCAAACGGCGCTGAGGATGCCGACAGGCAGCGACAAGCCCGCCCGGCTGCAGGACAGGGTGTGCAAGGCCGCGTCGTCGATCCACGGCTACGGATGCTTCGCCAAGGTTGCGTTCTCCGCCGGGGACGCCATCGGCCGTTACGACGGGCCGGAGGCGGTTCGCGACGGCACCTATGTGCTCTGGGTCAGCGACGACGGCAAGACGTGGCACGGTCGCTCGGGCCGCAATCTGCTGCGCTGGCTCAACCACAGCGACGAGCCGAACGCGGCTTTCGATGGTTTCGACCTGTATGCGTTGATCGACATCGCAGCCGGCGAAGAGATTACCTTCGATTACCGGGCCGGCGACACCGACGCCTGCACCGGTTGATCAGGCCCGCGCCGGCGAGCACGTGACCGGCCCGCTCCATGGCCGATCGTGGCGGGTGCCGTGCGGTTAGTTGGTCGTCGGCGGCGGTGGCGGCGGGGTCGACGGGCTCATGCGTCGATACAGATGCGCCATCGCGTCGACCAACCCTTCCACATCCCGCTCGTCATGGAACAGGTGCGTCGAGATGCGCAGTGCATAGACGTTGCCCAGTCCTTGAGCGATCTCGAAGTTCGTCGTGCGGATGATAAAGCCGTACTCCTCCCGCAGTCGGTCGCGAAAGTTGGTCAGTGTCGCCGAATCGGTTTGATCCGGGAACGGATTGAAGGAACTGATGCCGCTGGTGAGCTCCGGAATATCCGGCGAGTACAACATCGGATCATCGAAGCTGGCCATAATCAGTTGCTTGGTGTAGGTGCTGAGGTGCTTGTCATGGGCCTCGATGCGATCGCGGCCGATGCGCGCCCATAGGTCGCAGGAATCCGCCAGCGCCCGCAGCGCCGGATAGTTGTCGTTGCCCTTGTACTGCAGCGCGGTCTGCCAGCCGAAGATGGACACCAGGTGGGCGAGGGACGAGTTGATCGCCCACATCGGCTTGCGCCCGGGCCAAAAGTCCGACACCCGGCTAGCGTTGTCACGGACGTACAGCAGCCCGGTGCCGCCGGGACCGCACTGCCATTTGTGCCCGGAGGCGGCATAGAAGTCGCAGTTGATGTCATGCAGATCGATGTTCAGCATCCCGGAGGCGTGGGCGCCGTCGATCAGCGTGACGATTCCGGACGGCACGGCGATCTCGTCGCAGATGCGCTTTACCGGCAGGACTGCGCCGGTCTTATAGGTGATGTGCGACACCACGATCAATCGGGTCTCCGGGCGCACCGCCGCCGCGATGGCGTCGACATACTCCTGCTCGGATAGCGGGAAGACAGGGATGTCCACGTACTCCACATCGATACCGATACGGTCCGCGAGCACCCACAGCGGCGACGTAGCCCCCACGTGCTCGTGATGGGTCGCGATGACGTGGTCACCCGGCTGCAGATCCAGCCCGTGCAGGACGCTGACCATGCCGTCGGTGGTATTGCGGCTGATCACCAGCTCCGAGTCGGCGCAGCCGAACTGCGGCGCCATGCGCGCCACCAAGTCGCCGGTATAGGGGAAACCGCCCCATTCACCACCCATGTCCCACGGCTGTTCGGCGACCAGACGATTGTATTCGTTGTAGTTTTTCAGCACGCGGCGCGGCATGGAGCCGGTCGTGCCGATATTCATGTAGGTCGTCTGTCGGTCCAAAATGAAGAGGCTGCGGATTTTGCGGGGCAGGGTGTCTTCGGGTCCGTCGACGCGCAACACGCCGTCGTAGTCGTCGTCGTCGGGTCGGGCGATGGCGGAGAGGGGCGAGGCCGCGGCGGTTGCGGCGGCGGCGGCACCGGCAATCTTCAGAAATCGGCGGCGGTCCGGTTCGTTGCACTCGGACTCGTTACGATGGTCGGGCGATTTCACGTCGATGATCCTCGTCGGGCGGTTGATGGAATGGCCCCACTGATTTGAGGAAACTTGTTGCCCCGCAACCGTGATGAAGTTCTCAATGGCGCGTGACCCGGATTCATCGCAGGCCGCGCACTGCATTTCACTTGCGCATTGTCAATTCGCTCGGGGAGGAAGGGCCGCTACCGGTCGACGAAACAACCTGACTGCTGAAAAGGTTTGGCGATTTGCGCTCACGGTTGTGCTGTTCTAAGGTGTCGTTACTGCTTTTGTCGTCACATGTTTCGGCGGCCCATTCCCGCAGTCCCCCTTGCAACGTCCGCGACCGGTCCCCCGGGGCCGCAACGCATCCATGACTCTTAGGAGCCCCCTATGTCCGAAGCCAAATCCGGCGATTTCGTCAAGGTCCATTACACCGGTTCCCTCTCCGACGGAACGCAGTTCGATTCGTCCCAGGGCCAAGAACCACTGGCCTTCACGCTCGGAGAGGGCAATATGATCCCCGGCTTCGAGCAGGCGGTGATGGGCATGAGCCAAGGCGACAAAAAGACCATCACGATCCCCTGCGGCGAAGCCTACGGGGAGCGCAACGAAGACATGAAGCAGGTCGTCCCGCGCAGCGTGATTCCGGACGAGATCGATCTGGTCGAAGGTATGGTGCTGCACGCCGAGGGCCCCGACGGCCAGACGGTGCGCTTCACGGTTGCCGGGTTCGATGAACAACAGGTCCAGATCGACGGCAATCATCCGCTGGCCGGTCATGACCTGACCTTCGATCTCGAGCTGGTCGAAATCGCCTGAATCGGCCTCGGGCATCGGCCTCGGGCATCGGCCTCGGGCATCGGCCTCGGGCATCGGTAACCGGTAAGCGTGCCCCGGGGAACCATCGCCGGGGCTCGCGTGACCAATCTCGGACAGCCGCGCCTTGATGCCGGGCGCCGATCCCCGGCGGCCGGCACGGCGTGCAGCGGCGAACCTTGTCAACCATGCTGCCGGCGGCACGGGAGGCGGATGGACGGCAACTCACAGGCTTCGGACGATGCCGGCACCCCCGATGCCGTGCTCTGGAGCGCATTGCGCGCTGCCGCCGATCTTGCTCGCAGACCGGATGCGCTGCCCTCGACCCCGGCCGTCTTTTGCGCCGACGGCCGGGCCGGGCTGCGTATCGGAGATAACGACGCTCAAGCACTGTTGTGCTGGGATCCCGCCGCGGGCTGGCGTGCCGACCCCGGGCTCGGGCCGCCGGCCCGGGATTTCGTCGATCTCTACCTGCCCGTCTGTCAGCCCGTCGCCGGCGCCTCGCTGGCGATCGGGCATCTCGGCCAAAGTCTGGACGGATGCATCGCTACGCGCAGCGGCGACTCGCACTTCGTCAACGGGCCTCAGAACCTGCGCCATCTGCATCGCATGCGGGCCTTGTGCGACGCCGTGATTGTCGGTGCCGGGACGGTTGCCAGCGATGATCCGCGGCTGACCACGCGCTTGGTGCCGGGGCCGCATCCGCTGCGCGTGATCCTCGATCCGAATCGGCGCCTGAGCACCAGTTTTCGGGTCTTTACCGATGCTGCCGCCGAAACGCTGGTGTGCTGCGCCTCCGGCAGCCGCGGCGAGGGGCGCACCGGACAAGCCAGCGTGCTGGAGCTGCCCCTGCGAGGCGATCGCCTCGACCTTCAAGCCTTGGTCGAGGCCCTTGCGAGCCGGGGCCGGCGGCGCCTCTTCATTGAAGGCGGCGGCATCACGGTGTCTGATTTTCTGGCGCAAGGACTGCTGGACCGGCTTCAGCTCGCTGTCGCGCCGCTGATCATCGGGCGCGGTCGGGCCGGCGTTTCCATGCCGCCGTGCGACGTGCTGGCGGATGCGCTTCGCCCGCCCTGTCGCCTATATCGGATGGGATCGGATGTGCTGTACGACTTCGATTTGACGCGGCCGGCGGCTGCCGGTGCCGGGCAGAGTGAAGATGCAATCGGCGGGGAGTCGACAGCATACGGCGCGCCCGGCAATTGGCCGCTGCGCATCGGCTGAGGGGTAGGCAGCCCTCGGGCAGGTAGGCCCCGAGGGCACGCGGGGCGATCGGCCGCACGGTGGCCGATCGCCCCGTGCGGCAGTCGCGCCCTATTGTTGCGGCTGCTCCTGCATTTGCTGCATCTGCTCGATGCGCTCCTGCATCCGGCGCTGGATATCTTCGAAGTAGGCCGTTGCCTCTTCTACGGTCGCTTTGCCGTCGCCGTCGGCGTCCATGCGAGCGAACGATTCGCCGGTCGGGGTTTCGAACTCTTCGACGTCGACAACGCCATCGCCGTTCTTGTCGAGGTTCTCGATAAAGCTTTCACCCGGATTCGGCATGCCGCGCTTTTTCATTTCCTCGAGCATCTCCTCGGGAACCTTCGCCTCGAAGGCGGCCGATGCTTCGGCCGCATCCAGCGTGCCGCTGCCGTCGGCATCGATCTCCTTGAACTGTTCCTTCTGCGGGGCGAGGGCTTCGTCCAGCGTCACGGCGCCGTCGTCGTTGCTGTCCAACTGGCCGATGAACGCTTCGGCCGGACTGGCCGCCTCATCCGGCGCGGGTGCCGCCGATTCCTGAGCGAGCACGGTGAATGCGGCGACGCTGCCGCACAGCGCGACGGTGGCGAAGGTCAGGGCTCTCTGCATGGGATGGCTCCGTTTGATTTGATTCCAAGAAACTTTCTTGTTTGCTCCAACTCTCTCAGGGGCTTTCGGCGCTGGGTCCGATCGGGACCGACGTCGCGGCTGCGGTGATTGCCGCAAGCTTGCGCCGGCCTTGCGCCCGTCGCGTATCGGCCACGCCGTGCACCGCGGCTCGGTCGGTTCGATACCGCGCCCGGCTGGTCGGAACGTATCGCATTGTCTGCATCCGGTACCGAGCGATCGGTCTGTCGGGCACCGTCGGCGGCAACCGGAGGCGACAGGGTAGTGGGACTGATGGCGTGTGGCAAACGCCAAAGCATCGTTGTCGTGCACGCCCGACAAGCGGCTCGGCCCGGCCGCTCCGGGGGCGCTCCCTCCGGCCACTTCTACGCCGGGCCCGAAGGCAGTATGCTGCGGGGCTACGCCGGATCGCGTCGGCGGGCGTCCCGCGCCGCGAGAGGCGGCGCTCGCGCCGTGTCCCGGCACCGGCGGTCGTCGCGGGCTTGAAGCGGATGTCGTTCGCGGCCAGCATGGCCCTGCCGCGCATCGGCCGCGCATCGGCCGCGCATCGGCCGCGCATCGGCCGCGCATCGGCCGCGCATGAGCCCGGCCGCCGCGGCTCGTGTCGATCCCCACACCTTACGAGAGCAGTTGCCGGCGAGTCTTCAGATGTCCGAACTTACCCGAACCAATTTCATCCGGCAGATCGTCGAAGAGGATCTCGCCAACGGCAAGCACACGTCCATCAAGACGCGCTTCCCGCCGGAGCCCAACGGTTATCTGCATATCGGCCACGCGAAGTCGATCGTGCTGAACTTCGGGCTCGCCGAGGATTTCGACGGTGCGTGCAACCTGCGCTTCGACGACACCAATCCGCACAAAGAGAACGTCGAGTTCGTCGAATCCATCAAGGCCGATGTGCGCTGGCTCGGCTTCGACTGGGGCGAGCGGCTGTATTTCGCATCGGACTATTTCGAGCGCCTCCACGACTACGCGGTCGAACTGATCCGCAAAGGCTCGGCCTATGTCTGCGATCTGACGCCGGAGGAGACCCGCGCCTACCGCGGCACCCTCACCGAGCCGGGCCGCGAGAGCCCTTACCGCGATCGCGGGGTGGACGAGAATCTCGAGCTCTTCCGGCGCATGCGCGCCGGCGAGTTCCCCGACGGCGCCCGCACGCTGCGCGCGAAGATCGACATGGCGTCGCCGAATATCAACATGCGCGACCCGGTCCTGTACCGCATCCGCCACGGCGTCATTCACCACCAGACCGGCAGCGAGTGGTGCCTGTATCCCACCTATGACTACACGCATCCGATTTCGGATGCGCTAGAGGGCATCACGCATTCGCTGTGTACGCTGGAGTTCGAGGACCACCGCCCGCTTTACGACTGGTGCGTTGCCAATGTATCGGTGCCGTCGCGCCCGCGCCAGATCGAGTTCAGCCGGCTCAATCTCGAATACACGGTGATGAGCAAGCGGTTGCTGACACAACTGGTGGAGGAGGGCATCGTCGAGGGTTGGGACGATCCGCGAATGCCGACCATTGCCGGACTGCGTCGGCGCGGCTTCACGCCGGCCGCCGTGCGTGAGTTCTGCGAGCGGGTGGGCGTGACCAAGGCAGACAATCTGGTCGAGATGGGCATTCTCGAGAGCGCGATCCGCGACGACCTCGACGCCAATGCACCGCGTACCATGGCCGTGCTGCATCCGCTGAAAGTGGTGCTCACCGACCTGCCCGCGGACGCACCGGCGGAGATCATCGCCGGCAATCACCCGAAAAACGAGGCCATGGGCAAACGCGGGGTGGCGTTCGGTGCCGAGCTCTATATCGACCGGGGCGACTTCGCCGAAGACCCGCCCAAGGGCTTCAAACGCCTGGTTCCGGGCGGCGAGGTGCGTCTGCGAAACGCCTATGTGATCCGGTGCGACGAGGTCATCAAGGACGGCATGGGCGAAGTCATCGAGTTGCGCTGCTCGGTGGATGCCTCCACGCTGGGCAAGAATCCGGAGGGCCGCAAGGTCAAGGGCGTGATCCACTGGGTCTGCGCCGCCGCGGGCGTGCGCGCCGAGGTACGCCTCTACGACCGCTTGTTCAACGTACCGCAGCCCGGAGGCGGCGGCCGCGATTTTCGCGACGACCTGAACGCGGACTCGCTGCGCACGCTGACCAATTGCGTGGTCGAAGCATCGGCCGCGGCGGCTGCGCCCGGGACGCGGTTCCAGTTCGAGCGCGAGGGCTATTTTGTCCTCGATCCTGAGTCCACGCCCGAGCGCCCGCTGTTCAATCGCACGGTGACGCTGAAGGACACATGGGGAAAGGCGCAGGGCGCCCGCAAATAGCGTCTCGACGGGGGAATCGGCAAGCGCCCGACCATTCCGGAGTTTCACGAGCGGTGCAGGACGCGCCGCCTGATTTTTGGCCGGGATGGCCGAGAACAGCATCTCCTTAGGGAACCGCCCGCTTAGAGGCGGCACGGCAGAGAGGCAGCGATGAGCGACCAAGACGATGACTGGCTGGCGCCGCCCGGCGCCGGTATTCCGTGGCTCGAGCGCAATGCCCTCGGTGCCGGTATCCGTGTCGCGGCCCGCTTCGTCGCCAAAGACCGACTGACGGATATGTTCCGGCGCGAGGCGCTGCAGGCCATACGGCTGGCGAGCGCGCTGCCGCCGGAGCGCGGGCGCAAGCGTGTGCTGATCCCGCGCATGCGGGGCATCGAGGACAGCAGCCGCAACTGGTCCGTGTACATGGCGCTGGAGCACCTCGTGATCGTCAACTCCACGGTGGCTGCCATGCTGCCGCGGCTCTACTCCGGGCGCGAGATCAGCACCGAGATTCGCATCGAGGAGGTGAAGCCCGTGCCGGAGGCGGGCCCGGAGCAGATCGACGATCTCGGCGCATTGGTCGAGCGTTATACCGATCTTGTCGACAAGCTCGGCAACTTGCGCGCGGGCTCGACCCATCCGCATCCCTGGTTCGGTCCGCTGAATGCGGCGCAGTGGCACGCGCTGGCCACGGTGCACAACAGCACGCACCGGCGCCACATCGAGCGCATCCTGAAGCAACTCTGATGTCCGTCGGCGAAGACCGCGACGACAACGGCTTCGGCACCGCCGACGAGCGGCACCGAGCCGAGCGCGAGTCGAAGCTGCTGCGCGGGCCCGATGATCTGCTCGCCGATTTCGACCGCGCGGTCACCGTTTTCAATGAGTTCGTCCACGGCTACCGTGCTCTGTTCGAGCTCGGGCGGACCGTCACGGTCTTCGGCTCGGCGCGTTTCGGACCCGATCATCGTTACTATCGGCTCGCGCGCGAAGTGGGCCGCTGCCTCGGCGAAGCCGGCTTCAGCGTCATGACCGGCGGCGGCCCCGGACTGATGGAGGCCGCCAACCGCGGAGCACGCGATGCCGGTGCCCACAGCATCGGCTGCAACATCCGCCTGCCGCAAGAGCAGCACCCCAATCCCTATCTGGACCGCGTGCTCACCTTCGATTACTTCTTCGTGCGCAAGGTCATGCTGATGAAGTACTCGTCGGCCTTCATTTTCATGCCCGGCGGTTTCGGCACCATGGATGAGCTGTTCGAGACCTTGACCCTGATCCAGACCGGAAAACTGGAGGCCTTTCCCTGTATCGGTGTCGGCACCGAGTTCTGGCAGCCATTGGTGGATTTCGTTCTGCAGCGGCTCTATGCAGAGGGCACCGTCGATCCCGGCGAGGTCGAGGTGGCGCTTTTCGACGACGCGCCGGCCGCCGTCGAATTCTTGTCGCAGCGATGCCGATCGACCGATTGAGCGCCCTGCAGGCGCATCAGCGCGCGCTATCGCGCTGTCGAGCCTGTGAAAGGATGAGCGGGCCGCCCGTGTACGGCGAAGCCGTGCTGTCGCCGGTGCTGTTGCTCGGCCAGGCACCGGGCACCAAGGAGATCGCCCGCGGCCGCCCTTTTTGCTGGACCGCCGGCAAGACGCTGTTTCGCTGGTTCGAGGGCATCGGCGTGCCGGAGCCCGAATTTCGCCGCCGTGTCTATATGAGCGCGGTGTGCCGCTGCTTTCCCGGCAAGCACCCCCGCGGCGGCGACCGAGTGCCCGACCGTACCGAAATCGAGCTCTGCTCGCAGTGGTGGCGGCAGGAGCTTTCACTCCTGCGCCCGCGCTTGGTCATTCCCGTTGGCAAGCTCGCCATCGCCCGCTTCTTGGCTGTCGAGCGTCTCGACGGGGTGATCGGTCGCCGCCTCGGCATCGCCGACGGCCCCGCTGCCGGCGCCGACCTGATCGCGCTGCCGCATCCGTCCGGTGCATCGACCTGGTTCAAGACAGCCCCCGGCAAGCACCTGCTGCCCCAAGCGTTGGCGTTGATCGAAGCCCACCCGGCATGGCGCGAAGTGGTCGAGGCCTGCGGCGCGCACGACGTGCCGCCGCAGTGCCCCGCACCCGGCGGTGCCTGACGCCGGGCAGGCGCGCCGGCGGTCGCACCACTGCCGCGGCCGGTGCACTCCCGATGCCGAATTCCGGTGCCGGATCGGCGTCGACGGCCGGCTCAGCGCTGGCAGGTCGGACAATAGTAGGCGGTCCGCCCGCAGACCTTGATGGCCTTGATGTCGCCGCCGCAGCGCGGGCAGGGTCTGCCTTGCTCGCGCTCGGGCAGCAGGAAGCTGCGCGGCATTGCGGTCGGGTCCGCGCCGGCGTCGATGGCGAGGCGCAGCACCTGCGAAAGCGCATCGAACAACTGCTTCAGCCGCGCGTCGTCCAGGTCCGCGACCGCGGTTTTCGGATGGATGCCGGCGCGCAGCAAGATCTCGTCCGAGTAGACGTTGCCGATGCCGGCAATCGTTTGTTGATCCATCAACCAGCACTTGACACCGCCGCGGCGCCCCCGCGCCATCTCCGCGAGCGCGTCGGCGTCGAGGCCGAGGGCATCCGGCCCCAACTGCCGATCCTCGATGACGCGCCGCGGATCGTCGCTGACGGCGACGAAGCCGAGCTTCCGCGGCGCGACATAGTCGATGCAACAGCCATTGCCGAGCACCAACTGGAGGTCGGTGTATTTCGGTACCGGCTGCGAGCAATCGGTGATCTCGAGCCGCCCCGACATACCGAAGTGCATAACCAGCCAGTCACCGCCAGCGGTCCGCAGAAAAAGAAACTTGCCGTGTCGCCGGGTCGCCTGCAGGCGCTGCTCATGCAAGCGACGGCCCAGCGCCTGCGGCGAAGAATCCCTGAGAATGGCGGGTTCCGGGACCTCGACGCGGGCCACCTCTTGACCCAAGGCATGGGCATCCAGCCGACGCTTGTAGACCTCGACGTCGGGTAGCTCGGGCATTGTCGGGATCCCCCACTGCATCTGCGTTGTCGACTTCAAGCAGCCCAAGTACGCCTAAGCAAACCTAAGCAGGCCCGAGGAAGCAGCAGCAAGGGGCGAGCCAGGCTGCATCCGGGCAGGACCGGCGGGGTGGGGCCGGCGCTCGGCTTGGCCGCGCATCGGCGGCCGATGGCGCGCACCGGGCGGACCGGCGCAAATCCCCCGCCCCGCTGTTGCAATGCCCCATCCGACGGCCGCGATCGAGATCCTGCCACCTCCTGGCCGGGCAGGGAAAACCCTCCTCGGCAGGCACCGGTTCCGGCGGGCGCGCCCGCGCGGCTTTCGGCGGCGGCCGATACGTCCCGCCGGGATGCCTTGCGATCGGTCGGACCTGCCCGCAGCCGCGGTTGGCACGCCTGCTGCGTCGCACTGGTCCGGCGACGTGGCATCGGGCCGCGACCGCCGACGCAATATCGCGATAACCGATGGACGATCAGGAGAGGTTCGAGATGCAGTGCAAGCTATCGATTCTTGCTGCCGCGGCGTGTCTGCTGAGCGGCACCGCGCTGGCCGCCGAAGATCCCTATTCGCAGCCGGACGAGTCGTGGATCAGCATCAGCGGAACGGTCGAGGCGGTGGCGCCGAACAGCTTCACGCTCGACTACGGTAACGGCATGGTCGTGACCGTGGAAATGGATGACGGTGACCGCGATGCGGATGCCTACAAGCTGCTGTCCGGCGACCAGGTAAATGTCGTGGGCAAGATCGACGACGACATGTTCGAGACCACGACCATCGAAGCCAGCAGCGTCTATGTCGACAAGCTCGGCACGACGTTCTACGCCAGCGCGGCGGACGAGGAAGACGTGGTGATAACGGTCCGGACGCCCCTGGACCTGTCCGAGACGCTTGTCCGCGGCACGGTCGAGTCCGTCGGCGACGGTCAGTTCACCGTCGACACCGGCACGCGCAAGCTGACCGTGACGACCGAGGGACTCGTCTACGATCCGTTGGACGACGAGGGCTACCTGAAAGTGGAAGAGGGCGATCGCGTCAGCGTCGCCGGAGACATCGACGAGAATTTCTTCGGCGGCCCGGAGCTCGAGGCGGACTCGGTCATTGTGCTGGAGCCCGCTCGCGACCGGGAGGACGCCGGCGCAAGCTAGCGCCGACAGAGCGCCCGGCGGACCAAACACGCCGCGCCCGCGATGGTATTTCCAGCGGCGCGGCAGCCGATCACGGAGTTGGACCGATGACGATCCATAATCGCGAGATCGCCGACCTCCTGCACCGCATGGCGGACCTACTGGATATCGACGGCGCGGACGCCTTCCGGATACGGGCCTATCGGCAGGCGGCGCAGACGGTCGGCGGACTCTCGGAGAGCTTGGCGGACCGTGTGCAGGCGGGCGCGGATCTAACCGAGCTGCCGCATGTCGGCGAGCGGATGGCGGAGAAGATCAAGCGCATCGTGGAGACGGGGCGGCTCGATCAGCTGGATCGACTCGAAGAGGATTTACCGGCCGAGCTTAGCGAATTGATGCAGATTTCGGGGCTCGGACCCAAGCGCGTCAAGGCGCTGCATCAAGACCTCGGCGTGGACAATGCGGCCGACTTGAAGAGAGCACTCGAGGCGCACCGGGTTCAAGACGTCTCGGGATTCGGCAAGAAAACGGAGCAGACCCTGTCGGAGCGACTCGCGGACCGGGAACAGCACGAGAAGCGCACGCCGCTGATGGAGGCCGAGGAAATCGCCGCTCCGCTGGCCCGCTATCTGGAAGATATCGACGGCGTACGGGCGCTGACAATCGCAGGTAGCTACCGGCGCCGAAAAGAGACGGTCGGCGACCTCGATATCCTGGTGACCGCCGAAGACGACAGTCCGGTGATGGATGCCTTCGTCGACTACGAGGAAGTCGGCGAAGTCGTATCGCACGGCGATACCCGCGCCACGGTGATGCTGCGCTCCGGCATGCAGGTCGATTTGCGCTTGCTGCCGCAGGCGGCCTACGGCGCCGCGCTGCACTACTTCACGGGCTCGAAAGCACACAATATCGCGGTGCGGCGGATGGGCGTCGAGCGGGGTCTCAAAATCAACGAGTACGGTGTGTTCCGCGACGACGAGCGGATCTCCGGCGGCTCCGAGCAGGATGTCTACGACGCCGTCGGACTGCCCTTTATCGAGCCGGAGCTGCGTGAAGACCGCGGCGAGATCGACGCGGCCGAAGCGGGCCGTCTGCCTCGGCTCATCGCCCTTTCGGACATCAACGGCGATCTGCATTCGCATACCGATGCGACCGACGGCAATGAGTCGCTGGAAGCCATGGCGGAGGCGGCGGCGGCGCGCGGCTACGCCTATCTGGCGATCACCGACCATTCGCGTCACGTGACCGTCGCCAATGGCCTCGATCCCGAAAGGCTGGCCGAGCAGCTCGACGAGGTCGACCGTCTGAATGACCGGCTGGACGGGCGCATCCGGCTACTGAAGGGCATCGAGCTGGACATCCTCGAAGACGGCTCGCTCGATCTGCCGGACGAAATCCTTTCGCGGCTCGATCTGCGGGTCTGCTCGGTGCACTACAAGTTCGACTTGTCACGCGAGAAGCAGACCGAGCGCATCCTCAAGGCCATGGATAACCGGCACTTCAATATCCTGGCGCATCCGAGCGGGCGGTTGATCAACGAGCGCCCGCCCTACGACTTGGACTTGGAGCGCGTCATCGAGGGCGCGGTCGAGCGCGGCTGCCACCTGGAGCTCAATGCGCAGCCCTGGCGGCTCGATCTGAACGATGCCGACAGCCGCATGGCCAAGCAGATGGGCGCGAAGATCGCGATCTCGACCGACGCCCATTCGGGCGCCAACTTCGACTATATGCGCTTCGGCATTTTCCAGGCCCGGCGCGGCTGGCTGGAGCCCGACGACGTGCTCAATACGCGCTCGCTCGATGAACTGCAGGCGCTGCTGAAGCGTTGACGCGGATTACGCTCGACTCGGGATCGTCGGCATGTACTTGTTGCTCTTCTTCCTGCTCGTGGCGTCCGGTGCCGCGCTGGCTCGGATCGGTTATCTCAAGCGCCGCCCGCTTTGGCTTTGGGGCGGCGTTGCGCTGGCTGTTGTCGGCGCCTTGCTCTTCGCCGTGCTCGGCTTCTGGGCCGAGGCGATCTGGTTTCATGCCGTCGGCTTCGGCGAGCGCTTCTGGACCTTCGTCGGTGCCCGCGCCCTGAGCGCTGCCGCGGGCGCGCTGGCCGCGGCCGGTGTGCTCGCATTGCTGCTGCATCCCGCGCGGCGTCTGCAGCCGACGCTCTCCCCTTGGGCCGAGCTTGCCGCCGGCGTCGGCGGACTGATTTGGGGACTCGGCGCTTGGCGGCCTATGCTGCTGTTCTTCAACCGCGCACCGGCCGGCAGTGCCGAGCCGCTGCTGGGGCTCGATGCGGGTTTCTATCTCTTCACGCTGCCTTTACTGCAGACCGTGCACGGGCTCATGCAGTGGGTTGCCGTCGTACTGGCGGCGGCGACGGTCATCGCGCTGCTGTTGCAGATTCAGGGCGGGACACGCGAGACGCCGCCCAAGGGCGACGTCATATTGCCGCTGGCGGTACTAAGTGCGGCGCTGGGCGTATTGGTGGGGGCGGGCGCGCTGCTCGGGATGTTCGGGCTGCTTTACTCGGAGCTCGGTGTAACGGCCGGTCCCGGGTGGACCGACGCCAATATTCGTCTTCCGGCCTATGCGGCGCTCGCGCTGCTGAGCGTCGTCCTCGGCGGCGTACCGGCGATCGCACCGGTGCGCCGCGCACTCGCCGGGCGGCTCGGAACTCTCGGCGAGCGGCTTGGCGAAATGTTGTCGCGCCGCTTGGACAATCCCGTGCCCGAGCGCGTGAAGCCGATCTTGACGAGCATCGCCGCGTCTTGGGCATCGATTGCGGCGTTGTGGCTACTGCTGGCCGGGCTGCTGCCGTCGGGCTTTCAGGCGCTCGCGGTCGAGCCGAACGAGATCACCTACGAACGGCCATATATCGAGCACAACATCCGCCTGACGCGCCGGGCCTTCGGGCTGGACAAAGTCGAACAGCGCCAGTATCCGCTGGAGATGGAATTCGACCGCCGCACGGTTGAAGAAAACCGACATCTGATCTCGGAAGTGCGGCTATGGGACTGGCGCGCGCTCGACGCCGTCTACAAGCAGTTCCAGGAGATCCGCTTGTACTACGAGTTCGTCGATGTGGATATGGACCGCTATCACGTCGACGGCAGCTACCGCCAAGTCATGGTCTCGGCGCGCGAGCTCTCGCAGGAGAATCTGCCGGAGCAGAGCCGTACATTCGTCAACCGCCGGTTCAAATACACCCATGGCTACGGTTTGACGCTGGCGACCGTCAGCGATTTTACGCCGGAAGGGCTGCCGAATCTTTTGGTGAAGGACATACCGCCGCAGGTGACGGCGCCATCGCTGGCGGTCGAGCGCCCCGAAATCTACTACGGGGAGCTGACCGAGGAATGGGTCGTCGTCAACAGCGAGGAGCGCGAGTTCGACTATCCCCGCGGCGAGCACAACGTCTATGCACATTACGCGGGACACGGCGGCGTGGAAATGCGCAACTTCTGGCGCAAGTTCCTTTACGGGGCGAAGTTCGGCAGCACGCAACTGCTGCTGTCGGGCTACCCGCGACCGCAGAGCCGCATCATGCTGCACCGGCAAATCGAGGAACGCGTGCGCACCTTGGCGCCGTTCCTGACGCTCGACCGCGATCCGTATCTGGTGCTGGCCGAAGGTCGTCTGTACTGGATCATCGACGCCTACACCACCTCCGACCGCTATCCTTACAGCCAGCCGTTCGTGGCGCCGTTCGCGAGCCGCCTGCCGGTCCGCGAGCCAGGCACGGCGGACGACTCGCCTCAGGCCGGTTACTTGAGCGGTATCAACTACCTCAGGAACTCGGTCAAGGTCGTCGTGGACGCCTATCACGGCGACGTGGATTTCTATCTGTTCGACGACGGCGATCCGATCATTCGGGCCTGGAGCAATGCGCTACCCGGGATGTTCCAAGCGCGCGGTGCGATGCCGGAGTCCCTGAAGGCCCATATTCGCTATCCGGAAGGACTGCTGCTGACGCAGGGGCTGGTGTATGCGAAATATCATATGCGCGACCCCGAAGTGTTCTACAACCAGGAGGATCTCTGGGTGCGGGCCACCGAGAAGCACTACGGCTCGGTACAGCCGGTTGAGCCTTACTACGTGATGTGGGAGTTGCCGGATTCGGACAACGCCGAGTTCGTGCTGATGCTGCCTTTCACGCCGAAGAACCGCCAAGTGCTGATCGGTTGGATCGCCGGCCTCAGCGACGGCGAGAACTACGGGCGCTTTCTGGCCTATCAATTTCCGAAGGAACGCCGCGTGCTCGGACCGCAGCAGGTAGAGACCAAGATCGATCAGGACAGTCACTTGGCTGGTCAACTGACGCTCTGGGACCAGCGCGGGTCCAATGTCATCCGCGGCAACGTGCTCGCGATCCCGCTCGACAATACGCTGCTTTACGTCGAGCCGATCTATCTGCGTGCCGAGACTGCCGCCTACCCGGAGCTTCGGCTGGTCGCGGTGATGCACGGCGACGATCTGAGTTACGCGGAAACCTTCGATCGGGCGCTCGAAGGTCTGTTCGGCGCGGAAGCGGAGACGGGCAGGGTCGCGGCAGGGGACCTGCCGTCCTTGCGGCGCATCGGTCGAGAGGCGAACGCGGCGTTCGAGGGTTATCTGCAAGCCGTGGGAGAAGGGCGATTCGGGGATGCGGCCGAGGCGCTCGATGCTTTGCAATCACTGCTGTCTCGGCTTGCGATCGGCGGCGCCGGAGACGGAAACGGAGCCGGGTCCGCGGCAGCGGGCGCCGCGACGACTGCGGAGGACGGCGGCAAGTAACGCCGGCTGCCGGGTGCGTCTCGCACGGGTGCCCCGGCCTGTGCACATTGCCCGCGGTTGCGGCGGGACAGCGTCCCCGGTGGCGAGATCCCGGTGGCGAGATCCCGGCGGCGCCCGGCCGCCGGCGCTCGGGCGGGGGCGCCGCGCCGATCAGACGTCTAAGCAGCGCTCGGGGTCGAGCCCGTGGCTGACGAGGTTCGGCGCCGACAACAGCGCCTCGATATCGGTGGCAACCCGGCGGTAGCTGAAGAACTGCCGGCCGATGTCGTAGTTGCCCTCGACCATGCGCCGGCGATAGTCGGCGTCGTCGATCACCTGCCGGACCTCGGCGATGACGCTGTCGTTGATGAAGCCGTCGATCTCGATGGTGTTGAAACCGAGGGGCTCGATATCGGTGCGGAAGATCGAGTAGCGGTTACAGAGAATCGGCTTGCGGTGATAGACCGCTTCGAGGAATGCGTTGCCGAAACCCTCGTAGGTGCTCGGATAGGTGACGAGGTCCGCCTCGTTGTAGGCATCCCAAATACTGAACGGTGCCTCGCTCCGGCCGCCGCCGGCGTCGATCAGGGATTCCGCCAGAATGATCTCGACGCCGAGCAGCCGCGCATAATCTTGAATGCGTGCGGCATAGGCATCGCCTTCGTCGGTGCCGGTATGGGAGATCACGAACTTGAAGCGCGGATCGGCGAGACGCGCGATCAGCTCGATGGAGGTCTCGATGCCCTTGCGCTGAACGATGCGGGTGGGCTGCAGCACCATGATGTCGTCCTCGCCGATGCCGAGGGCCGCGCGCAGCCCGCGCCGCCCGAGGGCCGGCGGCGGCCGGTCGAAGTCCATCACATTGGGGATCACGGTGCAGGGCAGTCCGGTGCGGCGGCTGAACTCGCTCGCGGCCTGGGTGTTGATCACGACATGGTCTATTTGCGCCAGTCTCGGCGGGAAGGCCGTGACCAGGTAGTCGTCGACGCAGTTGACCAGGAAGCGGTCCCGCTCCCAGACGAAGTCGTGGTGGTGCGCGATACAGGCCACCGGCGTCTCCATGACCGTCTCCACCAGCGCCAGCCCGAGCGGAATATTCATCGGAATCGTCAGGCAGTTCTCGGCAATCAGGACATCCACGCCGAGCCGGTCGATGGCCAGGCGCAGTTGCTCGTCGATGCGCTTGGTCAACTGGCGCACGCGATCGCTGAGCCGGTGCGGGCGCAGACGCCCGGCGAAGGCTTCGGCGCTGACGGCCTCGATCTCGGGATGAAGGAAATGGGCCTCGGGGATGATGAACGACTGCTCTGTCGGGCGATCGTCGCACAGGCCCGCGATATAGCAGCAGCTGTGCCCCATGCCCTCCAGCACGCGCGCCCATTTTTCGATCTCGAGGCTGACGCCGTCGGTGCCGCTGATGCGGGTGGAGACGAAGGCGATACGCTTGGGGCCGCTCTTCTTGCGCGTGATCATTCCGAAAAAACCTCGATGAACGATAGACCCGCGATAGGCCGCCGAGCCTCGCGCGGGCGAGGCTGCGCAATCCGGTGAAGTGCCGGGGCGCGGTGGACGGCGGGCCGATCGCCGCCGGGCCGGCGCGGCGAAGCCTCGACCGCGGATAGTAAGCGCGATGACGGAAATGTTGCAGCGGTTTCGAGCCGCGCGGTGAACGTCTCGACGCCGTACGCGCCGGCCCCGGCAGGCGAGGCGTTCGCTCAGGTCCCGACGGGCTTGACGTAGACGCGGGAATTGCGCCGATAGTTGTACAACTCACGCCGCTCCGCGGGCAGGTCGTCGATGCGCCCGGGCACGAAGCCGCGCTCCTGGAACCAATGCGCGGTCTGCGTGGTGAGCACGAACAGCCGCTCGGTGCCGCGCCCGCGCGCCAGCGCCTCCATCCGCTCCAGCAGCCGGTCGCCGCGGCCCTGGTCGCGATAGGCCGGGTGCACGGCGACGCAGGCGAGCTCGGCGCTGCGCTCGTCCGGGAACGGGTAGAGCGCCGCGCAGGAGATGACGGTGCCGTCGCGCTCGGTCACCTGGAAATGGTCGATGTCTTGCTCGAGGTGCTCGCGCGGGCGGGGCACCAGCACGCCGCGCTCTTCGAGCGGGCGCAGCAGCGCAAGGATGCCGGGGACGTCGTCCAGGCGCGCGGCGCGCAGTTCCTCGAAGGGCTCGCCGGAGATCAGGGTGCCGGCGCCGTCGCGGGTGAACAGCTCGCGCAGCAGCGAGCCGTCGTCGCCTCGGTTGATCAGGTGCACGCGGCGAATGCCGCCGCGGCAGGCATCGGCGCCGGCGCGCAGGGCTTGCGCCAGGTCTTCGGGCAGTTGCGGGCCCTCGAGCAGGGCGTCGGCTTCGGCGGCGAGCAGGCTCGAGACGGCGCGCCCGTCGTGCTCTAGTCCGTTGCCCTCGAGCAGGAAAATAAGCTTATCGGCGCTGAGGGCGACGGCGGCGGCCCGGGCGACATCGGCGGCCACCAGATTGAAGACCTCGCCGGTCGGCGAGTAGCCGATGGGCGGCATCAGCGCAACGGCGCCGTCGTCGAGCCGCTGGCGCAGCGCCGCGCGGTCGACGCGCCGCACGGCGCCGGTGTGCCGGTAGTCGACGCCGTCGAGCACGCCGAGCGGCTTGGCCGCGACGAAGTTGCCGGAGGCGACGGGAATGCGCACGCCGGCCATCGGCGAGTTGGCCAGTCCCATCGACAGCAGTGCCTCGATCTCCACGCGCGCGCTGCCGGCTGCGTCCTTCACGCATTCCAGCGCCGCGTCGTCGGTGACGCGCAGGCCCCCGACATAGCGCATTTCGGCGCCGCGGGCGGCCAGGCGCTGCTCGATCTGGGGGCGGGCCCCGTGCACCAGTACCAAACGGATGCCGAGGCCGTGCAGCAGGGCGATGTCGTGCACCAGCTCGGGGAAGCCCCGGTCGGATAAGGCCTCGCCGCCGAACGTGAGCACGAACGTGCGCCCGCGGTGGGCGTGCACGTAGGGCGTGCATTGGCGAAACCAGTCGACGAAGGCGTCGCGGGCCTGCGGTGCGCCGCCGGGATCGGGGAACGGGTCGTCGGGCATGCTTGCGAAAGGAGGTTCAGTCAAGGCCGAGCTTGCTCAAACGATAGCGCAAAGAGCGCGGCGTCATGCCCAGCAATTTCGCGGCGGCGGTCCTGTTCCAGCGGGTGGCATCCAACGCTTTCAGAATGGCCTTGCGCTCGATCTCGTCGAGGGCGTCTTCAAGGGGCTGTCCGGATGCGACATCGACTTCGGGCTCCGCGGGCGGCGTGTGCTCGCCGGCCGCGGCCGTTGCCGCCACCGGGCCGGAGGCCGGGTGGGGTGCCGGGGCGTCGCCGTGCGGCGGCAGGCGCAGTTCTTCGACGCCGAGGGATGTGTCGTCGCCGAGTGCCGTGGCGCGCTCGAGGATGTTCTCGAGCTCGCGCACATTGCCGGGGAAGTCATGGGCGCGCAGCGCGGCGGCAGCCTCTTCCGAGAGGGCTTTGGGCCGGGTGCCGGTGGCTTCGGCGATGCGGGCGAGGATATGTCCGGCCAGAACGTCGATATCCTCGGGGCGCTCGCGCAGCGGCGGGATGAGCAGGTCGATGACATTGATACGGTAGTACAGGTCTTGACGGAAGGTGCCGTTCTCGACCGCGGTCTTCAGGTCGGCGTGACTGGCGCTGATGATGCGCACATCGACCGGGATCTCGTGCTCGGCACCGACCGGCCGGACACTCTTTTGCTGGATGGCGCGCAGCAGTTTCACCTGCGTCGGCAGCGGCAGATCGGCGATCTCGTCGAGAAACAGCGTGCCGCCGTTCGCTGCCTGAAACAGTCCCTGCTTGTCGCTGACGGCGCCGGTAAAGCTGCCCTTGCGGTGACCGAACAGCTCGCTCTCGACCAAATCATCGGGAATGGCGCCGCAGTTGACCGGCACGAACGGGCGGTCCGCGCGCGGTCCCTGGGCATGGATCAGCCGCGCCGCCAGTTCCTTGCCGGTGCCGCTCTCGCCGGTGATGAACACGGGCGCCTGATTGCGTGCCAGCTTGGCGATCAGCTCGCGGATCCGGGCCATTTGCGGCGAAGTGCCGAGCAGGCCGGATCGCGTCTCGCCCTTGTCGGCGGCGTCCACGGAGGTGCGCAGCCGCAGCGAAGCGCCGATGAGGTCGCGCAGAATCTGAAGCTCGAGTGGCTTCGAGACGAAATCGAAAGCCCCGGCCTTCATTGCCGAGACGGCGGATTCCATGCTGCCGTAGGCGGTGATGACGGCAACCGGTGTTTGCGGGTATTTCTCGCCGATGAGTCGCACCAAGTCGATACCGTTGCCGTCCGGCAGGCGCATATCGGTCAGGCACAAATCAAACCGCTCGGTCTCCAGCAGATGTTTGGCCTCCTGCACTGTCGCGGCGCTGCGCGCGGCGACGTTCATGCGCGTGCAGGTAATCGTGACCAGTTCCAGAATGTCTGCTTCGTCATCGATGATGAGGGCTTTGGCCTGACTCATGGCGGAAGATGTCCTGCATTATTCCTTACTTACTGAAATTCAGCCGAAAACGTGCTCCGGGGTTGGGTTGATCAATATACTCCAAGCGCATGCCGTTCGCTTCGGCAAACTCGCGTGCAGTGTACAGACCGAGACCCGTGCCGCTGCTCGACGTCGTAAAGAAGGGCTCGAATACGTTGCGCACGTGCTTGGCCGAGATGCCCGGTCCGTCATCGGTGACAGTAATGTGGATAGCGCCTGAATAGGGATCGCGTTCGGCGGCAATCGTCACTATAGGCTGGCGCCCGTCGTGCATGCCGTGCTTGAACGCGTTTTCGCACAGCGAGCCCAGGATCTGATCGAGATGGCGCGGGTCGACCTGCACGAAGACTTTTTCTCCGATCGGCTCGAAGTGCAGCTGTTCGTCCGTCTCCGGGTGATTCTCGCGGTATTCGGCGCAGAACTCCCGAAGCCAGGTGTCGAGCTCGACGGTCTGGGTGTCCGGCTGGCGGCGGCGGGAGAGATCGAGCACGCTGATGACGGTCTCGTCGATACGTTGTGCGTTGCGGCGGATGATCCCGAGTAGATTCTTGTCGTCGTCGTCGAGCGTAGGCGATTCCGCCAGCAGTTGTGCCGCATGATTCACCGACGACAGCGGATTGCGGATATTGTGCGCAATGCTTGCGGTGAGCCGCCCGAGGGAGGCTAGTTTCATTTCCTGGGCTTGGCGCAGCAACTCCTGACTGTCGCGAAGATAGATCAGGGCGCCGGTGTCTCGTCCTTCGCCGAGCAGGTGCAGCGTCAGGCGCGCTTCGCCGTTCTTGAGCGCGACGGCACTGTCCGGAGGGTTCTCGCCGCGCAGCTCGCGCCGGAACCAGTTGCGCATCTCGCGCGAGAGCTCGAACAGGCTGTCGCCCGCCTTTGCCCAGGGGGCTCCCAGCAGCGCGCGCGCGGCGTGATTCATCAGCATCATGTTGCGCTCGCCGTCGATGACGACGACCCCCGTCGACATCGATTGAATGACATAGTCGTTCAGCTTCGACAGGTCGGCGATGTCGACCTTGCGCTTCGCCGCCAAGCGCTCGGTCTCGCGCAGGCGTGTCGTCAGCACGTGGGCCAGCAGCGCCACCGCGAAATAGGTCAGTCCCAGCAGCCCGACCTGCGTGAAATTGCCGGCCCCGGGATGCCCTTGCAGATTGGCGTAGAACTGTTGGGCCATGATGGCGATGGTCGCCAGCGAGGCGAACAACAGCGACAGCCGTCCCTCCATCAAGATGGCGCCGGCGACGACGGCGATTGCCGGCAGCACGCCGAGCCCGGTAGCGACTCCGCCGCTCAAATGCATCACTAGCGTGTAGACGCCGATGTCGAGGAGAACGGCGATTTCGATCTGGTGCTCGCGGGAGGGGAGCGGCGACCAGATAAACAGTCCGCTGGCCAGGATCAGCGTGGCATGCGCCGCCAGCAGCAGACGCACCAGGCGGGTGTCGTCCGCGTCCCTGAGCCAGGACGCGGACTCGGGGACGTAGAAGATAACCGCCACGATGGAGGCCAACACCAAGCGGTAAAGGAACAGCCAGACCAGCGCACGCCTGCCCGAGAGGGCGGCTTTCTCGCGGCTGTCTTTCGCGATCGGGGAAGAAGTTTGCATGCTGCGGCCCGGCGGTGGTTTTTGCGACAGCGTTACCACAACGCCCGAGGCTTTGGTAACCTGCCGCGATCGGCACAGAATAACCGCTCGCGGACACCGTCGGCATGGGTCCGATAGGGCCGGAGCTCGCCGATGAGAAATCGATCACGGTCGCGATGCGCTCATGAACCTCCACGAATACCAAGCGAAGGCGCTGCTGCGCCGTTACGCCGTCCCGGTCCCCGCCGGCGAGCCTGCCGCGACACCGGACGAGGCCCGAGCGGCCGCGCTGTCCGTCGGCGGCGCGCGCTGGGCAGTCAAGGCACAGGTGTATGCCGGCGGCCGCGGCAAGGCCGGCGGCGTCGTGCTGTGCGATAGCGTCGATGCGGTGCAGGCCGAGGCGCGCCGGCTGCTGGGAAGCCGCCTTCGCACCCATCAGACCGGGCCCGCCGGCTTGCCGGTGGAGCGGGTGCTGATCGAGGCGCCCACGGCGATCGCGCGCGAGTTGTACCTCGGCGCCCTGGTGGATCGAGCCCGCGAGCGCGTGGTCTTCATGGCCTCGGCCGCGGGCGGCATGGACATCGAGACCGTCGCCGCCGAGCGGCCCGACGAGTTGCTGTTCACGCACGTCGACCCGGTGGTCGGCCTGATGCCCTGGCAGGGCCGCCGGATCGGGTTTTTTTTGGGCTTGGAAGCAAGTCGCATCAAGCCCTTGCAGCAGATTCTTCAAGGTCTCTACGACGTGATGACCGGCTGCGACGCGAGTCTTGTGGAGATTAACCCGCTGGTCGTGACCGAGACCGGCGAGTTACTCGCGCTCGACGCCAAGCTCACCATCGACGACAACGCGCTGTACCGACATGGCGACCTCGCCGCACTGCGCGACCCGTCCCAGGAGGATGCGCGGGAACTGGCCGCGGCCGAGCATCAGCTGAGCTATATCAGCCTCGACGGCAACATCGGCTGCATGGTCAACGGTGCGGGCTTGGCCATGGCGACGATGGATCTGGTCAAGGTTCACGGCGGCATGCCGGCGAACTTTCTCGACGTCGGCGGCGGCACGACCGCCGAGCGCGTCGCGGAGGCCTTCAAGCTGATCCTGTCCGACGACAAGGTCGAGGCCGTGCTGGTGAATATTTTCGGCGGCATCGTGCGCTGCGATCTGATTGCCGAAGGTATCATTCGCGCCGTCGCCGAGGTCGATATCGACGTACCTTTGGTGGTTCGGCTCGAGGGCACGAAGGCGGCCGAGGGCTTGGCCCTGCTTGCCGGCAGCGGCCTGCAGCTGCAGACGGCGGCAAGCCTGTCGGACGCGGCGGATAAAGTGGTCGCCGCGGCGGCTTCGGCGTGCGCTTGAGCGGCAGCCGGCTCGGGCGCTGAATCAGCGCGGAATACAATGCCGGAGCCGGCGCGGGCGTTTCGGCGGCGGCGGTCCGGCCAGCCGGACGAGGTTTGGAGCATCCACGATGGGCGTATTGGTCGGTGCGGAGACCCGTGTCATCTGTCAGGGTTTCACCGGAAAACAGGGCACCTTTCACAGCGAGCAGGCGATTGCCTACGGCACGAATCTGGTCGGCGGCGTCACGCCGGGAAAGGGCGGCCAGCGGCATCTCGACCGGCCGGTTTTCGACACCGTGCACGATGCCGTGCGCGACACGGGTGCCGATGCCAGCATGATCTATGTCCCGGCGCCTTTCGCGGCGGATGCGATTCTGGAAGCCGCCGATGCCGGAATCCGCGTCGTGGTCTGTATCACCGAGGGCGTGCCGGTGCTCGATATGCTGCGGGTCAAGGCGGCGCTGGCATCCACGGACACGGTGCTGATCGGGCCGAACTGTCCCGGCATCATCACCCCCGACGCCTGCAAAATCGGCATTATGCCGGGCAGCATTCATCGGCCCGGGCGCATCGGCATCGTCTCGCGCTCCGGTACGCTGACCTACGAGGCGGTCTATCAGACCACCCGGGAGGGCCTCGGGCAGAGCACCTGTATCGGCATCGGCGGCGACCCGGTCGGCGGCCTCGACTTTACCGACTGCCTGGCATTGTTCGAGGCAGACGCACAGACCGAGGCGGTGCTGATGGTGGGCGAGATCGGCGGCGGCGCGGAAGAAGCGGCTGCCGACTACATCCGCGAGCACGTGTCCAAGCCGGTGGTGGCCTATGTCGCCGGCGTGACGGCTCCGCCGGGCAAGCGCATGGGACACGCGGGTGCCATCGTGACCGGCGGCGCCGGCACCGCCCAGGGCAAGTACGCGGCGTTGGAGTCCGCGGGCGTTGCCACCGTGCGCTCGCCGGCCGAGCTCGGTGCGCGCGTCGCGGCCGTGCTGGCCGGCTAGGTCCGCGGCTAGGCTCGCCTGAGCTTAAGTACGTAGTCCGCGCCGGTGGCCAGCGCCGGCGCATGGCCGGGCGCGACGGACGGGCCCTTACGGAGATATTTTTCCCGCAAGTGGCCGACGACGGGAAGCGCGACGCCGAGCAGGTCCGCGGACAGATCCGGATCCCCCGGGCACCAGCGTCGTTGGCAATGGTCAATAGGCTGTAGGGCTTTTATACTGCAGTGCAGAAAAACCGCCGACATTGATTTCGGAGATCCCCATGAAAAAGGTCGAAGCCATTATCAAGCCCTTCAAGCTGGACGATGTCCGCGAGGCATTGTCGCTTGCGGGCATTACCGGCATGACAGCCATCGAGGTCAAGGGCTTCGGACGCCAAAAGGGCCACACCGAGCTATACCGCGGTGCCGAGTACGTCGTCGATTTTCTGCCGAAGGTGAAAATCGAGCTGGTGCTCGCGGACGATCAGCTCGATGCCTGTGTCGAGGCAATCACCAAGGCGGCGCGCACCGGAAAGATCGGTGACGGCAAGATCTTCATCAGCTCCGTCGACCGCGTGGTGCGCATCCGCACCGGCGAAGAGGACGAAGCCGCGATCTGACGCCCGGGGATGTCGCCGGCAGCGGGTAACGGGGTCTGAGAATCAGGTCGACCGGCGCAGCGGCCCGGCGGGCGCGGCGCCGGCGCGCTCCGTGCAAATGTCCGGTGGGCGTCGAGCGCTGCGCCGACGCCCGAGCAGGTTCTCGCGCCTGATTCAAAGCCGGTTGCCGGCCCATTCCGGATCCCATCGAGATCTCTTCGGGGCCGCTTCCCGAAGCCGATTCCGGGTCGGGCCCCGGACCCGGCTCGCACCCGGCTCGCACCCGGCTTTGGATGCCTTGCAGGCTGGATCGAGCTGCCGCGGCCTCGCGGCGGATCCTCCAGGCGTTTGTGTCGGGCGTCGGGATGCGCCGGCCCGCCTCGTACGACCGGCGTCAATTTTCGTCGAGCTGCAGGTATTCCCAGATTTTCCGGCCTAGGCTCACGTCGTCGGGGCGCGGTTCGTCGTCGATGAAGCGCCCCGCCTCGCGGTTCATGACCAGCACCCGGCGGGCGTCGGCAGCGAGTTGCTCCTTTCCGAGCGCTTCGTAGGCATCGATCATGACCTCCAAGGCGTCTTCCACCGCCGGCGTGCGCTGGAAGCGCTCGATCACGTACTGCGCCCGGTTCGCCGCCGCAATATAGGCGCCTCGCCTCATGTAGTAGCGCGCGACATTGACCTCGTTTCTAGCTAGGTTATTGCGCAGGTACAACATGCGCTGGCGCGCGTCCTCGGCGTACTTGCTGTCGGGGAAGCGCTGCACCAGTTCCGAGAAGTCCTGGAACGCGTCCAGTGCCGAGCCCGGGTCGCGCTGGGAAGCGTCCGCGGGTATGAAGCGATCGATGAAGCCGACGCTGCGGTTGTAGTTGACAATACCCTTTAGATAATAGGCATAGTCGACATAGGGATTCTGCGGGTAGAGCTTGATGAAGCGGTCCGCGGCCGCGATCGCCTCTTCGGGCTGGTCCGACTTGTAGTAGGCGTAGGCGACGTCGAGTTGACCTTGCATCGCGTAGCGTCCGAACGGATACCGGGTCTCGAGCTTGCGATACAGGTCGATGGCGCGCTCGTAGTTGGCGCCGTCCATCTCCCGTGCGGCCTTATTGTAGATTTCGCTGGCCGTCCAACCCTCGGTCTGGTCGTAGTCTTCAGACAGCATGCCGCAGCCAGACAGCGCGACGGCGAGGATAATCGGAACGAGTGCTGCTCGAATCACTGACATGACATTGACCGCATTGGTTGAAAGAGAGGGTCCGACCCCTCGCAAAGATCTGGTGGCCGCCGAGACACGTGTTCCGCGCCGCCGCCGCGTTGCCGCACCCGCCCGGGGCGCGGCTTGCGGCCGTCGCGCGGCGTCGTTGCCGGCGGCTGCCGCGGCAGTGGCGCCGCTGCCCCCGTGCGCTCCCGGCGCCCCGATTGCATTTTCCTGCCGGATCAGCCGATCAGTATAACGGAACTCCGTGTCCCACCGAGAACACCAGCCCGGGGATGCACCGCCCCTCTCAGCCGCCGAGGCCGCCGTCGAGCGGGACGTGACGCTGCCGGCCGACCAGGCAGGCCGGCGACTGGATCAGGCCTTGGCCGAGCTGCTGCCCGAGTTCTCCCGCAGCCGGTTGCAGGTCTGGATCGACGCCGGCCTGGTGCTGATCGAGGGCGCGCCCGCGCGAGCGCGCACCAAAGTGCGCGGCGGAGAGCGGGTGCGGCTGCGCGCGGTGCTCGAATCCGACGAGCGCTTCGCGCCGGAGCCGATTGCTCTGAGTATCGTGCACGAAGACGCGGATCTGTTGGTAATCGACAAGCCCGCCGGCCTGGTCGTTCATCCCGCCGCCGGCAATTGGAACGGGACACTGCAGAACGGTCTGCTGCACTACGATCCGTCCCTGGCGCGGCTGCCCCGCTGCGGCATCGTACACCGTTTGGATAAGGATACAACGGGCTTGCTGGTCGTCGCCAAGTCGCCCGGCGCCCACCGCTCGCTGGTGGCACAGCTGCAGGCGCGCAGCGTGCGCCGCGAATACCGGGCACTGGTCGTCGGCGAGCCGGTCAGCGGCGGATGCGTGGATGCGCCCATCGGCCGGCATCCGACGCGCCGCACATCGATGGCGGTGATCGCCGGCGGACGCCAGGCGGTCACCGACTACCGGATTCTGCGAGCGTTCCGCGGCTACACGCTGCTGGCGGTGACGCTGCAAACCGGGCGCACGCACCAGATCCGTGTGCATATGGCCCATATCCGCCATCCTTTGGTAGGCGATCCGGTCTATGGCGGCCGCCCGCGGCCGCACAAGGGCTTGGATCCGGCCACCGCGCAGGCGCTGGGGCGCTTTCCGAGGCAGGCGCTGCACGCGATCAGGCTCGGCCTGGCGCATCCGACGACCGGCGAGGCGGTCAGCTGGGAAGTACCGATGGCCGCGGATATGGCGGCGCTGCTGCAACAACTGGAGAGTACGGATGCCGGCACTTGATTGGCTGGAGCCTGATTGGCAAGCGCCGCCCAACGTGCGCGCCGCCGCGAGCACGCGCGCCGGCGGGGTCAGCAGCGGGCCGTTCGAGAGCCTGAATCTGGCCGCCCACGTCGGCGATGACCCGGCCCGCGTGGCGGCCAACCGGGCGCGGCTGGCGGCGACCCTCGAATTACCCTCGGAGCCGACCTGGCTGGAGCAGGTGCATGGCTGCGACGTGCATGTCCTCGAGGCGGCCGCGGCCGGCGGCAAGCCGGCACGGAGCACGGAAGCGATGCCCGCCGTCGCCGATGCCGCGGTGACCAGCACTCCCGGGCGGGTCTGCGCGGTCCTGACCGCCGACTGCTTGCCGGTGTTGCTGTGCGATCGGGCCGGCACCGCGGTTGCAGCGGTGCACGCGGGCTGGCGCGGAATTGCGGGCGGTGTCATCGAAGCGGCGGTGGCGCGGATAGGGCCGCCGCCGCAGGAATTGATGGCCTGGCTCGGCCCTGCGATCGGCCCCGAGGCGTTCGAGGTCGGCCCCGACGTCTACGACTGTTTCTGCGCGCACTCCGAAGCCGCGGCCACCGCATTCCGGCCCGGCACCGGCGACCGCTTTTTTGCCGATCTCTACGAACTGGCGCGCCAACGGCTTGCCGCGTCGGGAATTCTCGCCGTCGCCGGTGGTCGATATTCTACCGTCGCGGACACCGACCGCTTTTTTTCATTCCGCCGCGACGGGCGCACCGGGCGTATGGCGTCGCTGATCTGGCTCGACGCGGCCGGCAAGCCATGACGAGCGGTATCCTCGGCCGGCCGGATTTGGACCGGGCCGGCCGCGGTGCTACAGTCAAAGGATCGTTCCGGGCCTTCGCCGATGGCGCCGACGGCGCCGCTGCGCTCGCCGCGCGAGGGACCGACGGCATGCGCGCAGCCGCTCCCGAGCGGCGACGGAGTGTGCCGGCACCGGCGCCGGGCGCTGCTTCGGCCAACGGCGCGGCCGATCATCACCGCGCAGCACAACGCGGGCAACGAGAGATGTCGATCATGAGGCGTTTTGTCTTACAGCTGCTAGTCGCCGCCGTTCTCGGGGCATTGTTCGTCACTGCCCATGCGGAGTTGCGCACGGTCGGTTTGGCCGAGCTTTTCCCGAACGAGCGTCAGGCCAAGACCATGGTGGTCATCAACAAGGTGCTGGAGCGCTTCCATTACCGCACCTTCCGTCTCGACGACTCGTTCGCCGAAAACACCATCGTCAACTATTTCGCGGATCTCGACCCCAACAGGTCGTTCTTTCTCGAGCGCGATGTGGATCGTTTTCTGCGCGGCGCCGGTCGTTTGGACGACGACCTCGCCAAAGGCAAGCTGGACACCGCATTCGACATTTTCCGCGTCTACCGCATGCGCGTCGACAGTCGTGTGGAGTACGCCCTCTCGCTGCTCGACGGCGAGTTCGACTTCGACCGTCCGGAAACCTATCGCTTCGATCGTCAAGACGCGGATTGGGCCAAGAGCGAAGCAGAAGTCGAGGACATCTGGCGCAAGCGCGTGAAGAACGATTTCCTCACACTGCGCCTTGCCGAGAAGAGCGACGAGGAGATCCGCGAGCAACTGCGCGACCGTTACGAGGGCATTACGCGGCGCATTCACCAGTTCACGGCGGACGATGTCTATCAGGCCTTCGTCAACGCCTACACGCGCACGCTCGAGCCGCATACCAGCTACATGTCGCCGAGCACCTCGGAGAATTTCGACATCAGCATGCGCCTTTCGCTCGAGGGCATCGGCGCCGTGCTCAGCGCCGAGAGCGAGTACACCGTCATCCAGCGCACCATCGCCGGCGGTCCGGCGCGCCAGTCGGGGCAGGTCTCGTCCGGCGACAAGATCATCGGCGTAGCGCAGGGGCTCGATGGCGAGATGGAGGATGTGGTCGGCTGGCGCCTGCAGGACGTGGTCGACAAGATCCGTGGACCGAAGGGGTCGGTGGTGCGGTTGTTGACCATTCCGAAGGCGGAAGGCTCGAGCGGGCGCACGCGCGAGGTTCGGCTGGTCCGCAACGAGATCAAGCTCGAGGATCAAGCCGCGAAGTCTTTCGTCATCGACGCGCTGGAGAATGCGCCTTCGACGCGCATCGGCGTGATCGAGGTGCCCGCGTTCTATCGCGACTTCCGGGCCGAGTCCGAGGGCAGCCGCAGCTTCCGCAGTACGACGCGCGACGTGCGCAAGCTGATCGAGGAACTGCAGGCGCAAGATATCGACGGCCTGGTGGTGGATCTGCGCGGCAACGGCGGCGGCTCGCTGACCGAGGCCAAGGCGCTGACCGGACTCTTCATCGACGAGGGACCGGTGGTGCAGGTCAAGGATGCGATGGGCAAGGTTCAGGTGGAAACCGATCCGGCACCCGGCGTGGTCTACGGCGGCCCGCTGGCGGTGCTGGTCGACCGCAACAGCGCCTCCGCGTCGGAGATCTTCGCCGGCGCCATTCAGGATTACGGGCGCGGCCTGATCGTCGGCGAGCCCACGTTCGGCAAGGGGACGGTGCAGACTCTGATCGACCTCGATCGCTACGTGCCCGGGGACGCCGACGACTTGGGCCGGCTGCGGCTGACCATGGCCGAGTTCTTCCGCGTCAGCGGCGGCAGTACCCAGTTGAAGGGCGTCGAGCCCGACATCCTGTTCGAATTCGGCTATACCGGCGAAGATCACGGCGAGCGCTCACTTGAGAATGCGCTGCCGTGGGGACGTATACGCCCGGCGCGCTACAGCAGCTTCGGAAGTATCGATATCGACGCGCTCAAGCAGCGCTCGGCCGTGCGCATTGCCCGCGACGACGGCTTCCGCATGCTGGCCTCGCAGGGCAAAGTGCTGGCCGAGATCGACGAACAAGATATCGTCTCCCTGCGCGAGGTCGAGCGCCGCACCGAGTCGGACGCGAGGGACAAGTTGCTGAAAGAGGAGCGCGAGCGTTTTCTGCGCGCGCGCGGCGTGGAGCCGATCGACGAGGATGCCGACGATGTCGACGAGGATGCGCTGGAGGCGCAGCAGGATGTCATCGACCGTATCCAAGTCGAGGAAACAGCGCGTATCATTGCCGACATCATTGTTTCCCGTGCCGGCGACGAGCGGCCCCGGGCCGCAATGCGGGACTGATTCGCCGCGGGGCCGCCGCCGATACGGATCGGATGCGTAACGGGGTATCTGCCGGCGTTTATCCGCACGGTGTCTGTCCGCCCAGCGTCCGTCGGCCCAACGTTCATCGGTCCGGCGTCCCGATGAAGGCTCGGCCGGCTCAAGCCGGCCGAGCCGCTATCGATGCTGCCTGCTTGCCTCGTCTCCAGCTCATCTTTGCCAGCCAATCCCGAACATGACCACAACAAGCGCGGCCGTTTCGAAGCGGCGTCTCGATGCGCTCGCGGCCCCGGCGTTGCGATCGATCCTGGGGCAGAACCTCGTCGGACTCGAAAAAGAGGCGCTGCGGGTTGGACCTGACGGTCATGTGTCGGCGACGCCGCATCCGAGCGCGCTCGGCTCGGCGCTGACCCATCCGCTGATTACGACCGACTTCTCCGAGGCGCTGCTTGAGTTGGTGACGCCGCCGCAGTTCTCGGCCGAGACGGTGTTGGATCTGTTGCGCGACTTGCATCTGTTCGTCTATCGGCACATCGACGACGAGCGCTTATGGGCGACCAGCATGCCGTGCGTGTTGGGCGGCGGCGCATCCATTCCGCTCGCACGCTACGGCAGCTCGAACGCGGCGCAGATGAAAACGGTGTATCGGCGCGGTCTGGGCAATCGCTACGGCCGCGTCATGCAGATCATCGCCGGCGTTCACTTCAATTTTTCGTTCTCGGAAGCACTTTGGCCGGAGTACCGCGAGATCGAAGGCAGCGCGCGGCCGGTGCTCGATTTTCAGGCCGAGTCCTACATGGGCATGATCCGCAACTTGCAGCGGCTCGGCTGGCTGGTGCCTTATCTGTTCGGCGCGTCGCCGGCGGTGTGTCGCAGCTTCGTGCAGGAGGCCGTCGGCGACTTGCAGTGCTTCGACGACACGACGCTCTATTCGCCCTACGCGACATCGCTGCGAATGGGGGATATCGGCTATCAGAACCGCCAGGAAGAAGGCACGGGCATGAAGGCGAGCTATGACAGCCTGGATGCCTATGTCCGCAGTCTGACCTGGGCCATCGAGACGCCTTGCCCCCAGTACGAGTCGATCGGGGTCAAGGTGAACGGGCGCTATGAGCAGCTCAACGATCACGTGCTGCAGATCGAGAACGAGTACTACAGCACGGTGCGCCCGAAGCAGATCGCCGAGTGGATGGAGCGCCCGACTTTGGCGCTGCGCCGCCGCGGAGTTCGTTATGTCGAGCTTCGTTCGCTGGACGTCAATGCGTTCCATCCGCTCGGGATCGATGCGCCGGAGATGCGCTTTCTGACGGTGCTGATGCTCTACAGCCTCTTGATCGATAGTCCGCGCATCGACGCCCGCGAGCGCCGTTTCATCGACGCCAATCAAGTATTGTCAGCCCATCGCGGCCGTGAGCCGGGTCTGCAGTTGCAGCGTCCGGGGGGCGCCGTTTCGCTTCGGCAATGGGCGATGGATGTATTGGATGCGATGGGGCCGGTGGCCGAGTTGTTGGATGCTGCGGCGAGCGGCTTGTACAACGACAGTGTGCGGGCGCAGCGCGAAAAGGTGCTGGAGCCTGATGCGACGCCTTCGGCGCGTATGTTGGCGGAGATGCGCGCCGAAAAGGAAGGCTTTGCGCAGTTCGCGGCACGCCTGAGCGAGCAGCACCGGACGGCGTTCCGAGGCCTCGAGCTCGATGCGGAACGCCTGCAATGGCTTCGCCGGTTGTCGTTGGAGTCGATGGATCGCCAGCAGGCGCTGGAGGCGGCGGACGATTTGGACTTCGACGAGTTTCTGGCGCGCTATTTTGCGCAGCGCGAGGATCGGCCGGTTGCGTTGAAGCCGCCGCTCTGAGTGGTCGCCGCCAAGGGCGTCGCCCTCGACCGCTTGCGCCGGCGAGCCCTGTCTTTTCGTGCCGGGATTTCAGTTGCAGCTTGGAGTCTGCGCGGCGCCGGACGATGTTGAACCCTTTTCAGCCGCGGCCGCCGCGCGAGGCCTTGCGCAGCACGCGGTCGAGGGCGCGCGTGGACAGGATGCGGCGCAGTATGCCGAGCAGGTGCGTGGGCAGGGTGACGTAGTAGCGCGGTTTCGGGCGCGGGCTTTCGAGGGCGTGCAGGAGTTTTTTCAGCACGGCGTCGGCGGGTAAGGTAAACGGTTGCGCGGCGCCTTGTTTGTCGAGTCTTTCTTCCATGCGCAGGTACGTCTCGCGGTGCACGCTGACGGCGGGGTCGATGTGTCTTCGGTAGGCTTCCCGGGCATTTTCCCTGAAGCGGCTCAGGATGGGGCCGGGCTCGATCAGGGAAACGTGGATGCCGGTGCCGGCCAGTTCGAGACGCAGGGTGTCTGTGAGGCCTTCGAGGGCGAATTTGCTTGCGACGTAGGCGCCGCGGTAGGGCAGGCCCACGAAGCCCAGCACGGAGCTGTTTTGTACGATGCGTCCGTGTCCGCGGGCGCGCATAATCGGGATAATGCGGCGGGTGAGGTCGTGCCAGCCGAGGAGGTTGGTCTCGAGTTGGGCGCGGAGTGCGTCGCGGGTCAGGTCTTCGACGGCGCCGGGCTGGCCGTAGGCGCCGTTGTTGAAGAGGGCGTCGAGGGTGCCGCCGGTGAGTGCCAGGGTTTCGGCGAGGCCTTCGGCGATACTGTCGGGGTCGTCGAGGTCCAGGCGCACGGCAGCCAGGCCTTCGTCGGCGAGGCGTTGGACGTCGGCTTGTTTGCGCGCGGAGGCGATCACTTGCCAACCGCGGCGGGCGAGGCCGTGGGCGCAGACGTGGCCGATGCCGCTGGAGCAGCCGGTAATCAAAATGCTGGGTTTGTGCTCGGTCATTGTCGGTGTTGCTCCTTCAATCGGTTGGCGTGGGGGCGCGGGGGCAGCCCGCCGCGACACGCCGTGAATACGTCCCTGTAGGCTCGGCAGCGGCATCCATGCCGCAGACGGTCGCGTCGGGCTGCCCCCGC
>JAIPFF010000045.1 GCA_021736785.1 Thiohalocapsa sp. | reverse complement strand
CCGTTCTCGATTGCCTTGACCGCCTGAATGCGCATTGTCTGCAGCGAGACATGGTCCAGCGAACGGCCGTCGGAGTCGCGTTTGCATTTCATGGCGGCATATTAACACGCGATGACTTTACTTGCGATACGCTTAGTAAATGGTGAGCACTGGAACAACGCAGGTGCTTGTCATGCAACGCAAACTCATTCGCCGACCGGAACTACTGCAGAAGCTCGGCGGTATCTCTGGCGCGACCTTCTACCGCCGTTTCCGCCATCACCCGGACGCACCGAAGCCGGTTGACCTGCCGTCGGCGTCGCTGGCTTATTTCGAAGACGAGTGGGACGAATTCCTGGAGCGGCTGCAGCGCGTCGAGGGCAATGCCCGCGACAACATCGGAGCCGCGCCCGCGCATTGGCGGGTGAAGGATCGGCCCGCCGCGCCTATTGACACCGACACCGCCGCATAAAAAACCCCGCCCGACATTGCGCCGGAGCGGGGGCTGCTGATTCACCGAAGATCCACGGCGAATTATAGCGTCCATCCGTTCCGCGCGCACCCGATCAATTCGGAGACGCGCAAATGAAAACACTCCCGACAACCCCCCGTCGCATCACCCGCAAGCGCATTGCGCATGTGGTCCTGCACGCAAGCGTATTCATCGCGACATTCGCCGCGACATTCGCGATTTTGCCGCCGGTGCCCGACATGCCCGAGATCCGGGCCGCTGCCGTTGCGGCGGAGGTGCGCCGGTGAGCGCGACGGAGCTTTCGGAAGCACGCGAAACGCTCGACGAGGTCGCGCCGGAATCGACCGTCGCCTATCTCAGGGTCTCCCGCGAGTACGTTTTCCTGACGACGCGCGAGGTGCTGGCCCGCGAGCTGTTCCGGGCGATCGCCGAGGGGCGGCCGGCCGATCTGCAGCGCGCCAACCGGTTCGCGGAGCTTTCGAGCTAGGCCGATGAGCATTCGAGTGGTCGATCTCGTGATGCGCAACCGAGACCTGCCGCCATCGCTGAAGTTGGCGGCGGTGGCGCTCGCCTTCCATGCCGACGCCGACGGCGGCAACTGCTACCCGAGCCTAGCGCGGGTTGCGGCCATGACCGGCGTTTCAGAGCGATATACGAAGGCGTTAGTGAAGGATATGGTCGAACGCGGGCTGATCCGGGCGCAGAGGCGATACCGCAAGGGTGGTGGCCGCACGTCGAGCGCGTACCAGTGGGACATCGATGCGCTTGAGGTCGGTGCAACTATCCCGCGGGCGAGTGAAGCAAAGGTGAACCCCGGTTCCTCTATGGTGGGGGGCATAGGTGAAGCGCAGTTCACTAATGGGGGGACCATAGGTGAACCCCAGTTCCAACCATTGGTGAACCCCAGTTCACCCTACCCGTCAGTAGACCCGTCAGAAGAAGAGAAGAACGCGTCGCCTTCGTCGAGCGCGTGCGACGCCGAGGATGCTTCGCAGGAAGACGACCAACCCGCACCGACCGCCAAGCCCAAGCGCCGCCCTGCAAAGCCGATCCCGCCGGACTGGCAGCCTGGACCGAGGGCGGTTCGCTGGATCGAGTCCTTCGGCCTGACCGTCGCCGACGCGAAACCGGCGATCGTCGAGTTCCGCGAGTACTGGGCCGCGCGCAGCAAGCGCCGCGTTGATTGGGATCTCTGCCTCACCCGGAACGGCCGCGTCGAGGCGGCGTTGATCCGCCTTGCCAAGCAGCGCAAGCAGGACCGCGGCCCGACGCTGCGGATCGTGAACTGATATGGACCTGGAACCCCGCAAGCCCCCGCAAAGCATCGAGTCCGAAGCCGCGCTGCTCGGCGCGTTGATGCTGGACGCCGAGGCGCTGGACGACATCGGCGACCTTTCCGCGGACGACTTCTACGAGCCGCGCCATCGGGCCATCTTCGCGGCAGTCCGCGAGCTGCACGCCGGTGGCGAGCTGTTCGATACCGTCGTGGTCGGCGATGCGCTGGCCGCTGCCGGCAAGCTCGATGCGGCAGGCGGCTTCGAGTACCTGGCCGATCTCGACCGGGCAGCCGGCGCTGCGGAAAACGTCAAGCACTACGCGCGGGCCGTGCGCCGGTGCTCGATGCTGCGCCGTCTGGTCAAGACCGGAAGCGAGATCGCCGACGCCGCGTACGACTTCAGCGGGAGCGATGCGGCCGAGGTGCTGGCCGAAGCCGAAGCGCGCGTCTTCGCGCTGTCGGAGCGATCCGACGGTGCATCGCAGGCGCAGACAGGCGCGGACCTTGCGCGTGACTTCCTGGCCCGCTTGGAGGCCCGAAGCCGCGGTGAGGACGTGCAGCGCGTGCATACCGGGCTCGCGGATCTCGATAAGCACCTGCTCGGATTCGAGCCCGGCCAGCTTGTCGTTATCGGCGCCCGACCGAGCGTCGGGAAGTCCGCGCTTGCGCTCGGCATCGCGCGGCATGTCGCGCTGCAGTGCAACCTGCCTGTCGCGTTCTACTCGATGGAGATGACGGCGGCCGAGCTGACCGACCGGCTTGTGAGCCTGTCGAGCGGGGTTGCGCTGCGGGACATCCAAACCGGCACGCTCGACGCTTGGGGCCGCGAGCGCGTCGATGCGTCGGTGCGGGCTATCCAGGCGGCGCCGCTGGCGATCGATGACGACGCGGGCGCCACGGTGTCGGCGATGCGCGCACGCTGCAGGCGCATCAAGCGCCGCATGGGCGGGCTCCGGTTGGTCGTCGTCGATTACTTACAGCTAATCGAGCACCAGGGCGAGAACCGCAATCAGCAGGTGTCCGCGATCAGCCGCGGGTTGAAGCTGCTCGCCAAGGAGGTCGGCGCTCCGGTTATCGCGCTGTCCCAGCTCAACCGCGAGAGCGCCGGCCGATCGGATGCCCGCCCGCGCTTGAGCGACTTGCGCGAGTCCGGCGCCATCGAGCAAGACGCCGACTGCGTGATGTTGCTGCACAGGCCGGACCTTGCGGGCGATACCGACGCGACTCCCGGTGTCGCTGAGCTGATCGTCGCCAAGCAGCGCAACGGCCCCGCCAACTTCGTCGTGAGGCTGGCCTTCGTCGAGGGCCGCGCAACCTTCGGGTCTCTGGCCCGCGCCGCGTCATGAGCACGCGTATCGGGATCGACCCGGGGCTTAGCGGCGCCGTCGCGCTGATCGAGGGCGACCGGGCGCTCAAGGTGTGGGATATGCCCGTGACGGGCGAGAAGCGCGCTAGGAGCGTCTCTGCGCCGTTGCTGGCCGATCTGCTGGCCCAATGCCCTGGGGATGGCTGGCGAGCGTCCTGCGGTCTTCCTGGAGCGCGTAGGAGCACGTCCGGGGCAAGGTGTCGCGTCGATGTTCGCGTTCGGGCGCGCTGCCGGTGTCGCCGAGGGCGTTATCGGTGCGCTGGCCCTGCCGATGGTGCTGGTGACGCCGCAGACATGGAAGCGCCGGGCGCGGTTGCTGGGCAAGGACAAAGACGCGGGGCGCGCGCTGGCGCTGGGCCTGTTCCCGGAGGTGGCCGCGGACTTGGCACGCAAGCGGGACCAAGGCAGGGCCGACGCGCTGCTGTTGGCTTACTTCGGCGCCGAGCGATGAGCGCCGGATCTGTAGACACATAAAGGAGGCGGACGAGATGACCGAGCGACAAGTGTTGACACTCAAGGCGCCGCGCAAGCGACTGTCCCCGGCGGTTTCCGCTGCCGTCGAGGACATCGGCGCCGAGCGGGAGGCCCGCGGCAACCAACCCCGCGATGCCGAGATCCTGCGCCGAGCGGCAGTGTGGTTGCGCGGGGAATACCCGGTGCTGTTCGCCGAGCCCAAGCCGCTGGCAATCGGAGTCGGCCGGGAGCTTGCTCGACTGCGGCCCGAGGGCGTCTCGCACACCGGCATCCGCCGGGCGCTGCGGGCATGGACTCGGCGAACGGGCTACCTGCGTGCGCTGGCCGCTGACGGCAGCCGCCGTATCGGGCTCGACGGCGCCGATGCTGGCCCGGTGTCCGACGGCGACAGGCAGCACGCACGGGAAGCGCTGGCCGAGCGAGCGGCGGTCGATATGCGGGACGTTGGAGGGCATCCGAAATGAACGATCCGTCCGACCGCAAGCATGAAACGAGGCGGCGCCTGTTGTTCGTTCTGCTGGTGCTGGGCTTCGTCGTCGTGTTCGGCACGGGCGCGCTTTTGATCGGGCCTGTGGTTTGGGTAGCGCTCGGCGGCCCGCCGCTGATGCAGTTGGACTACGGCGCGGTCGGGCTTCATTACGTCTGGACGGATGCGATGCCGGCGTACCTCGCCTGCGTGGCAGTGGTCGTGCTTGCGGGTGCCGTTTGGCTCGCCCGCTGGATCGTGGGCGACTGACCGACACCACGAACGACGGTCGATAGGCACGACCGATAGGCGTAGGATTTGCTTATGACGACGCAAGCGACTGATCCAAGGACCCCGCAAGGACCATGCCCGATAGGTATTGCCGATCAATCGACCGGGCGCCGCCGGTGGTGGACCGGTGCGGGCGCTGATTCAGGCGACATCGAGGGGCTTGCACGATGAGTAACCGCGACGACAAGGGGCGGTGGATGCCGGGGCAATCCGGCGGCGGCGTCAAACCGAAGGGCGCGAAGAATCGCCCGAAGCCCGAGCGGCTGGCGGAGCAGGCAGCCAAGGAGCGGCTGTCCGCGATGCTGGGGCAGGCGTTGGAGGTGGTCGAGGCATCCATGGCCGCCAATCACCCGGATGCGCTGCAGGCGGCAAAGCTGGTGCTGGCGAAGGCGATCCCCGATTCGAAGTCACCCGGAACCTATGTCGATCTGCCTGGATACGCCGACCCGGCGCTGTCGCTCGAGCAGCGTGCGCAGGTGTTGGATGACGCGCTCGCCGACGGGCGGCTGTCTGTCGAGCAGCACGCGACCCTGAGCCGGGCGCTCGAATCACGGGCGAAGTTCACCGACCTTGCACGCATCGAATTGCTGTTGAGCCATGTCCGCGAGGGCAAGACGCTGGCCGAAGCGCTGGCAATCACCGAAGGCCGCGAGCCGGCCGCAACCGAGGGCACCGACGAATGAGTAATCTGCTTCGACTGATCCACGCGGCCGGACGCAACGAGCCGTACATGAAACCGATCACGGCCGAAATCCGCATCGGGCGATACATCCCGCCGGAGCAGCTTGAGGGACTGACGCCGGAGGAGGTCAAGGCGAGGCAGGACGCCGCGATCTTCAAGACGATCTACGTCACGAAGACCGCTTGAGGGCGCCGCAATGAAACCGACCCGCGACGACGTATTGCAATACCTGCTGCAGAGCGGCGTTCCCTACACGCACGCGCTCGGCATCATCCCGAATATCCAGGCCGAAAGCGGCTTCGATCCGTCGATCAACGAGATCGCGCCGATCGTCCCCGGCAGCCGTGGCGGCTTCGGGTTGTTCCAGCACACCGGCCCGCGGCGCAAGGCCCTGGAAGCCTACGCCGAGCAACGCGGCGTGCCCGTATCGGACTGGCAAGCGCAAATCGACTTTGCGCTGACCGAACCGGATACGGAACGCTACCTGTCGCAGCAGTTTGCCGACCCCGCCGACGCATCGCGCGCATTCACGACGCAATGGCTGCGCCCGGCGAACGCGGAGCAGCGCGCGGAAGAGCGGCTGCGGTATCTCGATACCCGCATGGGCGGAGACACCGCCAACGCCGGCATGCCCGTTCCCGCTGTCTCGCCCTACACCTTGCCCGACAAAGGAGCCGCGATGTACGAACCCCCGATGCGCGATCCCGGCATGCAACCGCTGATGCCGATGGATGATCTGGCCCCGCTGCGAGCGCAGCTTGAGGCTTACCACGCCGAGCAGGAGAACGACCCGTTCCGCAATCCATGGATTCGCATGGGGATGGGCATCTTGGCGAACCCCGCAGGTGCCGGCGGTAGTCCGCTTGCCGGCGCCGCGGGGGGAGCGCTTGGCGCATTGCAGGGGTTGGAGCGCGACAGCACCGGTCAAGCATTACGGGCCGATATGCAGCTATACCAGCTTGAGGCGGCGCGAGCGGAGCGGATGCGCAAGCGCCGGGAGGAGGAGGCTGCAAGGCAAGCGCGTGAGGCGCTGTCCTCGAAGTACCCGCAGTATCGGACCGAGATCGATGCGGGCCTCGGTGTCGGCGACATCATGCGCATGCAGGGCGGAGACGAGCGCCCCGACGTTGTCACCATGAACGGCGTCCCGACGATCTGGGACCGCGAGTCGCAGGCGTATGTCCCGGCCCCGACGATGGGGCTTCCAGAACCGGCCCCGGCACAGATTGCGCCCGGCGATCGGGTGACGTGGACGAACACGGTGGCGGACAACTACCGGCAGGAGTCCGCGCCGCTGGCCGAGCCCGTTCGCCGCTGGCAGGACGTTTCCACTTACACGCCCGGCAAAATGGACGGCGCCCAACAGCGCGCGCTTGTCGTGGCGTTCGCCAAGGCCCTCGACCCGACATCGGCGGTGATGGAAGGCGAGGCCGATGCGGTGGCAAACACCGGCCGCCAATACCCGTGGATCGATGATCTGTACCGCAAGGCGATCGATTCTGCGATTTCGCCAAAGCGGCAAATCGAGGTGTTCAACGAGTTGCGCAGGCTGGCAGCGGCACGGTCCGGTGAGCTGCGCGACCTGCACGGACGCTATGTGCAGCAGTTCGGCGAGATTGGTATCGATCCCGCGCCGTATATCGGGCCGGCGCCGGGCGAAATCGAGATCCCGACACCGACAGGCAGCGGCGCAGCGCTGGACGCAGGGCGGCAACGCAGGCTCGATGAGATCCGCAGCAAGTACGGGAGGAATGGCCGATGAGCGCCGATCTTGCCGAATTGCTGGACCTGTACGAAGCCGCGGAGGCTGCAGGCGATACCGAGTCGGTGGATTTCCTGGGAGGGCTGATTGCCCGCGCCGACGCTGCGCCCGTTGAGCCTACCGCCTTCGGTGCCCCGCCGATGGTGCGCGCGGCTGTCGGTGCTGCCGACCTGCCGCGGGACAGGCTCTCCACGCTGCAGGGCTTCTACCCGGACGCGCGTCCCTACGGCGACGACAACTTTGCGTACACCGACCCGACCGGGCAGACGCGGCTGTATAACCCGAAGGGGCTCGACCGTGGCGACTTCGCGTCGATCCTGCCGGAAGCCGGCGAGTTCATCGGCGGAACCCTTGGAGCGCTGGCAGGAACCGCGGGCGGCATTCCCGGCGCCATGGCGGGCGCAGGCATCGGCGCTGCCGGCGGCGGGGCGGCTGTCGAGCAGTTGATGGCGCGCTTCGGCCCGACGGTCGATACCAGTACGCGGCAGGAGCGGCTGACCGATGCGGCCATGACCGCCGCGCTCGGGGCTGCCGGCGAGGGCGCCGGGCGGCTGGCGATGCAGGGGCTATCGTCGGGTGCGCGCTCGCTGGTGGCGCGGCCGGGCGTCGCCGAGCGGCTGGACCTGTTCCGCCGTACCGGGGTTGACCCGACCGGGGCGCCCGGTGAGATCGCCGGGGCGAAGTGGTTCCAGGGCGCGACAGCGAATATCGACCGCATCCCCGGCGGTGCCCGCATGCAGGAGGCTCGCGAGCGCACCATGGCGACGCTGCAGGGGCGTATCGAGGGGCTGGCCGCGGGTGTCTCGCCGAGCGGAGAAGTCCCGCTCAGAGGGGCGCAGGGCGGCGTTTTGCGCGAAGGCGCGGAGGCTGCCGGAGAGGGCTGGCGCGCAAGGCAGGGAGAGCTGTACGGGCGCATGCTGCAGGCGACCGAGGGCGTTACGCTGACACCGGGGGATCTGCCTGCGGTGGGGCGGTTGCGTGACGAGCTGGCGCAGGCGATCGCGGACAACCCCGGTATGTCCGGGCACCTGGTGCCGGCGCAACAGGAGCTTGACCGGCTGTTGCAGTTCGATCGGGTCGGGTACGGGCAGGCGCGGGAATACATGACGCACCTCGGGCAGAAGCTCGAAGACCCGGCGATGGCTACGGGCTACGTCGGCAAGTCCGGGCAGGCGCTGCGGCGGGTGTACGGCGCCTTGCGCGAGGATCTGGACTCGGCGGTGTCGAGGCAGGCGTCGGATGCAGCGGCGGCGGTGCGCGCCCATGACGACCACGTGCGCGGCTTCAATGCGCCGGGGCCGACCGGGCTCAGTGACGAGCAGTTGTTGAAGCGCATGCTGAGCGGCAACGCGGATGACCTTGTCAACTACGTGCGGCAGGGCTCGACGCGCGGCGCAGGGCGCTTGGAGCAGGTACGCGACGTGCTGGCCAAGAACGGCGGTCAGGCGCAGTGGGATGCATTCCGTGGCGGGCTGTTGCGCGACATGGGATGGTCGGCGAAGGATGAGGCATGGTCCGCGACCCGGTTTGCCGGCGCATGGAACGAGCTGACGCCGCAGGCCCGCGCGGTGCTGTTCCCGGACATCGGCGGGGATGTCGGCGACCTGGCCCGCGTATCGGAGCTGCTGAAGGAAGTCGAGTCGCTCGTGAACCGCAGCAACACCGGCGCCGCGACCATGACAAACGACATGATCAGGCTTGGCGTCGGTGGTGCCGGTAGCGCGCTTGGCGGCTCGGTCGGCGGTCTTGCGGGTGCCGCAGCCTTCCCTGTTGTGGGCTCGGTGGCAAACCGCGCGTTGGCATCGCCGAGCTTCGCACGCTGGGCCGTTGACGGGGCCATCGGAGCCGGTACGGGTGTTGCCAGTGGCGCTGCCGGGCGGGCCGGACTGACGGCGATGGAGCCGCCGATGCTGTCGGACAGTGGCGCACCGCAGGCAGGGCCGATGCCGCCGCTGCTCGATGAGCCGACGCGCGAAGGGCGCACACCGCTGATGTCCGAGGCCGATCGGCTGCGGGCAATCGCGGAGCTTGAGCGGGAGCTGCAGCGGCTGCGCGGGCGCTGACACATGGCCGCGCACTGGCTGGACGAGGGCGAGCTTGAGCGGCTGCAACGGCGCTGGGCGTGGCCGACGACACCGCGACGGCGCCGGACCCATGCCGACACCCGCGACGCACGCATGACCCTGGACGAGCTCGCCGCCGAGCTGGGCATGTCCCGGCAGGCGGTGCACCAGATCGAGCAGAAGGCGTTGGAGAAGTGCCGCCGGTGGTGCAGGGCCCGGGGGCTTCGGCTGGAAGACGTGCTCGGCTGACGGTGCGTCGGTGCAATGCCGGTGCCGTGCTCGGGGCGAAATCGTGCCGATGCCCCGACCGAATAAGCGCGGACACCGTGCGCCGAACGCGGCAACAAACGCGGCAATCAGTCTGTTGCTACGCGCCTTCGGATCAGGCAATACCCATGAGATCAAGCAGTTCCGCGGACGTCATAACGTGACAGTAGATCATATTGATGATCGCCAGCTCTTGGCGGTGCAACGCGTCGGTACCGGCGGCGCAGCAGTCTTCGAGCAGGATCACGTTGAAGCTCTCGTCGGCCAGGCTGCGCACCGTGGAGCTGACGCATTGGTCCGTGTAGATGCCGGTCACGATGACGTTGCGGATGCCCATGTTCCCCAACACCAAGCGCAGGTTGGTGCCGGTCAGTGCGCTGTCGGTGGTTTTGGTGACGACGATCTCGCCGTCGGCGGGGGCGAGCTCCGGGATGATCTGCGAGGCATCCGTGTCCTTCGGCATCAGCAGATTATTCCAGCCCGGCATTTTCTGGCTCAGGGAACGGTCGCGGCCGTCCTCGAGCAGGCAGGCGATCCGGGCGTGGATGACGTCGATGCAGGCCTTGCGGAAGCTGTCCTGCACGCTGCGCAGGGTAGGGATCACGGCGGAGCGCATACGTTCGTGAAAGGGGCGCCAGCGTTCGCGCTCGGCAGGGTCGTCATGGAGCACCATGCCGTAGTTTTGCACGTCGATGCACAGCAAGGCGGTCTGCTCGCGGCGCAGGTCGGGGTCCGGAGGCTCCGGAGCACCTTGATAGTAGAAAGATCGATGGGCGGTTTTCCAGGACATCGGCGGGATACCGTACAGCGATGGTTGCGTCATGGTCGGTACCGAGCACTGTGCCAGAACCGCCGGCGCGTTCACAGAGGCGATGCGCGTTTGTCACATTCGTATATTAGCGGTTGCGAATCTTCAATGGCTGAACCGGGCTGAATCCTTAGACTTTTCGTCAAGCTTTCATCCCGTTGCCAGTTTTCCGGAGCGCGACCGCTATGAGCGATTCGACCGACGCGGCGGCACGGCGGTTGCCGTACCTGCCCATCTCTTTCTTTGCCGTGGTGATGGGACTGGCGGGCCTGACCATCGCCTGGGAAAAGGCGCAGCACATCTTCGGCGTCGACCTGCATATCAATCTCTGGCTGGCCGGGATCACTGCCGGCGTCTTCGTCACGCTGGCGGCGATCTACGCGTTCAAGCTGGTCCTGCATGGCAGTGCCGTGCTCGGCGAGCTGCGCCACCCGGTCAAGCTGAACTTCTTTCCCACCATTTCCATCAGCCTATTGCTGCTGTCCATCGCGTTTCTGCCCATCGACGCGGCCATCAGTCGGCCGCTGTGGATGGCCGGTGCCGCGCTGCACCTCGCGTTCACGTTGTATGTGGTCAATGTCTGGATCCATCACGAGCACTTCGAGGTGCACCACATGAACCCCGCTTGGTTCATTCCGGCGGTCGGCAATGTGCTGGTGCCGGTGGCCGGGGTGCCGCTCGGGTTCACGGATGTGTCCTGGTTCTTCTTCAGTGTCGGCATGCTGTTCTGGGGTGTCCTGCTGACGATCATCTTTTACCGGATACTGTTCCACAACCCGATCGACGAGCGGCTGATGCCGACCCTGTTCATCCTGATCGCACCGCCCGCGGTCGGCTTCATCGCCTACACGCGGCTGACCGGTGAGCTGGACACGCTGGCACGCGTCCTCTACTTCAGCGGCCTGTTTCTGACGCTGTTGCTTTTTACCCAGGCGCCGCGTTTCGCGAAGCTCAAGTTCTTCCTGTCCTGGTGGGCCTATTCCTTTCCGCTTGCGGCCATCAGCATCGCCAGCATGCTGATGTTCGAGCTCAGCGGCATCCCGGCCTACCGCTGGCTCGGTGCGGGCTTGCTGCTGGTGCTGACGGCGATCGTGTCGATGCTGTTGGTGCGCACGACCATCGCGGTGGCGCGGCACCGGATCTGCGTGCCGGGCCACTGACGCCCGTTCGCCGCGCCGCCGGCTCGAGTATGGCCGCGTCGGCGCGGTCGTGGTGCGGGCCTCGGTCTCGTTTTCCGACCGAGCGCTCGTGCCTGTCCATCAACCCCCGTTCAACGGAAGGTTCAACCCGAGGAGATCAATCGTGAAGCAGACACTGCTGCAAGAAAAATATCCCGTCTACACGTTGGAAGTGAACAAAAGCGAGACCAGTTACCCGGACGTGGACTCGATCATCGCCTATCTGCGCCGGTGCATCGACGAGCATTCGATCGCGCGCTTCATCGCCGAGTTCGACCATCTGGAGCACACGCGCGCGTTGCCGGAAGGACATATTGCGGACGACATCGAGCAGGCCAAGCACGTCGTATTCTGCTTCGGCACGCATCTGCCCAATCCGCAAGTGATGGCCGTGCGGCCGCGCTCGATCGGCGTCGTCGATCAGGGGGATCGCTTCGTGGTCAGCTTCCTGGAGGCGCCGATGGCGCTGGCGAACAACGCGATGGAGAGCTGGGTGCGCGCACTTGTCGACACGGCCGACGCCCGGCGGTCCGCGCAACCGACGGCAGCGGCCTGAGCCTCGGCCGCCGGGCGAGCGCGGGCCGGCGGCCCGGCCGGCGGTCGCTGCCCGCGGCAAGGGGCGCTGCGCGAGCCACCCAATCCGCGCTTGCGCTCAACAAGGCTCGCCCGATTGGCGAAGCGCCTGTTCGGGCATCGGGCCGACGAAGCCTTGCCGGTTTTCGCTCGGGCGCGTCGATCGGCTGTCGCGCGCCTGCGCGCCGGCCTCCGATGACGGGTGATCGCCTGCCGCCGCCGGCGGCCCGGTTTGCGCCGGCGTCGCTTCGTTCGGGGTCACCGGGCTCCCCGGGTGAGCAGGCGGCTCGACCTGGTCCGGCGTTGCTTGCGCGGTGACGCGCTTCTCGGCGGCGGTCTGCGGCGCCAGGTCCGCATCGTCGCAGGATGAAGTCTCGAGTGACCCGCGATCCGCAATGCCTGCTGCCGGCGCCGCGCCTTCAGTGCCGGGTGACGCGGCCGAGACCGGTGCGGGACCGCGCATTTCCCCCATCGGGCCGATCAGGCTGGCCGGTATCCGCGGCATCGCGCTGAGCAGGGAGACCAATAGCGCCGCCAGGTAAGGCACCGACTGCACCAGCAGGACTGCGGCCCAGACCTTCACGTCGAGCATGTAGGCGTCTTCGCGCAGCAGCACCCCGCCGGCGGCGATCCAGAACGCGATCATCATCAGCGACTCTTCACGGGCATCCGCCAGCGCCCGCAGCAGTGCCGGCGCCTTGCCCTGCTTGGGGGTTCGGAAAAATCCGATGCCCCCCGAGAAAACACCGGCGAACATGGCGCGTGCAATGGTGTGGGACAGGGCCAGCCCGGCGATGCCGGCGCCGATGCTCTGACGCAGAGAGGCGGCGACGCGCCGGCGATAGAGGACGAAGCTCTTCAGCATTTTGAAGCCGAAAAGCACCAGCGGCACCATTGCGATGGACATATAGGGCGGTGTGACGTGGTGCGGGAAAGACACCATCGCCACTGACCAGGCCAGCGCGGCGAAGTTGAAAAGCAGATTGAAACCGTCCGCGAACCAGGGCAGCCACCCGGACAGGAAATGCCAGCGCTGCCCGGCGGTGAGCTCGGTGCGTTTCGTACCCAAAAGCTCCTTTCGGTGCGCAAGCAGAATGCGCACGGCGCCGTAGGCCCAGCGGAAGCGTTGCTTCCTGAAATCCGCGAAGGTATCGGGCATCAGACCGCGGCCGTAGGTCTCGGGAATGTAGAGGGCCTTGTGCCCGAGCTCGAACAGGCGCAGGCCGAGCTCGGCGTCCTCGGTGATGCACCATTCGGCCCAGCCGTCCACGGACTCCAGCGTCTCGCGGCGGATCATGGTCATGGTGCCGTGCTGGATAATGGCGTTGCGCTCGTTGCGCGTGACCATGCCGATGTGGAAGAAGCCCCGGTACTCGGCCAGGCACATGGCCTTGAATGCGCTCTCATGGGCGTCGCGATAGTCCTGCGGCGCCTGTACGATGGCCACCGACTCCTCCAGGAATGCCGGCACCAAATCCCTCAGCCAGCGGGGATTCACGATGTAATCGGCATCGATGACTGCGATGATCCCGGCTTGCGGGTCGGTTTCGCGCAGGGCGTAATTCAATGCGCCGGCCTTGAAGCCCTCGAGAGGGTCGACGTGAAAAAACCGGAAGCGGCCGTTGCCGGCGGCCGCGAGGCGTTCGCAATGCGCGCGAATCGGCTCCCAAACAGCCGGATCCTTGGTGTTGTTGTCGACGACGATGACCTCGTAGCTCGGGTAGTCGAGGCCGGCCAGGGCGTCGAGTGTCTGCGCCAGCATGTCCGGCGGCTCGTTATAGGCGGGCAGGTGAATGGACACCGTCGGCAGCCATTCGTCGGGCACTTCGCGTCGCGGGAAGGCCCGCCTCCAACGGCGCAGCCAGAGGGATTCGGCCCATTCATGGGCCTCCGCGGAGAGCAGCACCAAGACGCCGATGCCGCCGATCAGCAACAGTATGCCGACGGCGGTGGTTGCCGGGGTCATGTACTGGCGCGTGTAGTCGTAGACCAAGAAGACCGCGGCGGTGGACACGGCATAAGTGACCAGTGCGAGGAAGCTCTTGCCGGAGGACGACAGCGTTGCGCTGTCGCGATACAGGAACAGCAGCAACAGCACCGACATGCCCACGGATAGGGCGGCCAGCTCGTGCCAGTTGGGGATTCGCACGACGGGTTGACTGAGCGGGAATTTCGGCTCGCGCTGGGCATCGTAAACGCCCCAATAGGTGCCGATAGCCCCCTCGATCTGCACCTTCCAAGGCTGGTCGAAGGCCTCCATGACGTAATAAACCAAGTCCTGCTGCTCCGCGCGGGCCAGAAAGCGGCGCAGGAAACGGGTCTGGTTGGCCTGCGAGGCCTCGGCGCCCCGGTTGCGCCGGCCGTTGCTCGGCCAGCCTACCTCGCCGACGATGACCTCTTTGTTGGGATACAGGGCCTTGACCTCGGCCAGCCGATTGAAGGCATAGTCGACGGCCTCGTCCACCGGCAGTCCCTCCCAGTAGGGCAGCAGGTGAACCGCGATGAAGTCGACATGCTCGACCAGTTCGGGGTGCTTGAGCCAGACGTGCCAGGGCTCGGCGGTGCCGACGGGAATATCGGTGATGCGGCGCACGGCGTCCAACTGCTCGATGAGCTCGGGCACCGTCACGTCCCGGCGCAGAATGGCCTCGTTGCCCACCATGACGCGGACGATGTTGTCGTTCCATTCCCGCAACAGCGACGTCAGGCGCTCCATCTCGAGTTGATTCGCGTTCTCGAAGGGGCCGATCCACGCGCCCACCGTCACGTTCAGCCCGTGCGCTTTCGCCAAGCGGGGGACCTGATCCATACCGCCTTCAAGGGTGTAAGTGCGCACCGCGTGGACATCGCCCTGCAGCAGTGCGAGGTCTTCGTCGATCTCGGAGATCGACGGATACACCTTCTTGGTCGGGTCGTCGTCGGCGCGCATCGGCGAGAAGGAAAATCCCTGGATGCGCTGCGGCCAGGGCGGCTCGCTGGAGGGCTGATTCAACATGGCCCAGAGCGCGATCGTCAGCAGCGCGATGATGACCGGGATGATGATGGTGATGGAACGCTTCATCGGGAGAGAACCGGTTTGTCTTGGATGCTGCCCGCGAGGTGATTATGGCCTGCCCCGGCGCCGCCCCCATGGGGCGCTTGCGCCGGCGTGCGTTGCGGCTCCGGCTTCGGCACCGCAACGACACGGAGCCACTGCCAACTGCCGGCGAAGGGCTCGGCGCGGCGCCCGGGGCCGACGCTCCGGCGCAGTGCTTCCGACGGCGTCAGCAGGAATAGATCGCCGAACCCCGTCGGTAGCGCGGGCGGGGCGTCGGCCGCGCTGCCCCAAAGACGTACATGCGGTTGTAAGTGGTAGGCGAGGGAGATCAACTCGCCGGTGCCGACGCCGCTGGGGCTGGCGGCCACCAGCGGGCGGTCTGCCGCGTTCACGGCGCGGGCGATCTCGGCGTTGTCGCTGCTGAAGTTCTTCGTCCACCATGTTTCCGCCTGCTGAATGCGCCAGATGGAGAGACCGCCGGCCGCAAGCAGCACCGCGAGCGCGCCGGCGGCGATCCGCCGCGCCCGCGCGGTGCCGGCGGTGAGCCCGTGGCCGATCGTCCAGGCCGCCATCAACTGCACCGACAGCACGGCCGGCAGTGCATAGCGTGCATGGCCCGAGCGACTGCCGCCGAAGAGCAGATCCGGACCGAGCACGATGCCGATATAGGCAAGTGCAAGCAGCGGCAGCAGCCAAACCGCCGGCCGCGGCGCGTAGCGCAGATAGATGTAAAGCGCCCAGGCCAACGGTATCAACAGGATCAGCACGGGCAGCGGCGGTGCCGCCGGAATCAGGTCCACGAAGGCCCGAAATAGGTGGCGCCCCCATTCCGTAAAAATCTGCAGCGTCCCGATCGGGCGCTCCATCCAGGCGGTGTAATGCACCGCGCGGTCGAAGCGGGTCACCAAGACAAGGATCCACGGCAGAAACAGCACCAGCGACGCGCCGACCGCGAGCAGCCACTGACGCGCCGGCAAGCCACGCGGGCGCAGCAGCGAGCCGGATTCCTTCGCACGTACGAGCCAGGCGTAGGCCGCGTGTACCGGCAGCAGCACGACGAAGAGCAGGTGGGCGTAGAGTCCGACGGTGACGCAGGCAGCATACAGCCACCAGTCGCCTCGGTGTCCGCGCCGCAGCGCCGGCTGCAGCGCCGCGCTCGCGGCCGCCGTGGCCAACATCCAGAGTGCGTACTGGCGCGCCTCCTGGGCATACAGGAAATGGATCGGAGAACAGGCAATCAAAGCCGCCGCCACCCAGGGCACGGGACCGCGCCCGAAGAGCTCGCGCATCAGCCAGAACACCGTCAGCGGAAGCAACAAGCCGAACACGGCCGCGGTGCCGCGCAGCGCGGTGACGGGATCGAGCGGGAGCGCCACCGCCGCGCGCCCGAGCGCGTAGTACAGCGGTGCATGCTCCGGGTGCTGCGCGAGCGCCCGCCAAGTGTCGGCCCAACCCAACCCCGGGTCCACTTGCTGGAAGCGCAGCACCTCGGCAGGTGTCAGCAACTGCGCATTGAAAAGACCGGTCTGTACGTCGCTCTGGCTGTAGCCGAGCACCCGGATCAGCGTAAACGCCTCGTCGTGCCAGATGAGCAGGTCGTCGAGGCCGGCCAGGCGGGCGGCACTCGCGGTCACGATAACGGCGGCCATGGCGAGCGCGAACAGGCCGGTACGATAAGAAATGCCGGAGGCTCCGGTAGTGACGGATGCAGACATAAATCGTGTCTAGGAGCTGTGAATCGTTCTGTCGGGTCTTCTCGCTTCGCGGGCGGTTCATGCCTTGCCCGGACGAAGCATAAGGCCGGTCGCATCGGCGCGCTTGTTTTGCGGTTGCGCGCGGTGCCGTATCGTGTGCGCGCTGGCTGCCCTTACAAAGTGTAATGATAACCGAGCGACCGCGTGATCGTCAGGGAAATCCCGTAGATCGGGCCTGTCTCGAGCGGGGATGACGGACAAAGGGGGAGGCAAGCCGGCCGCGGCGGCGCTCGGCACCGGAGCGGCGGGGAGCCGGGAGCCGGGAGCAGGTGGCAGGGGCAGGGGGCAGGCAACGCGATGCGCCGTCGCGGCGCACCGGCGGGTCGGCTGGATCAGCAGTTTTTGCAGATCTCGCGTGTGAAAACTTCGAGCTTTTCCGTGTCGCCGGCGAATAGCCTGATGCCCTCGGCCAATTTTTCGGTTGCCATGGCGTCTTGGTTCAGTCGCCAGCGAAATGCCGGCTCGTCCAAGGATTCGGCGGGAATGTCCATGGCGACCGCGGCTTCCGGGTCGAGCTTGCGGGGCAGGTCGCCGTCGGACTCCGCCAGCTCCGCCAGCAGCTTGGGCGCGATGGTCAGATAATCGCAGCCGGCCAGCTCCAGGATTTCGTCGACGTTTCGAAAGCTCGCGCCCATGACGATGGTGCGGTATCCGTGGCGCTTGTAATAGTTGAAGATTTGCGTCACCGAGCGCACGCCGGGGTCTTCGTCTGCCGGGTAGCCCACGACGTTCTCGGCGTTCTTGTACCAATCGAGGATGCGGCCGACGAAGGGGGAGATCAGCGTGGCTCCGGCCTCGGCGCAGGCCACCGCTTGCGGGAAGCTGAACAACAGGGTGAGATTGCAGTGAATACCGCGCTGCTCGAGCAGCTCGGCGGCCCGGATGCCCTCCCAAGTGGAAGCGATCTTGAACAGCACCTTTTCCTTCGGGTCGATGCCGATGTCCTCGTATAGCCCGATCAGGCCTTCCGCTCTGGCGATGGTGCCCTTCGTATCGAAGGACAGCCGCGCATCGATTTCCGTGGAAACCCGGCCCGGGACGATTTTCAGTATCTCCGCACCGAAATTGACCGCCAGCTTGTCCATGGTCCAGCGTGCATGGGCGTCGGCATCCGCGCCCTTGTCCTTGCCGAAGGCGACCGCGTCCTCGACCAGATGCCGGTATTGCGGCATCTGAGCCGCCTTGTACAACAGAGAAGGATTGGTTGTGGCATCCTGCGGCTTATACTCGGCGATGGCTCCGAAATCGCCGGTGTCGGCGACAACGGTTGTCATGGTTTTGAGTTGGTCGAGCTTGCTCATAGTTTCACCTGCTGCGGGTACTGCGCACGAAACCGATCGTGCAGGTTACCCGATAGTCGTGACCATTGAGGGACAATCAATCCCGCCGAGCAAGCGGGGCTTTGGCTGGCCCCGACAACCACAAGAGCCGGCCGGTGGTTCTTGCGAGCCGACGATAATGACGGCCTTTTACGCCCGCCCGATGACGCCCGCGCGCGCCGGCCGCGGATAACGCAAACCCTCAGCGACCGACGAGCGAGTTATGCAACTTGAGCCACGCGTTTACGCGATTCCCGAAGGCAGCGACGGCACTCGAATGGCCATGGCGCTGAGCACCCGGCTGCACTGCGACGCCGCCGCGCCCGTCAAACTGCCCACGCGTTGGCTGGACAGCTTCGACTGGCGCCTCTATGCGGCCGGCGCGGCGTTGGAAGAGATCGGCGCAGATACCGGCCGCGAGCTTGTCTGGCACGACTTGGCCGACGGCGGCGCATCGGTTGTTCGTCAGCGCATCCCCGAAGAGCCGGGCTTTGCCCAGGCGATGGCGCCCGGTCCCGTGCGCGAGCGCCTGCTTCCGTTGCTCGGCATTCGGCGGCTACTGCCGCTGCTCGATCTCGACATCGGCCGAAGAAGCCTGAACGTCCTCGACGACGAGGACAAGACCGTGGTGCGCATCCTGATCGAAGAGCCCCGGCTGCGTGCGGACAACGAGCGTGCGGAGTTGCCGCTTTCCGGGCGCGTCCGGCTGCTGCCGGTGCGCGGCTACGGCGATGCACTGCGCGAGGTCGCGGACTTGCTCGAGGGCGAGCTCGGCCTCGCCGCGGTATACGCCCCGGTCCTGCTCGAGGCCTTGTCGGCGGCGGGCATCCACCCATGCAGCTATTCGCCGAAGCTCGACTATCGGCTCGACCCGCGCCAGCGCGCCGACGCGGCGGCGAAAGAGATCCATCTGGGCCTGCTGGATACGCTGTCGGCAAACGTTCAGGGCACGATCGACAATCTCGACTCCGAATTCCTGCATGACCTGCGCGTCGCCACCCGGCGGGCCCGCTCCGCGCTGACGCAGATCAAGGGCGTGTTTCCCGAGCCCGTTGTCGCCGACATGAAAGAGCGCTTCGGCTGGCTGCAGCGCGTGACCGGCCCGGTGCGCGACCTCGACGTCTATCTGCTGGACTTCCCGGTCATGCGCGAGAGCCTGCCGGCGCCGCTGCGCGGCGACTTGGAGCCGCTGCGTACCTTCGTGCTGTCCCACTACGATCAGGAGCAGCGCAAGCTCGCCGCGATGCTGGAGTCGCCGCAATTGCACTCGCTGCTGCGTGACTGGCGGGCGTTTCTGGAAGCTCCGGTGCCGCAAGCCGCGGCCCCGATCAACGCGATGCGCCCGGTGAAGGACGTCGCCGATGCCCGCATCGGGCGCATGTATCGGCGCGTGCGGCGCGAGGGCCGGGCAATCACCGGCGACTCGCCGCCGGAGGATCTGCACGAGTTGCGCAAGAGCTGCAAGAAACTGCGTTATCTGATGGAGTTCTTCCAGAGCCTCTATCCGCAGGAGGAGATGCGCGGCCTCATCAAACAGACCAAGACGCTACTGGACAATTTGGGTCGCTTTCAGGATCTGGCCGTGCAAGCCGAGCACCTGCGGGAGACCGCGCTGGCGATGCACGACGAAGGCATGCACGAGGTAGGTACGATGCTTGCCATGGGTGCGCTGATGCGCGATCTGCTGGCCGGTCAGCAGGCGGCGCGCGCCGAGTTTGCGGTCACCTTCGAGCGCTTCGACACGCGCCGCAACCGAGCCACATTCGAGGCGCTGTTCCGCGCCCGAGGCGGACGCCGATGATCCTGGCCACCTACAGCATCAAGGGCGGTGTCGGCAAGACGTCCGCGACCGTCAACTTGGCTTACCTGTCGGCGAGGGCGGGCTATCGGACGCTGCTCTGGGATCTGGACCCCCAAGGCGCGGCCAGCTTCTATTATCGGATCAAGCCGAAGGTCAAGGGCGGCAGCAAGGCGCTGCTGCGCGGTAAGCGCTCGCTCGACGAGGCCGTCAAGGGCACGGATTTCGAGCTCCTGGATTTGATACCGGCGGATTTCTCGTACCGCAACCTGGATCTGCTGCTCGCGGGCACTCCGAAGTCCGATCGCGGGCTCGGGCGATTGCTGGAGCCGCTGCTGGTCGAGTACGACCGGGTTTTCATCGATTGCCCGCCGAGCATCTCGCGCATGTCCGAAGACGTCTTCCGGCTGGCCGATGCGCTGCTGGTCCCGGTGATCCCCACGACGCTGTCGGCGCGCACCCTCGATCAGCTCACCGAGTTCCTGGCCGAGCGGCCACACGCCGCTCGCTTGCGCGTGCTGCCGTTTTTTTCGATGGCGGATGGGGACAAGGCGCTGCACACCGACATGATGCTTCGCCTGCCCGAACGTTACCCGGACATGCTCACCGTCCCCGTGCCGCAGTCGACGGAGGTCGAGCGCATGGGTATCCACCGCATGCCCTTGGCCGCTTATGCGCCGTCGGTCGACGCCTCCGTTGCCTACGAGCAACTCTGGGGCGAGATCATGCGCCGCTTGCAGCCGTCCGCCGGACCCCAGGCTCAGTAACATTTCCGATACGACTTGTTGCACTTTAGCGGCACTCTGTCACGGAATTCGTATTAGTAAATGCTAAAATAGTGATCAATCGAGTTTTGATCACAAGTTACAGGGTGACCGCAATGATCTTTCCTACACTAGTCGCAGGCGGGTTGAGCGTCTTGATGCTGACCGCCGCAGGCGCGTCGGCGAACAATTCCGATCCGGTGACGAGCGACCTGGCATCGGTGCCGAGCCATGGCCTGGTGACGCCCCATATTCCGGCGGATGTCTTCCCGACCGCTGCCATGGCGGAGCAGTTCTCTGCATACTTGGCATGGACCAAGTCCCGGGGCCTCAGCCGATTGGCCGCGTTCGAGCGTCTGGAACAACAGGGCGCGGGGCCGATGGCGAACGACTCGGCCACGGGTTTGCTGTCGCCCGAAATGGCCGAGCAATTCGCAGCCTATCTGCGTTGGACCGAGGAGCAGGGCTTGGGCCGGTTCTACGCGTTCAAAAGCGTCGACTTCGACTGAGTCGGGCCGGCGCGGGGCGGCGCTTGCGGTCGGGATCAGATCGGATCCGGAGTCGCCGCCACGCGCGTGTCCCGGCTGCTCGAGGCGGGCCGGAACATGCCGGCCCGGTACCGCTCGGATCCCTCATCCAGGGGAAAGCGCGGCTCGCAGCTGCGCGATGACGCGCTCCTCCAGCCAGTAATGCGGCCGCCAGGGCAGGCGCCCCGCGACGAACCCGACGTGTCCGCCACGCCGGGCAAGCTCCAGCGTCACGCCGGGTCCGAGCTCGTGCTCGAACGGAATCGAGGTGGGAAACATGAAAGGGTCGTCGGCGGCTTGAATAATCAGCGTGGGCGTCGTGATGCGAGGCAGAAATTGCCGGCAGCTGGCGCGGCGGTAATAGTCGTAGACGCCGGCGAAACCATTCAGCGGTGCGGTGATTTTGTCGTCGAATTCGTTGAAGTCTCGGATCGCCCGCAGATCGATGCGGAGCGGTGAGGGGCGCTCGGCGAATTTGCGCCGGTAGGCGGCTTTGAGCTTTCCGATCAGGTAACTCCGGTAGATCCGCGAGGCGCCGATGTCCAGCCGCAGCATCGCGTCACGGAGAACAAAAGGTACCGAGACCGCGATTGCATGCCTCAGCAGCGGCGGTCCGTTGGCGAATCGGCGCGCGCGGGGGTCTTCGCCGAGGTACTTGAGCAGCAGATTGCCGCCGAGCGAAAAGCCGACCGCCGCGACCGGCAGGGCACCGGGCTCCGCGGCCAATTGCTCCAGCACCTCGGCCAACTCCTCGGTGGCGCCCGAGTGGTACATCCGATCGAGCCGGTTGGGCTCGGCGCTGCAGCCGCGCAGGTGCATGAACACGGGGCACCAGCCCTCGCGCGCCACGCGCTCGACCAGCGAGCCGGCGTAATGGGAATGCAGGTCGCCCTCGAGCCCGTGGATGATGAGCACCCGCGGACCAGGCCCTTGGCCGACCGATAGGTCGATGAAGTCGCCGTCGGAAAGCTCGATTCGCCGGCGCCTCAGCGCTGAGCCCGGGCGGCGGCGGGCCAGGGTGGGCCAGATGGTTTGGGCATGGGCCCCCGGCAGCCACCAGGCCGGCCTGAACCCGCTGGCCACGATGCGCCCGGCCGGGCGCTCAAGCGAATTGTCCGGCGTAAAGTGCGGCATAGCGTCCGTCACGGTCGATCAAATCCTCGTGTCTGCCCTCTTCGACGACGCGGCCGCGGTCGAAGACCAGCACCCGGTCGGCCTGGCGCACCGCGCTCAGCCGGTGGGCGATAATCAGCGTCGTGCGGTCTTCCAGAAAGTCGTCCAAGGCGGCGTGCAGTCGGGCCTCGGTGGCGCTGTCCAGCGCCGACGTGGCCTCGTCGAGGATGACGATCTTCGGCTCGGCGATCACCATCCGTGCCACCGCAAGGCGCTGACGCTGGCCACCGGAGAGGCGAACGCCGCCGCGCCCGACCAGAGTCTCGAGCCCATCATCGAGCCGCGCGACGACATCCTCGAGCTGCGCCACGCGCAATGCCTTCCACACCAGCGCTTCGTCGAGCGCGCGGCCCAGGGTCAGGTTCATGCGCACGGTGTCGTTGAACAGCGCCGGGTTCTGCAGCACGGTGGCGACGTGGTCGCGGACCACGTCCATGCCGATGCGCTCAAGCGGCGTGCCGTCGTAGAGCACGCGCCCCGATTCCGGCGGGTACAGCCCGAGCAGTATCTGTACCAGCGTCGTCTTGCCACCGCCGCTGGCCCCGACCACGGCCACTTTCTCGCCGGGCGCGACGCGCAGCGAGACGTCGTCGAGCACGGTCGGTCCGTCGCCGTAGCGGAAGCTTACCCGTTCCAGCGCGAAGCCGACGGTGCGCTTGTCCGCGAAGGGATCGGCGCGGTGCGGGTACTGCGGTTCCAGGCGGATGCGCATCAGGGTGTTGATGCGCGTCAGTGCGGCCCGGGCGCCGTGGTACGCGTACTGGACGTTCAATACTTCCTGCACCGGTCCCATCATGAACCAGAGGTAGGCGAACACCGCCAGCATCTCGCCGATGGTCAGATCGGAGAACAGCACCATCAGCATACTGACCGCCCGGAATAGGTCGAATCCGAGCAGAAAAACGATGAACGAGAGCTTGTTGGCGGCGTCGCTCTTCCAAGTGAAGGCACAGGAGAAGCGGCGAATGGCGTCGGCACTATCGATGCTGCGGCCGATATAGAACCGTTCGCGGTTGCTGGCTCGGATCTGCTGAATGGCGTCGAGCGTTTCGGACAGGCTTTCCTGGAATGCCTGATAGGCGCCGTTCTCGCGCCGCTTCATCTCTTTGACTTTACGGCCGAAGACGGTGGTCACGTAGATAACGGCGGGATTCAGCAAGAGAATAAAGAGGCCCAGTTGCCAATGCATCCACAACAAGACGACGGCGGTGCCGGCGATGCTGAGCACGGCGACGATGAATTTCGATACCGCGCTGCCGATAAACTGGTCGATCGCGTCCAGATCCGTGACCAAGTGGGAGGCGACGGTTGCGCTGCCCAGGGTTTCGTACTCGGCCATGGAGACGCGGCGCAGGCGCAGCAGCAGATCGCGCCGCATCCGGTAGATGACATCCTTTGAGATAATCGTGAATTCGCGCGTCTGCCACACGCCGAGGCCGAGCGAGGCGAGGCGCAGCAAGACCGTCAGCGCCAAAACCGCCAGGATGTAGAGCACCGGACCCTGCCAAGCGGCGGGGAACAGGCTGTCGATCAGGGCGACCGCGGTGCCCGGCTGGCTCAGCAGCACCTCGTCGACGAGGATCGGCATCAGCAACGGCACCGGGACCGCGGCCAGCGTCGCAAGGACTGCGACCACGTTGGCAAGTATCAGCTCGCGCCGGTGGCGGCGGACCATCGCCAGGAGATCGGACCAGCGATAGGCGCGGGCTTCCCCGGACGGCGTTGCAGCGGTGTGAGTTTCGACCGTCTTATCGTCTTGCATCAGGGCCATCGGTAGCCTTCGGGGCCTTTTCGGTGGCGTGGTGGCCGCCTGCAGGAAACGCACACGCAAAGGGGGCCGGATGGAGGCCTGCAGAGGGCCGCCCGGTGCCGCGGGGCGCCATCCCGGACACGCATGGGTGTCGCGCAGCTTGCGCGCTGCAGCGAGCGGCCGCGGTGGTCACCCCATCGGGGACACCCTCATTTACCATGCTGAATCAAAACCAATTTCCCACGCGGCGTTTACCGTACCTTCCGGTCCCGGATTGTAGCGATCCGACACTCTCCCCTATACTGCGGACGCTCAGTATTAACGCTCGGCGCCTCGAATTGCGCATCAGGATGTCCTGCATATGAAAAAGCCGATCTCGGCCTATTCTCTCGCTTTCGGTTTTGTCCTGTCGCTGACCGCGACGATGCCGGCGGCGGCGGAGGATTTGCTGCAAATTTACGACTTGGCGGTCAAGAGCGACCCGACCCTTCGCGAGGCGGAGCAGGTGCTCTTTGCCACGCGCGAGGTGAAGCCTCAGGCACGTGCGCTGTTGCTGCCCAACTTCAGCGTGACCGGCAGTGCCGACTACAGCGAAGTCGATTCATCGGGCTCCAACGCGCTCGGTTCCTTCAGCCGGAGCGACAGCTTCGAGACCACCAACGCCGCGGCCGTGGTGTCGCAGTCCGTCTACAACCGCGCCGACTGGGTGCGGCTGAGCCAAAGCGACAACACCATTGCACAGGCCGAGGCCGGTTTCCGCAACGCCGAGATCGACCTCATGGTGCGCACCACCGAGGCCTATTTCGAGGTGCTGCGCGCGGCCGACCTAGTGCGGGTGCAAGAGGCGTTGGTCGCCGCCGACGAGCGCCAGCTCGAGCAGTCCAGGCAGCGCTTCGAAGTGGGCTTGGTGGCCATAACCGACGTCAACGACAGTCAGGCCGCCTATGACCGCTCCCGCGCAAACCTGATCTCCGCCGAGAACGCGCTGGACAATGCGTGGGAAGCGCTGCGCCGCATTGTCGGCCCCGTGACGGTGCCGTTGGCGCGGCTCGGCGACCGGCTGCCGCTGGCGCCCCCGGAGCCCAACAACATCGACATCTGGGCGGAGACGGCCCTTACCAACAATTACGGCGTCGTAGCCGCAAAGGAAGCCGCCGAGGCTGCACGAAAGGATATCGAGATCGAGCGCTCGGGCTACTTCCCGCGCGTCGACATGCAGGCCGGCTACGATCTCTCGCGCAGCGGTGCGGAGTTCGGCACCGACACCGACACGGCCTTCATCGGGCTCAATGTAAACGTGCCGATCTACCAGGGCGGGGCGGTGGCCTCGCGCACGCGCCAAGCCGGGCACAATTTCCGCGCCGCCCAGGATCGTCTCGATCAGGAGCGCCGGGCCGTCATCAACCAGGTCAAAGACGCTTTCCGCGGTATCATTTCCAGCATCAGCGACGTCAAGGCGCGCCAGGCCGCCATCGTTTCCGCACGCAGCTCGCTGGAGTCGACGCAAGCGGGCCTCGACGTCGGTACGCGCACGCAGGTGGACGTGCTCAACGCGCAGCGCAATCTCTTCCAGGCCGAGTTCGATTATCTGTCGGCCCGCTATGACTACATCATCAACGGCGTGCGGCTGCATCAGGCCACCAGCACCTTGAATCGCGACGTTCTCGCCCGCGGCAACGCGTGGCTGACGACGTCCGACACCGTGCCGCCGCCGGCCTATTGAACGGCCCGGCCGCGAGCGCGCAGCAGGGAACGCCGCTCGCGGTCGCCGGCGCCCGGCTGCATCGGCCGCCCGCCAGCCAGCCGTTTCCATTTCATCGCACGTTCTGAGCTCCATCGATCACAGTCATGTCCGGCAATAGCTTCGGAAAGTCCTTCGTCGTCACCGGCTTCGGCGAAAGCCACGGGCCGGCCATCGGCGGTATCGTCGACGGCTGTCCGCCCGGGCTGGCGCTGTGCGCCGCGGATCTCCAGCACGACCTCGACCGGCGTGCGCCGGGCAAGTCGCGACACACCACCCAGCGCCGCGAGTCGGACAAGGTCGAGATCCTGTCCGGCGTGTTCGAGGGCCGCACCACCGGCGCGCCCATCGGGCTGCTGATCCGCAACGAGGACCAGCGCTCCAAGGACTACTCCGAGATCGCCGCCAAGTTCCGCCCGGGCCACGCCGACTACAGCTACACCATGAAGTACGGCTTCCGCGACTACCGCGGCGGCGGCCGCTCCTCGGCGCGCGAGACGGCGATCCGCGTGGCGGCCGGCGGCGTTGCCAAGATCTGCCTCGAGACGCTCGCCGGCGCGCGCGTGCGCGGTTTTCTGTCGCGGCTCGGCCCGATCCGTCTTGCCGGCCCCGGCGAGCCGGGCTTCGACTGGGCGCAGGTGGAGCAGAACCCGTTCTTCTGTCCCGACGCCGCTGCGCTGGCCGACCTCGAGGACTATATGGATGCGCTGCGCAAGGAGGGAAATTCCATCGGTGCCGAGGTGACGGTGGTCGCCGAGGGGTTACCGCCGGGGCTGGGCGAGCCGATTTTCGACCGGCTCGACGCCGATATCGCGCACGCGCTGATGAGCATCAATGCGGTCAAGGGTGTCGAGATCGGGGCGGGTTTCGCCTGCGTCGAGCAAAAGGGCACCGAGCATCGCGACGAGATGACGCCCGACGGCTTTATCGGCAACAACGCCGGCGGTGTGCTCGGCGGCATTTCCACCGGTCAGCCCGTGTTGGCGCGCCTCGCGTTGAAACCGACTTCGAGCATCCGGCTGCCGGGCCGGACGATCGACCTCGACGGCAATCCGACCGAGATCGTCACCAAGGGCCGGCACGATCCCTGTGTCGGCATTCGCGCCACCCCGATCGCCGAGGCGATGCTGGCGATCGTGCTGGCCGACCACCTATTGCGCCACCGTGGCCAGAACGCACGGGTGACGCCGCCACTGGCGCCGATTCCGCCGAGCGCGGACTGACACGGGTAGCCGCCGACCGCCGCGCGCCGGCCGGCGCGCCGAGACGGCGCTCGGCGGATTGTCGTGAGCCGATGCTTTTCTTTCCGGGCCTGTCGGTTGTGCTCCGATCACGGCGCCGTCCGGAAGAGCGCGGGGGCGCTCCCTGTCCCTTCCGGGTGCATGCGCATCGGGCGCCGGCACCACCGCGCGATCCGTAGCTCCCCCATTCGAGATCCCCCCGCATGCCCTACGCGCGCTTATCCAGCTACTACTTTTTTCACTTTGCCGCGCTCGGCGCGCTGGTGCCGTTCTGGGGGCCTTATTTGCTGGAACGCGGCTTCGGTCCCGCTGCCATCGGTCTGCTGATGGCGATCCTGATGGGTACCAAGATCGTCGCTCCGAATGTTTGGGGCTTGCTTGCCGATCGCTACGGCGAGCGCATGCCGATCGTGCGTTTGTCCGCGGCGCTCGCCGTGCTCGGCTTCCTCGGCGTGTTCTGGGCCGAAGGTCTTTGGGCAATGGCCCTGGTGATGGCGGTTTTCAGCTTTTTCTGGAACGCGCCGTTACCGCTGATGGAATCGGTGACTTTCAACCACCTCGGTACGCGGGCGAACCGCTACGCCAGCGTGCGCGTTTGGGGCAGCGTCGGCTTCATTCTGACGGTGACGACGATCGGATGGTGGCAGGAGCGCGCCGGCACCGGCGTCATTCCGATCATGGTGTTGGTCCTGTTTGTCGGCGTTTGGGCCAGTTGCCTGATCATTCCCGATAAAGACCAAGCAGGCCACGACGGCGTACAACTGTCGCTGCGGCGTATCGTGCGGCGTCCGGAAATTCTGTTCTTTTTGGCCGCCTGCATGTCGATGCAGGCGAGCCATGGCGCGTACTACGCCTTCTACTCCATCTACTTGCAGCAGAATGGCTATGCCGGAACGGCGATCGGCGCGCTTTGGGCGTTCGGCGTGGTCGTCGAAGTCATCGTGTTCCTCGGCATGCACCGCCTGCTCGAGCGTTTCGGCGCGAGGCGCGTGCTGCTCGCGAGTCTGGCGGTCGCGGTGCTGCGATGGACGCTGATCGGCTTTTTCGTCGACATCGTCGCGGTGCAAATCTTCGCCCAGGCCCTGCACGCGGCGACCTTCGGTGCGTTTCACGCGGCGGCGATCCACCTGGCGCATCATTATTTTCCGGGCCCGACCCAGGGCCGCGGGCAAGCCCTTTACAACAGCGCCAGCTTCGGCGTCGGCGGCGCCGTCGGCAGCTTGGTCAGCGGCGCGATGTGGTCCACGGCGGGTCCGACGCCGACGTTCGTCGCGATGGCCGGCGCGGCCGCACTGGGCTGGGTCGCGGCCTTTCGCCATGTCGATCGCATGCGTCGATATTGAGCCGATAATGCGCCGGCATTGAGCCGTCATCGCGCACGAATCGAGCCGGATATGAGCCGGAATTGAGATGGATCAGCCGCCCCGGGCGATCACGCCGTGCGTGCGATCCCGCGTGGTAACATGTCGGCGTCAACCTGCACGAGAGCCTAGACATGGCGCAACACGAGGACGCTTCGGTGACCGAGTCGACGACCGATCCCGACCAATGGGTCGATCTGCATGGTGAGCGCGTTCGGCTCGCGGATTTGATCGCCGATCATGCCGCCATGCGCGGCAAGTTGGCCAAGGTCAAGAAGGACACGCGCCGCGCGGTGCTCAAGCGCCGGTCCGAGCAAGGGCTGAAGCCGTTTCAGGCCGAGCTGATCCAGATGCAAAAGCATCTGGAGCAGAGCAACAAACGCATGATCATCCTGTTCGAAGGGCGCGATGCGGCGGGCAAGGGCGGTACCATCCGGCGGGTGACCCGCTACATGAACGAGAAACGCTACCGTGTGGTGGCGCTCGGAAGGCCCACGGAACATCAGCGCACCCAGTGGTTCTTTCAGCGGTATGTCGAGCAGTTTCCCTACGGTGGCCAGCAGGTGCTCTTCGATCGCAGCTGGTACAACCGGGCGATGGTGGAGCCGGTGTTCGGTTTCTGTACGCCGGAAGAGTACGAGCACTTCATGCACGGCGTCGTCGGCTTCGAGAAGGACATCGTGCGCCAGGGCACGATCCTCGTGAAGCTTTATTTCAGCGTCACCAAGGAAGAGCAGGCACGCCGCTTCGAGCGCCGCAAGACCGATCCGCTGCGCCAGTGGAAGCTCTCGGAGATCGACGTTCAGGCGCAGGACCGTTGGGACGAGTTCACTTATCAGAAGTACGAAATGCTGCGCCGGACGCATACGTCGCGGGCGCCTTGGACCATCATCCGCTCGAACAACAAAATGAAGGCGCGTCTGAACGCGATCAAAGTGATCTTGAATGCCGTCCCTTATCAGCGGCTGAATTCCGAACTGGATTTCGTCCCGGATCCGCAGGTCGTGGTGTCCGGTGCGCGCGAGTTGGAGATGATGGAAGCCCAGTTGCTGCGCGAAGGACGTCTGACGATCTGATGCCGCCCGCGGGCGGCTGCAAGAGGCCGGCTCCCGCGCGCGAGCGCCGGGACGCCGCCGCATCCCCGGCCTACCTGCCATGAGCATCCCTTATTCCATTCGTCCCGGCCGACGTTACCCGCCCGGTGCCACGGTCGCGGACGACGGCATCAATTTCTCGATTTACAGCCGCCACGCAACCGGGGCGATACTGCTGCTCTACGAAGGTCCGCACAGCCGCGCACCGTTTCAGGTGATCGAACTGGACCCGGAAGAGAACCACAGCTTTTTCAGCTGGCATGTGCTGGTGGTGGATCTACCGCCGGGCACGCGCTACACCTGGCGTATGCGGGGGCCTTACGACCCCGCCGGACACGGCTGGTTGTTCGACGACGCCGTGGAAATGGTCGATCCCTGGGCGCGCGCCGTCGAGACGCATGATTGGCACCGCCTCCGGCGCTGCGCAGACGGACCGCGACCGCACGATTCGATCCGTGGTGTGGTGCTGGCGGAAGACTATGACTGGGAGGGCGATGAGCCGATGCGGATGCCGTCCCAGGACATGATCATCTATGAAATGCACGTGGGCGGCTTTACCCGCCACCCGTCCTCGGGCGTTGCCGAACCGGGCACCTTCGCCGGCGTTATCGAGAAGATTCCCTACTTGCAGGCGCTCGGCATCACGCATGTCGAGTTGATGCCGGTGATGGCTTTCGACGAGCAGGACGTGCCCGAGGGCGTCGCCGCGGCGGGTCTGCAAAACTATTGGGGCTACAGCACTCACAGCTTTTTCGCGCCCCATCCCGGTTTCTGCAGCGGGGCCGGCGACTCGCATCGTCGGGAATTCCGGGACATGGTCAAGGAACTGCACCGCGCGGGCATCGGCGTGCTGTTGGACGTGGTATTCAACCACACCGCCGAGGGCGGCGAGGGCGGCCCCACGATCAATTTCAAGGGGGTCGGCAACGAGACCTTCTACATGCTCGATGCCGTCAATCGCTCCGGGTATCTGAATTTCACCGGCTGCGGCAATACCGTCAATGCCAATCATCCGTTCGTCGCGCGCTTCATCATCGACTGCCTGGAGTACTGGGTCCGCGAGATGCACGTCGACGGGTTCCGGTTCGACCTGGCCAGCGCGCTGGCCCGCGACGAGTACGGCGTGCCCATGCGCCACCCGCCCGTCCTGTGGGGAATCGAGCTCTCGGACGTATTGGCCGGCAGCAAGATCATCGCCGAGGCATGGGACGCCGCCGGCCTCTATCACGTCGGTTCGTTTCCCGGCTACCGTTGGATGGAGTGGAACGGCCGTTTTCGCGACAGCATCCGGCGTTTCGTGCGTGGCGATCCCGGGCTCGTGGACGAAGTCGCCACGCGCGTGGCCGGCAGCAGCGACCTCTATCAGGCGAACCTGCGCCATCCAATCAACAGCATCAACTTCGTGACCTGTCACGATGGCTTCACGCTGGCGGACTTGGTCGCCTACAACGAGAAGCACAATGCCGCGAACCACGAGGACAACCGCGACGGCTGCAACGATAACCTGAGCTGGAATTGCGGTATCGAGGGCGAGACCGACGACGCCGCGGTTTTGGGGCTGCGCCGGCGGCAGGCGAAGAATTTGCTGACTATGCTGTTTCTGAGCCAGGGGATTCCGATGTTGACCGCCGGCGACGAGTTGTTGCGCTCCGCCGGCGGCAACAACAACACTTGGTGCCAGGATAACGCGCTGAGCTGGATCGATTGGTCACTGGCGGAGCGCAACGCCGGCATGCTGCGCTTCGTGCGTGGGCTGATCGCGCTGCGCAAGCGTCACCCGAGCCTGCGCCGGCGGCAATTCCTCAGCGACGACGACATTCGCTGGTACGGCGTCGGCGCGACACCGCCGGAGTGGGATAATCCGCAAGCAACGGAGGTGGCATTCACTTTGCTCGGAAGAACGAGCGACGAGCCGCCGCTGCATGCCATGATCAACGTCGCCGCCGCCGCGGCGACCTTCGCGGTGCCGCCGTGCGAGGGTTGGTCATGGGCGCAGGTCGTCGATACCGGGGCTTCGTCACCGGCAGACCTTGTCGAGCGCGATCGCTTTCGGCCGCTGGCAGGCAAGCGCTATCGTGTCGGCGGGCACGCCATGATCGTGCTGGAAGGGATGCGCGGCGACGCCGGCGCATCGGCGTGACGCGGGCCGCCGACTATCGCCGCTGCCGGATAATCGGCCGCGCCCCATCGCCGCCGAGGCGGCGGAAAAATCTATCGGGCACAATAGCAAGCTCCGCAGAACGGAGTTGTCGATTCGATGATTGAGACCAATGTTTTTCACGCCTTGGGGCTGCATATGCACCAGCCGCCGGGCAACCTCGGGCTACTGATCGACACCGATCCGTGGGAGGCCGAGCAGATCATCCGGTGCTACGAGCGCCCGGCGCGCTACGCGGGCAACTACGCCGATGTGGCCAAACTGCATGTCGGTTTCTCCGGCGTTTTGTTGGAGCAACTGCGCGATCCGGGCATCGTCGATCGCTACCGCCATATCGTCGATATCCCCGCGATGCTTGCCGCCTACGCCGAGGCAGACAATATCGAGCTGATCGGCATGGGTTACTACCATCCGATCTTTCCGCTGATACCGCCCGCGGACTGGAAGGAGCAATTGCAGCTGGGGCGGGAGATGATGCAAGACACCTTCGGGCGCGCGGCGCGAGGCTTTTGGCCGCCGGAGATGGCGTTCTCGATGGAAATGATTCCCGCTTTGGTCGAGGCCGGCTACGAATACGTGGTCGTCGACGGTGTGCACGTACACCCGGAGGACGGCGTCGCCGACGTTTTCCGGCCCTACCTTGCCTGCCACGACAATGTGTGTATCGCTGTCGTTCCCCGCGACCGGGATGTCTCCAACGCCCAGGAAAGCGGCCTTGACGCCACGTGGTTTGCCCATGAGGTCACGCATCGCTGCCGGTTCTCCGCGCGCCCGCACGAGCACCGGCTGGTCACCACCTGGTCCGATGGCGAGAACGGTGGCTGGTTCCGGCAGATGCACGAGGGCTCCGGCTTCTTCGGCCACTATTTCTCCCCCTACATGGAGCACGTACGCGGCGGCGATTATCCGGTCCGACCGGTCGCGCTCGGCGACTATGTGCAGACGCATCAACCGTCGGCCCATGCCCGGGTACAGACCGGCGCCTGGAATGTCGGCGCCACATCCGGTTTCGATCTGGCGCAATGGGCGGGCTCCGAGCGCCAACAGCGCGCGGTGACCAGGGTCACGGATCAGAGCCGGCGCTGGTGGTCGCTCGCCGGTCGGCGCGAGCGCTTCGGCAAAGACGGGCTCCGTCGGCTCGCCGAGGCGCGAAAGTCGCTGCTGACCTCGGAGACGAGCTGTTACCTGTTTTGGGGCGACGACTGGCTGCCGAAGCTCGATCAGCTTGCGGACGAGACGGACCGACTGCTCGCGGCCGTCGAGCACGGCGCGGAGCCGGCGGGTGCCGCCGGTAACGGCACCTCGACGCAAGAGCCCCCAATGCAGGCGGGCGGGGCGAGCCAGACGCATGCCGCGGCGAGCCCGGCCGCTGCCCCCGACAAAGCCGCCGACAGCAAGACGTCCGCCGAGCCCCCCGGGGTGCAGGAACGCACCGGGGCCGGCGCCGAGGCGTCGAAGGACAACGACACATCGGTGATACCGGACCCGTCGGTCGCTTCGGGTGCTTCGGGTGCTTCGGAAAAGGCGACGCGACAATCGCCGATACGCTCGCGGGCCGATGCGTCGGGGGCCGCCGGCAAGTCCAAGTCGGCCAAGCCACGGCAGCGGCCTCCCGGCGGACGCCTGGCTCCGTCTGCGCCGGCGGATCCCGCGGCGAGCGGCGATACGGCACGAGCCAAGACGGCCAAGAAGACCAAGGCCCGGTCGTCCGCGGAGCATCGCGGCAAGCAGACGCGCGCCGGCGCGGATCGGCGCGAAGCGCGCGCTCCGTCCGCGAAGCCTGCCGGTGTCGCGAAAAAGAATCGGAAGGGCGAGCCGGGGAGCGAAAGCTGAGCGATTCAACAACGACATTGCGTCAGGCGGAACACCGTCATGCGCGGTGACCGCACACGCGACGGACCCGAAGACGACGCGACGTTCCCCGCTCCGGCCGATCCGAGTCTGAGACGGTCCGATCCGCCCCGGGACGATCCGCCGGCGGGCTTTCCGGACACCGGAGAAGGGTCGCGGCTGGTGGCGTATCAGACCCGAGACGGCGGCGTCGATTTGCGCTGGCACATCGACCCCGCCGATATCGCCTATGCCGAGGCCGCATTTCGCGGCGGCGACGACCGCCCGTCGCCCGTGCTCCGGCTGCGATGTTTCGATGAGCACGGCGACGCCCATGTCGCGGCCTCGGCCCGACTGGACGAGGTGCAGGCGATGCGCACCGGGGTTGCCCATTACGAGGCGGCCGATCTGGCAGGCGCCCTGCAGGCGGAGCTCGGCATGACCAGCCCGGGCGGCGGCTGGGTGCTGGTCGCGCGGTCGAACCGCTTGGAGGCCACGTCGCCCGTCGGGGTGGACTTCCTGGCGGAGAACCGCGCAGAGGAGGAGGCGGTATCGACGCCTGCCGCGACCACACCCGGGAACGGCCTCGACCGCCAGGCGGTAGTCGATGCCGCGGCGCCCGTATCCACGCGCCCTGCGCCGGGCGCGACGCTGAGTCCAGAGTTCCCGTTCGTCGCGGCAGCGCCGGTTCCTGGCCGGCGCCCGGGCGCTCCCGGATCCCCGCCCGAATTCCCGGATGACGCCGGCGCCGCTTCGCCGCCTGCCGGCGGCGGCGCGAGCGCCGCGCCCTCGGACAGTTCCGGCGAGATTGACCTTGTCGGCCGGGCCCCGGTGTCCGCGGCGTCCGTTTCGGACCGTTTCGCAATGCTCTCCGCGGACTCGCAGCGGCCGGCGGCGCCGGACGCTCGCTCGTCGAATGGTCTTGGAAACGCTGTCCATGCCCGCGAGCAGGACCTCAACGGTGCCGAGATGCCGGGGCGCTGGATACCCGGGCCGGCCGAGCAAGATGCCGGCCCGCCGCCCGCCGCATCGCCCGTCGCCCGCGGCAGCGGACCGATTGTCCCGCCGCGTGCCGATCAGCCCGTGTCCGTCTCGGCCGAGCTGATCGTGCACGGCAGTGCCGCCCCGGGCACCATCGTGAATTTGGGCGGTCACGGCTATCTTGTGGGCGCAGGCGGGCGGTTCAGCCTGCGCGTGCCGGTACGGGATCCGGCGCTGGTGACGGCGGCGCTGGCGGCTGTGCCGAAACTGCCCGTTGCGCCGCGTGCCGAGCGCGACGACGAGAACGACACCCGTTGAAGCGGTCGCCGGCAGATCGATCGTGCCCGAGTGCCGAGCCTCGGTTGGTCGGGCAAGGGCGTATAATCGGCGCGATGGCAACACCGTTCGGCAATCGCGTCGGCGCTATTGATAGCGTCACCGGCTTGATAGGACCATAGGGTCTTTACGCGGGCCGCGCGAGCGTTGCCCGGCGCGGGCGAGTGGCGCCGGCTTCCCGCAGCGCGATCGTCGATGTCCGCGCCGCGCTCCGCTCGCGACCGCAACTCGCCTTGCGTCCCGCCACGCCTCGGACCAAGCATTACCCAGTAAAGGACAGTCGCATGTTTATCACGATGGTCAGCCCCGAGTGTGCACCCGTCGCCAAGGCCGGCGGTCTCGGGGATTTCGTGCAGGGCTTGGCGCGGGAGGTCGCGATTCGCGGTAACGCGGTCGAGATTATCCTGCCCAAGTACGACTGCCTGCGCTTCGACCGTGTCTGGGGCATGCACAAGATCTATCGCGACCTTTGGGTCCCGTTCCACGATCGGGCCATCCACTGCGACGTGGAGTATGGCGAGGTCGATGGGCTGAAGTGCTTTTTCATCGATGCGCATTCCGAGCACGGCTTCTTCAATCGGGGCAAGATCTACGGCGACGCGGATGACCCGGAGCGCTTCGCCTTCTTTTCGCGCGCGGTCATGGAGTTTTTGTACAAGTCAGGCAAGCGCCCGGACGTGATCCATTGCAACGACTGGCAGACGGGGCTGGTGCCCGTGCTGCTGTTCGAGCTTTACGCGGGACTCGGCATGGAGCGCTCGCGGGTCTGCTACTCGCTGCACAACATGGGCCACCAGGGCTGGACCGGCCCGCAAGTGCTGCACATGAACGGCCTGGACGCCGCGCGGCTGATAACGCCGGAGCGGCTGCAGGACCCCGGTAGCCCGGGCGCCGTCAATCTGATGAAAGGCGGCATCGTCTACGCGAATTTCGTCACCACGGTGTCCCCCCGCTATGCCTGGGAAATTCAGCACACCGACCAGGGGATGGGCCTGCAAGGCGTGCTTAAGGCGCATGACGGCAAGTTCGGGGGCGTCCTGAACGGCATCGACTACAGCACCTGGAATCCCGAGATCGATTCCCATATCGCGACCAACTACGGTGTCGACAGTCTGCCGAAAAAGGCCGCCAACAAGGTGGCGCTGCGCCGGCGTGTCGGCCTGACCGACGTGTTCAAGCCGCTGATCGCCGTGGTGAGCCGGCTCGACAAGCAGAAGGGTGTCGAGCTGATCCGCCACGGCATCTACTACGCGCTGGAGCAGGGCTGTCAGTTCGTGCTGCTCGGCAGCGCACCGGATCCCGGCGTCGACGCCCGTTTTCGAGCCATCAAGCACGAGATGGATGCCAGCCCCGACTGTCACCTCGAGCTCGGCTATGACGAGGAACTGGCCCATCTGATGTACGCGGGCTCGGACATGATCTTGATCCCGAGCGTCTACGAGCCTTGCGGACTGACGCAGATGATCGCGATGAAATACGGCTGCGTGCCGATCGCGCGCCGTGTCGGCGGCTTGGCCGATACCGTCTTCGACGCCAACTACAGCGACCGGCCTTTCGAGGAGCGCAACGGCTATCTGTTCGACGATCTCACTTACGACGGCCTGGAGTCGGCGCTCGGGCGCGCAATCGGGCTCTGGCACCGCTACCCGGAATACTTCCGCCAACTGCGCCTGAACGGCATGCGAATGGACAATTCCTGGAATCGGCCGGGCCAGCACTACCTGGATATCTACCATCACATCCGAGCCTGAGCCCCGGCCGTCGAGCGTCGGCCGCAGGTCCATGCCCGGTGCGCCTCGAGGCGGCGCCGTGACGCGCGGCGGCTAGTCCGAGCAAGGGGCCGGGCAAGACGCACCACGCGGCTTGCACGCCGCGCCCCGGCCCGCTGCGGCCATGGCCGATCAGTTGTTTCGCTGCGCGGGATATCCGCACCGGATCGTTATGGAGCCGCCGACCGATACCGGCAACGCCGCCGAGCCGAGGCGATGCCGATGACCGCGCTGCCGCCGCTGCGGCTGCAGCCCCTCCCTTATCGGCGCGATAGCGCAGCGGTCTTCGGCCGCTTCGCCGCGGAGCCTTGGGCCGTGCTCCTCGACAGCGGCGTCGGCGGGGAAGCCGCCGGGCGCTACGATATTCTCGCGGCACGCCCGCGCGCGACGCTGCAGACATACGGCGACCTCACCGAGGTGCGCCGCGACGGCGATACGCGGCTGTCTTGCGACGACCCGCTCGAACTGGTGCGCGAGGCGCTGGGCGAGCGGCATCCGCAAGGCTCGCCGCTACCCTTTGTCGGCGGCGCGATCGGCTGGCTCGGTTACGACTTGGGGCGAAGGTTCGTGCGGCTGGATCTCGGCAGTGTACTGCCGGCCCGGGCCGCGCAAATGGCCATCGGCATTTACGACTGGGCACTGGTGACCGACCATCGCGAGCGCCGAACCTGGCTGACCGGGCGCGGCTCGCCCGGCGATCCCGCGCGGCAACTGCTGCTCGACGCGGTGCTGGGAGGGCAGACCGGGGCGTCGGAGCCGGTGGTCGCGCACGACGGGTTCACCGTCGCGGGTCGGCTATGCAGCAACATGGATGCCGACGGCTACCGCGCGCGCTTCGATCGCGTGCAAGCCCTGATCAGGGCCGGTGACTGCTATCAGGTCAATCTCGCGCGGCGCTTCTCGGCGCCGGCGCGGGGCGATGCCTGGCCGGTGTACCGGCGGCTTCGGGCGATCAACCCCGCCCCGTTCTCGGCCTACCTGCACACGCCGGGCACGGTTGTCATGAGTGCCTCGCCGGAGCGATTTCTGCACGTGCGCGACGGACGCGTGGAGACCAAGCCCATCAAAGGGACGACGCGGCGCGACCCGGATCCGGCCGTCGACCGCGCGCTGGCCGCGGCGCTGGCGCTCAGCCCCAAGGATCGCGCCGAGAACGTCATGATCGTGGACCTATTGCGCAACGATCTCGGGCGTTGCTGCGTGCCCGGCAGTGTGCGGGTGCCGCGCTTGCTCGAGGTCGAGTCGTTTGCCGGTGTCCACCATTTGGTCAGTACGGTCACCGGACGGCTCGCCCCCGGTCAGGATGCGCTATCGCTGCTTCGGGCCTGTTTTCCGGGAGGATCGATTACCGGCGCACCGAAGCGACGCACGATGCAGATCATCGATGCACTCGAGGGCGAGCCGCGCGGGGTTTATTGCGGCAGCATCGGCTATGTCGGCTTCGACGGTGCCATGGACTGCAATATCGCCATCCGAACATTGACGTTCGCGGAGGCAACCCTCGGCTTTTGGGCCGGCGGCGGGCTGGTGGCGGACTCCCGCTGCGACGCCGAGTGGGCCGAGATCGGCATCAAGGCGCGCGCCATGCTGGCGGTCGCGGAGCATTTCGACGCCGCCGGCTCCGTCGCCTCGGCAGCGGGTGCTCAGTTGTGCGGCGTACGGGTGCGATAACGGCCGTCCTGCAGCCCCGAAAACAGCCGTTCGACCAGCGGATGGCTGATGGGTGCACCGGAGGCGTCGTCTTCCAGATTGCGCTCGGCGACGTAGGTCTCGTGGTCGCCTCCGTCCACCAACACCCGATACCAGGGCTCGTCTTTCGGCGGGCGTGAGCGGGCTACGCGCTCGTACCATGTCTCGCTGCCCGAAAACGTCGGGTCGGCATCGACGATGACGCCGCGGTAGTCGAACAGTCGGTGGTGGATGATCTGGCCGATATGGAACTTCGCGGCGATACTCGTCATGGCGATCTCCTTGCGCTCGTTGTGGGGCTGCCGGGGAAGATAGCTCGCCGGGGACGGCCCCGCCAGGTTCGTCGGTCCGGCCGAATCCGGTCCTGGGCAATTGAGTTTGCGGGAAGCCGGGTTTATGCTGCTATGTTTCGTTTCTTCCGGAGCCTTCCGCCATGGCACCCGCCGACCATAGCCCGAAAACACTCTACGACAAAGTTTGGGACGAGCACGTCGTGCGCACCGACGAGCACGGCACGGCGCTACTGTATATCGATCGGCAGCTCGTTCATGAGGTGACCTCGCCGCAGGCGTTCGAAGGCCTGCGTCTGGCAGGGCGCAAGCCGCGCCGCCCGGAGGCGAACCTGGCCGTTCCCGATCACAACGTCCCGACGCTCGACCGCCACCTCGGCATCGTCGATCCGATTTCACGCTTGCAGGTGGAGACACTGGAGGCCAATTGCCGCGAGTTCGGCATCCAGCTGTTCGACATGGCGGATCGCCGCCAGGGCGTCGTGCACGTGGTCGGCCCCGAGGAAGGGTTTACCCAGCCCGGCATGACCATCGTCTGCGGCGACAGCCACACGTCGACACACGGCGCCTTCGGCGCACTCGCGTTCGGTGTCGGCACCTCCGAGGTGGAGCATGTGCTGGCCACTCAATGCCTGCTGCAGAAAAAGTCGAAATCGATGTTGGTCACTGTCGACGGCGTGCTCGGTCCGGGCGTCACCGCCAAGGACATCGTGCTCGCCATCATCGGCGAGATCGGCACCGCCGGCGCCACCGGCCATGTGGTCGAGTATGGCGGCGAAGCCATTCGCGCCCTGTCTATGGAAGGCCGGATGACGGTCTGCAATATGGCCATCGAGGCGGGCGCGCGTGCCGGGCTGATCGGCGTCGACGAGACGACGGTCGAGTACGTGCGCGGGCGTCCCTTCGCGCCCGAGGGTGAGCTGTTCGAGAAGGCGGCGGCGCATTGGCGTACGCTGCGCAGCGACGACGGCGCCGCGTTCGACCGCGTCGTGCATCTCGATGCGGCAACGATTCGCCCGCAGGTCACCTGGGGGACGTCGCCGGAGATGGTGCTGCCGGTGGACGGAGCCGTACCGGATCCGGATGCGGTTGCGGATCCCGTCAAGGCCGGAAGTTTTCGCCATGCGCTCGGCTACATGGGGCTCGTGCCCGGCACGCCGATCGGCGATATCTCGATCGACAAGGTGTTCATCGGCTCCTGCACCAACGGGCGCATCGAGGATCTGCGCGCCGCCGCCGAGGTTGCGAAAGGACGCAAGGTGGCCGATTCGGTGAAGCTTGCGATGGTGGTCCCGGGCTCCGGGCTGGTCAAGGCGCAGGCAGAGGCGGAAGGGCTGGACAAGATCTTCATCGAGGCCGGCTTCGAGTGGCGCGATCCGGGCTGCTCCATGTGCCTCGCGATGAACGCGGACCGGCTCGAGCCGGGCGAGCGCTGCGCGTCCACCAGCAACCGCAACTTCGAGGGCCGCCAGGGCCAGGGCGGGCGCACCCACCTGGTCAGTCCGGCCATGGCGGCTGCGGCCGCCATCCACGGCCGTTTCGTCGACGTTCGGGAGATCTGACATGAAGCCGTTCGAGAACTTTCGCGGCACCGTGCTGCCGCTGGACCGTGCCAACGTCGACACCGACGCCATCATCCCGAAACAATTCCTGAAGTCCATCAAGCGCACCGGCTTCGGCCCGAATTTGTTCGACGAGTGGCGGTACCTCGATACCGGCGAGCCCGGCAAGGACTGCAGCGGCCGTCCGCTGAACCCGGACTTCGTGATGAATCAACCGAAGTACGCGGGTGCGACGATCCTGCTGACGCGTCACAACTTCGGCTGCGGCTCGTCACGCGAGCATGCGCCCTGGGCGCTGGCGGACCACGGTATCCGAGTGATCATTGCGCCGAGCTTCGCCGACATTTTCCATCAGAACGCCATCAAGAACGGCCTGCTTCCGGTGGTGCTCGACGAGCGAATCGTCGATGAACTGTTCGAGCTCGCGACGAGCGAGGACCCGCTGGAGATCGAGGTCGATCTGCACAACTTGCGCATGCATCCCGGCCGAGGCGCCGAACAGCTTGCGCCCATCGAGATCGTCATCGATCGGTTTCACCATCACTGCCTGATTCACGGGCTGGACGACATCGGCTTGACGCTGCAGCAGGTCGACAAGATCGCCGACTACGAGGCACGGCGCCGCACCGAGGCGCCGTGGCTGTTCGCCTGACCGCATGGCCCGGGGGCTGCAGCGCATCGTCTTCGATGGCCGCAACCGCTGCCGCGGCGTGCCCGCGGCAATCGCGTCGACCAGTAGCGAACCGGGCCGCCCTCGGGCGGCCCGAATGCGTTGAATCCGACCGATCGCTTTTTTCTGGAGTAAGAGATTGAGCAAAAAGATTCTGATCCTGCCGGGTGACGGTATCGGCCCGGAGATCATCGACGAGGCGGTGAAGGTGCTCGCCTGTCTGCGCGACGATTTCGGGCTCGACATCGACATGGACGAGGCCTTGGTCGGGGGCGCCGCCTACGATGCGGCCGGGCATCCGCTGCCCGATGCCACACTGGATCTGGCCAAGGAAGCCGATGCGGTGCTGCTCGGTGCGGTGGGCGGGGCCAAATGGGAGCCGCTCGACATCTCCGTGCGCCCCGAGAAGGGCCTGCTCGGGCTGCGTGCCGGCCTCGGCCTGTTTGCGAACCTGCGCCCGGCGATCCTCTATCCGCAGCTCGCCGATGCCTCGACGCTGAAGGCGGACGTGGTGGCCGGCCTCGACATCATGATCGTGCGCGAGCTCACCGGCGGTATCTATTTCGGCCAGCCCCGCGGCGTCGAGACGCTGGACTCCGGCGAGCGGCGCGGCTTCAACACGCTGGTCTACACCGAATCCGAGGTGGATCGGATCTGCCGGGTGGCATTCGACATCGCGATGAAGCGCGGCAAGCGCGTTTGCTCCGTCGACAAGGCCAACGTGCTCGAATGCACGGAGATGTGGCGGGAAGTCGCAACGCGCGTCGGGGCGGACTATCCCGACGTGGCGTTGAGCCACATGTACGTCGACAACGCGGCCATGCAACTGGTGCGCGCGCCGAAGCAGTTCGATGTCATGGTGACCACTAATATGTTCGGCGACATCTTGTCGGATTGCGCGGCCATGCTGACGGGCTCCATCGGCATGCTGCCCTCCGCGTCGCTCGACGCCGACGGCAAGGGCATGTACGAGCCCATTCACGGGTCGGCGCCGGACATCGCCGGACAGGGTGTCGCCAACCCGCTCGCCACCATTCTCTCCGTGGCCATGATGTTGCGCTATTCCCTCGATGCCGCCGATCACGCCGCCCGGCTGGAAGCGGCGGTCTCGGCGGTGCTCGACCGGGGCCTGCGAACGGCCGACATCGCCGCCGCGGGCAGCAAGCCGGTCGGTACCGCCGAGATGGGGGACGCGGTGGTCGCGGCCCTGCGCGCCGACGGCGAAGTCGATTAGAATCAAACCTTTGCGGGTAGCTGACTATTTCGGGAGTATGACATGAATCGTGTCGGTTTCGTCGGATGGCGCGGGATGGTGGGCTCGGTCCTGATGGACCGCATGCGCGACGAGAATGACTTTGCCGCAATCCCGGAGTCCGCGTTCTTCAGCACCTCGCAGACGGGTGAGCCGGGGCCGGATGTCGGCGGAGGGGCGCGGCCGCTGCAAGACGCAACGGATCTCGCGGCGCTGTCGCAGATGGATGCGATCGTCACCTGCCAGGGCGGTGACTATACCGCCTCCGTGTACGAGCCGCTGCGGGCTTCGGGCTGGAAGGGTTACTGGATCGATGCCGCCTCGACGCTGCGCATGAAGCCGGATAGCACGATCGTGCTCGATCCGGTCAACCTGCACGTGATCGAGCAGGCCCTGTCCGATGGCAAGCGCGATTTCGTCGGCGGCAACTGCACCGTCAGCCTGATGTTGATGGCCGTCGGCGAGTTGTTGCGCCGGGACCTGGTGGAATGGGTCAGCGCCATGACCTATCAGGCCGCATCCGGTGCCGGCGCCCGCAACATGCGCGAACTGCTGCAGCAAATGGGGGCGCTGCGCGACAGCGTCGCCCACCTCCTGGATGACCGTGCAAGCGCCATCCTCGACATCGACCGGACCGTGACCGAGGCGATGCGCTCCGAGGCCTTTCCCGATGAGCTGTTCGGCGTCCCGCTGGCCGGCAGCCTGATTCCCTGGATCGATAAGGAGCTCGAAAACGGCCAGTCCAAAGAAGAGTGGAAGGGCAGTGTCGAGAGCAACAAGATCCTCGGCCGCGAGCACGATCCCGTTCCCATCGACGGCATTTGTGTCCGTATCGGCGCCATGCGTTGCCACAGCCAAGGCTTGACGATCAAGCTGCGCCGGGATGTGCCGCTGGACGAGATCGCCGAGATGATCGCCGCCAGCAATGAGTGGGTGCGGGTGGTCCCGAACGAGCGAGAGCGCAGCATCGGCGAGCTGTCGCCGGCGGTGGTCTCCGGAACCTTGTCGATTCCGGTCGGACGGCTTCGGGAGATGGGTCTCGGGCGCGGTTATCTTTCCGCCTTTACGGTCGGCGATCAGCTGCTTTGGGGGGCCGCGGAACCGCTGCGCAGGATGCTCGGCCTGTTGTTGGCGCGCTGATTGTAGTCGGAAATTCCTTGGGGGGCCCGGCGGTTTTCGCTATAGTCGCGAAATTACAATAGGGTTTGGCTCTAAAACAACGCGCTGCGTGTTCCCGAGCGGTCTTGCGCGGGAAAGCGCTGCGCCGGTAGCGTCCGGGCACGCGGCGGCCGCGACGCCGGCAACGGTTCGGGTGCGCCCTGCGGCAGGAATCGACAGGGCGCTATCGAGGAGTCGCATATCAACAGTGGCCGGTCCGCGCCGACGCGGGCACCGGTCGTCCGAACCGCCTGGCACCGCCCGCGCATACGCGCACCGAGGCGTCTATGCAGGTGAGCCCGGCGACCGCACCGGCCGCAACACGGACGAAGGTGTAGGATGTTGCGCAAACCGACGTCGACACTGGCGCTGGCCGTCAGTCTGGCTTTGTCCTCGGGTGGCGCCGCCGCTCTGGGTCTGGGGGCCATGCGAACGCAGTCCGCCCTGAACCAGCCTTTTTATGCCGAAATCGAGCTGCTGGACGTTCCCAGCGACGAGCTCGATGCCGTCAAGATCCGCCTGGCGAGCCGCGAGGACTTCGAGAAAGCCGGTGCCGAGCGACCGCATTTTCTGACCCGACTGCAATTCAAGCCTGTGGTCGGGCCGCGCGGCGGTCCGGTGGTTCAGGTCACCAGCCGCGAGCCGATGCGCGAGCCCTATCTGGACTTCCTTCTGGAAGCCATCTGGCCGCAGGGTCGGCTGGTCAAAGAATATACCGTTCTGCTTGATCCGCCCGCGGTCTCCGGCGCGTCGGCATCACCGCCCATCGCTGCGCCGGTAACGTCGCGCCCCACCCGCCGCGCCCCCCCGGAGCCCACGCCGCGCGCGGCACCCCGCCCGTCCGCCCGCGCCGAAGCACCGCGCGCGGCACCCCGGGACGAAGCGCCATCGCCGCAGCCGGTTCCGGCGGCCACAGCCGGCACGGCCTTTCCGCTGGAGTACGGACCGGTTCCGCCGGGCGCAGGCCTATGGCGGATCGCCCGGGAGCTGACCCCGCCGGGAGCAACCGTCGCCCAGACGGCGATGGCACTCTACCGGAACAATCAGGGCGCCTTCGTTCGCGGCGATATCAACGTCCTGGGCCAAGGCGCCGAGCTGGTGATCCCGACCGCGGAGGAACTGTTCGCGCTCGATGTGGACAGCGCCGAGCGCCAGTTTCGCGATGCCCTCGCGGGACGCGAAGTCACCGCCCGTCCGCTCACGGACGTGCCCGATCGCGCGCAGCTGCGCATCGCCGGGGCCGCCGCGGAAGAGACGACTCCGGCCGGTGGCGGCGACCCTAGCGGTGTTGCCCCGCCAGCCGCCGACTCGGTGGACGAACTTGAAGAAGAAGTCCTCATGGTGCGGGAGGTGACCGAGACCAACCGCCAGGAGACCACCGAGCTTCGGGGACGCATCCAGGAACTGGAATCCCAGCTGACGGACATTCGCAGATTGTTGGAATTGCGCAACGAGAGAGTTGCACAGCTGCAGAGCGTTCTGGCCGACAGCGACCTGCCGCTTCCAGCCGCACCTGCCCCGGGCGAGGGCAGGGCGCCGGGAGACGATGGCCGGGACGCGGGCACCGGCGTCGAAGCGGACGATGAAGACGTCGCCGCGGACCGCACCGCCGATGCCCCGATTGCGTTGTTGCCCGAAGACGGCCAGCGCATCGCCGACACGGACCCGCGGGCGGAAGCCGAGCCACCATCCACGCAAACCGGCACCGAAACCGGAGACCTATCCTCCGACGATGCCGGCACCGACAACGCTCCCGCCGGCACCGTCGCCGACACTTCGGCCGATGAAACACCCGACGAAGATGCCGAAGCGCAGCAAGTCGCGGCCGCCGCGGGCGCCGACGGTACGCCCTCGGGCAATGCCGCACAGGGCCCGGGGGAGAGAAGCGGACCGGCAGCGAGTCCGGACGGCGGCGGCAGTGCGCTCGATACCGCGCCGCCCGCCACTGCCGATGCCGGCTCGAAAACGGCCACCGACGCCGGCTCGCCGCCGCCATCGCCGACATCGAGCTTGCTGTCGTCACTATCGCCTTGGGCCTTGGGTGCGGCGGGAGCGGGTATCGCGCTTGCGGGCCTCGGACTGATCGCGCTGCGCCGCCGCCGGCGCGCCGACGAAGATCTGCAGGCGACTGACTGGGACGACGAGGAGCAGACGCTCGCGCCGGACGCCGCCGTGTTGCCGGCGCCCGACCCGAGCCGGGCTCGCCCTGCCGTCTTTTCGGCGGATGTCGCGGAGACACAGGCGCCGAAGACCGGGTCCGATCACGAGCCGGCCTCCGAGTCGGCCCCGCCAACCGCGCCGGACCCGGCCGCGGCCGATGCCAAGCGCCGGGAAGACGTCTTGGCGGAAGCGGAGATCTATCTGCTCTACGGGCGCTACCGCGAGGCGGAGAATCTGCTCGCCGGGGAACTGGAGCGTTCCCCGGACGACGCCGAG
>JAIPFF010000086.1 GCA_021736785.1 Thiohalocapsa sp. | reverse complement strand
ACCCCGTCGGCATCATGAACTGGCACGAGATCGTCAACGACCGCTTCGGCGAGCGGCCGATCGCCGTCACCTATTGCCCGCTCTGCGGCACCGGGATCGCCTTCGACGCCCGCGCGGCCGGCAAGGAGCTGACCTTCGGCGTCTCCGGCCTGCTCTACAACAGCGACTTGCTGCTCTACGACCGGCAGACGGAATCACTGTGGAGTCAAGTGAGCAAGCAGGCGGTGACGGGCCCGCTGAAGGGCCGGAAACTGGACATGCTGCCGCTGACCCGCACCGCATGGAGCGCCTGGCGTCTCGCGCACCCCGACACCTTGGTGCTGTCGGAGAAAACGGGTTACCGGCGCGACTACGATCGCGACCCCTATGCGGGCTACGCGTCGGAGACCGGGCTGTATTTCCCGGTCAGTGCCGAGTCCGGGCGCTATCATCGGAAGGAATGGGTCCTCGGCGTCGAGATCGACGGGCAGCACAAGGCCTACCCCTTCAGCGAGCTGCGCCGCGCCGGCAAAGACGCGATCGATGACGTCATCGCCGGCAAGCCGGTGGAGATCCGCTTCGATCGCGCCAACGATAGCGCCACAATCCATGATGCCGGCGGACAGCAGCTTCCGGCCATGACTGGCTTTTGGTTTGCCTGGTACGCCTTCCACCCCGAAACGGCGGTCTACACGGCCGGCCAATGAGGTCCGCCGGCCCCCCGCCGCGCCCGGCGCAAACGATCTCTCTCCGCCGCTCCGGATACTGCTCCGGCCGCCGCCGGCCCTTCCGGTGTCAGGCGGCGCCCCGCTCCGGCGGCTCGGGCGTCTCGCAAGTGGGACCGGTTCCCAGCCAGAAGTCCATGCGCTTATCGAGCAGCTCGTCCCATCGCATATAGTGGGAGCCGTCGCAGGAAAAGTTCAGCGAGACCATGCCGTTGAAGACATTCAGCGACCCGGAGCGCAGGTAGATGTTCTCGTCCATGAAGCGCAGCGCGCGAAAGTGGCGGAAGATCTCGGGCACCCGCTCGGCGGGGATGACCGCTTCGGCGGCGTAGTCGCGCCGCGGATAGGCGAGGCAGGTGGCCGGATCGTTCAGATCCTCGAAGTCGAGCACCCGGTAGCGGTAGGGATCGTCCAGCAGCCAGAGCGTCGCCCGCGAGCTCGAGAAATGGAGCTTGCCGTGGAAGACGCCATGGGCGAGCACCAGCTCGGTGATCAGGTCCAGCACCTCGTCGATGCGCCCGTCCATCAGGCTCTCGACCCGCTGCTGCTGGAACAGCGCGCCGCGGATGGCCGGGTCGCCCTTGAGCTGCAGCCATTGATCGGGCTGGCGGTACAGGGCTCGGGTCAGCGGCAGATCGCGCAGATCGAAGTCGGCGCCGAGAAAGCCCCGCAGGCGGCCGTCGTCGGTGGTCAGCCGATGCACCGCGGTCAGGGACGGCCGGCGTTTGTTTCGGCTCAGATAGGCCGGCGACAGCGAGAAGTCCGCACCGGCCAGTGCCTCGGCCATATAGGGGCGCGCGCTGCGGTCGCGTCCGCGATGCGCCGGCAGCAGTCCGGCGGGCGTCGCGTTCGCGGTGATCTGGCGTCCGCGCTCATCCAAGACATACAGATACTTGCAGTACGGCAGTGTCTGCATCGTCTCGCGCAGCAGTGCCTCCAGGGCGTCGGTATCGCCCCAGCGCGCAACGCACTGCGTGCGCAGGCGGGCGAAGATGCTCGAGAGGCGCCCGTACAGCTGCATCCGCTGACGGGCGATGGTCGCTTGCAACGCTTGGCTCATGACAGGTTCCTCCCGGAACGAATGACCGGTGGTCGAGAAACGGGATCGGGCCCCGGCCGATCCGGTTGCGCCTGACGGGTCGCGCCTGACGGGATGCGCAGGCCGGGGAGCCGCGCCCGGAAGGCGGCTCAGTGCATCTGCGCCTCGCGCCATCCCTGCCCCGCGACGCGGCGATGAATCCCGCCGTCGTCGTCCATTCGGAACAGATGCAGCCAGCCGTGGTCGACCATTTGGCGGACCAGCTCATGGCGCGCGACGATGTCGTCGATGGCCGACTGCGGCGCCTGCAGGAAGACACTGAGGCGCACCGGCTCGTGGACCCAGCGCTGGCCGTCATGCAGCGACTGCATGGACAGTCCCACCCGCAGGTCGCCGGCGTTGCCCTCGAGCACGCCGACCGCGCCCCCGACCACGTTTTGCAGCACCTTGTTGCCGCTGCCGAAGCGCCGGTTGTCGGTGGTCGAGCCGTAGTACTGCAGATTGATCCAGCCGGCGACCACCATCGGCGCGGTCATGATCAGCTCCAGGACCCCGAAGCCCTCGTCCGCGCGCCAGTCGTAGTCGTGCAGGAAGGTACGCCCGCCCAGATCCAGCGACCGGGTTAGCTCGCGCGGTGCGGCGATGAAGGCGGCGCAGCCGGCAAGGCCCCACTCGGGGCGGACTTGGGACCAGTCGCGGCTGCGCTTGCGGATATCCGCGGTGACGGCCTTTCGCGAGCGCCCGTCGAGCCCGAGCAAGGCCGCACGCTGCAGGCGCGTCAGCTCCCCCGCCTGCCGGAGCCAGCTGCGCAGCTCGGCCAGCTCCTCCGCGTACGCGGGCGGCAGCCCATCGGTATCGAACAGCGTCACCTCGTCCACGCAGGTGTCGTGCAGCGCGCCGATGAACCAGGTGTCTTCCGGGACGGCGATGCCTCGCTCGCCGAGCCCGCGGCGCACGGCGGCATCGTTCAGGAGCGCCGCACCGAGGCGTGCGCTCGCCTCGCCCGTCATGCCGCCGCAGGCACCGCAGTCGAGCCCCGTCGCGTGCGGGTTGTTCACCACCGTGCTGCCGTGACCGACCAGCAGGACGAGACGCGCGAAGCCCTCGGTCATCGACATCGCCCGCAGGATCCCCTCGGCGAGTTGCACCCGCTCCGCCTCGGGGATACCGGTCGCGCCCTCGGGGTGGTGGTGCCCATGGGTGTGGCCGGCCGCGCAGGCGCTGTGCGAGGGCGCGCCGAGCGCGGGCCCCACGCGCGCCTGCGTGGCCGCATCCAAGCGCAGGTCATCCGGCGCCGCGACGGGGCGGGTCCAGCCGAAGGTATCGGCGATGATCTTCGGGGCATAGATCAGCAGCCCCGCTGCCTCGACAAACGAGAAGCAGGACGACGCCCCCATCTTGAAGCCCTTCCATGACTTCGCCAGCCCCGTTCGCCGGCGCTGGGTCTCCAGGGCCTGTTCGGCCTCGTCTGCGTCGGCGCCGTGGAGCTCGGAGCAGACCTTGTAGGTGGGCGTCAGCAGCACCGGCATGTGCGAGCGCGGCTCGACGGCGCCCAGGGGCACGTGCTCGATGGGCACGCCGAAGAAGCCCGCGAAGCCGAGCGTCTGCGCCTTCGGGCACACGGTCTCGAAGGCACGCCGGATCACCTCCGAGCGCACGTCGATGCAGAAGGCCGCCTGCACCGTCGGTCGCGCCGGCGCCGCGCCATCGGCAGCGTCCCGGCCCGATGCCAGGTCGGCAATCAGCCGGCGCTGGTAGCCGATCTCGAAGGCCGTCAGCAGCACCTGCTCCACCTGCATATCGATCCCGTCGGCGCGGCCGCCGTTCGCGGCCTCGCCGAGTTGTGCGCAGACCGCTCGCCAGCGCGCGCCGAGCTCCGGGCTCGCCAGATACTCGTAGACCAGTACGTCCCAGGACAGGCGTATCGCCAGCAGCTCGACAATGGTGTCGTCGCTGCCGCCGGCGAGCTCTTTCTCCCAGCGCAGCAGCCGCGCCCAGGCGGCCCAGCCGCCCACATCCATCAGCGCCGCGTGCAGGTAGTCCGCGACGCCGTCCGCGGGGATGCCCAGGCGGCCGATGGCGGAGGCGATGCAGCGGTGCGGTGACTCGGGCAGCGCCTTGACCCTGTCGCGCATGCCGTCGTGGCCCATCATCGTGGTGCTGTAGTCGAGCTCGGCGAAGCGCCGCCAAGCCGCGTATAGCGACATGTCGCGCCAGGGCTGCTTCCAGGTGGCCTGGCCCATGTCGAAATAGGCCGCGCAGTGATGGCTGATGCGATCGATCACGAAGCGCGACCAATCGTCTCCGCTCAGCGCGTCGGCGACATGGGTCAGCAGCGGGACGCCAGCCGCCCCGGCGGGCTCCGCCGCCGCGGCCGCGCGACGCAGCGCATCGGGCGTCAGCTCGCTGCCGCAGAGCGCCGCGGCGTCGCGCAGGTCTTCCTCGCCGATGCGCCCCGCCTCGATCTGCTCGCGGTAATAGGACCGGGGCATATACATGCGCGCGCCGGCGATCCGCCGCAGCGTCGCCGCCGCGTCCTCGAAGGTGCGGTCGCTGAGCCCGTGGAAGGGGTTCACCGCCACGAAGCGATCCAGCGGCCAGACCGGTGCGATGCGGTTGCAGGCGGCATCGATCGGTTCCGATCGGTCAACGGGCGTATCGGACTCGCCCTTCGGGCGACGCGTATCGGCCGTGGCCGCACCGGCCTCGGCCTCGGCCTCCAAGCCGGCCTCCTGCCAGGTCTCGGGATCGTGATCAAAACGAACGGCTTGCAGATTCATGCTCTTCTCTCCTCTCGATCCAACTCGGTTGCTGCTCATGCGGCGGCGGCCGCGGTGGCACGTACCGGCCAGGCACGGTTGATCAGGCGGGTTACCAGCACATCCACGTACAGACCGTTGTAGAGATGCACGTGCATCGCCTGGCGCAGCCGGGTCGGCAAGCTGTCGAAGCCGTGCTGCAGCACGATCAGGGCGACGAAGACGCCGACGACGGCCAGACTCAGACCGATGTGGAAGGCATCCATGCCCGGCGCCACCGCGCGCACGCTGTCGGCGATCGCATGCTCGAAGGCCGCGTGCAGGCCGAAGTAGGCGAAGCAGACGAAGGCGCCCAGCGCGGTCGCGCGAATCAGCAGTTTGGCGTTGTCCTCGAGCACCAGGGCCTGCAGCAGCAGTTGTGCGGTGGCGACCGCGACGATGGCGCCGGTGACGATCAGCGCCGGCTGCTCGGCGGGATCGATGCCGAAGGCAAGGCCCCCGAGGATGGCCAACAGCAGGGCGCCCTGGAAAGCGACCAGCCAATGCCAAGCCTGCGGGGCGGCTTTGTTGAACGGCAGCGCCGGCGCGCGGAAGCCGTCGACACTGCTGCCGGAGGAGAGAAACGCATGCGCCTTGTACAGCGAGTGGGCGACCAAGTGCAGCAGCGCCAGACTGTAAAGTCCGAGCCCGGCCTCGAGCAGCATGAAGCCCATTTGCGCCGACGTGGACCAGGCCAGCGACACCTTGATGCTGGTCTGGGTGAGCATCACCAACGACGCGACGGCCAAGGTCACGAGACCGACGATCGCCAGCGCGTCCAGCGCCGGACCGGACAGGGACATGATCGGGCTCATGCGGATGATCAGGAAGGCGCCGGCATTGACGATACCGGCGTGCAGCAGCGCCGAGACGGGCGTCGGCGCCTCCATGACCTGGATGATCCAGCCGTGGAACGGGAACTGGGCGCACTTGAGCACCGCGGCCAGCACGATCAGCCAGGCGGCGGCCTGCAGGGTCGCCGGCAGCGGCCCCTCCATCGCCGACATCACCGAAAAGATCTCGGCGAAGTCCATGGTATGCAGCGTGAAGCCGATCAACAGGCTCGCGATCAGCAGGCTCGCATCGCCGATCCGGCTGAACACGAACTTCTTGTGCGCCGCCATGACCGCCGTGGGGCGCTCCGGATAGAACACCAGAAGCCGATGCAGGCAAAGGCTGGTTGCCATCCAGGCCAGCGAGAACATCAGCAGGTTGCTCGCGACCAGCAGGGTCAGGATCGACGCCAAGGTCATCATCAGCCACTTGTGGAAGTAGGCTTCCCTCGCCTCGCCGGCGATGTAGTTGCGGGCATAGGTCGAGACCACGGCGCCGACCAGCGACACCAGCGCCAGCATGATCACGGTGACGTCGTCGACGTAGACGCCGAGCGCGAACGCTCCCGCCGGACCGAGCGGGATCGACAGCAACGTCAGCGACTGCGCCGGTCCGAAGGCGTGCGAGAACAGCGCGACGAGCGCGAAGGCGAAGGCCATCCAGGCAGCGGCGCTGCCCGCGCGTGCCATGGTGGGACCCCACGGGCGGCCTTGGCCGCCGATGGTTGCGGAGACTTGTCGGGCCGGCAAAGACGCGGCCAGCCAGAGGATTAAAGGCGCGGCCAATGCCGCCCCGGTCGCTACGGTCAAAGACATCGGTTCCTCCTTCCGGTAATACCCGAGTAACGAGATCGGGTTTAACAGTAGACGCCGACGTCGATTAGTAAAAATCTATCTTTTTTATTGCCAGGATTGTTTATCGTCTATACCAATCCGGCCCCGCCCATCAGTGCAGGGCCGACGCACTGCCGATACGTCCTCGTTGCAGCGCACTTCGCTAGCGGAACGTGGGCGAGCTACCGGAACGTGAGTGGGCTGCCGGGACAAGGGTGGAGGCACAACCGACATGCACGACCGGCGCCAGCGGCCCGCGGCGGGGCGGCGGGGCGGCGAGCTCGTGGGATCGGCTCGGGGAGCGTGGCTCGCCGTGGCCATCTTCGAAACGGCAGGTTGCCCAATCGGGGGCATCGCGGGATTCGGGGGGAGTGCGGCCCGCCTTGGGCGGGCGGGCGCGTCGAGAAGCGCCCGCCCGCGGGCGGGCGATCGAGGATCAGGCGCCGCGCGTGCTGTCGATCGAGCGGAAGGCCCGGGCGTCCATGGCAGGACCGGCGTAGAGCTCCGCTGCCGCGGGCATGCCGGCCTGCATCCGCAGCGCGCCGTCGACGGGACGCAATACCTCGAGCGGCATTGCGACGCGCCGCTCGAACAGGCTCCAAAGCCCGCCGACGGCGACGACCGCATGCACGCTGTCGTCGTCGACCGAGCGCACCATATCGACGATCCGACCCACATGGGTGCCCTGGTCGCAGCGGACGTAAAGACCGACCATCCGCTGCGGGCTCGTAACGGGCATCACGCCGACGGCGACGGGAGATGGGCTGTCCGCGGCATCGGACGGGGCCGCCGGAGGCGCTTGCGCCGTTGCGGAAGCGGGCGCGGGATCGGGCCAGCCGCGCGTGGTCTCGGGCGCGAAGACCACGGCGTAGGTGGCCAAGCCCAATATCACCACGATCAGGCCGCCGGGAAGCGTGTTTTGGTTCATCGTCGTCCTCCTCAGATTGCGCTTGTTATAGGTGTGCGGTCGCTCAGGCTTGGATGGCGCCGTCATCTCTCAGTCGAAGCCGAATCGGGCCTTTCGTCTTACTCGGATTGATCGGACGGCCATTGCGGACGATCTGAATTCGCCCGGCCCGCTGCAGCCGGCGGGCGGCCATCCGCACCCGTTCCATCTCGATGCGCCAGTCATCGTCGGCGAACAATGCCCTCGCAACTTCGCTCGGACATATCGACGCGCCGACGGCGCGCCGCTCGAGCAAGTCGACAATGGCCTTTTCCGCCTCGCGATCAAGTTCGGTGAGCCCCCGACTGCGACAGGCATCCGAGCAGTACTCGACTTCGTTGCGGCCACTCGCCCACTGCCGGCGCCGGGTAATGCCGCGCCCGCAGACCGTGCATATCCGTTCGACTCGGAGCATGCTACTGACCTCGCTTGACATTTCACCCGCGTATAGCGAGCAGATGCGGCGCGAGCGCGCGCACACAACCACGGCAAGTCTGTGGATTCGGCAACGTGTTCCCGGAGCGAGACACGGATCGATGTAGCGCCCTGCACTGCGGACGCGTGCAACGGCGCGTGGAGACGAGAGCGCCCATTCGGGATTTCTATCGTCGGACATGTCCGGAGGCCGGCCTCATCAAGGCGCATTGCGGAACGAGCCACCGGCAACCGGCCGTCCCTGGCCGATCGCAGACGCAAGCAAAGGTTGCTCAGCGTGCGGGCGCGCCGCCGCCCGACGATTCGGGGGCCCAAGCGCCGGGCTCTCCGGCAACCGATCGATACGCGGCGAGGTCGAACGAGGGGCGTGCGTAGAGTTGCTCGGCACCGCCGACATCGGACGGCGCTTGGAAGCCGCCGTCGAACGGTCGCAGCGAGTCGAGGGCCAGTGCCGCTCGCCGTTCGAACAGGCCCCACATGCCGCCCACCGCGATGACCGCGTGCAGCGAGTCGTCTTCTACCGAGCGCACGACGTCCTCGATCTCGCCCAGAGGCGCGCCGTCGGCGTCGTACACCCAAGCGCCGACCATACGCGCCGCGGTGCGCGTTGCCGGGCCCTCGCCCGGACCCGGTTGGCCGGGCTCGGGCTGCACGGCCGGCGTGGCGGCTGCCGTCTGCGCCGAGGTATCGCCCGCTTGCTGCTGCGGCTCGGCGCTTCGCTCTCCGCTCGGAAAGACGACCGCGTATACGGCCAGCGCCAACGCGACCAGGATAATTCCACCCGGGAGATAGCCCTTGTCCATCAAAACCTCCTGTGGTCTCGTGACATTTCGGACCGGCACCGCCCGCCGGCGCCGGCATCGCGACGCTTGATTCGCACAAGCCGTGCCGACACCGCCCTCGGCTGCACGACCCGGCACACCGGCCGCGTCCATCATCGCCCGAACCTGACCCGCCATCCGCGCCCGGACGCGGCCGGCGAGCAACACCGCCGGCGCACGAGGCGCATGGGCGGGGAGGGCCGATCGCGGCGGCAAACAGATTGCACGAGGCTCGGACGGTGGATTCCAGCCGGCAGTTGGCCATTTGCACCAGCCCCTAAGGTGCAGCCGTTGGCTCGGATCATTCGCCCGCGGGAGGCGGCATGCCGTCGCCGGAAGTCGCATTGTCGGCGCCCTCGACATCGCCGCCGGGAAGCCGTCGCCATGCCCGCGGCAACCCCGCGGCGCTT
>JAIPFF010000044.1 GCA_021736785.1 Thiohalocapsa sp. | reverse complement strand
GCCGCTGCCGGCCCGCGGGCCGGCAGCGGCGCTTCCGTGTCGGGCAAGGCGTTAGAGCGACTTCTTGCAGAAGTACCAGTCGACGCAGTCGTATTCGCCGGAGGCGGCTCGGGCATTGGCCTCCTCCACGCTGCCGGGCGGCGGTACGATGACCTTGTCGCCGGGCTGCCAGTTCTCGGGCGTTGCCACCTTATTGGCATCGGATGTCTGCATGGCCTTCACGAGACGCAGAATCTCGTCGATGGAGCGGCCGTTGCTCATCGGGTAGTACAACATGGCCCGCAGCACGCCTTCCGGATCGATGACGAAGGTCGCCCGCACCGCGGAGGTGTCGCTGGCGCCCGGTTGGATCATGCCGTAGGCCTTGGCCACCTGCATCGACAGGTCGGCGATGATCGGGAAGCCGATCTCCACATCGAACTTCTCCTTGATGTTGCGAACCCAGGCAACGTGGCTGTAGTGGCTGTCGATGGACAGGCCCAACAGCTCGCAGCCGACGGCGCGGAAATCCGCGTGGCGGTTGGCGAAGCCCATGAATTCCGTGGTGCAGACCGGCGTGAAGTCGGCCGGGTGCGAGAACAGGACCAGCCAGCTGCCGCGATAGTCTTCCAAGGTCTTGCGGCCGTGCGTGGTCGGCGCGTCGAAGGCCGGTGCGGGCTCGTTCAGGCGGGGCATGGCGGGCATGGCATTGCTGTCTGCGTTCATATGGATCGTTTCCCTGGTTGATTGGTTGTCTGTTGATTGGTTGTGTGGGGCCTCCGTCGAGGTCGGATGTAGATTAGCGATTGCTGATATTTTGCTGAAATCGTTTGATCGGATTGGGTTTATCGCTGCCGGCTATTGCGTTTTCTCAATCGGGGCAAGATCCTTTTTCCGGCTGCCAGTCGCAGCCGCGCCCACATCACAAAGACAAGGACAAGACCGATGCTCTTCGACCTCGCAGAGATCTGCCGCATGCTGCAGGTATCCGTTCCGCCATCCCATGCCGTCGCCGATTCATTGAAGTTCGACGGAGTCAGTACCCTCGAGCTGGCAGGCGAGACCCAGCTGTGCTTTGCCGAGCGGACAGAGCAGGCGCAGGCCGTGCGCGGCAGTCGCGCCGGTGCCGTGATCGTGCCGGAAGACTTTCCGGAGCTGGAGGGCTGTTGCCTGATTCGCGTGCCGAACGCGCGACAGGGCTTCTTCCGTGTCGCGGCACATTTTTCGCCGGCCTCCGGGATCTCGGGTATCCACGCGTCGGCGGTGGTCGACGATGGCGCTGGCCTGGGTGCGGATGTGGCGGTGGGGGCATGCGCGGTGATTTCCGCCGGCGTCACGCTCGGCGATCGCTGCGTCGTCGGTCCCGGCTGTTATCTCGGTCCCGGCGTGGTGCTGGGGGCGGACTGCCTGCTCGAGGCCAATGTCAGCATCCTGCGCGAGAGCGTGCTCGGCGCGCGCTGCATCGTGCACGCGGGCAGCGTCATCGGCTCCGACGGCTTCGGCTTCGCCTGGGACGGCAGCGGGCACCGCAAGATCCCGCAGCTCGGGCGCGTCGTTATCGAAGACGACGTGGACATCGGGTGCAATTGTTGTGTCGACCGGGCGACGCTCGGCGAGACCCGGATTCGCCGCGGCACCAAGATCGATAACCTGGTCCAGGTCGCCCACAACACCGATATCGGCGAGCACGTCATCCTGGTCAGCCAGTCGGGCGTGGCCGGCAGCAGCAGCGTCGGCACCGGCGCCGTGATTGCCGGTCAGGTGGCCATCTCCGATCACGTCAACGTGGGTGCCGGCGCCCGCGTCGGCGGCCAGTCGGGCGTCACCAAGGATGTCCCGGCCGGCGCGACGGTGTTCGGCACGCCCGCGCGGGCAATGAGGGACACCCTGCGCGAGCTCGCGGCCCTGGCCCAGTTGCCGACTCTGCTGAAGGACGTGAAGCGCCAGAGCCGGGAGATCGAGGCACTGCGCGAGCGCCTTGCGCGCCTCGAAGGACCGGAGTCCTAGGCAGTGCAGAGTCCGAGCCGCCCCGGCACCATGCCCCACGGGCCGTCGGTGCGGGGAATCCCCGAGCGTCGACTCGGTGAATGCCCGTCCTCGCCGTTGGCTACACTGCAATCAGAAGAGGCCGCTCCCGTTGTCGCCGATTCCGGCCGTTCGAGCAGGCTCGTCCGCGTATGGCGTATGGCGGATGCTTGGCTTGCCGCGGGCCGGACGACGGCGGTGTCCGCGGCCGTTGCATGGAGCCGACGATGGTGCAGTGCCTATCGCATCCTACGCCCGCACTCGGGGCCGCTCCCCGGTCCGCCTGGCGGCATTTCGAGCACCGTGCCGATATCGGCGTCGAAGGTGCCGGTGCGAGCCTTGCCGAGGCGTTCGAGCAGGCGGCCACGGCGTTGACCGCCATCGTCGCCGATCCCGCGTCCGTCAGGGCCGAGCGCCGCTATATGGTCACTTGCGACGAGCCGGACCCGGAGCTCCTGTTCGTGGATTGGCTGAACGCGCTCATCTACAGGATGGCGACGGAGCGCATGCTGTTTTCGCGCTTCGCGGTTCGGATCAGCGGCGCCCGGCTGCGCGCGGAGATCTGGGGCGAGACCGTGGACCCCGCGCGCCATCACCCGGCGGTGGAGATCAAGGGGGCCACCTACACCGCCCTTTCCGTGTCGCGGCGCTCGGACGGGTCTTGGTGCGCCCGCTGCGTCGTGGATGTCTAGCGTCCTGTCAGGAAGGTTACGTCCATGAAAGGCCTCGTTCGGCACGGCGATACCGAATGGCGCATCGAGCCGACCGGTGCGATGCGGGTACCGGTGGTGATCTTCGCCAGCGAAGCGCTGATCCGCGACATGGACGACAAGGTGGTGGAGCAGGCCGTCAATGTCGCCGGGCTACCGGGCATCGTCGGCGGCTCTTATGCCATGCCGGATGCACACTGGGGTTACGGATTCCCGATCGGCGGCGTCGCTGCATTCGACGCGGACCAGGGGGGCGTCGTCTCCGGCGGCGGTGTGGGCTTCGATATCGCCTGCGGCGTGCGCACACTGCACACCGGACTTGATCGCGAAGCGATCAGCGCGGTGCGGGACGAGCTTGCGGAGGCGCTCTATTCGACCGTGCCGGTCGGCGTCGGCAGTACCGGCTCCATCATGATCGACCATCGGCGCATGGATGCGATGCTGGCCGGCGGCGCGGCCTGGGCCGTCGGCGAAGGCTACGGCCGCCCGGAAGACCTGAGTCGGATCGAGGAGCACGGCCGCATGGCGGGCGCCGACGCGAAGCGCGTCTCGGACTTCGCCAAGAAGCGCCAGCGCGGGGAAATGGGCACGCTCGGCTCCGGCAATCATTATCTCGAAGTCCAAGCCGTCACAGATGCGTACGACGCCGATGCCGCCGCCGCGCTCGGCATCGCTATCGGCGACGCCATGGTCAGCATCCACTGCGGCTCCCGCGGGCTCGGCCATCAGATCGGCACCGAGTACCTGAAGCAGATGGCCGTTGCGGCGCCGGGCTTCGGCATCCGGCTGCCGGAGCGCGAGCTCGCCTGCGCACCGCTCCAATCGGATCTGGGGCAGGCTTACCTTGGCGCCATGCGCGCCGCCATCAATTGCGCGCTGGCCAACCGGCAGATCATCACGCATCTGACACGCCGGGTCTTCGAGGACTTCTTCGGGGCCGATTTGGCACTGCTCTATGACGTCTCGCACAACACTTGCAAGCTCGAGGAGCATGTGGTCGACGGCGAAAAGCGCCGGCTCTATGTCCATCGAAAGGGTGCCACACGCGCCTTCGGCCCCGGCCATCCGGATCTGCCGGAGGACCTGCGGGCCGTCGGCCAGCCCGTGCTGATCGGCGGCACCATGGGTACCGCGTCCTACATTCTGGTCGGGACGGAACAGAGTATGGGGCTTGCCTTCGGCTCCGCCTGTCACGGGGCGGGCCGGGCGATGAGCCGCCACGCCGCCACCAAGCGCTGGCACGGCCGGGCCGTGCAGAACGAGCTCGCCGCCCGCGGCATCGCCGTTCGCAGCCCGTCCGCCCGCGGCCTTGCCGAAGAGGCGCCCGGTGCCTACAAGGACGTGAGCGAGGTGGTGCTCGCCGCCGAGCACGCCGGCCTGGCCCGGCGCGTCGCGCGGCTGGAGCCCTTGGTTTGCATCAAGGGCTGATCGGCTTGCCGCCGGGCTCTCGCAGCAGATGATCGACGGCGGCGCCGGTATCGTGACACAGGGCGTTGGCGCGGCGGAGGCTGTGTCGCGATCTAGGCCACGGTGGCCGACCAATCTGCGGCTCCCCTAGTATTTGCCGAGCGCCTTCATAACCATTTTATGGATGCTGTGATACGAGAGGCCGGGCTTCAGGTACATCACCGCGCAGGTGCCGGTGCGGAGGTTGATGCCTTTTTCTTTGGCGGCGGCGATGGCCTCGGGCGTATCGTGCGCCATGTGGATCCAGACGTCCCGGATGCCGGCGGCGGCCGCCTGCTCGACCCAGTCCCGGGTCTCTTGTTTCGGGACCTCGATGATGACGCCCTCGACGGCCTGCGGCAGCGAGGCCAAGTCCGGGTAGGCCTTGTCGCCGTCGATTTCGGCGACGTTGGGATTGACCGGAAAGACGGTCTTGCCCAGTTTCTTGAGTCCGCGGTAACTCAGGATCGGGAAGGGCTTGGCCGGCGACTGGCCGACGACGGCAAAGCTGCTCAAGTCGAAGAAGGTCTCGTTGTTCGAGGGCATCGGTAGGTGCTCCGTTCGGGCTGCGTGGGAGACGACAAGCGCCATGGCGGGCACTCTAGGCCCTGTTGCGGCCGGCGTCGTTGAAGGCTGTCAACCGTGCTCCTAAGTCAGCTGCCGCTGCGCCGGGGCTTCTCGATACCGAAGCGCTTCATGCGTGACGCCAGTGTTGTCGGCTTCAGCCCGAGACGCGCGGCAGCGCCATTATCGCCGAACACCTTGCCGCCGCTGGCCTCCAATGCCGCCAGGATCATGTGCCGCTCTTGTTCGATCCGCTCCCGTTCGGTTGCCGGCGCCGCGCGCGGCGCCGGCGGTGCCGCCGAGACCGGCGCCGCGGCCGGCACCGGATTGCCGGGCAGGTCGATGACGAGCCGCGTGCCGGTGGAGACGATGACCGCGCGCTCGATCAGGTTCTCCAGCTCGCGTACATTGCCCGGCCATTGATAGCCCTGCAGCCGCTCGATGTCGGCGCGGCTCAACTGCAGGGCATTGCGGCCGTGGCGCCGGCCCACCTTTGCCAGAAAGTGCGAGGCCAGCAGCGGGATATCCTCCGGGCGCTCGCGCAGCGGCACCGATTCGATCGGAAACACATTGAGCCGATAGAACAGATCCCGGCGAAAGCGCCCGGCAGCGGCTTCTTGGTCGAGCCGGCGGTTGGTGGCCGCCACCACGCGCACGTCGACGCTGCGCGTGCGGGTGTCGCCGACGCGCTCGAACTGGCCCTCCTGCAGCACCCGCAGCAGCTTGCCCTGCAGCTCCAGCGGCAGCTCGCCGATTTCGTCGAGGAACAGGGTGCCGCGGTCGGCCAGCTCGAAGCGCCCGACGCGGTCGGCGACCGCGCCGGTGAAGGCGCCCTTCACGTGGCCGAAAAACTCGCTTTCGAACAACTCCGCCGGCACCGCGGCGCAGTTGACCCGGATCAGCGGCCGGTCGCCGCGGCGGCTGGCGCCATGGATGGCGCGGGCGATCAGCTCTTTGCCGGTGCCGGACTCGCCGGTGATGAGCACGGGAGCGTCGGTGGGTGCGACCAGCTCGATCTTCTGCACCACCTCGCCGACGGCGCGGCTGCGCCCGACGATCTCCCGATAGTTGGTCTCTTCTTTCAGCTCTTCCTGCAGATAGTCATTCTCGAGCTCCAGGCGGCGCTTCAGACCTTCCAGCTCCGACATGGTGCTGCGCAGACGCTCTTGCGCGTCGCGCCGGTCACTGATGTCGCGAAAGACGATGACGGCGCCGATAAGCCGGCCCCGGTCGACGATCGGCGTGCTGGTGTACTCCACCGGAAAGCGACTGCCGTCCTTCCGCCAAAACACCTCGTCCTCGCGATGCTGAACCGCGCCCTCGCGGAAGGCGGCGTAGATGGGGCATTGCGCCGACGGATAGTCGGCGCCGTCGGCATGGCTATGGTGAATGGTCTCGTGCATCGTTTTGCCCACCAGCTCGCCGGCGCTCCAGCCCAGCATGCGCTCGGCGGCCGGGTTGACGAAGGTGGTGACGCCATTGGCGTCGACGCCGTAAATGCCTTCTCCGGCGGCACGCAGAATCAGCCGATTGTCCGACTCGATGCTGGCGAAGAGCCGCTCCACCCGGCGCCAGTCGGCGACGCCGCCGCGCGCGTAGGCGTCGACATCCGATGTCAGCTCGCGCTGGCGCACCGTGGCGAGGTCCCGGGCGCTGAGCAGCAGATGGTCGTGCTGCGCCAGACGAATGCGCCGTGCACTGTACTCGACCGCGACGCGGGATCCGTCCGGGCGCTCGCAGGTGAGACTGTTGGTCCACGCCTCTCCCTGCTCCAGGACCGATTGCGTGAACACCACCAGCGCGCCCCGCTCGCCGCGATGAAGCCCGCTCGGGGGCAGCGCCAGCAGCGCGTTTCGTTCGCGTCGCAATAGTGCGCAGGCGCGGTCGTTGGCCTCCAGTATGCGATCGTCGCTGGGGTCCCAGAGCATCAGCGCCTCCGGGTGGTGCGCAAACAGGGCGCGGTAATGCGCCGCTGCAAGGGTCGGTGCCCCGTTCGGGTGCATGGTCAAGACACGCGCGTCTTCTGAGTGCATGGGCATGCTCGCTACGAGACCTCGTGATCTGGCTACGAGAAGTCGTGAATTACGAGTTCTCGTAGTCATTGTTGTTTCGTCCGAGTCGCTGCAAATCCCAATCGGATCAATGCCTGAGTGTTTTTATCAGCCTCTGGCACGGCCGTTGCAAAAGCTCATGTAAGCCGGTTCCTGCCGGACCGCTTCCACGAGACCGATCCATAGCAACGCAAGCACCGGGCCAGCGCCGAGGCCTTCCGGCGTCGCGCTCGTCCGGTCGACAACTAGGGGACAACGATGCCGTACCGAAGCCTGGGCAATCCCTTCGACGCCGACTCCGACCTGCAGCACGGTCCGCTCTGCAACTGCCCGATCTGCGTGTTCAAGCGCGAGGAGGTCTCGGCGGAGTACGACTGCACCGAGACTGAAATGACGGACCGCCTGGAGCGAGCGGTCTTCGAAGGCTCCTCGACGACCGCTGACGCGGCACCGCGGGCCATGCAGGCGGACGCTGCCCGCAAGGAATCCTTCGACAGCGCCGAAGACGTCATGGACCGGGCAATCGAGAGCGCTATCGTGCGCGGCATGTTCGGCCACAACGACATGAGCCGGCGCAGCTTCCTCGGGCTGGTCGGCGGCAGCACCCTCGCCGGCCTGCTCGGCACCATGCTGCCGATGGACAAGATCAAGGCGGCGGTCAAGGAGGAGATGGCGAAGCCCGAGAAGACCAAGCTCAAAGTCGGCTTCGTGCCCATCACCTGCGCCACGCCGATCATCATGGCGCATCCCATGGGGTTCTACGAGAAGTACGGCCTCGACGTTGAAGTGATCAAGACCGCCGGCTGGGCAGTCGCGCGGGACAAGTCGCTCGCCGGCGAATACGACGCCTCGCACATGCTCACGCCCATGCCGCTGGCCATGACCCTCGGCGCGGGCTCCACCGCGGCGCCTTACCGGATGCCGGCGGTCGAGAACATCAACGGTCAGGCCATCGTGCTGCACGTGGACCACAAGGACAAGCGCGACCCGAAGGACTGGAAGGGCTTCAAGTTCGGCGTGCCGTTCGACTACAGCATGCATAACTTTCTGCTGCGCTATTACGTCGCCGAGCACGGGCTCGACCCGGACCAGGACATCCAAATCCGCGTCGTGCCGCCGCCGGAGATGGTCGCCAACCTGCGCGCGGGCAACCTCGACGGCTACTTGTCGCCGGACCCGTTCAACCAGCGCGCGGTCTGGGAGAAGGTGGGCTTCATTCACATCCTGACCAAGGATATCTGGCCCGGCCACCCGTGTTGCGCGTTCGCCTGTTCCGATGAATTCGCGACCAGCCTGCCGAATACCTACTCGGCGCTGCTGAAGTCCATCGTCGATGCGACCCACTACTCGTCGAAGGCCGAGAACCGCAAGGAAATCTCGGCCGCGATCGCGCCCAAGAACTATCTGAACCAGCCGGTGCCGGTCATCGAGCAGGTGTTGACCGGGCGCTTTGCCGACGGTCTCGGCAACGTCATGGATGTACCGGACCGTATCGACTTCGACCCCTTCCCCTGGCATTCGATGGCCGTATGGATCCTGACTCAGATGAAGCGCTGGGGATATATCGAGGGCGAGGTGGACTACAAGGCAATCGCCGAGCAGGTCTATGTTGCGTCTGATGCGGCCAAGTACATGAAGGAGCTCGGTTATCCGGTGCCGGATGAGACCTACAAGAACTACACAATCATGGGTAAGGAGTTCGATTGGACCAAGCCCGATGAGTACGTCCGGAGCTTCGAGATAAAAAGGGCGTAAGCGAATGATTCAATCGACTGGAATCAGAGCGGCACTGCTGTCGATGGTGCTGCTCGTCATCAGCCTCGGGCTATGGGAGCTGAGCAGCTTCAAGCCCGAGGCCACCGAGGCCGTTTCCGAGTACGAGCTGTTGATGGGCGGCGCCGATCAGGAGGCGAGGGTGCCGCCGCCGTCGGATGTGCTGCGGCTGGCATGGACGGAGTTGTCGAACCCCTTCTACGACGCCGGCCCCAACGACAAGGGGATCGGCATCCAGCTGGGTTATTCCATTTACCGGGTGCTGGCCGGATTCTCCCTGGCGGCGCTGATCGCCATCCCGGTGGGCTTTCTGATCGGCATGTCGCCGTTGATGTACAAGGCGCTGAATCCGTTCATCCAGGTCCTGCGGCCGATCTCGCCGCTGGCCTGGATGCCGCTGGCGCTGTTCATTATCAAGGATTCGGAGACGTCCTCGATCTTCGTCATCTTCATTTGCAGCATCTGGCCGATGCTCATCAATACCGCCTTCGGCGTGGCGTCGGTGCGTAAGGACTGGGTCAACGTGGCCCGCACCCACGAGCTGAATGCCTTCCAAACGGCCTTCCAGGTGATTCTGCCGGCCGCCGCGCCGACGATCCTGACCGGCATGCGTATCTCCATCGGCATCGCCTGGCTCGTTATCGTCGCCGCCGAGATGCTGGTCGGCGGTACCGGCATCGGCTACTACGTCTGGAACGAGTGGAACAACCTGGATCTGACCAGCGTGATCTTCTCGATTCTGATGATCGGCGTGGTCGGCATGCTGTTGGACATGGCGCTCGCGACGGCGACGCGTGCCGTCCAATACCAGGAGTAACACGCCATGCATCAACATTTTCTGGAAGTGAAGGGGCTGGGCAAGCGCTTCCCTGGCAAGGACGGTGACCTGGTCGTGTTCGAGAACGCCAGTTTCAGTCTGGAGCGGGGCGAGTTCGTCTGCATCATCGGCCATTCCGGCTGCGGCAAGTCCACGATCCTGAATGTCCTGGCCGGCCTGGACCGCCCCAGCGAGGGCGAGGTCTACATGGCCGGGCGCGAGGTGCGCGGGCCGTCGCTGGAGCGCGGTGTCGTGTTCCAGAACTACTCGCTGCTGCCTTGGCGCTCGTCGCTCAGCAATGTCACCTTCGGCGTGCGCGCACGCCGGCCGGGCTGGAGCAAGGCCCAAGTGCGCGAGCACAGCCTGCGCTATCTGCATATGGTCGGACTGAAGGACGGCGCCGAGCACCGCAAGCCGGCGCAGCTCTCGGGCGGCATGCGCCAGCGCGTGAGTATCGCGCGCGCCTTCGCCACCGAGCCGGAGCTACTGCTGCTCGACGAGCCGTTCGGCGCGCTGGACGCGCTGACCCGGGGCACCATTCAGGACGAATTGCTGAAGGTCTGCGCCGAGACGCATCAGACCGTCTTCATGATCACCCACGACGTGGACGAGGCCATCCTGCTCGCCGATCGTGTCCTGTTGATGACCAACGGCCCCCACGCGCGCGTTGCCGAGTCGGTCAGGGTCTCCATCGAGCGCCCGCGCGACCGCACCACCATCGTCCACGATCCGGCCTACTACCCCATCCGCAATCACCTGGTCGACTTTTTGGTCACTCGCTCGCGCGAGCTGGCGGACCGGGCGCGCCTGCCCGAGGCGAGCGGCGGCGATCCGATGGAGCCGCTGGAGGTCGATCCGGGCGCCGACGCGCGCGCCGGCGAACCGTCTCTGCCGCCGCAGCACGGTCGCTTGATGGCCGTCAACGGCAACTGAACGCATCGAAGGCCTATCGCTATGAGTGCATGTGCATTGGAGACCGATCCCATCGACGGCGCCGCGGACGCGGACCCCGCGCCCGACCGGCGCGTGCCGGTCACCGTGCTGACCGGCTTCCTCGGCGCCGGCAAGACGACCCTGCTGAACCGTATCTTGAGCGAGGAGCACGGGCGGCGCATCGCCGTCGTCGAGAACGAGTACGGAGAGATCGGCATCGACCACGAGCTCGTCGTGCAGACCGACGAAGAGATCTTCGAGATGAACAACGGCTGCATCTGCTGCACCGTGCGCGGGGATCTGATCCGGATCCTCGGCCGGCTGATGCGCCGCAAGCACCGGTTCGACCGCATCGTCATCGAGACCACCGGTATGGCCGACCCCGGGCCGGTGGCGCAGACCTTTTTTATGGACGAGGAGATGCAGGCGAAGCTGCGACTGGACGCCATCGTCACGCTGGTGGATGCAAAGCATGTTTCGCAGCACCTCGACAGCGACGAGTGCCGGGCGCAGATCGCCTCCGCCGACATCGTGCTGCTGAACAAGTGCGACTTGGTGGACGACGACGAGCGCACCGCCCTGTGCGGGCGGATCGCGGCCATGAATGGCCTGGCGCGGGTGCACGAAACCGTGAACGGCGATGTCGATTTGAGCGCCGTGCTCGACGTGCGCGCCTTCGATCTGGCTGTCCGTGCCGCCGAGACGCCGGAGTTCCTGCAGGAGGAGCTGCCGTTCGAATGGGCCGGGCTCTTCGATCTGCAGCCCGGTCGGCATCGCATCGCGCTGTCGGCGGGGCCGGACCCCAGCATCGACCTGGTGATCGGCGGCCCGGGCCTCGAGCGCGACGAGACATTCCGGGACTGGAAGCGTGCAAGCATCCTGCTCTATTCGGGCGAGGCGACGCGGGTCGGCGGCGACGTCGCGGTCGTTCCCTCCGAAACGCTCTATCGCCTGCCGGTGCACGACGACACGGGTGCGACACTCGATATCCAAATAGAGCATCCTGGCCGCTATGTCCTGCTGACACAGCACCTGCCCGAAGAGTTCGACCTGCAACTGCGCGCCGCCTGCGGCACGGTGCTGACGCCGGCCGAGGAGCACCGCTACGCCAGTCCCCACGAGCACGACGACAGTGTCGGCTCGGTCGGCGTGCAACAGCACGGCGACCTGGATCCGGACCGCTTCGAGCAATGGATCACCCAACTGCTGCGTGCCCGCGGGCCTGATCTGTTCCGCACCAAAGGCGTGTTGGCGCTGAAGGGCAAGCCGAACCGTTTCGTGTTTCAAGGCGTGCACATGCTGTTTGACGGCAGTGACGGACAGCCCTGGCGCACGGACGACGAGCGCGGCAGCCAGTTGGTCTTTATCGGCCGCAACCTCGACCGCTCCGCGCTCAGCGAGGGTTTGCGCCGATGCGCGGTCTAGCGGGTATGCCGCAAGCACCGCCATCGCCATCGTCGCCGGGATCGGCGGGCGACGCGTGCGAGCACGATCGGGCCGCCGACGCTGTCGTGCGCGACTGGCGCAGCGCGCTGCCCGAATCCGTGACCGTGCTGGCCTGGACGGACGGTGGCGGTCTCTGCTCGGGCGCTGCCGACGGCAGCATACGTCTGCACGGTATCGGGGGCGTCGCCCTGCGCGTGCTGGCGGCGCACGACGGCGGTGTCACCGCGCTCTGTCCGCGCCCCGGGACCGATGCCGTCGCCAGCGCCGGCGAGGACGGCCGCGTCTGCCTATGGGGTAGCGATGGTGATGTGCCGGAAATACCGATGCAGTCGTCGCACTGGGTCGAGCATCTGGCCTGGACAGGGGACGGGCGGACCTTGGCCGCGGCGGCCGGGCGCAGCCTGCAACTGTGGCGGGACGCGGGCTCCGCCGGCATTTGGTACGACTCCCGGCGCACCGTGCTGGCATTTGCCTGGGCGCCGGACGGTCGACGGCTTGCGATCGCGGCCAATCAGGGCCTGCACGTGTGGCGCGACGGCGCCGAAGCGCCGGCGCAGTTACTGGACTTTCCCGGGGCACCGCTGGCCGTTGATTGGCGCAGCGACGGCAAGGCACTCGCCGTCGGTACGCAGGACGGCTTCCTGCAGGTCTGGCGCCAGCCCGCCGCCGCCGGCAAGCGCGGCGCCGGCGGCCAGCTGACCATGCGCGGCTATCCGGCCAAGGTGCGCTGCGTCCACTGGCATCCGCGCCGCTCACGGGTGGCGACGGCGGGCGGCAGCGACGTTGTCGTCTGGGACATCCCGCAGACGGGTCCCGGCCGGGCCGTCCCGCTGCGCGCCCACGAAGCGGCCGTCACGGCCCTCGCCTACGCCCCCGATGGCGGGCTGCTGGCGTCGGCGGACAGAGACGGCAGGGTCTGCCTATGGCGCGACGGCGGCGACTTGCTGCTGACCTTCGTGCTCGGTGCCGAGGTCACCGCGCTCTCGTGGTCGCCGGACGGCGCTGTCTTGGCCCTCGGCTGCACCGACGGTCAGCTTCGGGTATTGGAGCCGGGAGGGCGGCGAGCGGCCACCGCTGAGACCAAGTCGTAGGCGACAGGCGGCAGGCACTGCCCGCGGTGGACGTCGGCGCCCGGTCTCGGCGCGCGCCAACGGCGGCGGCCGGCCGCCGCGAAGCGTCGTGCCCAAGAGCGCGATCACGGCCGGTGGGCGCGGACCGAGACCAGGCCCAAACCAGGCCCAAACCAGGCCCAAACCAGGCCGACACCAACGATTGACTCACGCATAGCCAAGAGGTGACCACGATGAAGCATTCACGCCCACTCTCTCCGCAGAACGGCCGCACCGGGTTGCTGCTGATGGCCTTGCTGGCGACCACCCCGGCGCTGGCCCACCACGGCATGGACGGCGCCTTGCCCGGCACGCTGGGCCAAGGCTTGATCTCCGGACTCGCCCATCCGGTCATCGGGCTTGACCATTTGGCCTTCCTGGTGGTGGCGGCGTTGCTCAGCGCGATGCTGTCCGGGGCTGCGCGCGGGCTCGCCCCGGCCGCCTTCGTACTCGGGACTCTCGGCGGCGCGACGCTGCATCTTCAGGGACTCGATCTTCCGCCGGGCGAGCTGATCGTCGCAGCGTCCGTGCTGCTCGGCGGTGCCGCGCTGTTGGGTCGCATGGCGCCGGGCGCGCGGTTGCTGTCGACGCTGCTGGCGCTTGCCGGCCTGTTCCACGGCTACGCTTACGCGGAGGCGATCTTCGGCGCCGAGGCCACGCCGCTGGTTGGCTATCTGATCGGCTTCTCTCTGGTGCAGTACGTGGTGATCGCCGGCCTGGCGGCCGGAGCTTCCCTGCTCGCCGCGCGTTCCCGCGAGACGGCCGTGCGGGTTGCGCGCTCCGCAGGTCTGGGTGCTGCGCTGTTCGGCGGCGCGCTACTGGCCGGCGGTTTGGTCTGATGCCCTGCTGATCTTCTGCGGCCCATGCCGCGGCCGGCGCCGGGGGCGGGCATGGGCCCGCCCGGCGCTCCTTACCAGGATTTATACGGCAGAAACTTGCCGTTCAATGTCACCACGACACGGTCGCCCTTCGGATCTTCCTGCTTGTCGACGTTCATCGTGAAATCGATGGCGCTCATAATGCCGTCGCCAAACTGCTCGTGGATCAGTTCCTTGATGGTTTCGCCATAGACGCCGACGATTTCGTACCAACGATAGATCAGCGGATCGGTGGGCACGACTTGGTCCCAAGTCTTCATCGGAAACTCCTGCAATGCGGCGGCGATGTCCGGCCCCAGTCCCAACGCTTGCGCGCAGGCAGCCGCCTTGTCTGCATTCAGGCTGTTCATGCCGAGACACGCCGAGCAAGTGAACTCCGGCGACAGACCGACGGCATCGGCCAGCGCCTTCCACGTCATACCCTTCGACGTCTTTGCTGCCAGAATCGCCGATTTCATTTCACTTTTCGTCATCAGGATCGTCCTCTTCATTACTTTGGAAAGGGGAAGCGACGGGGCGTGAACTAAGCGCCGCCGTCGGCACGTGCTTTTCAATTGGCGCCTGGAGATCGACTGCTTGGCGTGTCCACTGATCGGCATGTTCCGGGAGACTGGCCGAAAACGCCTTGCGCACAATCGCGTCATGCGGCTCGAACGCTCTTTGTGGTGAGTGCTGTTGATGCCCGCACCAAGCGCGTTGCAATTGTCGCTATCGTCACTGAGCGCAATAGGAAGGATACCGTTTTTCTGCGCAATTGCAATTGACGAAACGGCGGGGTTTTTTTATCCGTATCCGCAAAAAGCGCGCTTCTTTATTCGGTGCCGCTGCGCCTTCATCCGCGTCGAGGCAGCCTCGACCGCCGCTTCGCCCGCGTGGTTGGTTGCGCCCCGCGGAGCCTGCCAAACCGATGTTGCGGCATCACGAGCAGCCGTGTCATCGACTTCGCAACGCGTTGTTTCGGGCGCCGGCGGAACAGGCGCGATTCGCTGGTGGGAACAGGGTAGATGTGGCGGAAAGACAGATAAAACAGTCTGTTGCAAGCTTCTCTTCGCTTGTTGGAACTGTGCTCAGAGAGAACCGAACAGGCAGGTACCGTGATCCCGATGCGGCAACACGTGCAAGCAGTCGTTTGCTGCTCTAGCATTGCCGCCGCAGGGCGTGCGAAACAGTCTCCGCAGCATCGATGATTGTGTTCGGCCGCTGCCTGCATTACAGCCCGAGTGCATAGGAGTTCGATGTTCGTGACGCAACGTTTCTATATGGTGGATGTCTTCGCGGAAGCACCCTACACGGGTAACCCTTTACCCGTGATTGTGTGTGACGAGGGACTACCGCGCGATCGAATGCAGCGAATCACGGCGGAAATGAATTATTCCGAAACGGCATTCGTGAATCCGGTGCCCGACGACGATGGGGGCTATACGGTGCGTTTGTTCACGCCGGCGCGGGAAATCGCGTTTGCGGGGCACCCGATCCTCGGCGCGGCATGCGTGATCCGGGACCATGTGGCCGGCGCGAGGCGCGAATCGGTGCGATTGAAGCTGTTGTCGAATGCCGTGGACGTGACATTCGAGCCGTCCCGGGGCGCCGTCGACCTGGCCTGGTTCCGAGCTCCCGTGATCATCGCCGGAACGACCGTCGAGCCCGCAGCGGCCGCCGCCGCCATCGGGCTGTCGGCGGACGAGATCGACGCGGACTCGCCCGTCCAGCTGTTCGGTGCGGGCACGGCGGCGTTATTGGTGCCGCTTCGCCGCCGCGAGGCCTTGGATCGCTGCCGGCTCGACCTGGCCGCCTTCGCGCCGCTTGCGCGAGCCGGCTTCCCGCCGCTGGTGTACGTCTTTTGCCGAGAGGTCGAGGACGCGGCGAACGACTTCCGCGTCAGGTTCTTTTTCGAGGCCCACGGCGTCCGCGAGGACGCCGCCACCGGCAACGGCGCCGCGTTCCTCGGCGCCTACTTGGCCACTCACCGCCTGTTGGAAAGCGAAGCAACGACGCTGCGCATCGAGCAGGGGCACGCCGTGCGGCGCCCGTCGCTGGTCATGCTTCGCGTGAGCCAAGCCGCGCCCACTGCCGAGATTGACGTCGGCGGTCGGGTCGTTCCGATCATCGAAGGCCGCTTACTCTGAGTCCACGGAGACGAAGCGCGGCCGCGGCGAGTCAGGCGTCCGATAGCCCGTGGCATACGGGCGCTTCATCGGGCTCCGGCTGGGATTGCGCGCGCGCGTCGCACCAGTCCGCCGCCAGCCGGCCGAACGCGCTGCAGGCGGGGCTCTTGTAGCCGCCTTTGCGGCAGATGAGCGTAATGGTGTGATTGGGGAGTTGCGGAGTCAGCTTCACGGAGCAAATTCCGTGCTGCGCGGTCGCGATGGTGTTCGGTAGGATCGTGGCGAGGCGGCCCAGACGAACGATCTCGACGATGACACTCAGCGAGTTGGTCTCCATTGCCACGCGGGGCGTAATGCCGTTTTGCATGCAGTACATGTCCACGTAGCGTCGCAGCACGAAGTCCGAATTCAGCAGCACCAGCGGTTCGTTCGCGAGCGTGACGGCGCTGAGCAGACTTTGTTCTTCGGCGCAGGCATGGGTGTGGCCGACGGCGAGGTTGAGCTTTTCTCCGAACAGGATATGCGCTTCGATCTTCCCGGATGAAGCCATCGAGGACAGCGTGTTGGTGAAGGCGATGCCTATGTCGATGCGGTCTTCCGCCACCCCTGTCTCGATGTCGTCTTGCGGCATTTCCAGTGTGCTGACCGAAATACCCGGATAGTGCGCGTTGAACGCATCCAGCAGCGGTGCCGTCAAATAGTCGGTAATGGGCGTCATACCCAGGCGCAGCGAACCGCGGCTCAGATCCTGAAGATCGTGGATAGCCCGTTGCGCCGCATTCAACTCGCCGAGCGCGCGGCGTGCGTGCAGAAGATAGACTTCGCCCGCGTCGGTGAGGCGAACCGAACGACCCGAGCGGTCGAGCAGCTGCACGTCGAGTGATTCCTCCAATTGCTTGATCTGTTGTGACAGCGTCGGCTGGGAGACGGCGAGGGCCTCTGCAGCGCGTGTGAAGCTGTTGTGTTCGGCGACCGCCAGCAGGTAGCGGATCGAGCGCGGAAACACTATTTTTCGATCCATAGTGGATGCCTATAGGGCCAATCGGAATATGGTCTTGGACAACTGTGCGAGGGGCATCATAGTCTTGCACCATAATCAGGCGATGCCTATCAAATTTAAAGCGCACGGCTGGATGGTGCTTCCTAAGTCGTTGAAAGTAAAGATCGATGCGGGCAGAAAAATATTGAATACAATCAATTCCGATTATTATTGTATTAGTGAAAAGTAATAGAAATCTCCAATATTCGTGTAAGCAAGTATGATGCTCGTCAACGAATTGAATCGGCGGCGATCGTTTTCGCCCGGGTCCAAACATAACGTACGCGCTAAAGCAGTGCATCGCTTGGATCGGTGCATACTAGTGGCTTTCCCTGATATGCACTCATCCGTTCCGTAATCTTCAATGTCGCGCACCGTGACTGAAGCGCCGATTGCATGGTCTTGCGAAGGCCGGCGGGTCGAGTTGGGCATAGACCGGCTTGGTAGCGGTCCGCCAGTACTGATGTTGCCCGCGTTGAGCTCGATTTCGACACGGGCCGAAATGCAGCCGCTGCAGTCTCTGCTGTGCTCGTCATTCGAAACCCTCGCTGTAGACTGGCCGGGATTCGGCGATCGGGACCGGCCTCGCATCGACTGGCGGCCGTCGCTTTACGATGAATTTCTGCGATATTTGTTCGGCGAGGTCGTCTCGGAAAGCTATGCCGTCATTGCCGCCGGGCACGCGGCGAGCTATGTCGCCAAGCATTTCGCCGAGCATGGGCCGGCGTCGGAGCGGTTGGTGCTGCTGTCTCCCACTTGGCGCGGTCCGCTACCGACAATGATGCGAGGCGACCGGCCGATGTTCGCGAAATTGGCGAAAGCCTTCGATCCACCGGTGATCGGGCCGCTGCTGTATCGGCTGAACATCAATCGCTTGGTGATCGGCATGATGGCGAGGGGTCATGTCTACGGAGATCCGCGGTGGCTGAACAAGGAGCGCATGCGCGAAAAGCTGCGGGTTACCCGTAACTCCGGCGCCCGCCATGCATCGGCGCGCTTCGTTACCGGGCGTCTCGACCCGTTCCGCTCGCGGTCGGAATTGCTGTCGGCGCTGGAGCGGATCGACGTCCCCGTGTTGAGCCTGTTTTCGGAACAGGCGCCGGCCAAATCCAGGCTTGAGATGGAGGCGATGGCCGGAGCCGCGAATGTGACGACGGTGCGGGTCCCGGCGGGCAAGCTGTCGTTCTACGAAGAGCACCCCGGCGATGCCGCCGATGCGATCAAGCCCTTTCTCGATCCTGCAGTGCGCCATCCCGGGGCGGCGGTCGCCCGCGGTTGAGCCGGCGCGGATTGATCGGGCGCGGTCGCTCGGGCCCGGCCTGATCCCCGGAACATCCCCTCTGGGGGACGCGGGCCCCGTCACCGCCAAGTCCGCGACTGTCGACTTCCGCGATCTTCAGCCAATGTCAGACGCATCGAATAGGCGCCCGGGCCAGAATTGCGGATGCTGCTCAGGCTGATCGTTCGCACCGATGCAGGCGTAAGTGGCCAAGTCCATGAATGCCCTGCACGCGGGGCTCTTATAGGCGCCTTTTCGGCACACCAGTGTCACCGCATGGTGCGGCATCTCGGGTGTCAGCGATACGAGACGCAGATCGTGCTGGGTGCGGGCGATGCTGCCGGGTAGGACAGTGCCCAATCGGCCCAGCCTGACGATCTCGACGATGGCGCTGAGTGAGTCGGTCTCGATGGCGACATTCGGCCTGATCTCGTGCTCCAGACAGTGGATGTCGAACAGGCGGCGAAGCGCGAAGTCGGCATTCAGAAGCACGAGCGGCTCTTGCTCCAAGCCCCTGGCGGTGAGCGGCTCGCGATAGCCGGCGCAGGGATGACTGACCCCCACGGACAGATTCAGCGTTTCGATGAACAGCACGCGTGGCTCGATGTCGTTCGCTCTCGAGCCGCCGGACAAGCTATTACTGAAAGCAATGCCGAGATCGAGCCGGTCGTCGGCGATACCTGCCTCCAATTCTTCCTGGGACATTTCCAGCGTTTCGATCACGATTCCCGGGTGACGGGCATTGAAATGATCAAGCAGCGGAGCCGTCAGGAAGTCCGTCACGGGCGTCATGCCGATCGTCAGCAAGCCGCTGTTCAAGTCTTGTAGATCGTGAATCGCGCGCTGGCCCGCGTCCAACTCCCCCAGTGCTTTTTTCGCATGATGCAGATAAATATTCCCGGCCTCGGTCAGCCGCACCGTGCGCTCGGAGCGGTCGAGTAACTCGACATCCAAAGCCTCCTCCAACTGCTTGATTTGCTGAGAGAGCGTCGGCTGAGAGACATACAGCGCCTGGGCCGCCCTGGTGAAGCTACCGTGCTCGGCGACCGCCATCAGATAGCGGATCGAGCGCGGGAACATGATGTTTCGTTCCATAGCGGAATCCTATAGAGCCAATCAGAAACTGATCTTGGACAACTCTTTGCGCCTGATGCACAGTTACCCACGTGATCGCTCGGTTAATCCCCGCTATGGAAACCCGAGTCGACATCCGCTAATGCGCCCACCGCGTTGCACTGGAATGCTGGGGCGAAGTTAATGTGAAAGAGGTGACTGCTGTCAATCACAATCGTGCATTGCCACAGATGAATCTTCGGCAGCTAGAGGGCTAAACAAGCGCTGTGCAGCAAGGGCTTCGAGTCGGCGTTTTTCATCAATGAAACGTTGTGCGGTTATCCCCGCTTGCAAGTGCATCGCTCGATTAATTGTGTTCGATATTGCGGTCTGAAAACACGAAAGGGCGCCGATTCCGCCGGGGTAAACCTTTGCTAGCGAGCATCTGTTTAACCGAGATCGAGAACGACCCGGCGAGCTTCGCTGCCGTAGGCGATGGTCCCGGCCGGGCAGCCCGTTCACCGCGGGCACTGAAAACGACTACCGAGGAGGAGAGACCAATGAGCGAATCCCAAAGTCGGGAAAGCAGCTCCGGCCGCGGCCCGGAGAGCTTGGACACCGGACCGATCGGTCTTCTTGAAAAGGTGCGCCGAGAGGGCCGCGTCTGGGGCGATCTGGCCTCCGAATACGGCGTCACCAATCCCGACCCGCCGTGGAAGGTGACGCTCGAGGCCACCTGTGACGTGCTGGCCGAGGTGAATTGCGCTCTGCCGGCGCTGGAGCGCCGCTGGGAAGAAGACGAGCTGAGCGAGGAGCTCTACGCGGATGTTCCGTTCCCTGAGCGCCAACTGCTTGCACTGGCGCACTCGATGATCCGTCGCGGGCTGGTGGACGAGGCCGATCTGGCCAAGCGGATGGAGCAGGTCCAGGCACGGCTGACGCAGATCTAGCGGGGAATCAACAATGTCGATACGCGGCGTAAATATTCACATCGATCAACTGAAACATCGCTACAGCGCGAAAAGCCCGCTCACCTTCGACGGCGTGAGTCTGCAGTCGCCGCCCGGCGAGGTTTTGGCAATCATCGGCCGCTCGGGGTGCGGTAAGTCGACCCTGTTGCACATCCTGGCCGGCCTGCTGCAGGCCAGCGGAGGCACGGTGCGGCTGGATGAGGAAGTCGTGCAAAAGCCCTCGCCGCACTGGGTGATGATGTTCCAGGCGCCGCACCTCTATCCCTGGATGAAGGTGGCGCAGAACGTAGGTACCGGTCTGCGCTTTGCCGGCTGGAAGGAAGCGCGCATCCGCGAGCGGGTCGAAGAGGCGATCCGGCTGGTCGACCTGGAGGCGCACGCGGACAACAACGTCCAAGACTTGTCCGGCGGACAACAGCAGCGCGTGGCGTTGGCAAGGTCGCTGGTCATGGAGCCGGAACTACTGCTGCTCGACGAGCCCTTCTCGGCGCTGGATGCGTTTACCCGCTCGGCGCTTCAGCGCGACGTGCGCTCGATCGCGAAACGACTCGGATTCAACGTCGTCATCGTCACCCACGACATCGACGAGGCCGTCATCATGGCCGACCGGGCCGTGATCATGGCCGGCAGCCCGGGCCGGATCATGACGGAGTTGGAAGTCGATCTGCCGGACCCGCGCGAGCGACACGATCCGGCTGTTCAGGCGATGCGCACACGCCTGATGGATGCCTTTCAGGACGCGGCCCAGGGGAAGTCGGGGCCAAAAGGGAACGAGGCGGCCCAAGAGGCCATCGCGGCGAACGAACCGCAGGCGGCCGGCCAGCACGGCTGATCGCCGGCTGCTCTCCCGGCATCCGACTCATAAACGAGGACTGACGATGATGAAAAAGCAATTCGGCGGACTGGAGGTCCCGGGCCTTCACCTGAAGCGTCAACACGACGGCATCGACGACCCGAAGCTGGTGCTCGACAGCGATCCGCTGTTCAGCGGCATACTCGGCACCGGCGTCAGTCGCCGTACATTCCTGAAGACCAGTGGCCTTGCCGCGGCGTTGGCGGGTCTGGTACCGAGCGCGGCCACCTTCGCGAAAGAGAAGCAGTTCGATCCGGTAGTCCGCATCGGCTACATACCCATTACCGATGCCGCAGCGCTGCTGGTGGCGCACGAGATGGGCTACTTCAAGGACGAAGGCCTCGAGTCGGAGCGCCCGACCCTGATCCGTGGCTGGTCGCCGCTGGTCGAGGCGTTCGCGTCGCATCGTTTCAACCTCACCCACCTGCTCATCCCGATTCCGATCTGGATGCGCTACAACAATAAGTTCCCGCTCAAGGTGACCGCCTGGGACCACACCAACGGTTCCGCTGTCGTGGTCCACAAAGACAGCGGCATCAATTCGCCCAAGGACTTCGGCGGCAAGCAATTCGCGGTGCCGTATTGGTACTCGATCCATAACGTGGTCTCGCAGAAGATCATGAAGGAGGCGGGCATCACACCGGTGATTCGTCCCCAAACCGAGCCGCTGGCGGATAACGAATGCAACTTCCTCGTGCTGAATCCGCCCGATATGCCGCCGGCGCTGGCGTCAAAGACCATCGACGGCTATTGCGTGGCGGAGCCGTTCAACGCCCTCGGCGAGCTGAAGGCGGGCGGCAAGGTCCTGCGCTTCACCGGCGACGTCTGGAAAGGGCACCCTTGCTGCGTGGTGGTCATGCATGAGGCCGATGCGATGGACCCGGACCGCGCGGCTTGGGCGCAGGCGGTACACAACGCCGTCGTCAAGGCGCAGCTTTACCTGGGCGAGAACCGCCAGGAGATGGCCGAGATGCTCTCGCGAGACGGCGCGCGCTATATGCCGTTCCCGAAAGAGGTCATCGAGCGCGCGATGCTGTTCTACGACCCCGCCTATTACGACAACCCGCAGGCCATCAAGCACGTCGAGTGGGGCCAGAACCGCATCAACTTCCAGAGTTGGCCCTACCGCTCGGCGACGGAGCAAGTGGTCACCGAGCTCAAGGATACCTTGGTGACCGGCGAGACCGGCTTTCTGGCCGATCTGTCGCCCGAGTTCGTTGCCGACGACTTGGTGCAGTACGAGTACATCAAAAAGACGCTCGAGCAGTATCCGGCCTGGCGTAACGACCCGAGCGTGCCGCAGACCGGCGACCCCTATACACGCACGGAGCTCATTCAGTTATGAGTGGGGGGGCGACCATGTCCGGCCTGGACTTCACGGCGGCGGGGGCGGCACTGAAGTCCTCCGGCCGCAACCTGGCCAATTTCGTCGGCGGTCTGGCGATTTTGCTGGCCTTTTGGTGGCTCGGTGCCTATTTGCTCGCCAGCAATCCGCAGACGGCGAGCTTTTCCACCTTCGGGCCGATTCCGACCTTCCAGGCGTTCCCGGAGCTCTGGGCGAACGGAAAGATCCAGAGCGCCGTGATGACGAGCGGCTATCGACTCGGTCTCGGGCTGCTGATAGCGATCGCTATCGGCATTCCCGTCGGCATACTGGTAGGGCGCAGCAAACGATTCCGGGAATTGAGTAATTCACCGTTTCAGTTTCTGCGCATGATCAGTCCCTTGTCGTGGACTCCTGTGGCCTTGTTCGTATTCGCGACCTGGAATCAGTCAATCATCTTCCTGATTGCCGTTGCATCGGTATGGCCGGTGATTTACGCGACATCGGCGGGGCTGGCAAAGGTCGATCCGGCATGGTTCAAAGTCGCGCGCAATCTCGGCGCAACGCCGTGGCAGATGCTGACCAAAATCATTATGCCGGCGATCACGTTCGATGTGCTCACGGGCATCCGATTGGCGCTCGGTGTCGCCTGGGTCGTCATCATTCCAGCGGAATTTCTCGGTGTGACCACGGGCCTAGGCTATACGATCCAAGACGCTCGTGAAACGCTGTCGTATAACAACCTGACCGCAATGGTGCTCACCATCGGCATCATGGGTTATATCCTCGACAGCCTCTGCGTGTTTTTGATCAAGCGCTATAGCTGGCAGCGGGGCGCCGGCTAAAGCTCAGGCGCATCGCGCCTGAGCACGAAAGGCCCGTTGGACGTCTGTCGGAGACAAACGCCAACGCGACGAACGCCCAGAAAGGACAAGCCGCATAGCGAAGCGGTTCCGTCAATGTCTCGGCGATGCACAAGCGGTGTTGCCGAGCGCGTTGACGGCGGCCAGGGAGGTCGATCCCGCGGCGAGTCCGCGCAAACATCAAAGAGTGAAGTAGATCCACTACGAGGAGACATGCGATGAGCATCCAATCCATGAAGTCCAGCCGCGCGGCATACGCCTCCAGGCCCTTTCTTGCCGCCTCCGGCCTGCTGCTTGCCGCGGCCCCTGCTTTTGCCCATCACCCAATGGGCGGCATGACACCGGAGACCTTCGGCCAAGGCTTTCTGTCGGGTCTCGGTCATCCGGTGATCGGCCTTGACCACCTCGCGTTCCTCATCATTGCGGCGATGCTGACCTTTACGCTCAAGGGCGCGGCGCGGTTCACCGTCCCGATGGCCTTCATCGCCGCGACCGTCGCAGGCACGCTGCTGCACTTGGGCGCCGCCAACATTCCGTTGGCCGAAGCGCTGGTCGCGGCAACCGTCGTTGTCGGTGCCGTGCTCGTGCTCGCGCGCAGTTCGCTGCAGGCCCTTGTGATGGCCGCGGTGTTCGCGGTCAGCGGTATTTTCCACGGTTATGCCTACGGCGAAGCCGTGGTCGGCGCGGAAACCACGCCGATCCTGGCCTACCTGCTTGGCTTCGCGGCCATCCAATACGGCCTGATCGTCGGCGGGGCTCTCGCCTTCGACAAGGTCGCGGCCCGCTCCGAGCGGGTACGCACCATGACCCAGCGTGTCGGCGGCTTTGCTGCGCTGGCCGTGGGCGGCATCTTCCTCGCCTTGGGAATTGCCTGATCTTCTAGGGGCGGTATTGAGGCCGGTGGGCTTGCGGGCCCGCCGGTCTATTTTTTCGGCGACAGCGTCATCTTCTCCCGACCTGGACGAACCTCGATCGGCGCGCGTGCTTACCGCGCCTGAGTCGATTCCGCTGGACGGCACTCGTGTCGAACGCTATCGCCGGCCCGCGGCGCATTATGTTAGCGGGCTTTTCGGGAGCCATGGCTTAGTAGTCGCCTTTTCGGGGCGCCTTGCCCGGGCCGCGGTCTCGCTGCCTACGCTCTCTCGAGCGCGTCGACGCGGTCTTCTTCGTTGCCGCGTAGTGCCCTTCTGTTTCCCCGCCGATGCGCCAGGCCAGACGGCAGATCTGATTGCATTCGATTCGCTGTACTTTTCCGGGGCTTTTTCGGGTGCGCCTGTATTACCTTTCATAACGATTCATCGACGGACTGAAGGCCTACCGGGCCTTTTCGCCCGGGGTATGTATTTCTCGGATACCGACATTGACGCTATAACAGAATCCTATTGTCTTGATCGGAAACTGGTCTTGGACAGTGAAAATAAAGCTTGGCACAGTATCGTTACGTTGCGAAAGGAGGCGTCGGTGTCTCGGCCGCAGCGCTTTTCGAATGAGAAAGAAGTTTCGATTTTTTGCTGAGCGAGGAGCGGATGACATGTCCCAGTCGACACGAGAACAGGTCATGCGACATCTGGAGACGGTGACCTACCTGCAGCCGGCACTTCATAAGCCGCAGCAGGCTCCGTATCCGGACGAGATCGATCATGCGTTGTATCGCGCCTATACGCGCTCCGCACATGATGTGGGCGGAGAGGCGGATGTTCCGATCAGGTGGGAGGAGAAGCAAGAAGAGCAGTGGGAGCTGAACACCTTTGCCACTTGCGAATGCTTGGCCTGGCGAGGTGTTTGGAACGCCGAGGAGCGCCGCCGGCGACAGAATGTGGACCTGGGCCAGACGCAGTACCTGGGGTTGCCCTATTACGGCCGCTGGCTGCTGACTGCCGCGCGTATCCTGGTCGACAAGCAGCATGTGACGCTGACCGAGTTGGTGAACAAGATTGATGAGGTGAAAGGCCGCTATGAGCAAGGTTGAGCACGATCTGACGCATCACGCCAAGAAAGCAACGGGGATCGGTGACCCGCAGTGTTTTCGCGGCGAGGCGGGGCCCGCTAAGTTCAAGGTGGGCGATCGAGTCCGGGTGCGGAACTTGCCCGATTTATTCTATACACGCTCCCAAGTCTACACGCGCGGCGCGGTGGGAACGGTGACCGAGGCGGTCTACGAGAGCCCGGCAGCGGAAGACGAGGCATGGGACAACACGGATAAACCGGAGTGGTTCTACAGCATCGTGTTCCGTCAAAAAGAGCTGTGGCCGGACTATCCCGATCTCTACGCAAACGATACGGTGGAGACGGAACTTTCGGAGCGTTGGCTGGAGCCGGCGTGAATCGGTTGGTTGGTCCAATAACAGAACTGCGATCGAGGAGCGGAGGAATGAAAAATGTCGAATGATCATCACCACCCGCCGGCGCCGATGGTTGAAGAAGTCAGCGACTTCGAGGTGCTGGAGATGGCCGTGCGCGAGCTGGCCATCGAGAAGGGGTTGTTCAGCGCCGATGACCACCGGCGATGGACCGAATACGTGCACACGCTCGGCCCGTTGCCGGCGGCGCGGCTTGTGGCAAAGGCCTGGCTGGATCCGGAATACAAGAAGCTGGCAGTTCGCGACGGGGTGAAGGCGAGCCTGGACGTGGGCGTGGACTGGATCAACAGCCCGCCGACGGGATTCGGCACCCCGAGTGACTACTGCAACCTGCGCGTGCTCGAAGACACTCCGACGGTGAAGCACGTCGTGGTCTGCACGCTGTGCTCGTGCTACCCGCGGCCGATCCTCGGTCAGTCGCCGGAGTGGTACCGCACGCCGAACTACCGCCGGCGGCTGGTGCGCTGGCCGCGGCAAGTTCTGGCGGAGTTCGGTCTGCAACTGGACCCGGACATCGAGATCCGGGTGGCGGACTCGAATCAGAAGACCCGGTACATCGTGCTGCCGGTGCGTCCCGAAGGGACCGATGGCTGGAGCGAGGACCAGTTGGCGGAAATCGTTACCCGCGATTGCCTGATCGGTGTGGCGATGCCCCGACCCGGGATCACCGCGAACGCCCAGCGACCGGTTCGCCCGGCGGTTCGCCCCGTTCATCACGACCACTGAGGCCGCCCGAATGGGGAGCGCGAGGCGCGGGTGAGGCCGTCATGAGGCCGGCTGCCCGCGGCTCGCGCGCAATGCGGCTGCCACGAGAGGAGAACCGAGGATGAAAAAAGATAATGGCGAGCGCGACATCCGCGGCCAAGCGCCCGGAGCGGGCCGGAGCGCCCGACCCGGCGTGCCCTCGGCCGGCGCCGTCGGCAGACGCACCGAGGACGCTCCGCAATGAGGGTCGAAGCAGCTCCTTACGTGATTGCCTGCACCGCCAGGGTGTATGGCGCGATCGCTTCCGGCGCCGCGAGCTGGGGGCTGGCGTTGACCAACTTCCTTGGTGGCCTGGCGATTCTGTTCGTGCTCTGGTGGCTCGGGGTCTATGCGATCTCGATGAACCCGGATACCGCCCATTTCGCTGAATTCGGCCCGCTGCCGGCGCTCGAGCTGCTGCCGCGTCTTTGGTCCAACGGGACCATCCCGGAGGCGATGGCAGCCAGCGGCTATCGACTCGGCATGGGACTCGGGATCGCAATCGTCGTCGGCGTGCCTTTCGGCATCCTGATCGGGCGCAGCAAGGCTTTTCGCGAGCTCAGCAACTCCCCGTTTCAGCTGCTGCGCATGATCAGTCCGCTGGCTTGGGAGCCGATCGCGGTCATCGTCTTCGTCACCTGGAATCAAGCGATAATCTTCCTGATCGCGATCGCCGCGGTTTGGCCGGTTATGTTTTCGACCGCCGCCGGATTGGCGAAGGTCGATCCGGCTTGGTTCAAGGTCGCTCGCAACCTGGGCGCGAAGCCGTGGCAAATGATCACCCATATCATCGTGCCGGCGATCACCTTCGATGTGCTCACCGGCATACGGCTGGCGGTCGGCGTCGCCTGGATCGTGCTGGTGCCCGCAGAGTTCCTGGGGGTTACATCCGGACTGGGTTATTCGATCCAGGACGCGCGCGAGACCCTTTCTTATGACTACTTGATGGCGATGATCCTGGTCATCGGTGCCATCGGCTATGCGCTGGACAGCACCTGCGTGCTGCTCATCAGGCGCTTCAGCTGGCACCGCGGGGGCTGATAGGCATCCGACGCCGGCGCCGGGGCAAACCGCGGCTGCTTACGAGCAGCGTCGGGCGGTCCGCTCCCGCCGCTACCGATAGTGCACCGAGGCAAGGCAACGATATGGCACGACGAATCAACATTGTGTGCGTTTCCGGAACGCGCGAGCGGCTGCAGATGGCCGGCATGATCGCCTCCGTGGCGGCGGCCAGCGGCGATGAGGTGTCCGTCTTCTTTTCGATGAATGCGCTGGCCTACTTCGTCAAAGGCGCGGATGAGCAGGCGCCGGCGGAGGGGCACTTCGGCGAACTGATGGAGAGCAACACCGGCGTTCCGCCCTTCAAGCAGTTATTCAAGTTCGCCGCAGAGATGGGCGATGCGAAACTGCTGCCCTGTTCCATGGCGATCGATCTGCTGGAGCTCGGCCAGGACGACCTCGAGCCGGAGCTCGGCGAGCCGACCGGTCTCACGGTTTTTCTCGGTGACTCGGCGGGCGCTCAGCTGCTGACGTTTTGACCGTCGCGCGATTCATCCCGCCCGCTGCCACGAAGAGGATAGATACCATGAACGAAATGAAAACGATCGACGCCCGCAATACCTTTTGTCCCGGTCCGCTGATGGAGTTGATCACCTACATGAAGCAGGCGAGTGTCGGCGACACATTGGAGCTGCTCTCCACGGACGAAGGGTCCGCCGCAGACGTTCCGGAGTGGGTGAAAAAGGTGGGGCACGAGCTGATCAGCAGTGAGAACGTGGAAGGTGTATGGCATGTCAAAGTGCGTAAGGCCAAATAACCGGCGCTTCATGTACGCGCGTTGGTCGTCACTGCAATGAGGCCCGACAGCTTGACTTTCCGGAGGAGACTGCAATGAGAATATTGATCGTTGGCGGCGGCACCGGCGGAACGATTGTGGCGAACAATCTGGCACGGCGCCTCGCCGAGGAAATCCGCGTCGGGCGTGTGCGGATCACCATGCTATCGGCGTCCGACAAGCACATGTATCAGCCCGGGCTTCTGTATGTGGCGTTCGGCCAGATGATGCCCGATGAGCTCTATCGCAAGCAGCAGAGCCTGCTGGAATCGAGCATCGAATTCCACGTCGACCCGGTGGAGGAGTTCCAGCTGGATCACAAGCGCGTCAAGACCGCCAATGGCCGTATCCACGACTACGACGTACTGGTCATCGCCACCGGCTCGCGGATCGTGCCGCAGGAGATTCCGGGCCTGAACGAAGGCGGCGAGACCTTCTACTCCGAGGCCGGCGCCGTGAAAATGTTCAAGGCGCTGCGGGAATTCAAGGAAGGTACGGTGGCCATCGTCGTCGGCGTACCGCACAAGTGTCCCATCGCACCGGTGGAGGTCACATTCGCGCTGCACGACTATTTCGTCGCCAGGGGCATCCGCGACAAGGTTCACATCAAATATCACTATCCGATCGGTCGCATCCATACCATCGAGAATGTGGCGAAATGGGCGCTGCCCGAGTTCGAGCGCATGGGCATCGAGTACGAGACGCTGTTCAATGTCAGAGAGGTCGATCCGCGGCAACAGATCGTTTACAGCGAGGAAGGCACGGAGACGCGATACGACCTGCTCATCGCGGTGCCTCCGCATCGGGGCATGGAAGTGATCGAAAAGCAGGAGATGGGCGTCGGCGGGTGGATCCCCACCGATCGTCACACGTTGACCATGCAGGGATACGACAACGTCTACGTGATCGGCGATACCACCAACCTGCCGGTCAGCAAAACCGGCTCCGCGGCCCACTTCGAGGCGGAGGTCGTGGCGCAGAACATCGCATCGACGGTCAAGATCGGTGCGCCTGTCTGTGAGTACGACGGCAAGGTCTACTGCTTTATCGAGACCGGCCGCGACAGTGCCACTTACGCCATGTTCAATTACGAGAATCCGCCGCTGCTGAAGGCGCCGAACAAGGCGATGCATTGGTTCAAGACGTCGTACAACAAGATGTACTGGACCAGCGTCCGCGGACTACTTTAAGGAGCCTCCCCATGACTATCGAAACCTCGTCAGAGGCGCTGCCCGATGCGGTCGCGACGTTCAACTCCGACGACCTGCAGCAACTGGTCGAACTGGGCACGCTGGTCTCCGCGGCGCGCGATGCACTGTCCGACGACATGATCGCCCGTGCCGCGGGCGCCTTCAGCGAAGGCGTTACCTTGCTGGACCGCCTGACCCGCAACGAGGGACTGGTGCATCTGCTGCAGGAGATGGATCGGCCGGAAAATCAGCGGTTTCTGATCAGCATGTCCAACGCCTTTACGGCGGCCAGTCGCGACCTAGCGACCGCGCCGCCGGCCGGCGGCGGTATCGCCGGCATGCTCAAACTGCTGAGCGACCCGGGCACGCAAGAGGGGCTGCGCCTGATGTCGCTGATCGGCGCGCGCCTGAGCGACAGCATGCGCGAGATTCACCGACGCGGCGGCTGATGATCGGCCCGGCAGCCGACACCGTTCCCGACCGCTGACTGAATCGGTCGCCGGAAAGGCGCCGGATTGGCGCTCGGTAACGGTTGCCGGTGGCCGCACGGCCGGGCTTTATGTGTCGTCCGGCCAAGGCGGCGCGGCGTTTGCCCGCCGCGACCGGCCCCCACCCACTCCGGCGCCGGCCCGGGCGCCGAATTGGCCAACATTGTCGACACTGACGCTCGGTCTTTCGGGGCAATGTTGCCAAAGCGTGCCCGAAGACCGCGCCGACCCGCCGAAATGCGGCCCCGGGGTGCGCTGGCACGGAGCCTGCGCCCGGCGCCGGTAACGATCTTTTACCGGTGGTCCCATGGGCGCACATGCTTCCATCGACTTCATTACGCACAGCTCCAAGGGCCAGCGGGCGCCGATGCTGAAAGACATCGCGCTCAGCAGTACGTCCGATCCGTCGATCGATGCCCTCGGCGACTGCGCCGCCGTTGAGGGACGGGTGTTTTCCTCTATCGAGCCCATCAAACGTCAGGCCGACGCCGCGGCCGCGCTCGCGAACCGGCGGCCATTCTCCACGGTACCCGTCGCCGCCACGGCGGACAGGTCCCTCGCGGCCGCGCGTTTCGCTTTGCCGCGGTTCCCGGTGCGCGTCCCCGCGGACTCGATTGACGGCGCTTGCGCGGTACTTCGCCCGGGCCGGTGCTTGCTTGCGGGCGCCGGCGATGCTAGCGTCCCCGGTCGCGTCGTGCCGCGACTTTCGTACGCGACCGGATTTCATACTGCTATCCCCGAGCATGGGAGGTGACCGACAGATTGAGCGAGCGCGAGATCCGTTACGGCTCTTATCTCGGTGCGATCAAGCGCCACCGACGTCAAGTCGATTTCTCCGCGGTCCTCGAGGCCGAAAGGCAGCGGCCGCTAACCCCGCGGCTGCGGGCCGTGGATCTGCATCGTCTAGTGACTCCCTACATCTCGGTCCGGCTCGCCGAGCAGCTGCGCGCGGTGGTGCCGCTGGCGATGCTGCTGATCGCCTTCCAAGCGCTGGCATTGCGCAGTTCGCTGCTCAGCACCGAGACCGTTCTGCTCGGCATGGCGGCCGTCATTATCGGCCTGATGTTCTTTATGGAGGGGGTCAAGCGCGGCCTGATGCCCTTCGCCGAGAACGTCGGCTTCCACATGCCGGGTCAGATGCATCCATCGGTGCTGCTCGGCTTCAGCCTGTTGCTGGGTGCCGCGGCGACCTTCGCCGAGCCGGCCATCGGCGCGCTGCAAGCCGCCGCCGCCGCGGTCTCCGGCGAGCGTGCACCCTGGCTGCGCCAACTGCTCGGACCCTATGCGCTATGGCTGGTGATGGCGGTTGCCACCGGCGTCGGCGTTGCCGTCAGCCTGGGCATGCTGCGGCTCATGTTCGGCTGGCGGCTCAAGGTCCTGGTGCTGATCATCGTGCCGCCGACGCTATTGTTCACCGTGTGGGCCGCGCAGCAGCCTGATCTGGCGCCGATCATCGGCCTTGCCTGGGACTGCGGCGCCATCACCACCGGGCCGGTGACGGTGCCGTTGGTGCTGGCGGTCGGCGTCGGCGTGGCGGCGTCCACCGGGCGCAGCGACAATCCGCTGTCCGGTTTCGGTATCGTCACGCTGGCGTCGCTGTTTCCGATCATCGCGGTGCTTTGCGTGGCGCTCTATCTCACCGGGCAAGGCGCCGAGGCACTGCTGCCGATGCAGTCGGAGCGCGCGGATAGCTGGCACCGGGAGAGTCCCTACCCGGAGATCATCGGCGCGTTCCGCGCCATCGTGCCGCTGCTGCTGCTGCTGCTGTTGGTGCAGGTGCTGCTGTTGCGGCGCAGGATTCGCCAGCGCAATGTGTTTATCTACGGCGTCACCATGGCCATTGCCGGTATGGCGCTGTTCAACATGGGGCTGACGGCCGGCCTCGTGAGCCTCGGCGAGCAGGCCGGCGTGAACGTCCCGTGGGCCTTCTCCCCGCACTGGCAGACCGGCGCGCCGGCGCTGTATCCCTATGCGCTCGGCATTTCCGCGACGCTGGTGTTTGCGTTTACCGTGGGCTACGGCGCCACCGTCGCCGAGCCGGCGTTGAACGCCATGGGCATGACCGTGGAGAACCTGACCGACGGCGCCTTCCGCAAACGCACCCTGCTGCACGCCGTGGCCATCGGTGTCGGCTGCGGCGCGACGCTCGGCGTCAGTCGCATCCTGTTCGACCTGCCGCTGTGGGTGCTGCTGGTGATCGGCTACACGTTGGCTTTGACTCTGACGGTCCTGTCGCGCGAGGAGATGGTGAATCTGGCCTGGGACAGCGCCGGCGTCACCACCGGACCGGTGACGGTGCCGTTGCTGATGGCGTTGGGCATGGGCCTGGGGCAGGTGGTCGATGTGGCCGAGGGCTTCGGCATCCTCGCCATGTGCTCGGTGGGGCCCATCGTGTCGGTGCTGGCCACCGGGCTCTGGACCGATTTCAAGACCCGCCGCTTCACGAGGATATCCGCATGAGCGCCAGCAACGAACTGATCGTCCTGACCGGTGTGACGCTGCTGACCGCCGTCGTGCAGCGGGGAACCGCCGACACGGTGGTCCGGGTGGCGATGGAGGCGGGTGCCCAGGGCGCGACGGTCTTTCACGCCCAGGGCAGCGGCATCCGGCAAAAGCGCATGGGCATCCTGGGGCTGACCGTGGACACCGACAAGGAGATCATCTACATCGTTGTCCCCAACGAGCAAGCGGATCATATCTTCGAGCGTGTCTTCGTCACCGCCAAGATGGACACGCCGGGCATGGGCATTCTTTGGCTGACACGCCTGGAGAAGATGGCCACTTACGTGCCTCACGACATCGCAGCCCGTTTCGGCGTGCACGCGGAGCGCCGCGAATGAGCGTACTCGGACACATCGGTTACGGTGTCGAGAAGAAGCTGATTACCGCCATCGTCATGAGCGGGCGCGGCTTGGAGCTGATGAAGCTGGTGGAGGAGCACGCCGGCGTGCTGTCGGCGACCCACCACCATGCCCGCGGCACCGATCGTCGCGGTCAACGTCCCGGCACGCTGGTCTGGATCGAGCGCGACGTCGTCATGGCGTTGGTCGAGGCGAGCCGGGCCGACGAGGTCTTCAAGCTCCTCTTCGACGCCGGCGATATCGGCGATCCGCATCAAGGCGTTATCTTCATGGAAGAGGTCTGCCGCGGCCATCCGATGATGCCCTTTGCGGAAGGGTTCGAGGTCGAACGGCCGAAGGGATGACGTTGCCCCGGCTCGGAGCGGTGGGGTTTCGCGCGATGGCGGCGGGCCAGATATTTCCGGGCCAAATCTCGGCGGGTCTGGTTTCGGCGCTGGGTGCCGGAGACGAAAATGCCCTGTCATGCGGCCGCATGACAGGGCATCTGCGAGTGGCGCTCCCTAGGGGATTCGAACCCCTGTTACCGACGTGAGAGGCCAGCGTCCTAACCGCTAGACGAAGGGAGCAGAAGCGTCGTTCAGAATCGCGTATTATACGTGAATTCGCCGCTTGCTCAAGCTTTGCGGCAGCGATAACTGTCACGATTCATTCACGCCGGGTCGAGCGCGCCGCCGGCACGGGGCAGGGCCCGGAGCCGGTCCGTTCGCCGCTCCGTCCGCCGCTCCGTTGGCGCGCGTCCCCCGGCAGCCTTAAGGGAAGTTCCGGCCGCTTGCATCAAACGACCACGCTCCAACCCCTGATCGTTCCGCGCCCCGAGCATACGGTTTCGCGCAGCAACATCAGCTCGAATGCGCTCAAAGTGCTGTATCGCCTCAAACAGGCGGGCCATCAGGCCTACTTGGTCGGCGGCGGCGTGCGGGACTTGCTGCTCGGTCACGAGCCGAAGGATTTCGACATTGCCACCGACGCCACCCCGGAAGAGGTGCGCAGTGTTTTCCGCAACTGTCGGCTGATCGGCCGGCGCTTTCGCCTGGCCCACGTTTTCTTTGGTCCCGAGATCATCGAGGTGGCCACCTTCCGCGGCGGAAGCTTGTCCGACCCGGACGAGGAGGCACGGCGCGTCGAGAACGGCATGATCCTGCGTGACAACGTTTACGGCACCATCGCCGAGGACGCGCTGCGGCGGGATTTCACGGTCAATGCCCTCTACTACAATATCGAGGACTTCTCGCTGGTGGACTATGCCGGCGGCCTGGCGGACATCGAGGCCGGCCGCCTGCGGCTGATCGGCGACGACGCCGAGGCGCGCTACCGGGAGGATCCCGTGCGGATGCTGCGTGCCGTGCGCTTCGCCTGCAAGCTCGGCTTCATGATAGACCCGGCCTGCGAGGAGCCGTTACCGCGCTTGGCGCCACTGCTCGGCGAAGTGCCGCCGGCACGTCTGTTCGAAGAAATCCTGAAACTGTTCCATTCCGGTTACGCGTTGCACGCGTTCGAGAAACTGCGCCATTACGGCCTGTTCGCCCACCTGTTTCCGGGCACGGAGATCGCACTCTCGCGCGAGGAGCACGCCTTCCCGATCACCTTCGTCGGCAGGGGCCTCGACAATACCGATCAGCGTATCCTCGATGGCAAGCCCGTCGCTCCGGCCTTTTTGTTCGCGGTGCTGATGTGGGAGCCGGCGCGTCTGCGTTATGCGGAGCTGCTCGAGCAGGGTCAGTCTTGGTCCGAGGCCATTGCATCGGCATCCCACGAGGTGGCCTCCCGGCAGCAGCAGACGGTTGCCATCCCGAAGCGATTCGGGTTGCCGATGCGCGAGATCTGGTCGCTGCAGCCGCGTCTCGAGCGCCGCCAGGGCAAGCGCCCGTTGAGCCTGCTCACGCATCCGCGCTTTCGGGCCGCCTACGACTTTCTGCTGCTGCGCGCGGAGGCCGGCGAGGTGGATACCGAGATCGCCGAGTGGTGGACACGATTTCAGGCGGTGGACGCGGGCGAGCGCCTGCGCATGACCGGCGGCACCAAGAAGAAGCGCCCGCGCCGGCGCAAGCGCAAGCCCGCCGCCGGCGAGGCCGATGCGGGTTCCACCGGCGACGACGCGCCGCACGCCGAGGGCGGGCCGCAACCCGCCGCCGGAGGCGGCGATGGCTGACGCCGCCGGCGCCACCGCCGTGGTCTACATCGGCCTCGGCGCAAATCTGAACAACCCCGCGCGCCAGGTCGAGCATGCCATTGGTGAACTGGCCGCGCTGCCGCAAAGCCGCCTCGGGGCGGTATCGCGACTCTATCGCACGGCACCGCTCGGGCCGCAAGATCAGCCGCACTTCGTGAACGCCGCGGTCCGCCTCGATTCCGCCCTCACGCCGCCGGCGCTGCTGGAGGCGCTGCAGGGCATCGAGTGCGCCCACGGCCGGGTGCGCGACGGCCGCCGCTGGGGGCCGCGGACACTCGATCTAGATCTGCTGCTGCACGGCGATCTGAACAGCCGTCAGCCCGGACTGACACTGCCGCATCCGGAGATTCACCGGCGAGCCTTCGTGCTGGTGCCACTGCTCGATATCGCACCGCCGACACTGCTGGTGCCGGGGCAGGGTGTGCTGGCCGAGTTGCTGAGGCGCTGCGGCGATGACGGGATCGAACCGCTTGCAGCCGATACTTATGGTTCTGGCGTGCCGCCGCGTGCCGCACTATCCTGATGATTCCGTCCGCGCAGTGCGGACAGCCAAGCAGCGATCGACACCACCCCGGAGAACCGATGCCAGCGGACCGCATCACCGCCGCCACGTTGATGGCCATGAAGCAGCGCGGCGAGCGTATCGCCTGCCTGACCTGTTACGACGCCGCCTTCTGCCGTGTGCTCGAGGGCGCCGGCGTCGATGTGCTGCTGATCGGCGACTCGCTGGGTATGGTGCTGCAGGGGCAGCCGAGCACGGTGCCGGTCACGCTCGATCATATGGTTTACCACACGGCCTGTGTCAGCCGCGTGCGGGAAAGGGCGCTGGTCATCGCCGACATGCCCTTCATGCGCTACGCGACCATCGAGCGCGCCCTGGATGCGGCCGCGCGGCTGATGGGCGAGGGCGGGGCCGCGATGGTCAAGCTCGAGGGAGGGGCCGCCGTGCTCGAGACCGTTCGGCGGCTGACCGAGTTCGGCGCGCCGGTGTGCGCGCACCTCGGACTGCTGCCGCAATCGGTCCATCAGCTGGGCGGTTATCGCTATCAGGGGCGCGACGATGCGGGTGCCGCGGTTATCCGCGCGGACGCGCTGGCGCTGCAGCAGGCCGGTGCGTCCATGCTGGTGCTCGAGTGCGTGCCGGCGGAGCTTGCGGCCGCCCTGTCCGCCGAGCTGCGAATCCCGGTGATCGGCATCGGCGCCGGCAACCGCTGCGACGGGCAGGTGCTGGTGCTGCACGACATGCTCGGACTGACGCCGGGCCGGCCGCCGCGTTTCAGCAAGAATTTTCTGGCCGACAGTGGCGATATTCGCGCTGCGGTCGAGCGCTACGTCGAGGACGTGCGCGGCGGCTCCTTCCCGGGGCCGGAGCAGACGCTGGCGTAGGACAGCTATGCGGGCGGTCCCGATGAGCACGCCTGCTTCGCACCACTGACCGAGGGAGCCGCTATGCAGAGCATCCACGAGATCGTCCCGATGCGTGCCCTGGTATCCGACTGGCGCCGCTCCGGCTTGCGCATCGGCCTGGTGCCCAGCATGGGCAACCTGCACGCCGGACACCTGGCGCTGGTCCGCCGGGCATTGGCCGGTGCCGATCGCGTCGTCGTCAGCATCTTCGTCAACCCCCTGCAGTTCAGTGCCGGCGAGGACTTGGCCGCCTATCCGCGCACGCCGGACGAGGACGCCGAGGCGCTTCGCTCGGCCGGCTGCCATTGTCTGTTTGCGCCGAGCGAGGCGGAGGTCTATCCGCAGGGCCGCGAACGCCAGACGCTGATCGAGGTGCCGGGGCTCTGCAATGTCCTCTGCGGCGCCAGCCGGCCCGGTCATTTTCAGGGTGTCGCCACGGTCGTCGCCAAGCTGTTCAACATCGTGCAGCCGGACATGGCGGTGTTCGGCGAAAAGGATTTTCAGCAATTGATGGTCATTCAGCGCATGACGGCGGAACTGTGCTTCCCGATCGAGATCGTCGGCGTGCCGATCGTGCGCGAGCCGGATGGGTTGGCGATGAGCTCGCGCAACGGCTATTTGAGCGCCGACGAGCGCGCTGCGGCGCCGGCCCTTTACGGCACGCTGCGGCGCTTGGCCGAGCGCCTGCGCGCGGGCGATGCCCCGTCGGACGCCGAGTGGGATGCGGCGCGCGAGCTCTCGGCCGCGGGCTTCAAACCGGACTACGTGAGTGTGCGCCGGCGTGCCGATCTGGCTCCCGCGGTCGTCGGCGACCGGGCGCTCGTGATTCTGGCTGCCGCCTGGTTGGGCAAGGCACGGCTGATCGACAATCTCGATGTGGATCTGCCCGACGAACCGGCGTGACGCACCGGTCGGCTTCTCTCCCGGGCAGCGTCGCATCGGTGCGGTTTTTCGGTTGCACCGCCCGTATGGGCGCTGAGACAATAGCGTCATATTGCAGCGCAGCAAAATGGGGAATTCGTCCGCCCTGCGGCGTTGCCGAACCGAAAAATTTCAGTGGCGAGGCGCGATCTCGTCCACCGGGAGGTTACTGGACATGCAATTGACGTTGCTTAAGTGCAAGCTGCACCGAGCCCGCGTCACTCAAGCCGAGCTGGAATACGAAGGCTCGTGCGCCATCGACGAGGATCTGATGCGTCTGGCCGGCATCCGAGAGTACGAGCAGCTGCACATCTACAATCTCACCAATGGTGAGCGCTTCAGCACCTACGCCATTCGAGCCGAGGCCGGTTCGCGGGTGATTTCCGTGAACGGCGCGGCCGCGCACAAGGCATCGCCGGACGACCGCGTAATTATTTGCTGCTATGTGGGCATGAGCGAGGAGCAGGCCGCGGCCTTCAAGCCGAAGCTCGTCTATTGCAACGAGCACAACGAGGTAATCGGCACCGGCGACAGTATCCCGGCGCAGGCGGCCTGATGCTCGCGCCGGCTCTGCGGGCTGGCCGCATGCCTCTATAGCGCTATAGCGGACGGGGCGACGCCCCGCTGTCGTCTGGGACGGGGCTGTCGCCCGGACGGGCTCGATCCGCGACGGGCTCGATTCGCTCAGCGGGGCTGAAGGCACACCGCATACAACGGGGAGAGCTTGGTCAGCTCCTGTGCCTGCTCGATGCAGGCGTGGCGAATCCTCTTGTCCAAGTGGCGGACCCAGCGGGCCGGGATGGCGGCGGGGCCGTAGAGCGCGCCCGCGATCATGCCGGTGATGGCGCCGGTGGTATCGGCGTCGCCGCCCCGGTTGACCACGTCGATCAACGCCGACTCGAAGCTGTCGGTGGCGAACAGCGCCTGGAAGACGGCGCGCACCGTATCGACGATAAAGGCGCTGGGATTCTCGCTGCGCTTGCGGTCGTAGGTAAAGGCCGCGTCTTCGGCGACAAGCGCATCCGCGAGCAGTTTCAGGTCGTTGCGGTCGCCGCCGAGCAGCGCCGCCTGCACCATCCGGATCACGCACAGCGTCGCGGCATCCGATGTGGGGTTGTTGTGGGTGACGTGGGCCTGGCACTGATTGCAGGCATCCACTTGGTCGGCATCGGCGCCCACGGTCGCGAGCGCGATGGGCAGGCAGCGCATACAGGCACCGTTGCCGGCGTCGAATTCGTTTTGCGGCATTTCCGGAACGCCCGTGCGGCGGAAGGTGGCGATGCCGCGGCGCACGGTATTGCCGATGTCGACCGGCTTGTGGCGCATCCAGTCGCTGAAGGCCTCCGCCGCCGCCAACGGGTCGACGCCCCCGTTCGCCAGGATGCTGGCGCCCAGCGCCAAGCTCATTTCCGTATCGTCGGTGACCTGTCCCTTTCGAAGCCGGAGCCAGCCGCCGCCGATCACTTCGCGGTGCTGGCCGTGCTGCGAGCGGATTTCGTTGGGCGTCAGAAACTCCACCGTCGCGCCGAGGGCGTCGCCGACCGCGAGGCCCAGGTATGCACCCATGGCGCGGCGCCTGACCGCATCACCGCCGGCGTCACCGGCCAACAACAGGATTTCGGTTCGGATCTCAGAGCTCAGGGCCGAAACAAGCATGGTAGTCCGTACACGCCTCGCATGATGGTGCGCGGCAGGTGTAGATCCCTTCTGCCTCGCACAGTTGTTTGTACAGAAACCTTTTCCACTTCATGTCCTTCACGTTCCTTGCGGCGAGCGCCGGAAAATTCCGCCGCATCAGTGCCGTGAGCTCGTCGCGGTCCCAGAGCCCGAGGTCTTGCCACAGGTGATCGCTGGCCATGCAGCCGGCGGCGATCACGTGCGCCATCCAGACTTCAGACGGCGAGTCGCCGGCCTTGTCCATGAGCAAGAGTCTGACAAGCTCCGTGGTCTCGTCGTTCCGCCGGCCATCCAGCGGGCGCCCGGTGCGCGGGAGATCGGACAGGTCGAGCCCGGGGAAATGCAGCGCCATCAGCCGCGAGAACGCCGGCGGCTGCAGGCCGAGCCAATCCGGCATTGCGCCCGCGCCGGTGCAGAGGCTGGCGATCATGCACGCAAAGGCGTGGTCATTGCCGTAACCGGCCGCATGCGCCGCGAGCAGCGCATGCAGCCGAACCGCCGCTTCCGCGGCATCGTCGGCGCCGCTGACCGGCCTGACCTTCGCCGACGGCGCCACGGCTCAGTACTCCACGAGGACGTCTTCGTCGCGAACGATCATCTGGCAGGCCAGACGCCATTCGCTGGGCATGTCGTCTACCGACAGGCGGTCGATGTCGTCCTGGGTCAGCTTACCGAGCTCCTTCAGGACGGTACGCTCCTTTTCGGTCAGGTGGTAGCCCATACGCGCTTTCTTGTCGACACTGGTGACGCGCACCAGGCAGTGGCCGCATTCGCCGTCCTGGCAGTCGAAGTGAACCGGTACCTTGTGCTCTTTGGCCAGTTTGAGCAGGGTTTCTGTGTGGCTGCCGGCGACCGCGTAGACGGTCTTGTCTTTGTAGTCCGGGTTTGAAAAGGTGACGAGTGCCATGCGGTGTGCTCTCTCGTTGCGATTGACGGGACGGGCACTGGGCCCGGTACGGGTGCGCGGGCGGGGTTGACCGGCCCGCGCGTCCTCAGGCGGGCTTGACGGTGCAGTCGCCGATAACCTGGGCCTGGCAGGCAAGGCGATCATGGCGGCTCGCCATGTTCTCGCGCAGGACCTTCTCCTCCAGCACCGACGGCTCGGTCAGATTGTTCCAACCTTCGACCACATGCATCATGCAGGTGCCGCAGTCGCCTTCGCGGCAGCCGTAGATGATGCCTGCGCCCACCTTCTCGGAGACTTCGATGACGCGGATTCCCGCGGGGACGTTGACGGTTTGGCCGATGTCTTCGAACGTGACTTTGGCTTTTGGCATGAATTGTTTCCTCGTTGAATTGGATTTTCGGACTTAGGGTCGGAACCATCGCTGCGCCTGAGGCGCTCGTTGTCGTGACAGGTGTTGATTGCGGTCGGCGCGCGTCACTTGAGGTCGGCGAAGTCGATCACGCGCTCGCCTCGCGCCGCGTCGCCGCCACGAGCGTCCGGCGAGTGCCCGCCGCCGGTCATCGCCAGCGCCAGCCGGCTGCCGAAATCGCGGGCCTGCGCCAACTCGTCGTCGGTCGGGATGAGCTTGACGCGCAGGCCGGGCACGGGCACGCGCATCTTCAGTCCGCGCATGCGGTCCTCGATCATCGGCACCGCCTCGCCGCTCCAACCGAAGGAGCCGAAGGCGGCGCCGATCTTGCCCCGCAGGCTGACCACCGCGAGCGAGGAGAGCAGGTCCCAAACGGGCTTCACCGCATCGCCGTTGACGGTGGGGGAGCCGAATGCCAGCGCGTCGGCGGCCTCGATCAAATCGACAAAGGGGTCTATCTCGCCGCCCTCCAGGTCGTAGAGGGAGACGCGCACGCCGGGCACGGACTCGGCACCCGCGCAAACCGCCTCGGCCATGCGCGCCGTGCTGCCGTAGGCGCTTAAATAAAAGACGATCAGCGAGCGGTGCTCGGCGCCGGGCTCGAAGCAATCGCCCGACGTCGAGAGCTCCCGGTAGCGGGCGACGTAGCGGCGCGGGCGGTCGCGCAGGATCGGCCCGTGCGTCGGTGCGATCAGCTTCAGCGGCAGCGGCTCGATCAGCTTCAGCGCGTCCAACACATGCGGTTTGAAGGGCCGCATGATGTGGGCATAGTAGTAGTCGAACGAAAACCGAAAGTCCCCGACCCGATCGTTGAACAAGCGGTCGTCGCAGTAGTGGCAGCCGAACACATCGCCGGAGAACAGGATCTGCTCCTCGACCAGATAGCTGCACTGGGTGTCCGGCCAGTGCAGGAAGGGCGTGTGCAGGAAGCCCAGCGTGCGGTCGCCGAGGGAGATCTCGTCGCCGGTATCGGCCACGTCGTAGTCGAAGTTGTCGTCGCCGGGGGGCTTCAGCAGCGCCTTCAACATGGCCGGGGCGCGCTTGGAGATGATCAGCCGGGCGTTCGGCGCGCGGCGCATTAGCTCGGGCAGCGCGCCGGTGTGATCCGGCTCCAAATGATTCAGGACGATGAACCGGATCTCGTCATAGTCCGCGATGGATTCGAGGCGGCGGAAGAAATCGCCGGAGAACTCGGCCTTGACGGTGTCGATGACGGCCACGCCGTGCGCGCCGCGGACCGCATAGGCATTGTAGGTGGTGCCGTTTGCGGTGCGCAGGATCATGTCGAAACTGCGCAGCGCCGAATCCAGCGCGCCGATCCAATGGACGCCGTCGGCGATTTCCACGGCATCGCCGCTCTGCGTCGGGGCAGTCTCGGGCATGTTGCCTGTCGGGCGCATCGTCATGCCCGCTCGCTCCGTGCGAGGTCGTCGCAGGTCGGCGCCGATGCCGATGCCGATCCGCCGGCCTGCTCGCGCAGGCACGATTGCAGATCCTCGCCGGCGGCGATGTGCATCCCGAGTGCATCCAGCACAGGTCCGGGCTCGAAGCCCGCGCAGCGCCCGAACTCGGTCTCCAACAGCGGGCGGCGGATGAGCAGCGGGTCTGCAAGCATCAGTGCAAGTGCCGTGGGCTCGTCCAGCGCCGCGGGGTCGATTTCCCCCGATTTCACGCGCGGTGCGCTCGGATTCAGCCATTGCCGCACCGGACGCTCGCCGAAGAACCGGCGCAGGCGCTCGGCCGTCCAGGGCTCGCTGAGCAGGTTGCGGACATGCAGACAATGGCCCCTGCGTGCCAGCAGCTGTTTTTGCTTCGCGTTGCCGAGGCAGCCCGGCTTTTCGTAGAACACGACCGTGGTCATCGGTGTCCCTCCGCGTCGTCCGCCATGCGCAGGCAGATCAGCGCCGATTGGCGCCGCCAGGCCCGTGCAGGCAGCCATCCGCCGTGTGCCGGGCGCGCCAGGCCCGCATGCCATTGCAGGAATCGCCGCACCGCATCGGCGGCGACAAACCAGCGCAGCAGCCCGAGCGGGCGCGCCGGTGATTGCGCGCCTGCGCAGGGGATGCGGTTTGCCGGGCGGACCGCTGCGGCGGGGTGGACGACAAGCATCGACGGTGACTCCTGATCGGCTGCGGGGGCGCTGAACGGCGAGGCGGCTGCGCGCTCCGACGTCAGCGGGCCTGAATCTCCGCCATGGCTTCGGCCATGCGCTCCGGCGGTATGCCGGTCAAAGAGCCCGGCGGGTTGACCGGGATGCCGCGGCCGTCGAGGATGACGCCTTCGATCGGGCAGATGCTTGCGCACTGGGCATCGGCGTAATCGCCGTCGCATTCGGTACAGGCGCCCGCGTCGATCAGAAAATGGGGCCGGGCGGCCTGGATCGCGTTGCTGGGACAAACGGGCTCGCAGGCCCAGCAATTCACGCAGCCTTCGATGATCTGGTATGCCATGAATACGGCTCCTTACTCTCCCGCGCGCGCGCGGGAGGGTTCGTGTCGTGAGAGTCGGGTCAGGAGGCTCAGGCGCTGAGCGATGCGGTTTCGGCCGCCGGCGCGAGCTGCCCTGCATCCGCCATCTCGCGGTACAGCGCGGCGACTGCCTCCTCGATGGGCTCCATCGCGTGCTCGCCGTTCGGCATGATTCCGGCAGCCTCCAACTCACCCCAGGGCTCATAGCCGATCTTCGAGCAGAGCACGGCCTCGCAGCCGTCCAGCGCGCGGATGATCTTCGACAGCGTGCTGTCGGCATCACCGCAGGTGTCGCCGCCGCTGCAGTAGAGATCCACCTTGCGCGTGCCGACGAAGCGCACGTCCATGGCGCTGGCCTCGTAGATCAGGAACTCGCGGGCGTGGCCGAAGTGTTGGTTGACAAGGCCATGGCCTTCGCTGGCGACGGCCATCAGAACGGGCCGCGTCTCGATGCGCTCGATGTCCGCCGCCGGACTCGCCGCCGAGCGCTTGATGGAGGCGATGGAGACGAAGGTCTCGTTGCGCTGCTCGCGCTGGGCCGCGCGGTTGGCCTCGATCTCGGCATGGATCGCGGCGCGGCGCTCCATGGCGGCGGCGTAGTCGATTTCCATGTCGGCGATCTTCTCGAGTGTGAACTCGTCGCCGCGGTCCTCGCCGAGCATGCCGACCGCATCGGCACGACATTGGCGGCAGTGGCGCATCATCGCCATGTCGCCGGCGCACTCGTCCTGCAGGGCCTGCAGTTCGTCGTGGGTCGGGCCGCGCTGACCCATGATGCCGAAGAAGGTGCCGTGCTCGGGCTCGGCGATCAGCGGCATCACGTTGTGCAGAAACGCGCCCTTGGCCTTGACGATGCGGCTGACCTCTTTCAGGTGCGTGTCGTTGACGCCGGGGATCATCACCGAGTTGACCTTCACCAGCACGCCCTTGGCGACCAGCATCTCGAGCCCCTTTTGCTGTTGCTCGATCAGGATGCGCGCTGCCTTGACGCCCTTGATGCGGCGGTTATGCCAATAGATCCAGGGGTAAATCTTCGCGCCGATTTCCGGGTCGACACAGTTGATGGTGATGGTGACGTGATCGATGTTGTGCTCGCAGATTTCGTCGACCAACTCCGGCAGCGCGAGGCCATTGGTGGAGACGCAGAGCTTGATGTCCGGTGCCTTCTCCGAGAGCTCGCGGAAGGTCGCCAGGGTCCGCTCGGGATTCGCCAGCGGGTCGCCGGGGCCGGCGATGCCGAGCACTGTCATCTGCGGGATCGCCGCGGCTACGGCGAGGGTTTTCTTCACCGCCTGCTCCGGCGTCAGGACTTCGGAGACCACGCCCGGGCGCGACTCGTTGGCGCAGTCATACTTGCGGTTGCAGTAGTGGCACTGGATATTGCAGGCGGGCGCCACGGCGACATGCATCCGCGCATAGTGGTGATGCGCCTCCTCCGAGAAGCAGGGGTGATTGTGGACCTTGGCCCGGATCGCCTCCGGCAAGTGCGCGAGCTTGTCAGAGCTGCTGCCGCAGCCGCTGGAGGCACAGCCGCCGGCTGCAGGCGCGGCGCCGTCGGTTTTCACGACAGTCAACTCCATTACGCTTCCCCTCGAATCGATGGTGGCGCCGGAGCGGCCGGCGCAGTGGAACGTCTGCAGAGGCGAAAGCAATCTGCGTGCCTGTGTTTTTGTCTTGATATAGAGGTTTGTTTTTTAAGCGTATTGGTTGGTCTTCGTCGCGTCTGATGTTGGAACTCCTACAAGCGCAGACGGGACGATTGTCGGTTGTGGGACCGTGTTCTCGAATTTGTGCACTGACGCACTGATTGCCGTGCCGCCGGCGTCTACGTTTATCCGACCGGGGTGCCAATCAGACAAGGGCGGGACGCATCGATGGGCAGCGACGAGACTCTCGACGGAACGTCTACCGCGGTCTCCGATGGCGGTCGCGCCGATTCGCCCCGGCGGGGTAAGGCCCGGCATGCCGGCGCGGCGCACCCGCCGCTGTCGATGGCCGACGAGTGCCTGCTGTCGCTGCGCTTGGCGGTCGGCCGCGAGCTCGACGATGCGCCCGCGTACGATCGCTACCTGGCGTTGGCGCTCGGCATCCGCCGCCGGCAGATCGACGCCTGGCTCGACACCGAGGCACGTCGTCGCGGGCAGCGGGCCAAGCGGGTCAACTATCTCTCTCTGGAATTCCTGGTGGGGCGCACGCTGCAGAACGCGGTTCTGAGCCTGGATCTCGAGCAGGACGCGCGCGAAGGTGTCCACGCGCTCGGCGTCGTGCTGGAGGACCTCTACGAGCAAGAGCACGATGCGGCGTTGGGCAACGGCGGCCTCGGCAGGCTGGCTGCATGCTTCCTCGACTCGCTGGCCACTCGCGGCTATCCGGCCTGCGGCTACGGCATCCGCTACGAATACGGCATGTTCCGCCAGGAGATCCGCGACGGCGAGCAGGTGGAGCGGCCCGACAATTGGCTCTATCGCGGTAATCCCTGGGAAACGCCGCGTCCCGACGAGCGGGTGCTGGTGCGCTTCGGCGGCCATAGCGACTATACCCACGACGCCGATGGCAAGCTCGCGGCGCGCTGGGCGCATAGCGAAGAGGTCTGGGCCGTACCCTACGAGACCCTGGTGCCGGGATACCGCAACGGTGTCTCCAACCCGTTGGTCTTATGGGGCGCCGTTTCCGGCGACGACTTCAACCTGGCCTACTTCAATGACGGCGACTACATCCGAGCGGTCGAGGACAAGGCGCGCGACGAGACAATCTCGAAGGTTTTGTATCCGGGGGACGAGTCGAGCGCGGGTAAGGCACTGCGACTGAAGCAGCAATACTTCTTCGTCGCCGCATCGGTCGCGCGGATCGTCGGCGAGCTGCTGGCCGAAGGCGGCGGGCTGGAACAGCTCCCTGATCGGGTGGCGATTCACCTCAACGACACGCATCCGGTGGTGGCGATCCCGGAGTTGATGCGCCTGCTGATGGACGAGCACGGTCTTGGCTGGGACGCCGCCTGGGATATCTGCACCCGGGTGTTCGCCTATACCAACCACACGCTGATGCCCGAGGCGCTGGAGCGCTGGGACGCGGACCTGTTTCGCTCGCTGCTGCCCCGGCACTTCGACATCGTCGGCGAGATCAACCGGCGTTTCCTGGAACAGGTGTCCGCGCGCTGGCCCGGCGACGGCGAGCGGGCCGCGCGAATGTCGATCTTCGAGGACGACGGCTGGGGCGGCGGCAAGCGCCTGCGGATGGCGAATCTGGCGCTGGTGGGCAGTCACTCGGTCAACGGTGTCGCGGCGCTGCATACCGATCTGCTCAAACGTGACCTGTTCAGCGACTTCCATGCCCTTTGGCCGGGCAAGCTGCGCAACATCACCAACGGCGTCACCCAGCGCCGCTGGCTGCTGCAGGCCAATCCGGCGCTGGCGCGGCTGATCACGGAGGCCATCGGCGAGCGCTGGATAACGGACCTCGAGGCCTTGACCGACTTGGAGCCGCTCGCCCAAGACAGCGCGTTCCGCGATGCCTGGGCCGGCATCAAACGGCTCAATGCGCGCGTGCTGGCGAGCTACCTGGAGGCACGCCACGGCATCCGGCTCGATCCCGACAGTCTGTTCGATGTGCAGGTCAAGCGCATCCACGAATACAAGCGCCAGTTAATGAATGTGCTGCGTGTGCTCGCGGAGTACTTGCGCATCAAGGACGACCCGAACGCCCGGCATACGCCGCGCACCGTGCTGATGGCCGGCAAGGCGGCCCCGGGGTACCGGGCCGCGAAGCAGATCATCCGGCTCGCGAACGACGTGGGGCGCTTCGTCGCCGCCGATCCCGCGGTGCGCGATGTGCTGCAGCTCGCCTTCGTGCCGAATTACGGGGTGTCGTTGGCCGAGCGCATCTTCCCGGCCAGCGATTTGTCGGAGCAGATCTCCACCGCCGGCACCGAGGCCTCGGGCACCGGCAATATGAAGTTCGCGCTCAACGGCGCGCTGACCATCGGCACCATGGACGGCGCCAATATCGAGATCCGCGACGCGGTCGGGCAGGAGAATATGTTCGTCTTCGGCCTAAGCGAGGCGGAAGTCTCCGCGCGGCGGGCAGCGGGTTACCGGCCGCGGGATTTCTATGAATCGGACCCGAGCATCAAGCGCGTCATTGATCTGGTGCGCTCCGGCGCGGTCTGCGGAGGCGACACCGCGCGCTATGGCGAGCTCGTCGACGGTCTGTTGAATCGGGATGCTTATCTGGTGCTGGCGGATTTCTCGGCCTATTTGAGCGCGCAGGCCGATGCGGCACGCTGCTTCGAGGACCAGCAGGCTTGGACGAGGATGTCCATCTTGAACACTGCCAACATGGGCCGCTTCTCGAGCGACCGCTCGGTAGCCGATTACGCCGAGGGCGTCTGGGGCATCAGGCCGCTGGCGCGCTAGCCGGGGCCGGCAAGCCTCGCGGCATCTGCCCCTTACCGATACGACGCGGATCAGCCCCGCTTGCGGTGGCGAAGCAGCAGGATGAACTCGGTCGCCGCGAACCACAGCACGCCGAGGAAGATCATTGTCATCGGCACATAACGGTAAGACGTCTCGCTGTCTTCCGGTGTGATCGTGCTGAGCAGCACGCCGACGCCCATACCGCCCCAAAACAGAATCGCCGCGATGGGAATGCGGCGGGCGCCG
>JAIPFF010000043.1 GCA_021736785.1 Thiohalocapsa sp. | reverse complement strand
CGCCTGCAGCAGTTGGCGCGGCGCCTGCGCGGGCTACCGCTGGAGCGCACGTTCTTCGAGCGGCTGGCCGCGCCGGCGTGATGTCGGCGATCCGGCAAGGCTGCCGGGCGGATCGCGGGGGCATGGGCGCCGAACGCCTTGCCGCGCGGTTCGCGGCCGCGGGCGTGCCGATCGGCGGTGCGGAGCCCTGGGCGATCCAGGTGCGCGACGAGCAGCGCTTCTTCGCCGAGGTGCTGACCCGCGGCTCGCTCGGCTTCGGCGAGTCCTACGTGGCCGGCGCCTGGGACGCGGAGCGCCTCGACGAGACCGTGCGCCGGCTGCTCGCGGCGAACCTGGATCGGCTGTTGAGCGTCCCGGAGCGCATCCGGCTCGCGGCCCGCGCCGCGGCGAGTCCGTTGCTGGATCGCCATTCGCGCCGGCAGGCCGCGCGCGATGTCGCCTTCCACTACGACGTCGGCAACGATCTCTATCGCGCGATGCTCGGGCCGAGCATGGTGTACTCGTGCGGCTACTGGGCGCAGGCCGACAACCTCGACGACGCCCAGCGGGCGAAGCTCGACCTGATCTGCCGCAAGCTGGACCTGGCACCCGGGCAGCGGTTGCTCGACATCGGTTGCGGCTGGGGCGGGCTCGCGTTCCACGCCGCCCGGCATTACGGGGTGCGCGTGGTCGGGGTGACGCTCTCGCGGGCGCAGCAAGAGCACGCCGCGGCGGAGACCGGAGACCTGCCGGTCGAGATCTCCCTGCAGGATTACCGCGACGTGCGCGGGCGGTTCGACCGGATCGTCTCGGTCGGCATGTTCGAGCACGTCGGGGCACGTCATTACCGCACCTTCTTCGATGCGACGGCGCAGCTGCTGGCCGACGACGGCTTGATGCTGCTGCACACGATCGGCCGTCACGACAGCACCGCGCACACCGATGCCTGGATCGATCGGCATGTGTTCCCCGGCGGCAAGTTGCCGTCGCTGGCGCAGATCGGACGAGCGATCGAGGGGCGCTTCATCGTCGAGGACTGGCACAACGTCGGCCCGGACTACGACCGCACGCTGCTGGCCTGGTGGGAGAACCTGCGCCGTGCCTGGAAGCCGCAGGGGCTCGCGGCGCGCTATGGCGACGCGGGGCTGCGCCACTGGCGCTATTACCTGCTGGCGTGTGCCGGCTTCTTCCGTGCCCGCCACGGGCAGCTGTGGCAGGTGGTGCTGTGCAAGCAGGGCCGGCGCGAGCGCTACCGGCGGGTGGTCTGAGCGATGCGCGCGCTGTTGCCGGTACCGGCGCTGCTGCTGGCCTGCGCGGCGGGTGCCGCCGGTGCGGAGGAATGTCCCGGCGAGAGCCGGCTGGAGGAGGCGCTGCGGCTGCTCGAGGTCGCCAACCCGGTGCTGCGCGCCGAGGCGCGGGCCTTCGGCGAGGCGCAGCAGCAGCGAGACTGGTCGATGACGCTCGCGCTCGGCTACGACACCAACACCACCTTCGAGACCGGCGCGGCCGGCGGGCGGGCCGCGCTGCGCGTCGAGATCCCGCTCTTCGATCGCACATCGCGGCTGGCCAAGGCCGAGGCGCGCGCGGCCTATGTCGGCGAGGTGGATGCGGCCCGCAAAGCCTTCCTCGGCGACGTCCAGACGCTCTGCGAGTTGGCGAGCCAGGTGCGCGCGCTCGACACCCTGCGCGGCTTCGCCCGCGATCGCACCGCCTACCGCCAGGAGCGCGTCAACGAAGGCCTCGACGTGCCGGACACCCTGTGGACGGAGGCCGAGGCGATGCAGCGCGCCGAGCACGATTGGCAGCGCGAGGCCGGCCGGCTGGATGCGCTGCGCCTGACGCTGGCGCGGCGCTGGGGCGGGGCGCAGTGGCAGCAGCTGCGCGCGCTGCTGGCGGCGATGACGCAGTGAGCGAGGGCAGTAGCGATGGCCGCATCCGAAGCCGCGATCCGCGGGGACATGCAAGCGGCGCCACCGGCGCAAGCCGAGTCCGGGACGGCGCCGGTGCCGCCGGCGGAAACGGTCCCCGCAACCATCTTCGTCGGCCGCCAAGCCCAGATCCGCGAGGCGGCCGATGCGCTGCTCGCGGGCTCATCGGTCGTGGTCAAGGGCAAGGCCGGCATCGGCAAGCGGGCGTTCCTGCGCCAGGTGCGCGCCGCGGTGCAGGCCGACGGCGGGCGGATCACGCTGTGGCCGTCGGTCGCCACCGCGAAGCAGTTCGGTTTCGAGCTCTGCGAGCAGGTCCACGGGGCGATCGGGCTGCAGGTGCCGGAGTCGATGATTCCGGTGCGCTTTCGCGCCGCGGCGTATCGGACCGGAACGGTGCCGTTTCGCCACATCAAGCGGGCGCTGGCGCGCATGACCGCGGCCGATCAGCTGCAATTGGCGCTGGGGTCGCTGGCGGGGCGCAGCGACGTGGTGCTGTTCGTCGAGTCGCTGGAGGTGCCGCCGACCCAGGCGGACATGCTCCACCAGCTCGCCGAGCACGTGCAGCTGGCCGCGACGCTGGAGGACACCAACCGCCGCGCGCGGGTGATGCGCCTGCTGTGGCAGTTCGAGCGCACGCTGGAGCTGAAGCCGCTTGCGCGCGCCGAGGTCCGCGCCTGGGTCGAGGACTGGCTTGCCGAGCATCCGCTGCACTTCGAGACGCCGCGCCTGCGCGAGGCCTTCATCACCGCGATCGCCCGTGATGCGGGCGGCGTGCCGGCGGCGGTGGAGGGGATGCTGGCGGCCGCCGCGGCGGAGCCCGAGGTGTCGCGCTCCACCGTCCGCGAGATGACCCACGACGCGGCGACGCGTTATCTGGACATGACGCCGATGCTGATCATCATGGCCGCCGGCTTCATGGCGCTGCGCTATGTCAGCCGCGGCGCCGGCATGAAGGAGCTGATGGTCATGGCCGGCGTCGGCACGTCGCTGTTCTACGTGCTGCTGTACTTCAGCCGCATGATGCAGGCGAAGCGGTGACGGGCGGACCGCTACGTGTCGCGCTTGTTGTTGCCCCGGCCATCGGGGTCGGGCAAGCGGGACATCTGCTGGAGCTGGTAAGCGATGCGCTGAATATGCTTTGCGGACAGCGCTTGCTCGCCGGGCTTCGGCTTCAGCATGAAAAGGCAGTTTTTCGGGTTGATGGCGAGCACGCCGCCGGGGGCCGTCCGTTCGACGTACCAGCCGGGCAGCGCGACCACGGGGCGCACGGACACCTGCAGCGCAGTGGCGCGGGTCAGCCGCTCGGTCAGCCAGCGCGCCTCCGCCGCGGCCTGGCGCATGCTGGCGGTATCCGTCCAGTCCGGGAAGCGCAGCGCTTCGCCGTCGGATCGCACCTTGGCGTTCTCGTTCCGAGGTCCCGTGGTCGGCTTCAGCCGGTGCTTGGTCTCGATGGCGAACACACCGCCGGGCGCGACGACGACATGATCGACGTTGAAGCCGTCGCCTTCGATGTCGTGCAGCACGCGTCCCCCGTTGGCGATGATCGGCTCAAGCAGCTGCGCGGTGGCCCGCTCGCCGGCCAGTCCGTCGCGGTAGCGGCGCAGAACGGACGCGATGCGCAGCATCCGCACCATGGTGAAAACGAGGATGCCGACGGCAGTCAGGGCAAGCATCACCCAAATCAGCGGCGTGTCTGCCTCCGGGGTGAAGACGCGGATCAGCAGGTACATCGACAGCAGCATGGGCGGCGCCCACACGGCGCTCAACAGGTAGATCACCAGGTCGAGGGAGAGGTCCCGGGTCTTCTCGTCGAGGCTGTAGCCAGGCGGGCGCAGGATCTCGCTGGTCAGCGGCGAGCGTCGTCTGCGCCGCGCCTCGCGCTCGCGCGACAAGTAGAGGATGCCCGCGGCGAGCAAGACCGGAACAAGCGTCACGCCGACGGCGATCAGGGACGGGTAAAAGGCATTCATCGGTGTTGCGTGCTTCTGACTGGAGGCGACGCAGGATAACCCGATGCTGACCCCGACCCACCTCGCCACCGCGCACACCGCGTACCTGCTCGCCTGCGTCGTCGCCGCGCATCCGCCGGACCCGGCGGAGGCTGCCGTGGCGCTGGGTGCCGCGCTGATCCCTGATCTGGACTCGGCGCAGTCCTACTCCGGGCGGGTGGTGCCGCCGTTGTCGGGCTGGATCGAGCGCCGCTTCGGGCACCGGACGCTCACGCATTCAGTGCTGGCCCAGGCCGCGGTCGGGCTGCTCGCCTGGTGGCTGCTGCCGGGCGGGTTTTTCATCGCGCTGGTGGCCGGCTGGGTGTCGCACTCGGTGGCGGACATGATGACGCCGTCGGGGGTGTGCTGGTTCTGGCCGAGCCGCGTGCGCTGCGTGCTGCCGGGCAATCCGCGCTATCGCATGGAGGTCATGGGCGGCGGAGAGCTGGCCTTCCTGATCGTCATGGCGCTCGGCGGCATGCTGCTGATGCCCCTCGCCGAAACCGGCAAGGGCAGCGCCGGGCTGATCCGCGCCGCGATCGGGGACCTGGAGTCGGTGCGCGCGGAGTACGACGCGCAGAAGGGGAGTTGGGCGTTCGACGTCGAGGTCAAAGGCCGGCACAACGCGACCTTCGCCGACATCTCGGGGCGCTATCCGATCATCGGTCCGTGGCGCGAGAGCGGCCTGATCCTCGACACCGACCGCGGCCCGGTGTCGCTCTGCACCGGCTCCGCCTGCGACTGGTACGCCGACCACGCCAAGCTCGAGCGCACCGAGCGCCAGGACACCACCGCGCGGCCGGTGCGCGCGCAGCTGCTCTCGGCCGATGCGATCGCTGACCTGGCGCGCCCGCTGGCCGATCAGGGCGAGGTCTACCTGCTCGGCGTGGCGCTGGCCGAGGGCGTTCGCCCGAAGCCGCCGACGCTGGAGGTGGAGGGCGAGGCGGTGCGCTTCGTCTACGCCGACCCGGCCCTGCTGGAGCGCCTGCGCGGGCGCACGCTGCGCGATGTGGAGCTGACCATCCAGGTGCGCCACGCCCCGGGCGCCGCAGCGATGCCCGATGCCGAGCCGGAGGGTAGGCCGGTCGACATCGACCCGCGGCTCGAGCGCTGGCTGGCACCGGCCACACATTCGCCGCCCTGAGGTGCGAGAATCCCGCCCCTTTTGTATCCGGGGCGAGGTCGCTCCGGTATCGACACTGGAGAAGCACTCATGCAGATCAAATGGAGCCGGCTGCTGCCGGCACGCCAGCGCATCATTCCGTTCTGGGCCATCGCCGGCCTCGCCGTCGCCGTGCCCTGGCTGATTGCCGGGCAGGGCATCGATTTCCTCGGTGCCGCCGAGGGTCCGGCATCGGCCTGCACGGTTCAGTCCATCTACGACGGCGACACCATGCGCGCGGTCTGCGACGGCGAGCAGATCAAAATTCGTCTGAACTGCATCGACACCCCGGAGATGGGCCAGCGGCCCTGGGGCACGGAGAGCCGCGACTACTTGCGCCGCATCACCCCGGAGCGCTTCTCGCTGGAGCGCCTGGATAAGGACCGCTACGGGCGGATCATCGGCAACGTCTTCGACGGCGACATCAACCTGAACCTGGAGATGGTCGCCGCCGGGCAGGCCGCGGTGTACGTGAAGTACTGCACCGCGCGGGAGTTCTACGACGCCGAGCGCGCGGCGAGGCGGCAGGGGCTGGGAATCTGGGAGAAGGAGGGGTTGCAGCAGCGGCCTTGGGAGTGGCGGAGCGCGCGGCGGTAGCGTATGTCCGCGGGTCGCGCGCAGCCGACCGGGTAATAGTGGCGATGGTGACGTCGGGCAATCCAGCGCACTGCAAACTACTACACAGATCAACGAACACGCATTCTGTGACCTGAATCCAACCTCGGTGTCGTGCGATTTGTTTACTCTGCATGAACACGGCGCGAGCGCGGGGGCGCTCGGCACGGTAAACGGCACACAAGCTTGCGTAAACGGACTGCCGCCGCCGCTTTCAGCAGGATCGCGGCAGGTGTCGCTGTTGCCGCAAGTGGCTCTCGATCTGAGGTGCCGCGCGGAACGCGACTAGTCTAGCCAGCCTTTTGGAAGGGGTTTCTCGGATTCGGCATGAGAACATCAACGACTGCGCCCGAGGGCACTGCAGCCCAACGCGACGTTCGGCAGGTCTTGTTGGCGGTGACCGGACTGACGCCGCAGGTAGTGACGGAAACCATCTACGCGCTTTGGAAAACCGACCCGACGTTGGTTCCTGACGAAGTGTATCTCGTCACGACGGTGCGCGGAGCCGAGCACGCGCGTCTGAACTTGCTCTCGCCAACCATCGACTGGATGGGGCGCCTGCGGCGCGAGTATCAGCTGCCCCCGATTCACTTCCCGCCCGCGAATATCCACGTGATCCCGGGCAATGACGGCACCGCGTTGGAGGACATCCGCTCCCCCGAGGACAACGTCTGCGCGGCGGACTTCATAACGGACCTCGTGCGCAGACTCACCGATGATCCCCACAGCGCGCTGCACGTGTCGATCGCGGGCGGGCGCAAAAGCATGGGGTATTTCGTCGGCTACGCGCTGTCGCTGTTCGGCCGCCCGCAAGACCGCCTCTCCCACGTGTTGGTTTCGGAGCCATTCGAGAGCCACCGCGAGTTCTACTATCCGACGCGGGACGAAATCCCAATCCACGTCAAGCGCGGGGACAAGGAGGTTGCCTATGACTGCCGCACGGCGAGAGTGGATCTGGCCTGGATTCCGTTCGTGCGCCTGCGCGCAGCGCAGCATCGGCCGCTGCTGACGGATCACGCACGTTTCTCGGCCTGTGTCAGCTCGGTACAGGAAGCGCTGGCCGAGCGCGAGCTGGTGATCGACCTCAGGTCCAAGCGTATCCGCGCGGGCGGTCAGACCGTGCAGCTGCCGAAGGCGGAGCTGGCATTTCTGTCCTGGTTTGCGCGGCGCGCCCAAGCCAGGCAAAAGCCGCTGCCGGGGATCACGCAGAAAGATTTCGAGGGGCGTGGCGTCGAATACCGAGCGCAGTTCGAGACAGAGCTGCGCCGGATCGACCCGCTGCTTGACGAGGAAGGCAGAACGCTCGGGGCATTCGGTCTGCGTGACGGCATGCTACCAAGCTACTTCAACACCAAGAATAGCGCCCTCAATCGCACCCTGAAGGACAAGCTCGGGGCGTTGGCGGCGTTGCCCTACCTTGTCCTTCAGCATGAGGAAGGTGCGGGCTATGCGCTGGCATTGCCGGCGGATGCGATTCGTTACGCGCCGATTCCGTTGCCGGCGCCGCGCACCGCGTCGGCCGAGACCGCATCCGGTTAAGCTGCATGAGTGTCCCGATTGCATTGGTATCCGCCCCGGCTCCGTCTGCCCTGATATTCCCGCAGCTGGCCAGGCTTCGCCTGACGTTGCGGGCTGAGGAGGTTATCCGCCTGCCGGCCTATGCCGGGTCAGCCTGGCGAGGTCTGCTTGGACACGGCTTGCGCAGCACAGCCTGCGTCACCCGCCAGCCGACATGTGAAGGTTGTTTGCTGCAGCAGAGCTGCGTCTATTCCACCCTATTCGAGACCCCGGCGACGCCGCAGTCCGGCGGACGCGGCGCCCGCACACTGCCGCATCCGTTTGTGCTCGATATCGATCCGACGCTTCCGCGTACGTTGGCGCCGGGGATGGACTATCCGCTGGCGATCCACCTCTTCGGCGCCGCCGTCGGCCAAGCTCCTTATCTGATCCACGCTTTCAACGTCGCCGGACGGCGGGGCATCGGCAAAACGCGCGGTCGCTTCTCGGTTGCCCGGGTAGAACACGAGCGCACGCCCGGCAACGGGGATTGGCAAGCGGTCTACGAGCAACGGAGCGGCACCTATACAGGCTGCGCGCCAGCACCCCTGCTCCCGCCGTCCGCCCCGGCTGCGGTTCGACTCCGCCTGATCACGCCGCTGCGCCTCAAGCGCGATGGTCACTTCGTCGGAGCGCGCGAGCTGACTGCCGCGGATCTGGTCAAGACCCTCTATCGCCGCCTGCGCGCTCTCGGCGAGCTTCAGGACCGGAACTGTGATGCCTTCGATCCGCGCAACGCCGGCGCCGTTGCAGAGCGCGTGCAACTGCACGCGGACTGGCTGCGCTGGTACGAGTGGACCCGCTACTCCTCCCGGCAGGACACGCTGATGCAGTTCGGCGGCCTGATCGGTGAGCTTTCGCTGGCGGGGCCCGGCGTCGCCGAGCTCTGGCCCGCGTTGTGGCTCGGGCAGTGGACACACATCGGCAAGGGCACTGCGTTCGGGCTCGGAGGGTATCGGGTCGGCGAAGACCAGGCGATGCAAGCGTGAATCGACGGCAACGGAGGACGAGCGCAGACTCGTAATCATGGAAACGACTTTGAATCATGACGAACTCCTGGCTACCTCCAGCGGCGTAGCACTTGATGTCTTTCTGAAAGCCTTTGCGGCGTTCGCCGCACGCGCCGGCGCAAGCGAAGCCCTGCCGCCGCTGCAGCTGCAAGTGCCTCCGTCTGTCCGGATACCCGATGCGGTAACGGCGACGCTGTACGCAACGGCGATGCGTTTTGCCACCGGCCGCGCTGCCAAACCAGGCGCGCCTGATCCCGGCACTGCGGACACGACGGCACGCCAACGGTCCCTGTTCGAGCAGATCCGCCTGTCTGAGCCGTTGAGGACCGAGCCTGCCTCGAGCGCACGTTACGCATTACGGCCGCTGTCGCCTGACGCGCTATTTCCCGTGCCGGTTGGTGATGCCGCGATTCCCGGCGATGCCGTCAGCGCGGGCAAGGACTATCGCGCATTGTGGGATGCCTTCGTTACCGCGATCGATGACATTCCCGCCTCGCATCGGGCGCGTCTTGATCTATGGCTCGATCATGTCGATACGCTTTGGATGACGTTCGGTCACGTCGTACCCGCGGTTGGCGCGGAGATACCCGATGCGGCCGTTTCGCTCTACGACGAATCCAAGATCATTGCAGCGCTGGCTGTTGCGCTGTGGCGCTACCACCATGCACGAGGCGATGACCTGACGGCCATGGGCTCGGCACAAGTCGGGGATTCTGATGCCGCCGACCGACCGCTATTGCTGATCCAGGGCGACCTGTTCGGAATCCAGGACTTCATTTTCGCCAGCGGTGGCGCCACCCAACGTCGGGCGGCGAAGCTGCTGCGCGGACGCTCGTTCTACGTCGGTCTGCTCACCGAGTGTGCGGCGATGCGCGTGCTTGATGCCCTGGCGCTCCCCCCTACCAGCCAAATCATCAACGCTGCCGGTAAATTTTTGATCGTTGCACCCAACACCGAGGCGACCCTCGCCGGATTGGAGACCGTGCGCGCCGCGCTCGACGCCTGGTTCATCGAGCATAGTTATGCGCAGGCCGGCATTGGTCTGGCTTGGCTGGCGGCGGGCGCTGACGAGTTGAGTGTTGTCTCGGCCCACGGGGACGACGGTTTTCGGGGAATCACAGGGCGCTTGTTCGCCGAGCTCGAACAGGCTAAGGCCCAGCGCTTCGGGCTGTGCACGATTGCCGCACCGTCGCCGCTGTTCGAAGGGTTCCTGGACCGTTTCGACAATACCCGCGGGGTCTGTTCGATCGATGGCCGTTCCCCGGCGGTCACGGAAATCAGCGAGGCGGGACATTGCATTCAGATCGGCCGACTGGCCAAAGACCAGGTCGACCTTGGAAACTGGCTCACCCAGCACAAGCGTGTGCTGGTCAGTCGTCGGCGAATCGTCAACGAAACGCTCGCGATCGACCTGTTCGGCTACTGCGTCGGTTTCACCGGAAGTGCTGCCGAAAGCGGCCCTTTCGGACCCGAGGTGGCGACGGACAACCTATTACGCGCCTGGGACTTCAGTCTGCCGGAGGCGGATGGCGCGCGCACGCTGTGGAATGGTTGCGCACGGCGCGCCATCAATGCCTACATCCCGCGCTTCGTCGGGGACGAGACCGCCAATGCCTGGTTCGGCGAGAAGTACCGCGATGCTGAGCTGGAGGAGGGGTTCAGTCCCGGCCCTTGGGAACCGAAGACCTTCAACCATCTCGCCTGCGAGGACCAAACCCTCGATGCGGACAGGAGATGGGTGGGAATCCGCGCGCTGGCGACACTCAAGGGAGATGTCGACAACCTAGGGCGGATCTTCCAGCATGGGCTGGAGGTGGCGACACTCCCCCGCATGGCGGCTCTGTCGCGGCAGATGAACGCTTTTTTCGCCGTCTATCTGCCATGGCTCTGCCAAGGCCGTTATCCCAATGCCTATACGGTGTTTGCGGGTGGCGACGATTTCTTCCTCATTGGTCCCTGGCATGCGCAAATTCGCCTGGCCGCCGACCTGCGCACCGCGTTCAAACAGTATGTCGCCGGCAATCCGGATATACACTTCTCAGCGGGTCTGTCCCTCACCAAGCCAGGGCTGCCGGTGCGCTATCTGGCCGCACTCGGCGAGCGCGCGCTGGAGGCGGCCAAACACAACCGCCCGGAGAAGGACAGCGTGACCTGCTTCGACCAGAGCGTCGCCTGGGAGACATACGACGCCTTGGTGGACGCCGGCGCAGAGCTCTCGCGCCTGGCTGACGAGTTCAGCCTGAGCACCGCGTATCTGTACGGCCTGCTTGATCTTGTCGAGAAGGCCGAGCAGGTCGACGAGCGGCCGGAAAACGCGATGTGGCACAGCCAGTTCGCCTATCGCACTTTCCGTATGCTCGAGCGCGCGCCGGGCTTGACCGGGCGGGACAAAGATCCCGAGCGCCGCCGGCTGATGCAGCAACTCGCCGTGGTCATCGCGCAGAACGGCATCGAGCGTTACGGCGGTGCCTACCGCATCCCCCTCTTCACCCACCTCTACCGCACGCGTGACTGAGAGGCCAACCCATGTCCAATGGATCCAAGTGCGCCGACATCGATCTTGCTGGCGTCGAATTCGCCGATCCGCTCGATCCGCAGCTGTTCAATGAGATCGCCAAGCGCTGTGCAAGAACGATCGCCGACAGCGAGAACAAGCGCAACAAACCCAGCCAGCTGCGCCGCTTCTATGACGAACTGGTCATGTGGAACACCAAGGCCGAGCAGCATCCCGGCGAGGAGGCGGTTGCGCAGTACTTGCCGTTCATCCTCATGCTCAATGCCAAGGCTGCCTATGCCGAGGGCCGCGAACTGGTCGACGCCAATTTCGTCACCCTGCTTTCTCACTGCCTGCGTCAGGTCAAGGACGCGCGCACGCTTGCCCTCGTGAAGCTCTTCTTCGAGGCCTTCCTCGGCTTCTACAAAGCAGCACGTCCGCGTGACAGCTAGGCGCGACGGGCACCCGATTGCGATTGTCTCAAGGAGCAGGTTATGCAACTGACCAACATCCACAAAATCACGGGGCGCATCGAGCTCGTCAGCGGCCTGCACATCGGCGGCAGCGATGCCGAGATGCATATCGGCGGCACTGACAACCCGGTGATCAAGAACCCCATCACCAAGCAGCCCTACATTCCGGGCTCCAGCCTCAAGGGCAAGATGCGCAGCCTGCTGGAGTGGCGCGCAGGGCTTATCGGGCTGACCAAGGGTGCCGGCCCGGTCGGGTTTGGCGACATCAAGGCACTGCCGGCCGACCGCCAGCCCGCGGCTAAGACCATTCTCAAGCTCTTCGGTGGCGCCCCCCAGGGTGCTCCAGACGAGTCCCTGCTGCGGGAAATCGGTCCGACCCGTCTGGCGTTTTGGGACTGCAATCTCGACCCTGCCTGGGCCGAGGAAATGGCGGAGCGTAATCTGCTCCTCACCGAGCACAAGACCGAGAACATGATCGACCGCATCCAGGGCGTGGCGAAACATCCGCGCAGCACTGAGCGCGTGCCGGCCGGAGCGCGTTTCGATTTCCAGCTTACGTTGAAGGTGCACGACGGGGAGGATCTGCTCGACGAGCTGCTGGTCGGGCTCAGGCTGCTCGAGCTGACCGGTCTCGGCGGCTCGGGCTCACGCGGTTACGGAAAACTGCGTTTCAGCACCCTGATGCTGGCGGACACTGATCTGCTCGCACGCCTAAACGCCATCACCCTCGACTAATCCCCGGAGCACCTAGGATGGAGACGCTCGTCTTGCGGCTGCACCCGCTTACGGCCTTCGGCACGCCGTTACTCGGAGATACGTTGTTCGGGCAGGTGTGCTGGATGCTGCGGCATCGCCACGGCGAGGAACGGCTGACGGAGCTGCTCTCCGGCTATACCAGCGGACAACCCTTCGCGGTGGTCGGCGACGCGTTGCCGGAAGGCTACTTGCCGCGCCCCGCGCTGCCGCTCTCGCGCTTCGACCCCGTGCCCGATGCCGATCCAAAAGATCTCAAACGCCGTCACTGGCTGCCGCTCTCTGTCCTGGACTTGCCACTTCGGCAATGGTTGGGCCATGCCTATGACGATGCGGGGGTGCTCGCCGCCGCTTCCGGCCCGCGGGCCGATGCAGACGCGAGCCTGATGCGGCTGCATCCGCAACCGCACAACAGCATCAACCGGCTGACCGGGACCACCGGACGCGGCGACTTTGCCCCCTATACCCAGATGCAGCGTTGGTATGCCACGAGCGTACCGCTCTGCTGCCGCGTGATGTTCGATCCCGAGCGCCTGCAAGCGGCAGAGCTCGTCGAGCTGTTCGCGGACATCGGCCACGGCGGCTACGGCCGCGATGCCAGCATCGGGTTGGGCAAGTTTTCCGTCGAGCACGTGCCGGCGGTGCCACGGTCGGCCCCGATAGGGGCCAACGCCTGCCTCACACTGGCGCCGTGTGCGCCCCAAGGGCTCGCCTGGGAGCCGCAACGCTGCTTCTACGATGTCTTCACCCGGTTCGGCCGCCATGGCGATCTGGCCGTGCATCTGGGCAATCCGTTCAAAACGCCACTGCTGCTCGCCAAGGCGGGTGCCGTGCTCACGCCAGCGACTTGGTCCTCGCCCCATTTCGTTGGCCAGGGGCTTGGCGGTGACGGCCGGCTCTCCAAGGTGATCCCGGAAACGGTTCACCAAGGCTATGCCCCTTGCATCCCGATCCACCTGCCGCCGGAGACAGCCGCATGAAGCACCGGTTCATGAGCACCTGGACGCTGGCTATCACACCGCTCTCGCCGCTGCACATTGGAACCGGCGAGGACTACGAGCCGACCCAATACGTCATCGACGGCACTGCCCTGTACGCGTTCAGCCCCGAGGTGATACTGCGCGTGCTTTCGCTCACCGCGCGCGAGGGCCTGCTGCGGATACTGCGCGGTCGGCCGAACGTGGATCTCCTCAAGCAGGTGCAGGCCTTCTTTCACCAGCATGCCGAGCGCCTGATTCCCGAAGCAGAACACGTCATCCCGGTGCTGTCGAGCATCTCCACCGAGTACGTCGCGCGAGTCGGCAAGACCGCACAACAGGAGCGCGACCGGGACATCATCAACCAGCTGCGCATCGCCCGCACCTACGGCGATGCGGTGCGCAATCGCCCGATCCTGCCGGGCTCGAGTCTCAAGGGCGCAATCCGCACGGCGCTGCTGGATCGCGCCAATGCCGGGGCGAAGCTGCCGCCGGACATCAAGTCCCTCCATCCCAACCAACGCAACCTCGCTCTGCAGCAGCGGCGGTTCAAATATAAGCAGTTCCAGCAGGACCCGTTGCGCCTGGTGCAGCTTGGCGATGCCGCCGATCGGCGCTCGGCCGAGCAGATCGGCACCGTGATCCGCTATGCGGTCAACCGCAAGCGTCATCCGGTGACAAAGGACGGGCGGGAGGTCTTCGCCCAGGCCGAACGTTTACGCCAAGTCGTCGAATGCATCCCGGCACTTCGACCACGGGCGTTCCAGGGGCTACTCACGTTGCAGGATTTAGGGAAGCTTACCGGTCCCGGGCTGCCGGACACGGCCCTGCGCTGGACGTTCAGCGAGATCGCCGGCGCCTGCAATGCCTTCTACCGGCCGATATTGGAGCGGGAATTGGCGCAGCTGCACAGTCGTGGCTTCCTCGATGCCGGCTGGGAGCGCAGCGTCCGAAACATCCTCACCGCCCAGGAGCCGGCGCTGTCGGCCGGCAAGGCGTTTCTGCTGCGCGTCGGCTTCCACAGCGGCGCGGAGTCCATGACGCTCAACGGCGTGCGAGATATCCGTATCAATATGGGCAAGGACCCGGCAACCGGCAAGACGCGCTACGAGAACATGGCTGCGCCCAAGACCATCTGGCTCGCCGCGCACGAGATCGGTGACCGGCGCGATATGCAGCCCTTCGGCTGGGTGCTTGTCGAGGCCGTACCCGTGGGACAGGCATTCGCCGACTGGCCCGGTAATCGGACCGAGTCAGCGCCGGCCGAAACGGAATGGCTCGAAGCGGTCTCGGCCCGGCGAACCGCCCTGCGCGAACGGCTCGAGCAGCAGCTTGCTCGGGAGACGGCCGCGGCGGCGGCCGCTGAGCAAGAAGCTCGCAAGGCTGCAGAGCGCGAGGCCGAGCTGGCAAAGCTCTCCCCGGAAGGCCGGCAGCTCGCGGCTTTGCGCGAGCTGCTCGCGCGCGACCGCCGCATGAATGTCCGTCAGGCGGGCGGCGAGCTGAACAACGAGTTGGTCGCGCTGCTCAAGACCGCGGGCGGGTCTTGGCCTCCGGCCGACTGTGCCGCGCTCGCGGATCTCGCGGAAGAGATCTACGGCTACGTCGGCTGGCCTAGCGGCAAGAAGAAACGAGAGCGCAAAGCCCAGATCCAGGCGTTGCGCACGAAGGTTTGATGCTGGCCGCAAGCAAATAGAGGCGCGAGCAGATGTCCAAAGTGTTGTTGACCTTCCTTGGCCGCGTTGCGAAGACGGAGCGTGGTTACCGGCTCGCCAAGTATGACTTCGGCGATGGCACCGTGGAGGCGCCCACCGCATTCTTCGGTTGGTCGCTGCAGCGGCGCCTGGCACCCGACCGCCTGGTGATTCTCGGAACCGCCGGCAGCATGTGGGATTATCTCTTCGAGGGCGAGGAAGAGTTTGCCAAAGGCGGCGCTGCGTCCATGGCCTTGCTCGAGGCGGTCGAGCACAAACGGGTCACCCCCGATGAATTGGCACCGCTAGTTCCGGTGCTGAACGCCCGTCTCGGTTGTGAGGTTCAGCTACAGATCATCCCCTATGCTCGCGACAAGGCCGAGCAGGTCGCGCTCCTGCGGATCATGGCCGAGCAAGTAAGGCCGGGCGATCACGTGGAGCTTGATGTCACCCACGGCTTCCGGCATTTGCCCATGCTCGCGATACTCTCTGCCCTGCATCTGCGCAGCGTGCGCCGCGCCAAGATCGGCAGCATCTGGTATGGGGCCTTCGATCCCGACACCGGTGAAGGCCCAGTGCATGACCTCTCCGGGCTGCTGCACATCGCCGACTGGCTCCAGGCCCTGAACACATACGACAAGGATGGCGACTACGGCGCCTTCGCCCCGCTGCTAGGGCCCGCCGGCGAGGTTCTGAGAGAGGCGGCGTTCTTCGAGCGCTCCAGCAATCCGGTCAAGGCGCGCGAGAAGCTTACCGGCTGGGTCAATCGCGCCGACCGCGTGCCGGCGGATGATCCGGCTGCCGAACTCTTCAGCGACGCGCTGCACGAGCGTATTCGCTGGTATCGGGGCAGCACGCGCGCCGCCTGGGAGCGGGCCTTGGCCGAGGAGTACCTCGCGCGCGGCGATTATGTGCGCGCGGCCATCTATGGCCTGGAATCGGTCATCAGTGCCGAGGCCGACCGCCGCGAGGGCACCGGAACTGACTATGACATTCGCGACCAGGCCGCCGAAGCCCTGGGCGTTAAGGAAGAATTTCGTCGGCTCAAAAAAATCCGCAACGCACTTGCCCATGGCGTGCGTCCCCGCGATAAGCAGATCACGCGCATCATTCGTGACGAACAGGCCTTGTGCGGAGAGCTGCACGACTTGCTCAAGGTGCTATAGCCCAGGTTATAGGGGCGACGCCGAAGTGCCTGCAATGGCGCATGACAAGAGGAATCGCCGATGCCCTGGGCCATCGACATCGCCGCTGACACTGCCACGGTTCGGATTGACGCTACCGCGGAGCGGGAGCTGCTTCCCGAGTTGGTCGCGCTGGAATTGTCGCTCGGCCGGAAGCAGGCGCGCGCCCTGACCCTGGCATTTGCGTCGGACACGGTCATTCCGGTCGAGCGATTGCAGCGGCTCGATTATCGGCGAATCGACGATCGACACTACACGAAAGCCATCCCGACACGGCGCGCGGTGCGCTTCTCGATCACGGAGAAGTGCAACTACCGCTGCTTCTTCTGCCACGAGGAAGGGCTGCAGATGGATGTGGTCCGGCACGACGCGGACGATGCGCGGCTGTACCAGGTGCTCGATCAGCTGAAGGTGCTGGGCTACAACGACTTCACCTTCACCGGCGGGGAGCCGCTGCTGAAATGGCGCCGGATTCTGCGGTGTCTCGAGCACATGCGCCGGATCGATTATCTCCCGGACGTCAAGTTCGTCAGCAACGGTCTGCCCTTGCATCCGGAGTTCGTGACCGGGCTGCAGGCCTATCCGGGGCGGGTCCGCTTCAACCTCTCGCTGCACAGCCTGGAACCGGAGCGCTACCATCAGGTGGTGCACGCGCTCGCCGAAGGCACGCCGGGAACGCGCAACGATCTGGCGCAAGTCAAGGCCAACCTGGCGCGGCTGCGCGAGGCCGGTATCCCGTTCAAGCTCAATTTCGTGCTGCTCAAGGGCATCAACACCACGCCGGCGGCGCTGACGCAGATCTTCGACTACGCGCTGTCGTCCGGCGCTCGGCGGGTCAAATTCCTCGAGCTGTTGATCACCGAGCCGCTCAGGCGCCTTTACCCCTACTACTATCGACTCCAGGCGTTGCGGGACCAGCTCGCCGACCAGCTTACGTTTGTGTCGTCCGGACAGCGTCGCACGGTCTATCGCTACCGAGACACTCCGCTGGAAGTCGAGCTGCAAAGCTGCACCTGCAGCCGAGGCTGCAACGTCTGTGCGCTGAACCGGGATGCGAATTTCACGGCCGAGCTGCGCTATTTCCCCTGTTTCCTCCACCCCGAGCAGGGCAGCGACCTGACGACGTCGACCCTCGCCGATGCCGTCGCCGCGGGTGCGGGCTACATCGACGGCATGGCGCGCTATTACGGCGATCACAGCCCGCTCATCATCCGCGATCGGTATCTGACGCGCCGGGAAACCGCTTTCTACTACGCGATCGCCGCTGCGGATGTCGCGCGTTTCCTGAAGGAGATGTCTACGGGCGACGGGCTGGAACTCACGCGGCACCGCCAGCTGACCGAGTATTACTTCAGCGACGACAGCGATGCGTTTGCGACATTTCAGTGCGTGCGCAAGCTGGCCATCAACAGCTACGACCATCATGCAACCGAGATCACCCAGCAGCTTTGGGTCGATGCTGCGGGATCGGGGCGCATCGACACGGCGTTCAGCAAGGAAAGCCCAGCGGTAGCCGACATCGCCGCTTACGAGCAGGAGCTGAAGCGTCAAGGCTTTGCCGCCGTGCTGCAGGCCGACTGGTCGATCGATTACTATGCGAACCCGCGCCGGACTGGCCGGGGGCTCGAGCTCAGCATCGGTGCTGCGTCGGGGCGTGCGGACGCGCTGGTGCGCAGCAACCGCCCACTCGCGAGCGGGTCCTGCAGCCTCTTGCCCCTTACGCAACCGGTGCCGGCCTGGTTGGCCGATCGCTGAGCCGTCGCGGCGCAGGCTACTCCTGTCTGGTGGTCGGCTCTGGGCACGTAGCCAAGCTTGCCAACTGAGACCACATGCAGCGATATCCGTCTAATCGGCGCTTTCGCGACAAGCGTTGGATCTCGGAGCACCGCCATGAATACCGATCAAACCCCGCCCGATACGGACGCCGAGTCCACATTCTGGCGCAAGCTGCGCGCGTTCGCCGTACATGCGGGCCACGATGTGATCGAGAAGGCACTCTGGCTCTACTACGCCGCGCAGAAGCCCGAAGTTCCGGCAAAGGCGAAGGCCGCTATCTGGGCCGCGCTCGGCTACTTGATCCTGCCCTTGGACGCCGTTGCGGATGTGATTCCGGTGGTTGGATTCGGCGATGACCTGGCCGTGCTTGCGGCTTCGTTGGCGACGGTTGCGCGCCACGTCGACGCAGAGGTCAAAGCCAAGGCCAGCGCCACGCTGCGCGGCTGGCTCAACGCCACCACGATGTCCGGTTGACCCGCACTGCCGTTGTCTTGCTCTCGGAAGACTGCCGCCATGACCACCTACTTTGTCTCCCGCCACCCCGGTGCCCTGGTCTGGGCTGCCGAGGAAGGTATCCGTGTCGATCGGCGTATCGATCATCTGGACTTGGGCGTTGTCGCGCCCGGCGACACCGTCATTGGCTCGCTGCCGGTCAACCTTGCCGCAGACGTCTGCGCGCGCGGCGCGCGTTATCTGCACCTCTCCTTGAGGCTGCCGCCCGCACTGCGCGGGGTGGAGTTGACCTCCGCGCAAATGCGCGACTGCGGCGCACGGTTGGAGGAGTACAGTGTGCGTCGCGTCGATGGTTGAGCAGCTGCGGTTTGGGCCCGGATGCTGCACCGCGCCATTGGAAAAGGGCCGGTCTCTCCGGCGTCACGGTTCGGGCAATCAACTGGTGTGGCGCTGCGCCGTCTGGCTGTGCAGCACTCGGAGTTCGAGCGCGCCGTGCCGGCCACCATTCGAAACCGCCTGCTCAAGGTCGGAGCACAAGTGCGACAGAGTGTGCGACGGGTCATCGTCTCGCGCTCCGCAACCTTAGCGTCGAAGCCGCAGTTCGAGGGGACACTGCACAACCTGAGCGGCTGCTGCCCGCGCCGGAAGGGCGTCTTGCGCCTCATCACTTCCCGTCCACAATGTGGCGTTGTAGCATCCCTGCAGTACAACCGAAAGCCCTTGCTACATTGCTACCGGAACGCACGATGCCGCAGCCCGCGAAGACCGAGACCCTGACCGTCCGCCTCTCGCCCGAGGTCAAGGCCGCCCTGCGCGAGGCTGCGGCGCGGGAGCATCGGAGCTTGGCGAATATGTTGGAGGTGATGATTCGGGGGTATGCGACCCACAGCGCAGACGCAGGAGGGCCTTCGCCTGCGCCGCGCAGGCTCAACGCCGAAGGTTAGGCCGCGGTGGGATCTGGGGCGCGTCCGTGGGGGCTCGCGTCCTGCGTGGAGGTAGGGGGAGAGGCTTGGTACCTGATCTTAGTCAAACGGTCGAAACCGCCTGCCGGTTGATCTCAGCACGAGACTTCGCCGGTGCTGAGCGCGTCATCCAGGAGAACTATCCGTTTCAGGCGGCGGCAGATGTTCGCCGCAGCTACAGCGCTAGTACCATGGCGCGGGTGTTATACCGGGATGGCTTCATCGATCGCTATCGCGGGACGCGTCTCGTCTTCCCTCCCGTTTTGCGTCTGTTGTCCCTTTACCTGCCGGATGCTTTTCCCTATCACCCGAACTGGAAAATGACGGCGACCCACATTGGATGGTGGGAGCTTTGTCCAACGATCGATCATGTTCAGCCGATCGCCCGTGGCGGGGCGGATACGGCGGATAATTGGGTTACTTGCTCGATGCTCACCAACTCCATCAAGGCGAACTGGACGCTGGAAGATCTGCAGTGGCGGTTGCGCCCGCCCGGCGATCCACGCGATTGGGACGGCATGCTGGGCTGGCTCGTCCAACGCCTGGCCGATGACCCGGTAAGCGCTGATTATCCGTACATCAAGCGCTGGCGAAGCGTTGCCCGGGAGCTTGCGGCCATCAGTGCCGAGGCGCGCGAAACAGCAGCATGAGCAAAGGTACCGCCCTCCGTCTGCCGGTTGTCGCGCTGAGCGCAGAGTACCTGGTCATCGGCCACCTGATGCGCCGGAATGTTCTTGCCTACAAGGCGCCGCCGAACAACGAAGGTTACGACCTGATCTGCATCCACCCGGACCCGCGTCAGGCGGCTGGACAGGTACGAGTACAGGTCAAGAGCCGCTACCAGACTGATTGCGACCGCGGCTTTCCTGTCAAGGAACGGACTTTCGATGCCTTTGACTTCCTGGTTATCGCTTTCCTGAATATCGGTTGGTTCTACAGCAACAAGCCGGTGCTGGAGGGCTACGCCGATCCGGAGTTCTACACGCTCCCCGTAAACTTCATTCGGGAGCACCACCGCAAGTCTGCCTCCGGTTGGGAGAAGGTGCTGACGAACGGTTTGGACCTGAGCGCATACCGCAACGAGCGTGGCTTCGAGCAGATTGCCGAAGTACTTGGAGCCGCTTATCCGAGCCGCTAGAGTCGAACAGACCGTCAATAACGCTACAAAGCCCAGGGGCAACCTAGTACTGCATCGGGGTTCTGGCAATGTCGGTAAAGCCATCTGTCGAAGCGCCGCAACGCCAACAGAGTAGCAAGACAAGAGAATAGCGTGAATTGCATGATACCCAAGGTCGGCATGCTCGCTACGGTTCGAAACCGCCGAGGCATCATCTCTGCAGTCGAGCCGTTCGACCAAACCGAAGACGGAAAGGTCCTTCACCTGGTCACGCTGGAATACTGCGATACCGACGGAGAGCCCGACGATACGCTGCTCTGGGAGCGAGAGTACGATCCCGAGTTGCTGGAGCCCAACGCTTTTCCTAACGTCGTGCAGTTCAAGCCCATGTTGGCGGACGAGTACCAAGCGCTTCTCCGGGCGTCGCGGTGGAGCGGCGCTTCCCCGTTTCTTGATCCTCGGGACCCGAGCCGCCTCGCGGACCTGGCCCTTTCGTCCCCTGTTTACGGGGCGGTGAAGGTCGACGACTTCCAGATGGTGCCGCTCGCGAGAGCCATGCAGATGCCGCGTGTATCGCTGCTGCTCGCCGATGACGTGGGCCTGGGCAAGACCATCGAAGCTGGGCTGATACTCGCAGAGCTGATCCGCAAGCGCCGGATTCGTCGGGTGTTGATCATCACGCCCGCAGCGCTTCGACACCAATGGCAGCAGGAACTGGACGAGAAGTTCTCTCTCGGTTTTGACATCGTGGATCGGCAGGCGGCGTTTCGCCTGCAGAAGCAGTTCGGTATGGACATGAACCCATGGCGATCGCTGCCGAGGGTGATCACCTCCTATCACTATCTCCGTCAGCCGGATGTTCTCGAGCAGTTCATTGCGACCTGCCGCGCGCAAGACGAGCGCGAGCGCTCGGCGCACCTTCCGTGGGACCTGCTGATCGTCGACGAGGCGCACAATCTGATGCCCTCCAACTTCGGCGAGGACAGCGAAGTCTCCAGGATGCTCACGCAGCTATCGCCGTGGTTCGAGCACAAGCTCTTTCTGACCGCGACACCGCACAACGGCTACACGCGCTGCTTTTCTGGCTTATTGGAGCAACTAGACCCGGTCCGCTTCACCCGCACCCCGTCATTCACCGAGCGCGAGAAAGACATCGTCAATCAAGTGCTGGTGCGCCGCCTCAAGCGCGACATCAACGAGCAGGATCGCTCGGCCGGTAAGAAACCACGGTTCGCGGAGCGCTACCCGGAACCGCTCCAGCTGTATTTCTCGCCAAACGAAAAGCGACTGTCAGCCGCCGTGGCGGCACTCTGCGAGGCGTTGAAGACCATCATCCGAGGGACCCCCGAGGTTCGAACGGTTCTCAACTTCGCTGTCGAGGTCCTCAAGAAGCGCCTGCTATCCAGCCCGGTGACCTTCGCGGACTCCTGGCTTCGCTTCAAGGCAGGACTGGTCGAGGTCGAGAAGGCCACGCAGCGCGAAGTGCAGACAGCGAGTCGTGCAACGAAAGAAGACCTCGACGACGACATCGAGCTGGAGGGTCGACTCGCGCAAGCCACGCAGATCGTTGGGGCCTGGATGCATCCTTACGTCGACGTGCTGGCAGGGGAGATCGCCGCCATCGACGATGCCCTGGAGCACCTCGCGCTCAACACACCGCCGGCCACGGCGTGCGACCCGAGCGACGATGCACGGTTCGGCAACCTGATAAAGCTGATCAATACGCGCCTGCGCAATGCGGACGACTGGGTCGAGGACGAGCGCCTGATCGTGTTCACCGAGTACAAGACGACCCTGGACTATCTCCTTCGTCGCTTGCGCGCACAGTTCAAGGACGAGGAGGCCGTCGTATCCCTGTATGGCGGAATGGACGAGATGGACAGGGAAGCGATCAAAGACGCTTTCAACGACAAGCACTCGCCGGTGCGCATCCTGGTCGCGACCGATGCGGCCTCCGAAGGCCTCAACCTCCAAGAGACCGCTCGGCTCCTGCTGCACTACGAGATCCCTTGGAACCCGTCCCGCCTGGAGCAGCGCAACGGCCGACTCGACCGCCATGGACAGGCTCGCGACGTCACGATCTTCCACTTCACCAGCGAAGACGATGCCGATCTAGCCTTCGTCGCCCGCGTGCTTACCAAGGTCAACGACATCCGCGAAGACCTCGGCTCTGTAGGCGAGTTGTTCGACGCGGCCTTCCAGCGCCGCATGCTGGAGATGCAGGACGGCGACGAGGTGTTGGAGTTTCTGGATCGCAGCGTGCTGCTCGCGCAGCAGTCCGTGGAGCTTCCAGTCGAACAGGACGCCAAAGCCACTGGTGCCAAGTACGAAGCGCAGATTCAGCAGCTCATCCAAGACCTGGATCTTTCACCGGACAACCTCCGTGAGACCCTTCGCGTTGCCCTCGGTCTGGGCGCCAGCGGGCGCGATGTCCTGGACGGACCCGACGACCGCGGCCGCATGCGTATCAAGGCACCCATCCCTCCTCGTTGGCGGGATGTCGTCGACGAGAGCTTGCGCGTTAGCGCTCGCCGAAACGTCATCGGCGCCATGCCCAGCATCGTCTTCGACGTCGACTATTTCATCCAGCAAATCAACGGCAGGCAGGTGTTTCGTCACAGCCCGGACACCGTACTCCTGCACCTGGGGCATCCGCTGTTCCGGCAAGCCCTCACCGCGTTCGCGCGACTCCGATTCCCGGGCAATATCGAATCGCGCGAGGCCAGCCGTTGGGTTGTCACTCGCGGCAGCGTTCCGGAAGGAGCCGACTGCGCGTTCATTGTCACCGTTGAGGAAATGGCCGTGAACGAGCTGCGCGAGACCTACCATCACTGGCTGAGGACACTTGCGATCCCGGTTCGCAGAGATGAGCTATCGGAACCAATCACCTGGCCACCCGGCGATTTCGGGCGCCCGGACGACTCGGCAGAAGCCGTCCGCCAGGCGCGGGATCTGTGGGACGAACTCGAGAGCGACTGCCGAAGAGTCCTGAAGGCCCACCGAGACACGCTGGACGAGCACCTAGGCCGGCATCTGACCGGGCAACGCCTGGAGATGGAGAAGCGCGAGAGCTTCGCCTTCAAGAGCCGGATCGGCGAGGTCTCCAGGCTCAAGACGAGCCAGAGCGTCAACAAGCTGCGCCGTGAGATCGAGGACTGGAAGGTCAAGGCGACGCAGCTGAACTTGTTCGAAGACGTCGCCGAGCTTGCCGATGCCAAGATCCGGGACCTCGAGGACGAGATCAAACGCCGCACGCATCACTTCGATGACCTCATCGAGCGCCTGAAGCTCGAGCAAGAGCGCGTGCTGAAGCGCGTCGTGCCCAACCGCTACCGCCAGCGCGGGAACTGCCAGGTCTTTCCCGTCACCGTCGAGATCCGACTGCCGGAGGTGGCGCAATGAAGACGCAGCATAACCAGCAGGATTGGTGGGCCTCCCTCAAGCACGGTGGCGTTCTTATCGCCCCGACCAAGGTCGCAACCCAGTTCCCCGAGCAGCCTGAGCCGCTCACCGACAAGGACGGCGACCGCCTCCGCCGAGCCATCACCCGGTTCGAGGCCGACCCGGGCGAGCTCCCGCGGCTCATGGAGTACCTGCTCCAGTCGCTGGCCGGCTTCCCGGCGGACGAATGGCTCACCCAGGCCGATCTCGGCAGTGAATACACCGAGCAGGTGCTCGGAGGTGAACGGCTCAAGCCGCGCCGGCTTTGGATCGGCGCCCAAGGCGAGGAACTGCCGGTGTTCGTCGCTGAGCAGAAGCCGGGCCACCTCGAACCGCGCTTGGGTCTCGGCAAGGGTCGGCGGATCATCAGCCGGGTCCAGGAATGGCTGCGCCGGCGCCGGCAACCGCTCGGACTGGTGACCAACGGCCTGCAATGGCGCCTAGTCCACGCCGGCAGCGACTACGACGCTTGGTGCGAGTGGGACCTGTCGTTCTGGTTCGTCGAAGGCGAGCCCGGACCCCAGGTTCAGGCCTGGCGCCGCCTGCTAAATCCCGCGTACTGGCGAAATCCGTCGGCGGACAGGCCCGGGCGCTTGCTCTCGGCGATCCTGGACTCCCGCAAAGGCCAGGCCGAGCTCTCCAACGTGCTCGGTGAGCGTGTTCGTCAGGCCGTGGAGCTGTTGATCACCGCGTCCCAGGGGACCATCGAGGCGCACCGGGCAAAGGGCGCGGACTTCGACAATCGCGCGCTCTACCTCGCCGCGACGCGCATCGTCATGCGCTGCATCATCCTGTTATTCGCCGAAGCCCGCTTGTTGCTGCCGACCGACAATCGGCTTTACCAGTCCAGCTACAGCCTCGAAGGCCTGCGCCAACAGCTCGATCGGCGGGCCGGGGGACGGGCTCGGGAACGCCTGGAGCAGGCCAGGACCGCCTGGCCGCGCCTGGTTGCGCTGTTTCGGCTGGTCTACCACGGATCTTCCCACGAGGCGCTGACGGTGCCCGAGTACAACGGCGGCCTGTTCGAAGCCGGAGACCCGGACAACTCCGATCCCGTGCTGCGCGCCCTGGCCGTGCTGGAGCGGGCCGACAACACCATCAGCGATGCCCAAGTCCACACGCTGCTCCAAAAGATCACCCGCACGCGTATCAAGGTGCGCCAAGGACGCGCGGCGACCTGGGTGGAAGCCCCGGTGGACTTCTCGGACCTGTCCTCCGAGTACATCGGCATCCTCTACGAGGGCCTGCTGGATTTCGAGCTGAAACAGGCCGCCCCGGACGAGGCCATGCTGTTCCTCGCGATCGGTAAGGAGCCGGTACTCCCGCTGGCCCGCCTGGAGGCCATGGACGACAAGGCCATCGCCAACCTGTTCGCGGAGCTGAAGAAGAAGGACAGCGAAGACGACGGGGCCGGAGAAGACGAGGCGGCGGAAACCGAAGACGCCGCGGACGACTCAGCCCCGGATGATGCGGACTCTGAAGAGGAAGCAAACGAGCAGGAAGCCGACAGCGCTGAGGAGGAAGCCCACGCGGAGCTGTTGAATCGCGCCAACGCTTGGTTGCTGCGCGCCGTGGACATCGCCAAGCTGGCCAAGAAGCCCCGCGGCAGGAGCCAACTCGCCGCCCAGGAATATGAGCAGAACCGCCAACGGGCCGCCCGGCAATTGGTGGGCCGACTGGTCGAGCCGGGCGAGTTCTATCTCGTGCGCTGGGGCGGAACACGCAAGGGCTCCGGCACCTTCTATACGCGGCCTCAGCTCGCCGCACCTACAGTGCGTCGGACCTTACAGCCGCTCGCCTACGATCCGGTGCGCATTGAGATCGATGAGCGCACCGGGCTCGAAGAGGTCGTGGAATGGGCACCGAAGACGCCGGAGCAGATTCTTGAGCTGAAGGTCTGCGACCCCGCCATGGGCTCGGGCTCGTTTCTCGCCTCGGTGCTTCGCTTTCTCACCGAGGCCCTGCATCGGTCGCTCTACTTCCACAATCGGCTGCAACGCCGACACGATGGCGCGATTGCTCGGCTGGCCGATGGTCTGCCAATCGACCATCCCAGCCAACAAACCCTGCCGCTGCCCCTGGATCACGAGGCATTCGACGAGCAACTGCGCGCCCGGCTCAAGCGCCACATCGTCGAGCGCTGCATCTATGGCGTCGATCTCGATCCCCTGGCCGTGGAGCTGGGCCGCATGGCGCTGTGGGTCGAGACCATGGACCGCGACCTGCCCTTCGGCTTTCTCGATCACAAGCTCAAGGTCGGCAACTCCCTGGTCGGCGCCTGGCTGGACAACTTCCGCCACTACCCGGCCGCGGCCTGGTTGCGCGAGGGCGGCGACAAGGACTACCAGAAGGATAAGCCGGACAATCTCATCAACCACTGGTACGTGGACGCCAAAGGCAAACGCAAGGGCGACCGTTTTACCCAGGCCATCAAGGATCGCAAGGATGCCGTCAAAGCGCAGCTGATCGCGCTGATCTCCGGCCAGATGGCGATGCAGTACAGCACCGATATCGACGCCCTCCACGGCCAACTGGAGAAGGTCTTCCGGCGCCTGCATGCGCTGCCCGTGCATGAGACCGAGAAACGCGCCGAGGTCTACCAGAACAAGATCGTGAACAACCCGGCCTATGGGGCCCTGAAGGACCGGCTCGACCTGTGGTGCGCACTCTGGTTTTGGCCAGGGGACGCGCTAGCGACCGCACCGCTGCCCAGGCAGTTCCAAAACCCGGGCGAAGAGGCGCTGGCGTTGGCTCGGCAGGTCGCCGCTGAGCACCGATTCTTCCACTGGGAGCTCGAATTTCCGGACGTCTTCACGCCTGACCGTACCGGCTTCGATGGTGTCATCGGCAACCCGCCGTGGGAAATTCAGAAGCCCAACTCACAGGAGTTCTTCTCCAACATCGACCCTTTTTACCGCACCTATGGCAACCAGGATGCCCTAGCCAAACAGCTCGACTACTTCCGAGACGAGCAGGATGTGGAGTACGCCTGGATCGCCTACGGTGCCCGGCTCAAGGCCATGTCGAACTGGGTCAAGTACGTCGCTCACCCATTCGGCAACCGCGTGACCGTCAAGAACGACAAACAGGCGCACGATTTCAGCCTGGGTGGACGCGGCGCCAATAGCTTTCGTGAGTCCTCGCAGCTCCACACTCGATGGGCCGAACAGCGCAAGGGTTCCAGGGGATATGCGGATGCGAGTCACCCGTTTCGGCATCAAGGATCGGCGGACCTCAACACCTACAAACTGTTCTTGGAATGCTCCTATACGTTGCTACACGGTCAGGGACGCATGGGCATGATCGTGCCCTCGGGTCTCTATACAGACAAGGGCGCTTCGGCCCTGCGCGTGCTTTTCCTGGACGGATCAGACTGGGAATGGGTGTTCGGCTTCATTAATTGGAAAAAGATCTTCACCTCGGTTTACTACCGGTTCAAGTTCTGCATGACGATCATGCAGAAAGGCAAGGCCACAAAAGCTATAAGGTCTGTCTTTTCTCGATATCACCTTGAAGAGTGGGAAGAAGCCGAGAAATACGTGGTTCCATACCCGCATCAGCAGGTATCGCAGTTCAGCCCATACAGCAAAGCGCTTCTGGAGACTCGCACTAAAAAGGATATGGCGATCCTGACCAAGCTCTATTCCAACGGCGTGCTGCTGGGAGATCGGTCGGACCGCGGCTGGGGTATCACCTACGCAACCGAGTTCCACATGACCAACGACTCTAAGCTGTTCCCCGGACGGGAGAAGTGGGAGGCGAAGGGCTATGTGGCGGATGAGTATGGGCATTGGCTGAAGGGGCGTTGGCGGGACTACGACGGACCGAGTTCCATCCTTGAACGGGAGCCTGGGATCGTTCTGTCCCGAGATGGCGGGCTGGCGTTGGAGGTTGGGGAGATCGACGACGTTGCCTTGCCGCTTATGGAGGGGAACATCATCGGGCAAAACGATTTCAGTGAGAAAGGCTGGGTTTCCGGGGCTGGAAGAAGTGCAGTTTGGAGAAGCATTCCATGCAAAGAAAAAGTCATCGAGCCGCAGTATCTCATTTCGGTAGAGTCCGCTCGGTCGAAAATATTCAAGACTGGTCCACTGAAAGGTCAACCGCGGTGGAATAATAAACTAAAGACTGTGTTTATGGATATTGCCTCTGCAACGAACAGGAGAACAGCTGTAGCCGCTTGCACCCCAGGGTTCCCAGCGGGCAACTCGGCTCCCGTATTCACCACAAGAATCGACCCGTTTGCATTGGCTGTTGTGATGAACACCTTTGCGTACGATTTTGTGGCTCGGCAACGGTGCGGCGGATTGCACCTGAACTGGTTTGTCGTCGAAGAATCGATCTTGCCACTTCCCAGCGACGTTGTCCTCTTGTCAAGTATCGGACGAAAGCTAATCGCTATAGCGCCGACGTTCTCCGTTTACCTCAAGAAGACTGATTTCCCCCTTGCCCTGTCGGAACATGAGAGGCTGCGCCTTAGTTGCATTGCAGATGCCGTGACTGCTGTCGCACTAGGGTTTGACGCCGAATCATTGAGGATCGTGATGACCGATTGCGATTGGCCGCGATGCTTCAACGCTTACTCAGATCAAGAATCCCTGAATCCCAAAGGCTTCTGGCGTGTAGACGACTCAAAGGATCCAGAGCTGCGTAGGACGGTTCTTGCCCAGGTCGCGCTCGACGATGCGTTGCGACTTGGAGTCGACGAGTTCGTCAGCCAAAACAATGGCGAAGGCTGGATGCTCCCCGAAACCCTCCGCCTGACCGACTACGGCCTCGGCCACGACGAACGCGCGAAGGAGCACCAGCCTGTCGCCAGCCGCCTGGGTCCGCGCTTCTACGATTGGCAACTGGAGCAAGACATGGACGAGTCCTGGGAGGAATGTCGCCGGCACGCGGAGCTGATCCGCCATATTGTCCCGCAGCCAGACGAGGAACCCGAGGCGGGCGTAGCGGAAGCAACGGCACAGTACCAGACCAGCTTGGACCTGTAGAACGCAAATCCGAGGAGCCGGGCGAGATGCAGAACCCGATCACCTACGCCGAGAAGGTCGTCAGCGACTTTCTGAAGTATCAGCTCAGCACCTACGCCTTCGCCGACGCTGGGCTGCACGCCCAGATGCGCGACCTGCTCAACCTGGAGCAGACCCGCAATACACCGCTACTGAAGGGTCCCTACATCTCTCTGTCCCGCGCCTTCCGGCAGGGCGCCAGCTACGCCCAGTTGGCCGGCGAGGGCTTGCTGCACCCGCACATCGAGCAGCTCTCACCGTATCCCAAGGCCTACGGCCATCAGGAGGCGGCCTACCGGGCCATTCACGCCGGCACGAGCACGCTGGTCGCGACCGGGACCGGTTCCGGTAAGACCGAGTGCTTCCTGATGCCCATCATCAGCCGCTGTCTCGCGCTACGTGATGCGGGGGCGCCGGCGGGCATCTCGGCGGTGATCGTCTATCCGATGAACGCTCTCGCCGAGGATCAGTTGCTGCGCCTGCGCGCGCTATTGGTGGGCACGGGGATCAGCTTTGGCATGTACATCGGGAAGACGCCGCGCAACAAGGGCGACGCCAGCGGCGTTCGTCTGCCTTCGGGCAGCTCGAGCGCTGATTACGAGGCCAAAGTTAAAGAGCTTCGCGCGCGCAAGGAGGACCGTGCGGTCTACCCGTTCGAGGAGCGCGCAAGCCGTGAGGAGATGCGCGAGCCGGGCCAGCAGCCGCGGATCCTGCTGACCAACGTCAAGCAGCTGGAGCTGCTGCTGACCCGCCAGCACGACCTGGAGCTGTTCGACAATGCCAGGTTGGACTACCTGGTCTTCGACGAGGCGCACACCTTCACCGGCGCGCAAGGCGCCGAGACGGCGTGTCTGATCCGGCGCCTGCGGGCCTTTTGCGGCCGTACCGTGGAGGACACCGTCTGCGTGGCCACCTCGGCGACCATCGCCGATCCGGTCGCGGGCATCGAGGCAGGCCGCACCTTCGCCAGCCGCTTCTTTGGCGTGAACGGCGAGGCCGTGGCGCTGATCGGTGAGCGCTATGAGCAGGAAGAGTGGGCCGATCAGCGCTCCGCAACCTCCGCGCTCGCCGGAGACCCGTCGGTCCAGTTGAGCAATGCGCTCTCGGCGCTGGAGCAGGCCGACCAAGCGGACGCCTCAGGACAGGACGCGGCCGCGCTTAAGCTCTGGTACCAGACCGTCACCGGTACCCGCCTGCCGAGCCTGCCCTGGCGCGAGGCGCTGTTCGAGGTGATGCGCGCCAACGAGGTCGTCTACCAGATCGCGCATGCCTTGGCGCGACCGCGCAAGCTCGAAGACTTGTTGGAAGACCTGGCGACACTGCTGGCCCGGCCAATTGCCGAGGAGGAAGTGCTGGTCTGGCTGGCCTTGGGTGCCGCGGCGCAGCGAGAGGACCGCTCGCTGCTCAGGCCCGTGGTCCATGGCTTCGTGCGCGGTGTCGGCGGCGCCGTGGTGACCTTCCCCAAGGCAGACAATCTTGCGCAGCTATGGCTGAGCGCGGAAGAAGCCGAGGCGCAGCGGGACGATCTGCATCGTCTGCCGATTCTTACCTGTACGACCTGCGGACAGCACTATTTCGAGCACTGGCTGGAGGACTTCAGCTACACGGGCGCGGCGCCCGGCGGTGGCCAGGCCATCGACAACGGGCGGGTGTGGAAGCCGCTGGACAAGGCGAACGGCGGCGTTCGCGCGGTGTCGACCAACCACATCACCGTGGAGATCGCATCCGATGACGAGGACGAAGCCCCCGGCATCGGGCGTAGTCATCGACTGCGCTATTGCCGCCACTGCGGCGCCTTGAACGATCACGACGGGCAGGACTGTCTGGGTTGTGGCCGTGAGGGACCACTGGTCCCCCTGTTTCTGCTGCAACAGCACGAGAAGCACGAGGGGTATCTGCATCAGTGTCGTTCCTGCGGTGCCCACGGTCGGCGATTCCTGGGTCAGTACCGCGAGCCGGCGCGCCCGGTCCGCGCCACGGCCGTCGCCGACGTGCACGTGCTGTCCCACAGCCTGATCCAGCACGCGGAGCGTCGGCGGCTCCTGGTGTTTGCCGACAACCGCCAGGATGCGGCCTTCCAGGCTGGCTGGATGCAGGACCATTCTCGACGCTATCGCTTCCGTGAGCTGATGTATCAGCGCATCGCCCGGGGCGGCGTTTCGGTCGGCGATCTGACGACTTGGCTGGATGATCTCCTCAACAAGGACGACGAGCTATCGCGGGCGTTGCTTCCCGAGGTCTGGCGCGTTGCGCGCAAGGAGTCGGCAGGGCATACCCATGAGAACGAGCGAAAGCGCTTCCTGCGGATCCAGATCCTGCGGGAGATCGTGGTGGGCAGCCGACAGCGCATCGGCCTAGAGCCTTGGGGCCGCCTGAAGGTGGAGTATCTCGGCCTGGATGCGATGCATCCGATCGTCCTCGAATGGGCGAACTCGCTCGGGTGCAAGGCGGACCAATTGTGCGACGGCATCGCACTCTTGCTCGATGCGATGCGCACGCGCAAGGCCCTGTACGACGCCGAAGGGGAGATCTTCAGCAAGTTCTGGATCGAGGGCGAGCGCGAGATTGCCCGTGGCTATCTGCCACTGATGCAGGACGTGCCGACAGGTTACAAGCTCGAGCGCGAAGGCGACGATCATAAGGTCCGCATCAAGCAATGGTGGAGCCGCGCGAGTACCAGCGCCCGTCAGGCCGCCAGGGCCTGGGGCGTGGCCGATGATGACCAGGAGGCCTTCTTGCGAGACATCTGGCGCCTGCTGTCAGAAGAGCTTCGGCTGCTGGTGCCCGTCACGCTGAAGGGCGCTCGGGGCAACGCCCTGCCGCAAACCAGCGGTGCCCACCAGGTGGACGCGGACAAGCTGGTGCTGACGCCGCACCGGGGCATGTTCCAGTGCGACAAGTGCCGCCGCGTCCATCTGCGCAACAATCCAACGGATCGGTGCATGGCGTGGCGCTGCAACGGAACCCTGAGATGGCGTGAGGAGCCCGAGGACAACTACGACCTGCTGTTGCTGGACCAAGAGTTCACCATGCTCAAGGTCCGCGAGCACTCGGCCCAGATTCCGGCCCATGAGCGGGAGCGGCTGGAGGCACAGTTCAAGGACGAGACCAGCACGCGCCTAAACACGATGGTGTGCACCCCAACGCTGGAGCTGGGCGTCGACATCGGTGGACTGGATGCGGTCTTGATGCGCAATGTACCCCCGTTGCCCGCCAATTATTGGCAGCGCGCCGGTCGCGCGGGGCGGCGCCATCGGATGGCACTCGACGTGACCTACGCGCGCTCCGCGAGCCACGACCGCGCCTACTTCCAGGAACCGCTGAAAATGCTGGAGGGCAAGGTTCAGCCGCCCAGCTTCAACCTCAAGAACGGCGTGATGCTCTCCAAGCACATCCATGCCACGGTGCTGACCACACTGTTTCAGCTCAGCCGAGAACAGGCCTTGCCTGCCGCCGATTTGGAGCAGTTGGATGCTGCTCTGAAGCTTTGCTTCCCGGCCCAGATCAAGCCTTACCTGTTCGACGCCTCGGGTAACGTGCGCGCCGCTCCGCTCGACGTCTCACCGTTACGGGAGGTGATCCATAAGCACCGGGACTTGCTGCTCGCGCGCATCACGACGGTATTCCGGCAGGGTTGGCCGGTAGCTGATATCGAGGTGGTGGCCGACGCGATGCTCGCCAGCCACCTGGATGATATGGCTGATGGCCTGGCGAGCGTAATCCGTCGGTTGTTCAATCGTTTGCAGTGGGCGCGCAAGCAACTGGCGCGGCTGCGCGACATTGCCGACAACCGCGGTGCGCTGGAGGCCGATGAAGAGGCCTTGCGGACCCGTTGCGAGCTCCTGGTGAAGAAGCTGCGAGGCGAGCAGCGACGCCGGCGTGCGGAGCGCGAGGGTATCGACGACACCAATACGTACGGCGTATTGGCCGCGGAGGGCTTCTTGCCCGGTTACGGCCTCGATACGGGGGCAGTGACCACCACCCACGAGGCGCCCCGTTTCGCCACTGATCTATCCGACTGGGAACTCAAGCGCGGAACCGTTTTGGCATTGCGGGAGTACGTTCCCGGAAACCTGGTTTACGCCAATGGAAACAAGTTCGTGCCGCGCAGGTTTCACCTGGAGGCCGAGGAACCCTTGGCGTTCGCGGTGGATGTGGCGGCGGAATCAGTACAGGAGCTTGGCGCCGGCGATGTTGCCGAGGGCTCGGGAAGTCTTGCGGCAACGCATGTGCGTGGCATCCCGATATGTGATGTGGATGCGCCGCACCAGTCGTTTATCTCAGACGACGAGGATTACCGCTTTCAGATGGCTGTGGCGGTGTTCGGCCACGAGCAGGGCCGGCACAGTGGGGGCGAGGCCTGGGAGTGGGGTGCTCAATCGATCCAGCTGTTCCGCGGCATCCATCTGCGACTGGTGAATACCGGGCCGGCTGCGAAGGTTCGCGGTGATGGTCCGCTGGGTTTTCCGATTTGCCGCGTCTGCGGGCAGAGCCGGTCTCCGATGAGTGGCCAAGCGGAGCTGGATAAGTTCACGGAGTTCCATTTGGAGCGCTGCGGCCAGCCCATCGAGCACCTGGCCATCTACACGGACGTGGTGGCGGATGGGCTGAAACTGCCCTTTTGCGCGGACAAGACACAGGCCTACAGCGTCATGGAGGCGCTGCGGCACGGTTCGGCCGAGGTGTTGGACATGGAGATGTCCGATCTGCAGATCCTGACCTTCGGTCACGCAGGCCAAGAGCAGGTCGATGGCCTGCTGTACGACCCGATGCCTGGCGGATCCGGCCTGCTGGAACAGCTGGTGGAGCGCTGGGACGAGGTGGTTATCGCGGCACGGAATGTGGTGAGCAACTGTGAGTCCGCCTGCGAGACCTCCTGCATCGATTGTCTGCAGAACTTCCGCAACGCCTTCTACCACGACTCGCTCGACCGGCACGTCGCCGAGCGATGCCTATGCGATTGGGGGGCGACTCTAACGCATAGCCACTCCATTGCCTCACAGCTGCCCAACGAGACGCTGAACAAGAAGCCTGTCAACAACCCCGAACAGAGCTTGGGAGCCATGTTGGAGGCGGCCGGGCTCGGCAGCTTCGAGACCGAGCATCCGATACCGCTATCGGGCGGAATCGAAACCAGACCGGATATCTACTTCCATGAGCCCGACAATGATGTCTACGAAGGGGTCTGTATCTACCTCGACGGCATGAGCGGGCATCTCCACGGGAATCCTGAAACCCGCGCCCGAGATCAGCAGATTCGAGACGAGCTGAGGAACAAGGACTACAAGGTTGTCGAGATCCAGTACCAGGAGCTGTTTGACCTGAAAGTGATGCGCGACGTGATGGCCCAGATCGGGCGAGCGCTGCTGGGTCGCAAAAAGGCGAAGGAGCTTAAGGAGGACACGAGCTGGTTTGTTTCCGATGAGCCGCCGCCGACCGAGCCGCAGACTCAAAGCGTCGACGACGTTTGGAGCGAGATCACTCAGTTGACCGACCCGCTTTGGGCTGACTTCGTGCAGCGCATGCGGGAAAGAGACTTACCTCCGCCGGACGACGTGGATGCGGAACTGGTTGATGCGTCAGGAAAGGTGACGGGCGAGACCGCGGCCTTCCTGTGGAGGCGCGACAATCAACCTGATCTCGTCGTGGTCGCGGAACCAGCTTCGGGCGTTGTTGACAAGCCCGGTGGGCTCGATGGTCTCCAGGTCGTCTTTGCGAACCCGCAGTCCGTTCCGGAGCAGGCACTGGACGCGCTCGAGGCCGTTCTGAAGGAGACGACGACGTGAGGTTCGTGATCGCCGATACCTTCAATCGCTCCCTCGACAAGCTCGATGGGCAGTCGCAGAACCTCATCAAGCAGACTGCCTTCGACATGCAGCGAAACCCGGAGAACCCCGGGCTCAAGCTCCATCGCCTGGACCGTGCGCGAGACAAACGGTTCTGGTCGGCGCGCGTGACCCGGGACCTGCGCCTGATCATCCACCAGCAGCCCAACGTGTTCATGCTGTGTTACGCAGGTCATCACGACGATGCCTATGACTGGGCGGAGAACCGAAAGTTGGACGTCCATCCCGATACCGGGGCACCGCTGTTCGTCGAGGTGGAGGAGCGCATCGAAGAGGTCGTGAGGACCGTCGTCCGCAAAGAAAGCGTCAAGCCTCCGTTGTTCGCTGAGTTTGATCCAGGGTACCTCAGAAAGCTCGGTGTGCCCCCTCAGTGGCTCGACGCGCTGAAGTACGTGACGGAAGACAACATTGACCAACTCGATGAGCGCATCCCTCAGGAGGCCCTGGAGCGGCTGTACGACTTAGCAGCAGGGACGCCTGTTCCCATACCAGCCTCAGAGCTGTTGGCCGATCCACTCAACCATCCGGATGCCGGTCGCCGATTCCGCGTGATGACGGACAGCGATGAGCTGAAGGCCGCACTGGATGCGCCCTGGGAAAAGTGGCTGGTCTTTCTCCATCCGCGCCAACGGTATGCGGTGGAGTCCAATTACAAGGGTCCGGCCAAGGTCGTGGGAGGCGCCGGAACGGGCAAGACCGTGGTGGCCCTGCATCGCGCTGTGCGGTTGGCTAAGGAGAATCCCGGCTGCCGCATCTTGTTGACAACCTTTTCGTCAACCTTGGCGAGGCGGCTGTCCGACAGTCTGGATCTCTTGGGCGGTGAGCATTGCCTTTGGCGAAAGTCCATCGAAGTCACCCATGTGCACAAGCTGTTCGCTGACGCATGGCGTCGCCATGGGGGTTCGTTGCGAGTCGCTAGCGCCGGCAAAATTAACGCAGCTTTGGAGAGCGCGTTCCGCCGTTCCTCTGCACAAGATCTGGGCCTGGCGTTCTTTCGTTCCGAGTGGCGCCTGATTGTCGAACCCAATGGGATCGAGGACTGGGAGGAGTACAAGGCAGTCAGCCGTCAGGGCCGGGGGACGCCGCTCGGGGTCCGCCAGCGGCTGAAGGTCTGGAGCGGGTTCGAGCTGGCTCTTCAGGAGATCAAAGATGCTGGTCTGACGACCTGGCCGCTGCTGTCGAAGTGGGTGAAGAACAACCCTGTGTTGGAGCGTTTCGACCACGCGGTGATCGATGAGGCCCAGGATCTCGGTCAAATGGAGCTGGAGGCGCTACGCGCCATTGTAACACCCGGTCAGAACGACCTTTATTTCTGCGGCGACGCTGGGCAACAGATCTATCGTGTCCCGTTCTCCTGGAGTTCGCTTGGCGTCGACGTTCGTGGCCGCTCCTCGCGCCTACGCGTCAACTATCGGACCACCTCTCAAATAAAGTCTTTCTCCGAAAGAGTCTTGCCGGATGGCACATCCGACGAGGAAAACGACGAAGGTCGCGACGTAATCTCCCTTATGTCCGGCCCTGAACCGGAGGTTCACGTCTGCGCGACCGTGGCCGAAGAGCGCGAGCGCTTAGGCGCAACGCTTCGAGAACTCGTGACCGGCGGCGTTGCGCCGAGCGAGATCGCCATCTTCGCCCGAACCGAACAATACCTGGACGCCGTGGCCCGCAGAGCTGTGATAGAACAAGGACTCGAGTACCGGGATCTCTCGGACGATGGTGAATGGCCTGCCGACGTAATATTGTGTGGAACAATGCACAGAGCCAAAGGGCTTGAATTCAGATTCGTGATCCTTGTGGGTTGCTCGGCGGGACTATTGCCGCTCAAGGCGATGCTGGACTCTGCGGGAGATGAGGCAGAGAGGGAAGAGTTGCTTTATCGTGAAGCGCACCTCCTATACGTCGCATCGAGTCGCGCTCGAGAGCGACTGCTATTATTTTCCAGCGGAGCGCCGTCCACGTTATTCAAGTTCTACGGTGGGTCAAAATAACCCTGCAGACTTGGTCGTTGGGGACGACTTGGCGCATCCCGCGTGAATGGTGCGCCACTGGGGACGCTACTCCTAAGTATAGATCGGCGCCGCCCGTTCCGGCGGGCAGAGAGTGCGAACATCGGCAATGATCAGAAGGGGCCCGTCGCCGTGCTCGATGGCCCGGCGCTGGGCCGCGTTGGCGTTCGAAGCGAACGAAGACGCTGCGGTTTTCGCATCCATAGCTGAATCGTGTTATCACCGTGGGTGATAATAGCGCTTCGTGCACTTGTTGAGGCTTGCAGTGCATCACAGACTCCGCGTCCGTTGATGCAGCACAACCTTAAGGGCTTTGGTCTGGGGGGAGTGATGGCGATTTGGTTGGTGCGCGCGGGATCGCACGGCGAGTACGAGAAAAAGTACCTTTCAGAAAGTAGGGTGTATCTGACCTGGGAAGACCTTGCGGTCAATCTGGCGGAGATTAAGCAAAAGGCGGACCTGAAAGTCGTACTGGAACACGCGTATCCAGACTCCTCAAAGCCGCAGATCAGCAACTACACGGGGCAAATCTGGGCGTTCGCCAAGGCGATCGACGTCGGCGACTGGGTCATCCTGCCCAGCAAGTTCAAGCCCGCGATTCACGTCGGCGAGGTGAAGAGCGACTACGTATTCGTCCCCGGTGCGGAAGACCCTTTCCACCACTATCGCGACGTCACGTGGATCGCTCAGGACATTCCGCGCACCAACTTCGATCAGGATATTTTGTACTCGCTCGGGGCCTTCCTGACCGTTTGCCGGATCAAGCGCAACGATGCGGAGAAGCGCATCCGTGCTATGGCGAAAGCGGACTGGAAAGCAGTACCGGCGCCTTCGTCGAACATGTCAGACACCGAAGAACAGGCGGACGTTGGTGACGGCCTGGAAGACCTAGTCCAGGCTGCTCGGGACCAGATCGCGAAGCTCGTCATCTCCCGGTTCAAAGGGCATGGGCTCGAGCGGCTGGTGGATGCGGTCCTCCGCGCGCAGGGCTACACGACTTACCTTAGCCCGGAGGGTCCCGATAAGGGGATCGACATTCTGGCGGCACCGTCGCCGATGGGCTTCGGCGAGCCCCGCGTCTGCGTTCAAGTCAAGTCCGGCGATTCGCCGCTCGATCGACCGACCCTCGACCAGCTCATCGGCGTCATGCAGAACGTGCAGGCGAGCCATGGGCTGCTCGTCTCATGGGGCGGATTCAAATCGAGCATCGACAAGGAGGAGGCGACCCAGTTCTTCCGCGTGCGGCTCTGGGACCAGGACGATCTGATCGGACAGGTCCTCTCTGTCTACGACAAGCTCGACGAGGAGATCAAGACCGAGCTGCCGTTGAAGAGGATCTGGGTGGTGGCAATGCCGGCGGACTGACGCGCCGCCGCGGTACCGATGTCGAGAACCCTGGGCCGTGCAAAGCCCGACGCTTGGACAAGGAGAGACAGTCAGTGACAAGATCCGACCGCGCCGCCCAAATCTGGGCTGTCCTCGCCTGGGCAGCCCGCAACCGCCAGGTGCTCACCTACGGGCACATCGCTAAGCTGATCGGCTGTCCGACCGCGGCGCTCGGTGCCTGGCTGGAGCCGATTCAGTCGTACTGCCTGGTTCGCGGCCTGCCGCCGCTGACGGTCATCGTCGTGCAGCAGAAGACCGGCCTGCCCGGTTCCGGATTCACCGGCGCTGCCGCCTCCGACCTGGCGAAGGCGCAGATCGGGGTATTCGACTTCGACTGGCTGGAGCACGGCAATCCGGGCGCGGATGCGCTGGACGCGGCGGTTAAGCTGCGCCCATCGAACGGCTGATCGCGATGCCGACCCGTCCCGCCCGCACGGTGCCCGCATGACCGACGCCCTCCGCACCAAACTCCATCCCTCGCGCTTCCCCAAAATGACGCCGCAGCTCGGCGCCGTCATGGGCTTCCTGCTGGGCGAGGCGCTGACCGAGCCGGCGATCTCCGCGCTGTCGGTTACCCCGGACGGTCACGTCATCGCGCTGCCCGTCGGCGCCGACGGCATCGAGCATGCGATCTACATCGGCAGCGTCGCCGACCTACGCGCGAACCTGCGCCGCCTCGGCATGGCCGCGGGGCTGGATGATGCGCAGTGGGCGGCGTTCGAGGGGCTGGTGCGCGAGCGGGTCGGGATCGCGTTGGGTGGTTTGGAGCAGAGTTGATGTCGTCGACCCCCGAACCCCGCCCCCGCCAGATCCTCGCCGCGGTCGCCCGCACCTACGCGCGCAACTGGCCGGACGTCGACCGCATCCGCACGATGCGCGTGCGCGACTTCCCGGACTGGCCCGACTGGTGCTTCCTGCCGCTGCAGGCGGCGCACGCGATCGTCGGCGAGGGCGCCGAGATCCTGCCGCCGGATCGGCTCTCGCATGTGGGCATCTTGGGCGCGATGGCGGCCTGGCGGGTGACGCAGGGCATCTACCGCTTCGATCCCGACGTCGCCGCCGCGGTGGCGGAGACGCCGCTCGCGGGCGAGCTGCCGGGCGAGTTGCTCTACCGGCTGCCGGAGTGGTGTGTCTACGTCGAGACGCCGGGGCGGACCTTCGGCGGGCGCACGCTGCACGGGTTCTGGGCGCATCTCGACTGGGAGATCGACGAGGCACCGAACGAGCTGCGCTTGCTGCTCGATGTGGCGCGGACCCCGGAGGAGGCATTGGACCCGCAAAACGGCTTGCTGCCGGTCCCGCTGATCCTGGGCGAGGGCAGCATCGCCGACGCCCTCGATCGCGTCGCCGAGAGCGCACGCCGGCAGGTCCAGGCGCTGGGCTTGACCGGCGGCAACGTCCCGCAGTTCTCGTCGACACGGCATGTGACCGATGTCGCGCCGCTGGTGGCGCTGGTCCTCTACCTTTGTGCGGAGAACGCCGAGATCGGCGACGGAGTGCGCCGGCCGCGCAACCCGAGCCCGAAGCGCACCAAGCGCGGCGAGCGCTGGTTTCCGGCCAAGCGGATCACGGCCTGGCCGATCGGCGAGCGGCTCGGTGCGGCGCTGCGCCGCGCGCAGACGGGCGAGGCTGCCGCGGACGCCGGCGAAGATACCGGTTCAGGCGGCGAGCGTTCGCGACCGCGACCGCACATCCGCCGCGCGCATTGGCACACCTATCGGGTCGGCGAGCGTCGGGTCGGGCGCAAGGTCAAGTGGATCGCGCCGGTCGCGGTCAACGTGGATGATCCGCAGGGGCTGGCCGCGACGGTGCGGCCGGTGGGGAAGGAGTAGGGCGGCGGGTCTAGGCGTCGCGAGGAGGAGAACTTGGCCGTGCACGAGGTAACGCATCCTGCGCTTGCCCGTAGCGCATTGCGAGACGGATCGGAGCCTTTCCTGGGGGACGCCGCCGGAGGCTTGGCGCTGGCGGACTTTTGGCGCTGGTCAGGGTCCTCGTTGACCGACAACACGATGCGCGGCTTGGTCGCGGAGTTCTTGGTCGCGAGGGCGATGGGTGCGGATATGCAGGCGCGAGTCGAGTGGGACACTGTCGACGTGACCACACCGCGCGGGATCAAAATCGAGGTGAAGTCCGCGTCGCCTTGGCAGAGCTGGGGCCAGAAAGCGAAGTCGCAGCTCTCGTTCCGGGTTCCTCGCACGAAACACTGGGATCACGAGGCAGGCGCTTACATCGGGGTCAAGCAGCGCCATGCGGACGTGTATGTGTTCGCCGTGCTTCAGCCCGAAAACAAGTCCGAGCTCAATCCGCTGGACCTGAGCCAGTGGACCTTCTACGTGCTTCGAAAATCGGTACTCGACGCCGACAGGGGCGACAAGAAGAAGATCAGTCTGGCGGAAGTCATCGGCCTCCAAGCGTCCGAGACCGACAATGGTTACGCCGGCCTCCGCGGAGCCATCGAGCACCAGGCGGCCCTGGAGCGCCGAAACCGCGAGACCACTCGAGAGGCCGTAGCGGCCGACGAGAAAGCCAAGCCGACGCCGAACTGACAAAATCCCTCACCTACAGGTATTCCACCAACAAAAAATAACCACACACGAACCATTCCGGTTTCCGTTCCGATTCCGACCCACCGATCCACCGACCCACCGATCCACCGACCCACCGACCCACCGATCCACCGATCCACCGATCCACCGATCCACCGACCGATCCACCGACCCGGCACCGACACCCATCCCGCACCGACCCATCCCGCCGCATCAACCCCCATCCCCCAGACCCGCAACCACCGTCGCCCCCGAATGCCGAAACCCGCCGGCCCCGGTGTAGACGATCCGCATCGACGTCTCCCGCGCCCCGCACCGAGAGCAACGCAACCGCCCCGGTAACGCCTGCACGCTGACGCCGGCCGGGATCAGCGAGCGGTCGATCGCGCCCGAGTGTCCGCAGCAATCGCAGAACCCGACCAGGCTGAACCTCTGCGGCGGAAACTCGTCCGGTCTGTTGTCAACGGCAACGGGCATAGGGAATTCCCCGATTCGGCGGCTGTCGACAACATTCTGTCGGACACGGTGACTCAAAATGTAATCCTTCGTGTACGATACACATGCACACATAAAGGGTATATCACGATGACCGAGCACACAGCAGCCAACCTTCTGAGCCGGCAGATCGGAGACCGCCTCCGCGCGGCGCGCAGCGGTCGCAGCCTCAGCCTCGCCGGGCTCGCGCGCCTGACCGGCGGTCGCTTGACCAAATCCCGGATCAGCAACTACGAACAGGGCATTCGCCGCATGCCGATAGAATCCGCGCGCATCCTCGCCGCGGCGCTCGGCAAGGTATCCGCCGCACACTTGCTGTGCGTCGAAGACGACCTGGAGCCCGACGACGAGGGCAGGGCGTTGATGCTGCGCTACCAAGTGCTGAGCCACCGCGGCCGCACACGCCTGCTGCAGCTCGCGCAGCTGATCGCCGCCGAAGACAGCGCCTTGGAGCACGGCGGCGCGCAAACGAGCCCGGAGCAGATCGAGGCCGAGTATCGAGAACTGCGCCACCTCATCGAGGCCCGCGGCATCCAACGGCGCATCGCCGCTTGCTGGCCATCGATCCGGCTGCGCGTCGACACCTGGGAGTCGATCGGGCGACCGGCGGAGTTCGAATGCAGCGATCACGGGATGCGCTTCGTCCGCAAGCCGAGCGACATCCTCGCCGCGGCCGACCACCCCTGCCCGCAATGCCGCATCGAGCAGGCCGGCGACGGCGAGGGCCCGACGATCACCTCGATTCGCATGGCCGGCGCCTGACCCGTCCGCTCTCGGTTCCGCCGGCCGGGGCATTCCACAGCCCCGCCGGCCTTTCAACCACGTCACTACCCGGTCACCGAATGGCAATCCACACGACGTATCCTCGCCCGGACGACAACCTGCCCGAGGTACCGCAGATGGCCTACTGCGGCTTTGGCGAAGCGATGCCCGGTCTCGACTGGTTCGAAGCCGGAGAAGCGGTTTTCCGCACCGACACCACCGACCCGCGATTCTTCCCGCCGCTCGACGACGCGCACGCGCAGCGTATCTGGCTCGGCGGCTTCGGCGCCGCCTGGGCCGACTGGGGGGCGAAATGTCCGGGCGCCCGGCCCACCGAAGCACTGTGGGACGCGATCTACCGCCGGCTCGGCGATCGGCGAGAGCTCATCGACTGCCTGCAGCGGGTCAACCGCTGCGGGTGGTACGAGGCGCAGTGACGCGACCGACAGTCGCCGCGTTCGTGCCGGCCTCCGCCGGCCGGATGCGCACATCGACAAGGAGGCCTTTCATGACACCCCATATCCCCATTCTGACCGCCGCGCTCTGCATGATTGCCGCAGTCCATTCGACCGCCGGTATCCTCAAGTGCGTCGACGAGGACGGGAAGATCTACTTCTCCGACGTGGCCTGCCCCGAGCACACGCGCCGCGAGTTTGTGCCCGGCTACAAGGCCGAGGGGCAGCGCAACTTCACCTCGCCGGACCCGCGCGGGACCCGCAACTCCGTCATCGAGCAGACCCGCCGGATGGATGCGCTGCGTTACCGCGAGCCGCCGCGCTCGACGGGAGTCGCACGCACCCCGATGCGCGCCCCCGAAGCCGTCCGCGCCGACCTGCAGAAGATCGATCGCCGGCTCGAGCAGCTCGACAGCCGCGAGGAGTCGATGCGCGACATCCTGCGCAAGAACGTGACCGATAGCCGCCGCGACTGGACCTACCGCAAGCTCGACGAGATCCGCGAAGAACGCCGCGATCTTTACCGCGACCGGGTGGATGCGCTCTCGGGATCGCGCTGAGCGCAAGCGAGATCCGCGGGACGCGCACCATCTGCGTCTGCAGCCGCTATCCTGTTACTCAAATACCGAGAACATTCGCTCGGACCACAGCCGGGAATGTGCGGTGTGCTGTCGAATCGATGCGCACCTTTCATGGACGAGTGCTCCGTTCGGCGTGACCGATTCGCTAGGGGCTGAACAGCCGAAAACGGCACACCACCAGGGCACTCCCTTGCAGTACTCGGGAGGAAGCTGTGAAGAAGTCGCTTGTTCTGGTTGCCGGCGTCGTCCTTTCTTTCCTATCGGCATCGGTCTGGGGCGCAATCGTCTTCCACGAAGTGGCCCGCGGCGAGGGCTCCGCGGACATTCGTGTCACTTTCGTCGACGAAACAGGCGCCGGGCTCGCTCGCTATCGAGTGGACGACAATCTCGGCGCTTCGCTCGCGGCCGGAGCGCTGGAGTGTCCGCCCCTGTACACGACCGACGTGATCTCGGTACCGTTGGAGCGTTTCCCGGTTGTAGCGCATTCCGCCGAATGCGGCGCTGAAGGTCCGGGCGATGCCGACGATCCGGCTTCCTTCACGAGCCATGAGCCATTCGACATTCGGGCGATCCTGCCCGTTGATCCCGAAGAGAACCCTTGCTCCGAGCCCTCCACGACGTGGGAGGACGGCGATAGCCCGTGCGCGCACGGCAGCGCCGGCTTGGCGGGCATCATCGCCGAGATCGAAGACCTTTGCGAAGAACGAACAGCGATTCGTGCCGATATGCTCGATCATCAGACCCAAATGACTGCCTACAATGCGGCGACTGCAGTGCTGGCGCTGGCATTCTTTGTCGTCGCGATCATCTCGGCGAACGCGCCGTGGCCGTTCAACCTCATACTGGCCATCGTCGCAGTAGCATTGCTCTTGGCTGCGCTCGTGACAGGATCACTGGCCGCTTATCACACACAGGAAGCCGAACGGGCGGAGCGCGCTCTCGATGCGATCGACGAGCGAATTGCGGAGGCGCAAGAGCGATACCGCGATGCCTTGGAGCGTGCGGTGCAAGCCTGCTGCGGCCGGCTCCCGCCAGGTGTGGCGATCGAACCGCCGGAGTGCCCGTAGAGTCCGCAACCCCGCGCGCGCCTCCGCACTCGCACCGGCCAGCGCAAACGACGCGCTCGCCGGTGCGGCGCTCCGGCACTGCGCTCCGTGCCAGGGACCGACCCTCGGCGCTTGGAGCGTGCCCTGTCACACCCCTTGCAACACGGTCCTCTGCTCGCGGCGCCGGTTGATCGCAGGTTGTTGCCGCCAGCAAAGGCCCGGCAAGGGGTGCGCCAGGCCACGACCGATGCTCATCACCCCCCAACCCCCCTCAAGGGGGGCGGGAGCGCGCGCTGCGCGCGCCGGCGGCAGCGGCTGGCGCCGCTGCTACCGTGACGCGGCCCTCGACCGTCGCCTCGACGCGTCCGGCACCGCCGCCCTCGACCTGATCGCCCGCCGCTGCCCCGCCTGACGCGCCGCACCCGAGCAACCCGGCGGCGCTGACCACGACCGCCCGACCGCCGGCACTCCTCCCGCCACCGACACCGCCGACCGAGCTGCCTGCTGCCGTGCATCCTGCTGCTGCTGTTCTTGCTGCTGCCGTGACGCTGCCCGACCTGCCGCACGCGCTGGCCCCGACGGGCTGACCACGCCTCCGCCGATCGCACGCCGACCGCACGACACTCGCGACGGCGCCGCCTGCGCGATGCTGCCGCGCACGGCTGCCGCGCCCGGCGCCTGCCTGCCGACCGACCCGCGACAACGTGGGCTCGGCAGCGCGGCGCCGGGCTCCCTGCCCGCGCCGCGGCGGTGTCGCGCTCCCGGCGCGACTGCCCTCCGCCCTGTGTCCTCCCAGCGTAGCGCGCACCCGGCCCCCTCCAGGTCGTGCCGCCACGCGGCGCTAAGGCCCCACACCACGGGGCCGAGCGCCGACGGGCGTCCTCCACCTGGACCGGTCCGGGACCCACGCGCGGATGGAGGACAGCGGGGCGGACGGGCCGCTCTGCGCAACCGCACACGAGGTGCACCATGAATCGACTGTTTCGTCTCGGCTGCTGCGTCGCCACGCCCGCCGCGCTTGAAATCCTGCTCGACAACGGCGTGCAGGCGATGACCCTGCTCCTGCGCCACGCCCTCTGCGACTGGGGCGATCTCGATGCCGACGACCTGGCCGCCAACGAGCAGGCCCTGGTCGACGGCGGGCGCCTGCTCAGCGCCTACGATCTGCCCCGCGGGCGCCTGTGGGTGATCACCGAAGCCGATCGCTCGGCGACGACGATCCTGCGGCCCGAAGAGTACTGATCCACCGCGGGGCCGCCGCGCCCCGCCCGACGCCCGAGGCGACATCATGAACATCGACGACCTCACCGCCGAGCCGTTCTTCCTGGAATCCACCAAGCGCATGACCCGCTACCTGATCGACCCCGCCGACCGCGGCGAGGCCTTCGCCGATACCGAGTGGTTCTGCAACGACTGCGGCGCGCTCATCGAGGACACCTTCGAAGGCTGCCCCGATTGCCGCCCCGACAACGACTGACCGCCGGGGCTTCGGCCCCGCTTCGCCCTTTGCGCCCGCTGCGCCCTGCGGGCGCAGCAACACCGGCGCGGTATGACGGCTCGGCGCAGACGGCCAACGTAAGCCCACCTCCCCGTTGCCCTGAAAGTCTACCGGGCACTCCACGGGTTCAAGGGCACCTCCCCATCCGCTTGTCGGCTCGCGCGAGACCCTGCCGCCCGACCGCCGCCGACCGAGCCAGTGCGAGCCGACAAACGGACGGGGCCCCTCCCTTGAGCCCGCGGAGCCTCGCCCGGTGGAAAGAGGGCGACGGGGCGGATGGGCCGTCCCGGCAGAGGAAGGAGATCCCAATGAGCAAGTACCGGGTCATCAACGAAATCACCGGCGAAGCCCTCGGCGATTGGATGCCGCTGGACGAAGCACTGGCGCTGCAGGATCGGCTGGAGGGCGCGGATCCCTGGCCGGCACCGGTCATCGAAGACGACGACAGCCGCGACATGGAAGAGCTCGTCGCGGCAATCGGCTACTGAAGCCGCCGGCGCAGGGATGCGCCGATCGCCGCCAGCACCGGCGGCATGCGCGGTCGGCGGCGACCGGGCTTGAGAGGTGGGCGCAGGGGCAACATCGCGCGCCAAACAACGGCGCGCCATGTTGCCCGCGACCGACGGCGTTGTCCGGACGGTGCTCGAAGAGCGGCCCCGCTTCGCGGCGCCGCGCCGCTGCCTCTCGCGTCGGTCGTCGGCGCCGATCCGTGGCACAATCGGCGCATCGCCGGACCCGATGAATCCGCTCGGCCCTGTTTCTCCCAGCGTATCGCGCACCCGGCCGCGTCAAGGTAGACGGCCTTGGTGCCCGTAACTCGCTGCGCTCGAACGGGCACCGGGGCCGCTCCACCCGGACCCGGCCGGGCCCCGCGCGATGTCGAACGGCAACAGGGCGGATCGGCCGCTCTGCGATGCACTGGAGGTTTCGATGACATCCGTAGCCCGATCGATTGTTGCCATTTCCCGCGCGCTGGAGCTGTACGAGGCCGGCAAGCCCGCCGACGCCCTGGCGGCGCTCGACAACCTCGGCGAGCCCGATCCACTGCCTGATCGCCCGGAATGGCTCGCCGCGCAAATGGAGCACAGATCCGACGCGGCGCAAGCCGGCGCCTTGTCCCCGGCGGCCGCGCTCGACTGGGTCGCACTCGCGCGCGATCGCCTGCGTCTGGAGCAGGGCGAAGACGTCGACGGCGCCAACGTCCCGGTGCCGCTCGCCCTTCGCTCCGCGCTGAACTGCCTCGGCGCCTGACCGTCGCTGCCCCCGAACCGGGGGCACACCTCGACCGGATCGCTCGGGCCGCCCAGGCGGGCTTGCGACGTCGGCGCAGGGGCAACATCGCGCGCCAAACAGCGGCGCGCCATGTTGCCCGCAACCGACGGTGTTGTCCGGACGGTGCTCGAAGAGCGGCCCCGCTTCGCGGCGCCGCGGCGCTGCCGCTCGCGTCGGCGGCTTGACCGGTACCGGCGACGTGGCCGGCTGCTGCGGCTGCTCGACCGACCCCTGCGCTGACGCCTGCTGCCCTTGCGCTACTTGCTGCGCCTGCTGCCGTGCATCCTGCTGCACTGCTTCCTGCTGCTGTTCCGCTTTCCGCTGCTGCTGCGCGTCGTGCTCCTGCTCAGGCTGCTGCTGTGCCGCCGATTCATGATCGGTACGTCTCGACTTGGCTGAGCCGGATTCGGACGGAACGACCGGGCCGGCGCGGGCGGTGAGGGCATCGCCACACTGCCCGCGACGGCGCCGGCCGAGCGATGCTGCCGCCACCGGGGCGACCGACCGCGTTCCATCCGCGAGCGACGGCGCCGGAACGCGGGCGCCGCAGCGCAGGCCGAGCGGTCGGCGCCCGGGCAGCAGCACGCGCCTGAACAGCGGCGCGTCCTGCCGCCCGCCACCGGTGGCGTTGTTCGAGCGCTCGGGAAGATCGGCCCTGCTGCGCAGCGCCTCGGCGTGGGCGGAGAGGGCGGTACCGCGGCAGCATCGCGCGCCTGAACACCGGCACGCCATGCGGCCGGCAAGCGTCGGCGTTGTCCGAACGCCGGGAAGATCGGCCCTGCTGCGCAGCGCCTCGGCGTGGTCGGAGAGAACGGCACGGCGGCAGCATCGCGTGCCTGGACAACGGCACGCCATGCGGCCGGCGAGCGTCGGTGCGGATGTCGGCGTGGGACAGGCCCTGCTGCGCAGCGCCTCGGCGTGGGCGGAGAGAACGGCACGGCGGCAGCATCGCGCGCCTGAACACCGGCACGCCATGCCGCCGGCGAGCGTCGGCGGGGATCTCGGCGTCGGACAGGCCCTGCTTCGCAGCGCCTCGGCGTGGGCGGATGGGGCAGCATCAACCGCTACCACCGCTCGCGCCGCGGTCCCTCCGCGGCCATGCCCGTGCTCGCTGCGCTCGGTCGGG